>JAAFKA010000034.1 GCA_013299115.1 Cytophagales bacterium
TATTGGGTGGTAGTAATTTACAAAAAAATAGACCTCTTGGAGTGGTAGCTTTATATAGAGGACAGCAAGTATTTGAAAATTTAAAACAAGGATACCTTTTAGCGAAAACTTGTGGGTAATCGATAGGCTTTTAAAGTGTCCGATAAATTTGTCTACTTACTTAGTTGAAAAAAATAGCTTATTAACACAACCCAAAAGGTAATTTTTCGTAAATTTGCAGTTTGCTACCTACGGCACTAAGAAAACTCTTTCGTACCAAAATGATTACAGTTTCCTATATTTCTCTTGCAATTTTGCATATTTTACAACGGGGTAGAAGGCAGAAAATAAAGCCCAGCAAAAACCTGCAAAACCATCAAACACCAGCCCACGACCAAAATATTTGTATGCAAAATCGAAAGGAAGCCTAAACATACTGATAAAAAAAGGTTTATGTTTTTTTTGCTCATACAGTTCGGTAGCTGCCAAACTGGTATAACGGTTAAATTTTTTGAAGTAATCTTCAATATCTCTGTAACTATAATGTAGCATTTCGCCTTGCAAAGTTGCTGTTTTGCCCTGATAGACTTCTACAAACTCGTGAACTGCCAATTCATTAAAATTGGCAAATTTCCGATGAAATAGTCGCAGTTGTGGGTTGCGATATTCGCCACCAAATCTTAGCTTTTGGTGCATAAAAACCAAACTTCTCTGCAAATAATAGGCAACTATGGCGTGGTTGTCTGCCTCTGTTGTTAGCTTTTTTTGTGCTAACAGTTGGCTTAGTTCGTCTTTTAATTCAGGAGTTATTATTTCGTCTGCATCTATGGACAAAATCCATTCGTTTGTAGCTTTGCCGACCGCAAACTTTTTTTGTGAGCCATATCCCTCAAACTTTTTGTAATAAACCAAACAACCATACTGTTCGCAAATAGCAACGGTGGCATCGGTACTTCCTGAATCAACAACTATAATTTCGCCAAGTCCTTGTAGGGCTTGCAAAGTTTTTTGTATGATTGCTTCCTCGTTTAAAGTGATAATGACGATTGACAGTTTTTGCATAACTAAATTTTTTTTCGTTTGCAAAAGTACCAATAAATTATTGATTGGTAAAACAATTTACTAATCAAAGATAGCTATTCTAAATAATTACCAAAAAACTTACTTCCCTTGCGTTTTGGCTGCAAAATTGCCTATTGAATAACAACTAACAGCCTTTACAGGCAAAGCATAGATGTTATTTCAACTTTCAATAGATAAGGCTTACAGCAGTTCGGAAAATAACCCCACAAGGGTTTTAAACCCTTGCGGGGTTGGGGTAAATTTTTTTGCAAAAATTCAAGGGTTGTGTTTCTATCTGTACGGTTGTCAAGGTCTTCGACCATTGCCAACGTACTTTTTTTGCGGTTTATTATATTTTTTATTTGCTTTTGCAGGCTTGGCTCAACAGTACAAACCCAAATTTCAGGTATTGGCAGTAGAGCAAGGCTTGTCGCAAAATGTGGTAACGGCAGTGCAGACCGATGCACAAGGTTTTTTGTGGATTGGCACGCAAAAAGGTTTAAACCGATATGATGGCTATGAAATGAAACATTATTTTGCTACGCCAGACCAGCCTACTTCCTTGCCCGCAGATGTGATTCATTGCCTCTACAAAACCTCAAAAGGACAACTTTGGGTAGGCACAAGCAAAGGTTTGTGTCGTTACAATCCTGTAACAGATGACTTCGAAAGGTTTGCACCCAAAATACAAAGCAATGATTTTCAGGTGTTTACTATGCTCGAAGACCAAAACAACCAACTTTGGTTGGGTACGCAAAACGGCATTTACCGTTTCAGTGCAGACTTTCGGGTGTTCGAAAACTATAAATTGTCGCAGGGCAACGCCATGAAAGTAGAAGCCTTGTTTGAAGATTCGAAAGGCAATTTGTGGGCAGGCAGCACGCAAGGCTTGGCTAAGTTTGACCGCAAAGCCTACCGTTTGCTCATTGCCGTACCCAATATTAGTGTGAAAACCATAGCCGAAGACCACGAGGGCAACCTCTGGGCAGGCTGCACTTCGGGCTTGCACACCATTAACCTTGCCGATGCCTCCACCAAAACGCAACAATCTTATTTGGCTAATAATCCTATCAATGCCTTGGTCGTCGACTCGCAAAACATTTTGTGGATTGCCACCAATTGGGGGCTTTTTCGCCTCGATAAACAGCAAAATAAGTTGGATTTGTATAGCAAAACCAACCATACTTTGCAAAGCAACTACGTAAATTGTCTTTACAAAGACGACAAGCAAAACCTTTGGATTGGTACGTATAGCGGATTGCATTTTACAAGTCCCTATTTTCGCCCTATTCAGCACATCAGGTATGAGCCTATGCAAGCCGAAGGCATCAGCAACGACACCATTACCTGCCTTTTGCAAGACAACAAGGGCAAGGTCTGGGTAGGCACTGCCAACGGCTTGAATGTTTACGACTCTCTTGCCAATGAATTTATCCGTTATTTTCAGCAAGCCGACCTGCCTCATGGCTTGATAGACAACCAAGTGCAGGCTTTGTACCAAGACAAGCAAAACAAAATTTGGATTGCCACGCAACAGGCTTTGACTTGTTTTGACACAGAAAAACGTGAATTTGAACATTTTTTGACAAAAGAATCTATTTACCAAATCGTAGGCAAACAAAAAGACAAAACTTTGCCCCAAATTACGGCTTTGGCAGAAGATGCAGAGGGTAATTTTTGGTTAGGTACGCAACGTGGCGAAATTTTGCGGTGGGACAAAGAGAAAAAACAGGCAAAAAAGCTCTATTTTCAGGCTTTGCAGTCGTATATGCAGGAGGAAAGTTTGCCCAAAATCCAATTTTTGATTTACCAACAGCCTTACATGTGGGTGGGTACGTTGGGTGCGGGGCTGTTTAGGCTGCACACCACCAACGGGGCTATGCAGCAGGTTTTCCAATTTGCCAACAACACAGACCAAAATCAACAAGGTGCTACGCCGCCTGTTGCCAAGCCTTTGGCAGTGAAGTTTCCTTTGTCCAGCAAACAACTTTGGACAGCTTGCCTCGATGAGCAGCAAAAATTGTGGATAGGTACAAACAACGGACTGAACTTGTTGAATACCAATACTTTGCAAGTAGAAAAAGTTTATACAGAAAAAGATGGATTGGCGGGCAACCAAATAAAAGGTGTGCTAAAAGTAGGGCAACAAGTCTGGGTGAGTACCGAAATGGGCATCAGCCGTTTGGATACTAAACAGCAAACTATCAAAAATTTTACTGTCAAAGACGGTTTGCAAGGCTATGATTTCAATCCTTCGGTGGCACTGAAAACCAAACAACAAACTGTTTACTTTGGTGGCAACAACGGCTTAAATTATTTTTCTTTGGCATCGATGCAAGAAAATAGGGAGTTGCCTACAACCAAATTAATTAACTTTTATTGCCTTAACCTTACATCAAGATTAGACACGCAAATTGTAGTCAAAAAATATTTGGAATTGCAACCCAACCAAAATTCTTTGTACTTTGAGTTTGCTGCACTCAACTTCGTCAGTCCCGAAGATAATGCTTATGCTTACAAATTGGAAGGTTTTGACAAAGATTGGCATTTTGTGGGCAAAAGACGTTTTGCAAATTACACCAACTTGCCCGCAGGAAATTACAAATTTAAGGTAAAAGCAGCCAACAACGATGGCTATTGGAACTCACAACCTACTGAAATTCAGTTTGTTATTAAAGCACCTTTTTGGCAAAAACTCTGGTTCTGGATTTTTGTCTTGTTTGCAGGTTTTACAGGACTTTATACTTTTGTGCAGCTACGCATCAGACAACAACGTGCCATCAGAAAAGAATTGCAACGCCAAGTTACCCTCCGCACCCAAGAATTGGTGGAGCAGAAAAAGCAGATAGAACTAATAAACCAAAATCTGGAAAGTGTGGTACAAGAAAGAACCAAAACTTTGACTGCAACCATAGCAGAAAATGAAAAAAACTTACAGGCTTTGCAAGACACTAATCTCGAATTAGATACCTTTACTTACCACGCCTCGCATGACCTCAAAGCCCCGTTGAGTTCCGTTTTGGGCTTAATCCAAATAGCAAAATTGGAAACACAGCCAGCCCTCACAGGCACGTACCTGACCATGATGGAGCAAAGCATACGAAAATTAGATGGGTTGGTGGCAGATTTATTGGCACTTTCTCGCAACAAACGAACAGAGTTAATCTCCGAAAACATAGATTGGTTGCAAGAAACCAATGATTGTTTGGCACAGTTGCAATATATGGATAATTTTTCGCAAATTGTGATTAACAAAAACTTCCAATGCGAAACGCCGTTTCATTCAGACAGCAAACGTATTCGGATTTTGCTTAACAACCTGATTTCCAACGCCATAAAATACCAAAAATTGCCTTACGAACCTTATCCCACCATAGACATCAGCATAAAAACTGATGACGAAAAGGCAGTTATCGAAATCAAAGACAATGGCGAAGGCATACACCCCGATTTTCAGGCTAAAATTTTTAGTATGTTTTACCGAGCCACTAACAAAGCCTCTGGGTCTGGGCTGGGTTTATATATCACCAAATCTGTTGCCGAAAAACTCGGTGGCTCTATTCAATTACATTCGGTTTGGCAGCATGGAACTACGGTGGTGGTGGTCTTGCCAAATTGGGAGTTGAAGGCTATGGAATAATAGCTCTTGTTTAGTATGTAATATAACTATTCCAGAAATCTTAAATTTGCTATATAATTTTACCGTAATAGTTTCTACTATATCAAAAAATTTGCTAATTTGCTGTTTCAAAATCATAATTTGTATATGAAGGCAAAGCACAAAGCCAAATCTTTTGAGCAGTGGACAAGAGAAGCAAGCAGTGGCTTTGACGTTACCAAACCTCACGAATTTGAACAAATGATACGCATACTAAAAGAACAAAAAAGATATATTGAAACCGAATTAGGGCTATTGTAGTGGAATTTGGTAGTGCCACACAAGTAATGCTGAAACGCCATTAGAACTAACATTTCTCAAAGAAATGTTAGTTCTGAGCATTATAGCTATGGCACTACCTAAAATTTTTGCAATCAAATCAAACTTATATTTCTTTATGCCAAAAGGAATTAATTTTGTATCTTTACAAAAAATTGAATAGGACTTTTATGAAACCTACAACTATTTTTATTACTTACAACCCCAATATTGCAACAGAACATACCTTAGCTGTTCGATTACATACGATTGGTGCAGTGAATGGATTTCTTATGTATTTGCCAGATAGATATAATTCTAATACAATTTTAGATACGGAAACTAAACAACGGATAAACAAAGCAGATTATTTGGTGTTTTTTTCGTTAGGCACACTCTCCCAAATTGTGAAACAGGAGATAGCTTATGCTTTCCAACATTTTCAAGACAAATCAAAAATCATAGTGATTTATGATGCAAAACAAGGAAAAAATTTAGAGGGAGAACTTACCAATTACTTTACTCCTTTTTATTTTAATCGTCAGCAAGGCAATCAAGATATATTGCTAAACCAAATTATTACCACCATTTTTAAACAACAGCACCAAGAAAATCAACAAAATATAGCCAAATTAGAACAAGAAAAGCAAAACTCACAAGGTATTATGGCTTTGTTGGGCATTGGTTTGGGCTTATTCATTTTGAGTTCTTTGGCAGAACCAGCAACTGAACCAACAAAAACGCAAAAGTCTGTAAAAAAGAAAAAATAAACAGATGACTCCTGCTGTAATAGACACTTCTGCCATCAGTTCATGGTTTAAATTGCAACGCAGAGGCTTGAATGTTTTTGATTTACTTCCTAATTTGATGCCTTATGCCCTCATTCCTCAAAAAGTAGTGTGTGAAGTAGAGGCACATTCGCCCGAAATGGAAAGACCTAATGACTTTCAATGGTTCATTAACAATGTAGGAACTAATGAAACCAGTTTTTTTAGGTTATGCACAGCCTCCGACAGCGTAATTTTACAAGAGTTGATAAAATTACCGAAAGTAGATGGCGGAGAAGCTGAAGCAGCAGCCCAAAGTAACAAAATAGCAGTAAATTGGTTGTTGATAGACGATAAAAAATGCTTACCTCAACTCCAAAAAGTATTTCCTGATTTCCACTTTCATAATTCCTTAACTCTTTTTTCTATTTTGGAACAAACAGCACTATTACCCAACCCCGAAGAAGCATTTGCTCAACTCAACAAGGTGTATAACTACAACACTGCTCAAAGACGACAAGCAATGCAAACGGCTGAACAATGGCTAAGATTAAAATGAAAAATTTGGTTTGCTTGTTTACAACCACCCGCAAAGTGGTAGTAAGTTGGTAAAAAACTGTTCATACAAATAGTTTTATAGCACAAAACTTTTCATATTGTTTTTGATAAGTTTTGTGGTAATTTTTGCCTAATTTTACGTGCAAACAAAAATTCAAAACTAAAAATTAAACATTCAACATTAAAAATTAACCAAATGAACAAGAACTTTTTTATACCTTCCAAATTTTTGCTGTTTTGTTTCACAGCAATTTTATTCTCAGCTTGCAACTTTTTCAACAAAGATAAAGTAACTCTCAACGGCAAAAACTTTGGCGATGAAATAGATTTGCAACAAAACCTCACCTTTTCTTTTTCGGAAGACTTGGCAGCAGATAGTCTGATGGAGGATTGGCTGGCTACAGAATACATCAAGTTTAGTCCCGAAGTGAAGGGCAAATTTCAGTGGAAAACCCCGCGTGAGTTGGTTTTTTCTCCTGAATTGGGCTTTCTGCCCAGTACGGACTACGAGGCTACGCTGACCAACGAATTGGTGGCTAACCTGCCCGAAAAAGACAAAAAACTCAAATTAGACGGAGAAACAACTATCAAATTTCATACGCCTTACCTCACCTTGATTAACTCCGAAGCCTATTGGGGAGCTAATACCCAAGGCGGAGCAGAAATGCGACTGAATTTGAACTTCAATTATCGAGTAAATCCTGCCGAAGTGGGCAAATTGACGACCATTGCCGTAGAACAACAAAACGCAACTTTTAGGCTTTTGACTAACGAAAATGCTGCCACTGTGCAGTTGGCGGTTGCTCCTGCTGCGGGTGTGAAATACGACAAAAAAGTGGCGGACATTCGCATTGGCAAAGGCTTGACCTTGCCCGAAGGCAAATATGAAGCTGCCGAAATGAAGTTTGAAACCGAAATTCCCGACCAACAAGATTTTCGAGTGCTGAACGTAGCAGGGATTTACGAGGCTGAAAGTCCTGTTATCAACATCACGACCAACCAAGCCGTAGGCATGACCCCTGCACAAATAGCCCAAAGTGTGCAAGTAGAGCCTGCCGTACAAACCGAAGTTACAGTAACCGAATTTGGTTTTCTACTCAAAGGCAAGTTTGAGTCGTCTGCCAACTATAAAATCACTGTGCAGAAAAATTTGCGAGGTATTTTGGGTAGCAATTTGGCTGACAACTTCGAGCAGTTTGTGGCTTTTTCTGAAATGCAGCCCTCTATCAAGTTTCCTAACCGCAAGGCTGTTTACCTTACCTCTAAAGGGCAACGCAACGTGGTTGTTCAGATTTTGGGAGTTCCCAAAGTGAGAATTTCGGTGTATAAAATTTTCAACAACAATATCAACGGCTACTTGCGCGACAAAGTTGGTTTTTCTGATTATAACTATGAGGATTATTATTATGACGAAAGTAGTTCGAGCAGTGGCATAGAAGATTATGGTTCGGAGGTTTTTAGCCAAGAATATGAAACCAATAAACTGCACAAAGGCAATGGTGGCGTGGTGTTCAACATGGATTTTATAGACAGGTTGCCCGACTACAAAGGCATTTATGTTTTGGTGGTTCACTCCGCAACAGACCAATGGAAACGTGCAGCCAAAGTAGTTGCTTTTTCGGATATTGGTTTAATGGCAAGGCAGACAGACAACGATATTTGGGTTTTTGCCAATTCTATTTTAACGGCTCAACCCTTGAAAGACGTAGAAGTGAAATTGGTAAGTAACAACAACCAAGAAATTTATACGGCAAAAACTGATGGCGATGGCGTGGCAAAATTTGAGAATCTGAAAAAGAAAACGGCAGGTTTTACAGTTACAATGATAACAGCCCAGCAAGCCACCAACGCCAACAACGACTTTACGTATATGCACTTTAACCAAGCAGCTATCAACATGAGTCGTTTTGAAACAGGCGGTATCAGGTTTACAGCAGACGAATATCAGAACAAAGTGGGTCAGTATCAGGCTTTTATCTATGGCGACAGAGAACTATACAGACCCGATGAAACGGTTTTTCTCAAAACTATTTTGCGTGATAAAACTTTCAATCCTGTGCCTTTCATTCCTATCAAGTTGCGTGTGTTGCTGCCCGATGGCAAAGAATTTGCCAATCTTCGAGGCACTTTAACCGAACAAGGTAGCTTTGAAACCTCGATAAAATTAGGCACTTCGGCTGTAACAGGAAGTTATACCATAGAAGTTTACACCTCGAATGACATCTTTTTGAACTCCAAAACTTTCAACGTAGAGGAGTTTATGCCCGATAGAATAAAAGTTACAGGCACGTTGGACAAAGAAAGTTACCAAGCTGCCGAACAGGTAATTGTCAAAGCTACGGCTATGAACTTGTTTGGTACACCCGCCACCAACCGCAAATACGAAATTGCAGGCACACTTAATCGCAAGTCTTTCAGCCCCAAAGGTTTCGATGACTACAACTTTACTATTTTGGGTGCTGTTCCCAACATTGGAAGTTTGCCCCTCCAAGAAGGCGAAACAGACGACAAAGGCGAAATCACTCACAGTTATACCTTGCCCGAAGTAAAATTTGCAGGGTTGCTCGATGGCGATATTTTTGTAACCGTATTTGACGAAACGGGCAGGACAGTTTCCACCAAAAAAGGTTTTGAGGTCGAAACCCAAAAATTGTTTTATGGCTTAAAAATGGACGACTATTATGTAGCCACCCGCAGTGCCATTCCTGTTGGTTTGGTAGCCCTGAACAAGCAAGGGCAAGCAGCCACCTCCGCCAAAGGCAAACTCACAATTATTCGTTACGATTGGCAATCTGCCTTAGAAAAAGACTATTACGGCAATTTCCGCTATGTTTCGCACCGCAAAGAGGTCTTGATTTTGTCGCAAGAAATTACCATTCAGGGCAAAGGCACAACTTTTCCCTTCGTGGCAAACAGGTCGGGTGAATACGAAATCCGTTTGACAGCAGCCGACAACAACCAGACTTATGTTTCCAACCGTTTTTATGCTTACGGCTGGGGCTATACCGACAACACTTCGTTTGAGGTGGACAAAGATGGCGAAATCAAAATTGTGGCAGACAAAGAAAAATACAAAGTGGGCGACAAAGCAAAATTTTTGCTCAAAACACCTTTTGAGGGTAGAATTTTAGTTACAGTCGAGCAAGGCAATTTGCACAAATATTTGTACGTCAATTCAGACAAAAAAGCAGCCGAAGTGGAAATTGACATCAAAGACGAGTACATGCCAAATATGTACCTAACCGCCACCTTGATAAAACCCGCAGACCAAACCGCCATTCCTTTGACAGTTGCCCATGGTTTTCAATCGGTAACAGTTGAGAATGATAACAATGTGATACCGTTGGAAATCAAGGCAGTAGAAAAATCGAGGTCAGGCATAAAACAAGAAATTG
Organism: Cytophagales bacterium; assembly: GCA_013299115.1. GTDB lineage: Bacteria > Bacteroidota > Bacteroidia > Cytophagales > Thermoflexibacteraceae > JAAFKA01. The sequence continues at coordinate 9,678 of JAAFKA010000034.1, forward strand.
TGGTGCAGTGTGGCAAAAAAGAGGCAAACATAGAGGTTACATTGGCTGTGGTGGACGAGGGAATTTTGTTGAAAAAAGCCTACCAAAATCCAAATCCTTACGATTTTTTCTTCCAAAAAAGAGCATTGGAAGTAAAAGGTTATGATATGTACCCACGTTTGTTCCCCGAAATCAAAACTTTGCCTAAACAATATGGAGCAGATGATTATGATTTGGGCAATAGAACCAATCCATTGGCAAACAAAAGAGTAAAACTCTTGTCATTTTGGAGTGGCACATTAAAAACCAATAGCAATGGCGAAGTTCGTTATGCGGTGCAGTTGCCCCAATTTTCGGGTTCGGTGCGAATAGTGGCAGTGGCAGCCAAAAATTCGGCTTTTGGTAGTGCAGCCAAAAATATGATAGTGGCAGACCCTGTGGTGTTAAGCACGTCTTTGCCGAGATTTTTATCGCCAAATGACGAAGTAAACGTGAAATTGACCTTGATGAACACTACCAACAAAGCTACCACAGGCACAGCCACGCTGGGCGTATCGGGTGCGGTGCAACTCACAAGCAACGCCACCGAACAAATTAGCTTGCCCGCCAATGGCGAAAAAGTAGTAGAGTTTAAGGTAAAAGCAGCCAATTTGATAGGAACAGCCAAAATCAATGCAGGTTTTACAGCAGGTGGCGAAAAATATGCAGAAAATTTGGATATTACAGTTCGTCCAAGCACTTCGCTGTTAAAAACCTCTAATTCGGGTGTGATTAAGGGCAACGAAACCCTGAATTTAAAGGCAGACTACGTAGAAAGTTCTGTAACAGGCAAGTTGGTGATTGCTAAATCTCCTGTGGTGCAGTTTGCCAAAAATTTGGCTTATTTGGTGCAATACCCTTACGGCTGCGTAGAGCAAACGACTTCTACGGCTTTCCCTCAGATGTATTTTGGCGAAATTGCAAAATCTTTGGGAGATGAAAAACTGAAAAGCCTAAACCCCCAACGCAACGTGCAGGAGGCTATTCAGAAATTGCAAACGATGCAAATGTATAACGGGGCTTTGAGTTACTGGGAAGGTGGCACTTACGAGTCGTGGTGGGGTACGGTCTATGCTACGCATTTTGTAACTGAAAGCAAACGTGCTGGTTTTGAGGTAGATAAGAAATTTTTAGACAAGCTGTTGGCTTATTTGGAGATGAAAGTCAAACGCAAAAACACGCAAGATTACATTTATTTTGATGCCGAAAACAAAAGAATTGTAGGCAGAACAGCACCAAAAGAAGTGGCGTATAGCCTCTATGTTTTGGCACTTTGCAACCAAGCCGACAAAGCTACCATGAATTATTACAAGGCAAACCCAAGTTTGTTGCCTTTGGATTCTAAATATTTGTTGGCAGCAGCCTACCAACTCATAGGAGATAAAGGGTCGGCTCGTACTCTATTGCCCGCCAAGTTTGAAGGTGAAAGAGCAGCCCAAGAGTTTGATGGCAGTTTTGCTTCACCCATACGTGATGAGGCTATTGCTCTGAACTGTTTGATAGACACAGACCCAAAAAATGCCCAAATTGAGGTCATGGCAAGGCATTTGTCGCAAGAAATGAAAAATGCAGCCTACCTAAACACCCAAGAAAATGCTTTTGGTTTGCTGGCTTTGGGCAAATTGGCAAAACAGGCAAACGAAAACGGAGCTAATGCAGCCACCATTACCGCCAACGGTAGCAAAGTGGGCAGTTTCAACGGCACAGCCCTCACTTTGACCAAAGAAGTGGCAGGAAAAGAAGTGAAAATAGACGTGCAAGGCGGCGGCACTTTGTATTATTACTACGAAATTCAGGGCTTAAACACTTCGGGAGCATACAAAGAGGAAGACAATTACCTCAAAATTCGCCGCAGTTTCTATGACCGAAACGGCAGCAAACTCAGCAGCAACAGTTTCGAGCAAGGCGAATTGGTTGTAGTTCGTTTGGATTTACAGGCAATTAACACCACTGCTGTACCCAATGTAGTGGTTACGGATATGTTGCCCGCAGGTTTCGAGATAGAAAATCCACGTTTGGGCAACGTACCAGGGATAACTTGGATAAAAGATGCAGCCTCAGCCGAACATTTTGACTTCCGAGATGACCGAGTAAATATTTTTGTGGGGGCAACTTCCTCTGTCAAATCTTTTTACTACGTAGTCCGTTGTGTTTCGGCAGGCAACTTCCGCATGGGTCCCGCCAGTGCAGATGCCATGTATAATGGCGAATATCATAGCTACAATGGTGGGGGTGAGGTGGAGGTAAAGTAAACTCTATGAAAAATTTTGAAAAAATTAGTTTTTTTTCAAATTAATGAAAAAAATCACCTAAAGATGTAACACTTTGTTATATCTTTACGTGAGTATGACAAACAACCCTCTAAAAATATGGCTACTCTACAAGAATTATTAGACATGGTGGATAATTTGGAGTATGACAAATTATTTACAGAGTTACATAACTTAGGTTTAGACCGATGGTTTACTTTACTCAAAAAAGAATTTTTACTAAATCAGATGGATGTGCATTTTAATGAAAGATTAAAGGTGCAAATAAGTTCTGCCTTTCAAAATGAAAAAGATAAGAATACGCCTTTATTTACACTTAAAAAAGCTGCTTTAGGTTTAGGTTCTTTTTGTCTTTTTACTCTGCTTGCTTTTTCAGCCAATTCTTTTTTCAATGATAACCATAAGAAGTTAGGAACAGACAGTAAAAGTTCTGGTGGTGTCTATAGTAAGCAGACAGATACACTTTCATTGGCTAAATCTACAAAAGAAACACAAGCCCCAGTTTTATTAGCCAGTTATGGGGAAAAACTTACTCCAAAAGTAAAATCTCTGCCAGTTCAAACCCATACAAAAAAAACAAAAATAGAAAAACAAAATGTTAGCATAAACTCATCAGGGGGAACTAATGATGTTTGTAATCAATCTGACATAGGTAGCTTTAAAACCCATCTTCGTTTATTGATTGAAGCACCTGAAGGTAAGGGATTCGACCCTTGTTTTGAATGCATCAGAGCTAACCAATACATTGACTATGACAAAGCAAAATTTAATGATGTTTGTGCAAGAGTGCAGGCTATTATAATGTACTCTCCAGATAAAATAGATCAAGCTCGCAGTATGACTGCACTATTTATAGGAGAAATAAAAAAAAACTGATTGCGGAGGTACTACACGATGGTAGGACTATTGTCCTATCAGGCGTAGATGTTTTATCACTGAAAGACTTGCAGTTTCCTCTCGATTTAAATTATGATAAAATTGAAGAAATAGACCTACGCAATAACCAATCTCTTATTTTGGATGAGAGTTTAATTAAATTCATAAGCAAGTGCCAAAATATTGAGTTTGTCTATGTTTGCGGTTGCACACAAATCTTAAAAGATTTATTAAATAAAAAAATAGCCAAACGTTTGATAAAAATAGATACGACTATTTTTGAGAACTATCCTTGTAAAATCAAGAAGTACTACTAATAATGTCTGCAATAGCAAAGTTTTTTTGCGATATTTTTATTCTTTATTGGAAGTAAGTTTGATATAAAATAATACCATATTGATCTATTGATACTTGTTTATTCACTAAAACCATCTCTGTGTTTATGAAACTGTGTAGGACTCTCACATTCTTTTCTTTTCTTTTCTTTTTGGCACTCCTTCCTGCCTTTGCCCAACGTAAGTGTGAACCAGTTACTGACGGTATTGCATGGTTTTCTATGTTTCCTCGTATATTTGAGAGGCTGAATATTTTAACCAGAACAGACCCGAAGTATAAAAGTACTATAATAGAACTTGCAAAAAGTAGTCAGAATGGCTCTATTTCTTGCGAGGACTTAGAGAAATATAAAAACTATCTAAGCAGGATGACGCCAGTTCAAAGAGAAGAAGTACATCCTATTACTTATAATTTATCTTTGGGTTTGGTTCAATATCTCATGTATCAAGACAAACAGTATTGCGGCGAACAGCTACCATGCAGTTTGGCTTATGCTCACCTCAAAATAGCTTATGACAATATAGATAATAGTGAAAGGTGGGATAGAGAGTTTAGCTTGATAAAAGATATTTGTAGTGAAACAGGAATTCAAATAAATAAAAGTTTTATTGAGAAGTTTTACAGAGAAACAAAAGAATGTAAATGTAAGATTCAGGTTGTTGCAATGGATTCTTTGGGTCATAAAATAACAGAAGTAAAATATTTAGAAGTGAATGGTTCTATTCGTTTTGTCTTGGATATTAAGTCAGAATCAGAAATAGATTTTTCAAAAACAGAAATTCTATTTGATGATGATAAAGTTAATAAATACAAAAATTACAATGATAAATTTAAGAAAGCCTCTAATAATTGTGAATTAGCTTTGCACATGGAAATTCCTGCTGCTAAAAAAGTAACATTCAAATTTTATCCTAAAGATGTTGCTTGTAATGAACAAGTAAGTACGTTAGTCCTCTCTATTAAGAAGGTATTTAGCCTTCCTGATATTAAAGTTGAGTTACGTAATGCTACATCTCTCACCAATAAGATAGACCTATTAATGAAGAAAGAGAATTTAAGAACAGCAAAAGGGCTAATAGAAGTTACAGGAACAAATGCCTATGAATTTATGCGTATAAAAGTAGATCCATTGGCACTGCATTCAGTCTATCAAGATGGTTACATTAGTGGACAGTGGGCTGATGCTGAATTGAACAAATTAATTATAGTCATAAAAGAAGCCTTAGTATCTTGGACATCTGAAAAATATTTTGACGGAGATGAAACACCATTTTATACAGACGAAGTTTATATATATGGTGGCATATTAGGAGAAACTGACCCTGAAGATTTTGATAAATATTACACAGGTGAAGATATTACCTTTCCGTACTGTGAAAGTGATGAACCTACAGAAACTATAATGAATAAATTAACTGATTATTGCAAAAACGACTGCAAGCAAAGTAAGAATATGATACTTCAAAATGGACAACGTATGAACAGTAATACACAACTTGGTTTCCTTAGAGCCTATACAGTTTTAAAAAGGTTTATGGAAAGCTACAAGAGGGGCTTTGAAAAGTCTTTTTGTATAGTTACAAAACAAAATAGTGAATGGGCGGGCGATGGCACACGCCAAAGAAGAATCTACTTGGTATTTAATATAAAGATAAACTAAGAATGAACAAAATACTCTTTATCATGTTGGTAATATTACTTACTACTTTTAGTAATTCTTGTGCTTTTGCCCAAACATATTGCGAACAAATCAAAAATAAACAAAAAAAATTACGAGATTCAGTAGTTAACCTATACATAAGTTATGATAGACTTCATGTGAAAAACACTGGAGACTTAAAGTTGAAGTATAGCGAAAATTTTAAAGCAGCCACAAGAACAGGATTGTATGGTCAGGATTTAACAATAGATTTTGTTATTATTATGCAAGGAGATAGTACAGAGCAAAGACTAATAGATTCTAACTATGTACCTAATAAGAGTACTTGTAATTTGGTTAGTGAACTTAAAAATATTTTTAGAGATTCTATAAGAAAGGATTTTGTAATTAATACTACTGTAACACTTATAAATCCCATAGATTATCACACCGACCCAACAAATCCTTTAAAACTAAAATATGGTGGTATGTATGGAGATTATTTAGTAAAACATTACACAGATTTAGAATATTATGGACGACAGACTCTTGTTGCTTTAAAGAATACTTTAATTAAACAACCTTTGTTTAATCAAGCATTTGCTGTTTTGCTTGCTTATGGCGTAGAGCATCAATTTTCTGCCGAGTATAATATCGTATCTTCTGAAATTTCAATAAACCGTTTAAAAACAAAACCGCCTAAATCTCAATTTAAAATAGAGATAGTATCCCAGATTGTATTCAAGGATTTGTATATAGAAAAATATAAAGAAATAAAACTTTTAGAGGCTAACATCAAAACATTAGAAGATGCCTTAATTATACTTAAATGTAGTAATTGAAAAAGTATAATTGAGCATTGAAAAGTTAGCTACACCCCCTCATAAATCTTTTCCACTTCTATTGCCACTTGCAAACTTTCAAACCGCAAAATGTCTTGCATTTTGCCATATTGCTGCATAAAAACAGCATTTTCTTTGCCACTCTTTTCTTTGGTATAATATTTTATCAAAGTTTGGTCTTGCCAAATCAAAATGTATTCTTGCAGACTTTCTATGCTTAGGTATTCACGCAATTTGTCGTTTTGGTCTATTTCGGCAGTGCTTGGCGACAAAATCTCGATAATCACCAAAGGATTGAGTAGCTGGTTGTTTTCATTGTACTGTTCTTTTTCCTTGTTTGTAACTATGGCATCGGGCTTGCGATATTTTTTGAAAACAGCCAAATACAATTCGCAACCGTCTATGTGTATGCGGAATAAATTTTCGTCTGTTGCCCTATTCAAACGGCGGTTGAGATTAGACAAAATAATTTTGTGTTTTTTCGAAGCCATAGCCAATAAGGAGTTAATTTCTGTTTGTTCGGCAGCCAAAACAGCCGCTACCACTTCTGCGTCTATGGGTTTGCCTGCGTGTTTGTCGTAAATAAAACCCTCCGAAAACTCAAAAGCAACCTCCAACTCCTCCAATTTTTGGCAGAAGTCAAAATATTCGGTGGCTGTATAAAGCCTTGTGGGTGCTGAGGTCATGGAAACAAAATTGGATAGTAAGGTATGAAATTTATACTAAAATAAGAAAATATTTCTCTTTTTGTTATATTTGCCACACAAAATTATATTAAGCACAAACATACAAAAATGCAAGACATTCGCTGGCAACAAAGGTTTAGCAATTTTCGGAGGGCATTGGCTCAATTAGAAAAAGCTGTTGAGTTGGTAGCCGAAAGACAACTATCTGAACTCGAAATACAAGGACTTATTCAAGGTTTTGAATATACATATGAGTTAGCTTGGAATGTGTTGAAAGATTATTTGCAATATCAAGGAAACCAAGAATTGACAGGGGCAAGAGATACCATCACAGAGGCTTTTCGAGTTCGGTTAATCACAAAAGGCGAGGCATGGATGCGTATGTTTAGAGATAGAAACCAAACTTCACATACGTATAATGAAACAACCGCAATTTTGGTGGCAGATGCTGTGGTTACGATTTACTATGATTTATTCAAGGAATTAGAAACTGTCATGGCTGCAAAAATAAACCCAAATCCTCCTTTATTGGACTAATTTAATGCTAAAAATGACGAACAAATACGGCTTATCAGCAGAAACTTTTGAGCAAATACAGGCTACTTTTCGCAAGTTCCCACAAGTGCAGCAAGCTATTTTGTATGGTTCACGGGCAAAAGGTAATTTTCATAATGGGTCAGACATAGACATTGTGTTGCAAGGCAAGGACTTGAATTTACAGGTGCTTGCAGACATTGGGCTTAGTTTAGACGACCTTTTTTTACCCTATAAAATTGACCTCAGCATTTGGCAACACATCAACAATCCAGATTTATTAAGTCATATAGAAAGGGTAGGTGTTGTGATAAACAAGTAGCTTGTTAGCTACACCCCCTCATAAATCTTTTCCACTTCTATTGCCACTTGCAAACTTTCAAACCGCAAAATGTCTTGCATTTTGTCATATTGCTGCATAAAAACAGCATTTTCTTGGCTATTTTTTTCTTTGGTGTAGTGTTTTATCAAAGTTTGGTCTTGCCAAATCAAAATGTATTCTTGCAAACTTTCTATGCTCATATATTCACGCAATTTGTCGTTTTGGTCTATTTCGGCAGTGCTTGGCGAGAGGATTTCGATAATCACTAAGGGGTTAAGTAGTTGGTCGTTTTCATTGTAAAGTTCTTTTTCCTTGTTTGTAACTATGGCATCGGGCTTGCGATATTTTTTGAAAACAGCCAAATATAATTCGCAACCGTCTATGTGTATGCGGAAACCATTTGGCAACGCAAAAGTAGCCAAGTGCATATTGAGATTAGACAAAATAATTTTGTGCTTTTTTGAAGCCATAGCCAATAAGGAGTTAATGTCTGTTTGTTTGGCAGCCAAAACAGCAGCTACCACTTCTGCGTCTATGGGCTTGCCTGCGTGCTTGTCGTAAATAAAACCCTCCGAAAACTCAAAAGCAGCCTCCAACTCCTCCAATTTTTGGCAGAAGTCAAAATATTCGGTGGCTGTATAAAGCCTTGTGGGTGCTGAGGTCATGGAAATTGGATAAGTTGGTTTGGCGAAGTTACAAAAAATAGACGAATAGTTTTCAAAGAATATTTATCAAAAAGTGTGGCAAAGATAACATCTTGCGAGTTGTCGCATCATTAAAAGATGTCATCTTTGCCACACTTTTTGATAAATAATTAACTTTTATGTAGATAATTTTGGTTGCCTAACAATTCTTGTGAAAATGTGGGTATGTGATTTAAGTAGTTAGACTTAAATAATCGACAATATTTTAAACTCTATATAGCTGATTATCACATTTATCCGACACCTCAAAGGTGTCGGATAATTAGGTTCAATTACTTATAAACTCTATTAGTAAAATTGCAATTTTCTTTTTTTTAAACCAAATCACTTTAAGTTATTTTTTTCGTACTTTTGCACCAGTTTTGGTTTTGAGAAACCAAAACCACATAAAAATTTTTGGTTTCTCAAAACCAAAACCAAAAAAAGTTTTGGTTTTGAGAAACTAAAACCACTTTGAACCACGTAAAAATCAAAAAATCAAACTAAAAAAATGAAAACCTTGCATTTGCTCAAAATCCTTTTCGTGGCTTGCTTTTTATGTGCAGTGCTACCGCAAACAGCCCAAGCCCAACAGTGGGAGTGGGTCTTAGTCCCTCAAAATGCGAATGGGGCAGCCCTCCGCACTAATTTTTACCTCCACGCAGCCGACAAAACAGGCAATTTGTATGCAGTGAGCCAATCGGCAGATACGGTAAACATAGGCAACAGCCAATTAGTCAAGCCTTTTTTGACTAAGTTTAGTCCCTTAGGCGGTGTTATTTGGTCTAAAAGCATAGATTTTGGAAACAATTATCGTTATAATTCCATAGTAAGGGCTATTCAATGTGATACCAATGAAAATGTCTATTTATCGGGCTACGTACCCAAAGAATATACAACAGGTGTCAATTTGGGCGATGGCAAAATCATAGCCAAAGACAATTATTTTCTTGCCAAATACTCTCCACAAGGCGACTGTTTATGGGCAAAGGTAATCAAAGGACATTTTTCGCAAGGTGAAGCCAGACCTTATGGCAACTTTGTGATGACCTTAGACAAAGAAAATAATTTGTACTTGTATCACGACACAGATGTAAATTATACCATAGACAACCTAACTTATACCATTGCCCCTGCCAATACAGTAAATGGTGTTTTAACAAAATACAACAGCGAAGGTGCAATCCAATGGATACGCAAACTCTATGATTATGAAAGTGGTTTGAATAGTTTTACGTTGCCTTTGTTGAAAAATTTAAAAACAGACAGCCAAAATAACATCATAGGAGTTTTTGAAATGCAACTAATAGCTAATATTTTTGGCAGACAAATAATTGGTGGTATGCCAGTTGATATGTTTAAACAAAATGATATAGTAATTGCCAAGGTGGATAATAACTTTACTATAGCTTGGTTTAAGTTGGTTCAAAAAAATAGTTCTCAATTTAGCTATGGGTTAAATATAGATAAAGACGATAATATTTTATTCAACTATTTTGGTTATACTTATTGGGACCCTGGTATAGGTAGAAGTTCTAATTTAATTATTAAATACAATCCTACTGGTAATGTTGTTTGGGAAAAAGATGTTAGTGAAAGCATTGGATTTGCTTATGATGGGAGTTCCACTATGGGTAATTATTTTGCCACACATAAATTGAGTACCCTAAATCCTGTTACCAATCATTTACTTTGTTTTGGGGCTTTTGGTAGTGGAGGGACGCAATTAGAAAGTAATTTGAAAGTGAATAGTCTTAAAAGACCTCTATATGATTGTCGCCTTGACCTTTTAGTAACTTCACTCAACCCTGAAGGCAAGTTTCAATGGGCAGTACAGGGTTTAACAGATGCAACTTGTGTGCTTATCTTTGATAAGACACTGCCTTCTCTAAACGAAATTGTAAGCAGTCAAGCAGGGCATAGTTATGTGGCGGGTTATCTGTACGACTCGTTGCAAGTAAATGGCACTTGGTATCTGAACAAACGCAAAAGACCTTATGACTTGCCTTTGGGTACTTTCATTGCCAAAATAGCCCAATTTTGCCCCGAGCCAGCCTTGCCTGTTTCTGTGCAACCAGCCCTTTGCAAGCCTACACAGTTGAGTGTGCCAGCCTGTGCAGATTGTCGTTTTCAGTGGTACAAAGACTCGCAACCCATAGCCCAAGCCACGCAAAACAGCTATGCTGCCGATATTTCGGGTAGTTATTCCGTAACCATAGCCAAACCTACTTGTATGCTGCGGAGTGAGCAAGTAGCCGTAAAAGTGCAGTTTCCAGAGTTGCCCGCCGTCATTATGGGCAATGCCCAACGCAACCTCTGCCGTTTGGCTGATACGCTGAAAGCCCGACCTGTGGCGGGGGCAAACTACCAATGGTACAGAAATGGCGAAAAAATTGGTAGCAACTCCCCCAACTTGTTCATCAACCAAAGTGGAACTTATACAGTGGCGTTGCAGAAAGCAGATTGCAGCATTACCTCCAATTCCAATGCCGTAGTAGTCAATTTTATTCAGATTCCTGTTTCTATTGACCTCCCTGCTACTGCAACAAATTGTGAAAGAATGAATTTAAGTGTTAGTATAAGCAATATTCCCAATCCTTCCAATCCACCTTTTTACCAATATGAGTGGAGAAAAGATGGGCAAGTGGTGTCGGTTAGCCCTGCACCTTTCATAGCCACAGAGTCGGGCAGCTATACAGTAACAGTTCGTAGAGATTCGTGTATTGGTATATCTCAAACTGTTTTTGTGAAAATAGTACCCAATGAGGCACTTTCCTTACTGCCACTATCTAATTCTGTTGTTTGCGACTCTGTAACCTTATTTGTCAAAGAAAAAGCTGAAGCCTATATCTGGACAAGAAATGGAGAATATTGGCGTTACACCCAACAACCTACTTTATTTGTTACAGAAAGTGGCAGCTACAGAGTTATTTTGGGTGGTAATTGTAGTATTTTTTCTGCTCCTGCGGTGGTAACAGTAGTGAAAAAGCCAAGTGTCAAATTATTGCAAAGTTCTCCTGTTTATTTTTGTGGCAATGGTTTGTTGGCAATAGACAATCCTTCGCCAGATTTGGTTTATTGGTGGTACAAGGATGGCAAACACCTGCCCGAAGCCAACAACCAAGCTACCTTGCGTTTGGGTGCTGATGGGGCGGGGGAATATCGAGTAGAGGTAAAAGACAAAGGCACTATTTGCTCCTCTTTTTCTGCACCTGTACGAGCGGAGGCAAACAAAATAAAGGCTGCTTTGCGACCCAATGCCCCTACTTTTTTCTGTGAGAGAGGGCTGTTGCAAGCAGATTCGTCTTCCTTGTTTAGCTATGAATGGGCAAGGCTTTTACCTACGGGCAAGCAAATAGTTGGTAACAGACCTACTTTAACTGTAACAAAATCAGGTACTTACCAACTGAAAATACAGCAAGCCACCTGTGCCGACTCTTTGACTCTGCCTGTGGTGGTCTATCAATTTCCAACCAACTTGACTATTCAGGGTAGTGCTTCGTTTTTTTGCAGCAATAGCCCTGCCGCAGTCATTCGTTTGGAAGCTACACCCTTGCCCGATGCCACGTATAGTTGGTTTCTCAATGGCAATACCTTGCCCCAAACTTCCGCAGCCATACAAGTTAGTCAAACAGGTACTTACACTGCCTCTGCCAAATTGCCAAATGGTTGCCAAAAATCAATAGGGCAATTTACCATTCGCAACCAACCTGCCGCCTTCGTTTCAATAAATACCAAACTCAACAGTACAAATTTGGCTAATTGGGTGCTTTTTCCAAACCCCACCCAAACCACTTTGCGATTGGAAAGTGCAGAAAAAACACCATTAACCATACAAATTCATTCGCCACAACCTACTTGGACAAATATAAAATGGTATCATAACGACAAATTATTGGAAACAGCAACAGGAAAAACCTCAATAACTTCTGCTGAGTCAGGTTTTTATACCGCAAGATTGACCGATGCCAATGGCTGCGAAACTTCGGGTAGTGTGCAGGTAAATTCACCCAAACCAGAGGAAATTCAGGCAAGTATTGTGGATTTGTTGGGCAGAATAGTTTGGCAGCAGACCTTGCCCACTTCGGCTTTGCAAACAGCTTTGAGCATAGAGGTTGGGTATTTGGCACCGAGTCTATATTTTCTGCATTTGCAAAGTGCAAAGGACAAGGTGGTGAAGAAGTTTGTGAAGGAATAAAAATTTGCAATTTTTTATACGTTGGCAATACTTTTTATACGTTGGCAATGGCTTAGGCAGCCCCGTCAAGACCTTGACAATCGTATAAAAAGTATTGATATATAAAATTTTTGAAATTTAGCTTTTATTTTTAACTTACTTTTTTAATATTTGTAAATATTTTTAAAAAGTAAGTTAAAATTTAGACCTAAATTTTAAAAAATTATGAACAAAAGATGGTTAGTGCCTTTTGGTGTGTTGTTTTGTTTGGCAATTTTGGGTATGTTTTTGCCCTCTACACCTTACACCATAGACAGCACCCAAATTAATGCAGGAGATACGGCATGGATGCTTACTGCCACAGGTCTGGTTTTGCTAATGACCCCAGGTCTTTCGTTTTTTTATGCAGGTATGGTCAGATTTAAAAACCTGATATCCACCATGTTGCAAAGTTTTATTGCGTTGGGCGTAGTCAGTTTACTTTGGGTAGTCGTGGGTTTTAGCTTGGCGTTTGGCGAAAGTTTAGGCGGAGAAAAAACAGGTTTTATTGGCAATCCAGCTACTTATTTTATGTTTCAGCACGTAACAGGTTTGCCTGTTGCAGAATTTGCAGCCACCATTCCTTTTGCTTTGTTTGCCTTGTTTCAACTCAAATTTGCCATCATTACGCCTGCCCTCATCACAGGAGGTTTTGCCGAAAGAATACGTTTTTCTGCCTTTTTGCTCTTTATTTGCCTTTTTGTCTTGTGTATTTACACGCCATTGGCTCACGCCACGTGGCACCCCAACGGCTTTTTGAGAAACTGGGGCGTATTAGATTTTGCAGGAGGAACCGTCGTGCATATTTCAGCAGGTTTTGCAGCCTTAGCAGGGGCAATTTTTTTGGGCAAACGCAAACACCAAGCCGACGAACCTTCCAATATTCCTTACGTCATGCTCGGAACAGGTATGCTTTGGTTTGGCTGGTTTGGTTTCAATGGCGGCTCGGCTTTGGCAGCTAACGAAACAGCTACTTTAGCTTTTTTGACTACCAACACCGCCTCCGCAACGGCTATGCTCACATGGATTTTTTTCGATGGACTAACAGGCAAAAAACCTTCGGCAATGGGGGCTTGCATAGGTGCAGTGGTTGGTTTGGTGGCTATTACCCCCGCAGCAGCCTTTGTAAACGTAGGGCAGAGTATTTTTATTGGCTTTTTTGCAAGCATTATGAGCAACTTGGCAGTGCGGTATAAAAACAAAATTGGTTTAGATGATACCCTCGATGTTTTTCCTTGTCATGGTGTCGGTGGCATTGTGGGGATGCTACTCACAGGAGTTTTTGCAAAAGATGTAGGGCTAGTTTACGGACAAACCCACACGTTTATTTATCACCTCTTGACTTTGGTGTTGGTTGGTTGTTTCACTTTTGGTGGCTCTTATTTGCTCTATTTTCTGACCGACAAAATCATTCCCCTGCGTGTGGTAGCCGAAAAAGAGGAATTAGGCTTAGATTTGAGCCAACACAACGAAATAGCAGCCAGCATAGAAACTACCTCTGCTAAATATGCAAACACAAAACAATGTTCATGATTTATTTTACCCTTGTGTAGTAACTTTTAATCCAACAATTCCTGCTAAGATTAAGAGTAAGAAAAAAATATTAGCCCAAGAGAAATGAGCCTTAAACCATGCAATTTCCACAATCCTTGCCCCAATCAGTGCCAATGCCATCCAGACAGCAAAAGCCGTAGAAGCAGGAATTTTACGCATGGCAATAGAAAACAAAATGATATTGGTAACTCCAAAAATAATATAACCAATTAGAGGAAGTAGGATTTGAAATTGGGTTTGGTCTTCAAAAAATTTAGACCAAGTAATGTTCCACACTTTTTTGAAGTCCAAAAACTTCACACTATAAATCCAGCACACTTCCAAGCAAGCTGCCACTACCAAATAAATCCAATGAATACTCGAAGCCATTTTATCTGTTTAGGTTTTAGTTTTGCAAAGGTGCAAATAAAATTCCAAAATTAATAAAATTATCAATTACAATAGGAAAAATAAAAAGCAAATCAAGGCTTTGATTTGCTTTTCTATTTAATTTTTACTAAGATTTTCCCGGTTTTATGCGGTTTTTCTCTCCTTTTTCCAACCAAATTCCTACTGCAAAAGTTACAGCAAAGATGGCAGCATAGACAATAATTAGCTCGATGGGCATAGTTGTAAAAGTTTTTTGATTTTTTAAAGATACAAATTTGATACTTTCAAACTTTAACTGCAAATTTAAGACGTAATTCGAACAAACAAAGCCAAAGCTAATTAAAAAAAATAATGTTTTTGCGTTTTTATCTTCTTTGCTGCACTGCGGCACTCTGTTTAGGTGGGCAGGTGGCTTATGCCCAAGACCAACAGCACAGAGATAGTTTGCTTGCACTCCTTCCAAATGCAAAACACGACACCACCCGAATTATTTTGCTCGGTCAGCTGGCAGATGCCATCAGCTATGCCTCTCCCGACAGTACCTTAGAATACGCCAAAAAAATGCTTGCCCTTGCCGAAACCATAGGCTATAATCGGGGCAAGGGCAGGGCTTATTTGTTTATGTCTTATGCTTATTTTGACAAAGGAGAATTTGACAATGCCCTGCAAAGTTTGCGGTCTGCCCAAGAGATTAATGAGATAAGCAATGACAAACTTTTAGCAGCCGAAACTACGGAAATGATGGGGCTGATTTATGGCGAACAACAGAAATACGAAACCTCATTGGAGTATCATTTGAAGGCATTGGAAATTGTCAATGAACTTAATCCATTGGTTTACAAGCAAGTAAATAAGATGAAGGCAGATTGTTATAGCAATATTGGCAATATTTACCAACAACTTCGCAACTATGACAAAGCCTTAACTTACTATAAAAAGTGCCAACCTTTGGAAAGAGTAGAAGACAGAGGCATGACCAATATTGCCATTGCAGGGATTTTTATTGCCAAAAATGACAACAAAAAAGCCTTGCGCTATGCCAAAGAAGGTTTAGATTCGTTGCGAAAACACAACTCAGAATTAGGTGTTCTCGATGCTTGCAACACCATTTCTGAAATTTATAGGAGAGAAAAAAATTACAATTTAGCCCTGCGTTACATAGGCGAAGCCATAGAAACAGCCCGAAAATCTAATCGCAAAGCCACTTTGAGAGATTATTACAGTCGCACAGCACGCATTTATAGGGACATGGGCAATTTTGAGAAAGCCTACGACTACCAACGCCTCTATATGCAGATGAAAGACTCGGTACTCAACGAAGAAACAGCAGCCAAAATAGAATACCTAACCACCGAACACGAACATGAAAAGAACGAAAAAGACCTGAAAATTCTTACCGAATACAACGCCTTGCAAAAAGAGGAAATTCAGAACAAAAATAAATTGTTTATTGCCACTGCTTTAATTGCGGTTTTGTTGTTGGCTTTAATTGGGGCTGCTTTGTTTTATGCAAAGGAAAAAAACAGGCAAAATATTCGCCTACGCAGGCAACGCGAGGAGCAACGCAAATTGAATCAGGTAAAAAACAAATTGTTTTCTATCATAGCCCATGACGTGAAAATTCCACTTCATGCCCTCAATGGTTTGCTCACTTTGTTTCAGTATCCGCTGACCCAAGAAGAACTGCAAGAAGTGATTTCGGAGGTGCAACTTTCTACCAAATCTTTGACGGATACCTTAGAAAATTTGTTTCAATGGGCATCTTCGCAGATGCAAGGCATACAGGTACAGCCCGAACAGACTGACCTCCACACCATAGTCAAGCACAACATAGACCTGTTGCACGAAGCTGCTCGACAAAAAAATATTGCTTTGCAGAACGAAGTACAACAAACTACCCCTATCTTTGCAGACCAAAACCAAATTCGTTTGATAGTTCGCAACCTGTTGAGCAACGCCATAAAGTTTACGCCCAATGGAGGTATGATTACGATTAGGGCAAACTACCAAAATGAATACCTTGTGTTGGCTGTAAAAGACAACGGCGTGGGGATTTCGGAGGAAAATTTGCAAAAATTATTTCACAAAGACAACAATTTTACCACCGCAGGCACTAACAATGAGTTGGGTACAGGTTTGGGCTTAATTCTTTGCAAAGAATTTGCAGAGGCAAATAAAGGCAGTATTGGGTGCGAAAGCAAAAAAGGTGAAGGCACTACTTTTTTTGTGAAAATACCAAAAGAGAAAACTAAAAATTAAAAACTAAAAATTATGTTAGTTCGTATAGTCCGCATGACTTTTCAGCCTGATAAAATTGACGATTTTTTGGCTATTTTCAACTCCACAAAAGATAAAATCAGAGGTTTTGCTGGTTGTCAGCATCTTGAACTGTTGCAAGACAGTGGAAACACTGCTGTTTTCATTACCTACAGCCATTGGACAGACAGCAACGCCTTAGAAAACTATCGAAACTCTGCACTTTTTCAGGCTACTTGGGCTACTACCAAAGCCTTGTTTGCAGACAAACCTGTGGCTTTCAGTAATTATTTGGTGACGAAATTGTAAGTTACTGCGTTACCAAATAAATTTGGTCTGTGGCGTTGCCTTGTTCTTTCCACTCTACTTGTACTCTTTGCGACAAAATGGTATTAACAGCCCTGCCTACGTAGTCGGGTTGTATGGGCAAATCTCGACTATAAATTCGGTCTATCAGCACCAACAGCTCCACCTTTTGGGGTCTGCCAAACTCTGCCAAAGCCGACAAAGCAGCCCGAATGGTTCTGCCTGTGTATAGCACATCATCTACGAGCAACACTCTTTTTTCCTCTATCACAAAGGGCATAAAAGTAGAATTTGCCTTTAAAGGTTCGTTGCGGCGGCGAAAATCATCACGATAAAAAGTAGTGTCTAAGTAGCCCAAAGGTATCTGCACTTGCTCCATTTGTTGGAGTTTTTTGGCTATTCTTTCGGCAAAAAATTTGCCTCTGGGCTGCATACCCACAATAACAGATTGGCTGAAATCTTGGTGATTTTCAATTACTTGCTGGCATAGCCGACTGATGGTAATATCAAGTTGTGTTTCCGAAAAAAGGAGTAGTTTTTCCAATTTATTTTCCCATTAAGAGTTTGAGGTTGCGTTTGCCGTTTTGAATATAGCTTTTCACTTTTTGGAGGTCATAGCCTGTCAAAGTTACAATTTCTTTGTAACATTTTTCTTGTAAATAAAATAATTTGATACAAATTTTTTGCTCCTCCGCCAATTTTTCTATCATTTGTTCCAATAAAACAAGGTCTTGTTCCTTGTCAAATTCTCCAAAATTGTCAAATTCTTCGGTTATTGCTCCTACCAACTGCCAAAATCTATCGCCATCGAGGTCGTCTTCTTGATTTGACGAGGAAGGCAACAACGTAGAAACAGCTATTTCTTTGTGTTGTTGCTGTTTGCGAAGCCACATCAAACATTCGTTTTTAGCAACTTGATAGAGCCACGCCTGAAAATTGGCAATAGGTTGTTCGGTTTTTTTGAGTTTTTGGCTTAGTTTTTCAAAGAGTTGCATCACCAAATCTTGGCTGTCCTCCTCATTTTTGAGGTATCGCAAGCAAACGCCATAAACCAACACCATATAACGGTCGTATAAGCTACCCAACTGTTGCAAGTTCCCTGTTTGTTGGTAGCTTTGCAACAGTTCTAAATCTGTAAGTTCTCTGGATTTGGTAGAAAAAATATGACCAAGAAAAGACATTCAATTAATTTTTTTTGACAACAGCCTTGTGCAAAATATTTCCTTTTTCGTCTATTATCTGCACAATGGCTTGCGTGGCTTGCAGCGTAACAGTCATAAACCCGTGTGCAGATTTGCTGAAAACAGTCATGTCTGTTTTGCTAACAGGGCGTATTTCTGACCCCGCACCCGAAACAAAATGGTGTACTTTTTTGTCCTTTGGTTTTTGGTGTTGCAAGTCGTGTTCATGCCCCGCAAAATACATATCTACTTTGTATTTTTCGAAAGTTGCATCAAAAGCATTGATAATATCTTGTGTTTTGCCCAATCTTACGCCTGTGGTGTAAAGCGGATGATGCCCAACTACTATTTTCCACTTGGCGTTGGAGGCTGCTAAGGTCTGTTCTATCCACCTTTTTTGGGCTGCGGTGTCTTGCTTGGCAAGGTCGGTGTGCCTTTCGTCATAGAGGGCAGGGTCAAACGGACAAGTATCAATGAATAAAAACAAGGCTTTTTCTCCTGTTTTTTTGTCAAAAACTCTTTCTATGGCATAATAACGGTCATTCATTCGCCAACGTCTGCTCACTTTGGTATAGTCAATTTCGGCTTGCGGGTTTCCTCTATAATCGTGATTGCCCAATACAGGATACCAGTCACACATGAGAGAGTGGCTGGTGTAAATATTTTCAAAAGAAGACTGCCATGCAGGGTCTTGCGTGCTTGCCACGCCGTTTACATAAAAATTATCACCCGTAGAAACCACAAAATGAGCATCTAATTGTTCGGCTGCTTCGCCCATACGGTCTGCTACTTCCTGCTGCCCAAACTGTCCGTTGCGTCCCCAGTCGCCTACGACCAAAAAATTGTAACCTTCTGTTGGCACTTCCAAATCCTTGATTTTATAGCCTTCATAGCCCGCAGGCGTTGTAACGGGTATAAGATTGCGGTTGGGTCTTGGTGAAGTTTTTTGAGCAAAAAGTTCGGCAGAAGACCAGCTTACCACTAATAAAAAGAGCAAAAAGAATTTTGACATTCTCGATTAAAGAGTTTTGTGAATGACAAAGTTACAACTTTTTTGCAGGGGAGTAAGAAAATAGCAAATCTTTTTGTTGGGGCTGTTTATTAGTTTTGGGTAAATGACTACAAACTTTCACAACTATCTACCTATTCCATGATTTTCATTAACCACTTTCACAAAAATCTCGTGCATCGTGGGCAAATGTTCCTGAAAAGAATCAATCGTAGTCTGTTGAGCAGCCCAAATAAGCAGGTCATTGGTGTTGCGTTTTGGCAATTTAATATGTTGGCGAACAATATTATCGGGCAATTGATTAGTTGCAACTAACTCAAAATCAATAGGATAATTTGTTAAAGCTGCTTGTGTATCTATTACAAACGTATTAGTTTTGAAAGAGTTTTTGACCTCATTTTTTTTGCCATCTATAATTTTTTGCGACTTATTGATAATTGTCAAATAATCACACATTTCCTCGACATTGTCCATGCGGTGCGTAGAAAAAATAATCGTGCAGCCTTTATTGCGGAGTTCCAAAATCTCATCTCTAATCACGTTTGAATTCACAGGGTCGAATCCCGAAAAAGGTTCGTCGAGAATCAGCAGTTTGGGTTCATTTAGCACAGTGGCAATGAATTGGACTTTTTGCTGCATACCTTTTGAGAGGTCTTCTATGTTTTTGTTCCACCACGCCATTAAATCCAATTTTTCTAACCACTGGCGTATGCGAATCTTGGCTTCTTGTTTGGGCATATCACGCAGTTGTGCTAAGTACAAAAGTTGTTCGCCAATTTTCATTTTTTTGTATAATCCCCTTTCTTCGGGCAAATAACCAATTTGGGCGGTGTGCTTGGGTTGCAATTTTTCGCCATCAAACAAAATCTCACCTTCGTCAGCAGCCGTAATTTGCGTAATGAGCCTAATCAACGAAGTTTTGCCAGCCCCATTGGGACCCAACAAGCCAAAAATAGTCTGGGGCAATACACTGATACTCACTTCGTTAAGTGCTGTATGTGTATCATATTTTTTTACAATTTTGCGAACTTCGAGAATGGGAGGCATGAGAATTTTTAGTTTTGAATATTGATTTTTTAGTTTAATCTTGCGAATTGTTTTCCAAAGTTAATCATCTTGTTGTGAAAAGTCAAATAAAACCTTATACCTTGTTTTTTCTTTTAATAGCCTTGTGTAGCATAGGAATTTGGACTTGGCTTACCGCCAAAGGTTTGGGGGCTACCTTCGATTCACAAAACTATTGGTATGCTGCACAAACCTTCAGAAATAGTGAGGAATATTGCTCGCCGACAGGCTATTATACCGTTTGGACGCCACTTTTCCCAACTTTATTGGCTATTTTAGGCATAGCAACTACTCAATTTCTTGCCTTATTGCTCAATTTAGGTGGTTTATATGTAGTAAACCGACCTTTTTGGTTTTATTTTGCTCATTTGCCACAAAATAAATGGATAGGATATAGTCAGATTTTACACTTGTTAGTCCACCCTGTATTTTTACTTATTCACTTTTTTGTATGGTCAGAGGCTTGGTTTATGGTGTTATTGGTAGCTTGTTGCATTTTACTTAAACAACTAGCCACTGATGCCACAAAGCACAAAAAAATTAATGAATTCACTTTTTGGACTTTGATTTTATTAAGCAATTTACTCTGTATGCAACGGCTGGCAGGCGTATTTTTTGTAGGTGCTTTTATACTTTGGGTCTGTTTTTGGCAATCTTGGAAACGAGGTTTATTATTTGCTTGTTTGGCTTTGTCCAGTTTGAGTATGTGGTCTATTCGCAATGCCCTGATACAAGGCAGACCCGATTTTTTAGACAATATTTTTGCCGTTTCTTGGCTATACAGCCAAACCAATTATACACATAGTTTATTGGGGCTGTTTTTCCCTGTGCAGCTTTTGCCCACTTACCTCCAATTAGTAGGACTTTGGACTTTAATAGGGGCTTTGGGTTGGGTACTATTTCGAAGCCGACAAATTACTATGAAGTTATATAGTTGGCTGATATTATGTTACTTAGCTTGTATGTTTTTTATCCGAGTAAACATACCCTGGTCAAGTGATAGGTATTGCAGCCCTGTGTCTTTTTTGCTTATTCTTATCTTTTGGTATTACTTTCAAAAATTATTTGCTCATAGCCAATCTATGTATCAACGCCTATTTTTAGGCTTATTAGCAACGGCTGTGATAGGCTACAATTTGTTGCGACTATACAAAAACGTAGAAATTTGGCTGCAACATCATTTAGTATAGTTTGGTTAAGATAGTTTGGTGGCAATGACTTGTTGCTTTCTCTTTTTATGAAATAAGTAGGCAATTTTGTAAAAAGAAAAATAAAGTTGTTATTTTGCAAAGACTGTTTGATAAAGACCAAAGTTCTCAAAAATACAGTATTACAAAAGCAAAACAAAAATTTTAATACCATGCAACCATTTTGCCACTAAAAGGGTCATACCAATAGAGGCACTTATTCTTCATTTGTTCTATATATGTCAATCTTTCAACAATACAATGAAGAAAAGTTAATTGCCGAGTGTAAAAAAGGAAGCCGAAAAGCCCAGCAACAACTGTACGAAAAGTTTTACAAAAAAATGTACGTTACTGCCCTTCGCTATGCCAAAACCACTTTTGAGGCAGAGGATATCTTGCAGGATTCATTTGTAAAAGTTTTTAACAACATAGAAGGGTTTAATGGAGATTCGAGTGTAGAGTATTGGATAAAACGAATAGTGATTTTTACGGCTCTCAAATACAACCGTAGAAAAATGGACAAAGCTGGTGTAACCTTTGACATAGACCAAATGGAAAGCCACCAAGAACCCAACGCAGATTCGACCTTCTCTAACTATAATTTCCAACAACTGCTCGGTTTCATTCAGCAGTTAGCTCCGAAGTACCAACTGATTTTTAACCTCTACGCTATTGAAGGGTATCAACACAAAGAAATAGCCGAAATGTTAGACATCTCAGAGGGTACTTCCAAATCGCAATATGCAAGGGCTAGGGCTGCCTTGCAAGAAATGATTGCCCAAGAAGAACTAAAAGTATTATGAAAAACGAGGACAAAAATTTTGAGGAATTTTTCCGCAATGCGTTTGAAGGTGCTGAACTCACTCCTTCCAACAAACTGTGGCAAAATATTTCCGACCAGCTCGACAAAGCACCAAACCGCAAACCTTTTTGGTGGATGGGTGGCGTGGCTGCTTCGCTTATCGTCTTTTTCATAGCCTACGTTTTGGTCTATAATCCTTTCGGTAAACCTGCCGAACAACTTGCCGCTGCCTCATACTCGACTACTACGCAAATTCAGCAACCAACTACCAAAGCAAACAATAACGCAAGTTCGAAAGAAATTGCAACTTTGGGAACAAATACAACGCAAAATCATTCGACTGCAAATCATTCGACTGCAAACAATCCAGCAACTAAACAAGTTGCTACAAGCAATACAAATAAAAATCAAGTAGTTGATAATCAAACTGTTGCAAATAACAAAGGCAATAATACAAAAACAGACCAATCGACTACCAAAAAATTGGTGGCTTTGGGTGCTGTTACAGCATTGGAAAATAACAAACAGACAAACAACCAAAAGCAAACCAAAACTGTAGAGTTGTTGGCTGTTCAAACTAATACAAAAGACAAAAATAGCAAAGCAAACGAGCAAGGAAACAGCAAAGTAAACGAGCAAACGATGCCTGTGGTGGTGGCTGCAACAGAAATTTTGCAACCTCTGATTCTTCTTACACCAAAAGGCTATGCCACGCTGACTAAGATAGAAATTCCTTTGTTGGTAGTACCAATTAGCACTGTAAACCAAAATTTGCAGGTGGCAGCACCTACCCAAAACACCCAACTCAAATGGGAACTTGGTTTTTTGGCTGCTTACCAACATTTTCAACCTAATTTTTCGGGTGTGAATGATGCTGCAAAACCTTATCCTTTTGTGAGTAACAGTAGGGGTTTAGGTTTTGATTATAGTGCAAATAAATTAGGTCAAGATTTGGTTAGCCATATCAACAATACCCAATCTTTTGCCGTAGGTTTGCAAATCAGCCGAAACCTCATAGGAAACTTCGGTTTGCGTAGTGGTTTGCTTTATAACCAAATGAGTTACGAAGTCAATACAATTACTTTTGCAAATAACCCTGTTGCGGTTGAAGCCCCAAAACCAAATGTACTTTCCAACCAAACCCAATTATTGAGTGTGCCTTTATTGGCTTTTTATCAACAACAGACAGGCAAATTGGTCTATGGTGTGCAGTTGGGTATGCAAACAGATGTATTGTTGCAAAATACTTTGACTAATCAGTTGGAGCAAAGTAAAAATCACGTCTATTCTTTTGGTAGTTACAATTCCTTGAATTTCAATGGGTTGGCAGGTCTAAAAGTAGGTTATTTGCTCATGCCACATTGGTTGGTGAGCATAGAAGGCAATTACCGCAAAGCCTTACACTCTGTTTACGACAACCCAAATTTGCAAGCTACTCCGCATTGGCTACAAGTAGGTGTGGGATTAGGCTATAAATTCTAAAATAAAATGTAATTGTTTAGGATGATGTAAGTTGCGTAGTATAAAAAGTGTAAAATTTTATCAAAAGACTATTTTTGTACTTTCTCACACTACAAACATAGCTTTATGAAAGATTTTATGCTTGCAATTTGCTGTTTTATTAAGATATTTTATTCCAATTTTTCCCTATCTTTGCTCCAGAACTTATAAAATATCATAGAAAAACAAAAGCCCCAACTTGCGTTGAGGCTTTTTAAGTTACTTTTCTGCACTCGGAGCATAATAGTTCTATTTCAAACTAACAGCGGCAATCGAGAATCACAATGCAAAGGTAGGAAAGTTAAATTTCTAAAATAACCTTTTTGCTTGTAATTCTTCCATCATCAAATCATATTCAGATTTTGAGATATATTTATCTCTATACAACCACTTAAATTGATATTCTAACTCTTCCAAAGATAATAATTCATCAAGCAAAAAGTATTTGTTACGAATATAATTGCGTTTAGCTTCTTTCATATCTGCAATAAATTGGTCTACTTCTTGGCATCTTTGTTTAGTGTCGTAATAAAAATCTATGTTATATTTACCTTGTATTATTTTGCGACTTCTATCTTTATAGAAATAAAAATTGAGTGCAATTAGCAAAAAAAAGAGGCAAAAAGATGATACTCTTACAAAATCGGACTTAGGATATTTAATATCTAAAAGACAAATTATTAAAACAATATTTATAAGAATAGAAACGCAAAGATAAACTATACCTGAGCTAAGTTTTAGTTCAGTTGTATAAGTTTCAAATCCTATATCTTCATATTTGATATTAAACTTGTGGTATTCAGTGAATGATTTTATTTCAACTTCCAAAAACTCAGAGTTAATTGTATATTTCTTAAACTCTTGAAACTTCTTTTGGTGTAAGATTTTTTCCATTTGATTTACTTTTTACAAAGTTATAAAAAATCTCTAAAAGTTCCAATTTTTCCCTATCTTTGCCCCCAAAACTCAAAAATAAACCTAAAAAATACTAAACCTTATAAGGTCTTTAAGACCTTATAAGGTTTTCATACAAAATATTTATGAAAGCTAACGAAATACGCAAAACCTTTTTGGATTTTTTTGCTTCTAAGCAACACTTAATTGTGCCGTCTGCACCCATTGTGCCAAAAAACGACAGTACACTGATGTTTATCAATTCGGGTATGGCTCCGTTCAAAGATTTTTTCTTGGGCAACGGAAATCCACCTTCAAAACGCATTGCCGATACGCAAAAATGTTTGCGAGTTTCGGGCAAGCACAATGACCTCGAAGATGTAGGCATTGACACCTATCACCACACACTTTTTGAGATGTTGGGAAATTGGTCGTTTGGCGACTATTTTAAGCAAGATGCCATTACTTGGGCGTGGGAATTGTTGGTTGATGTCTATAAATTACCAAAAGATAGGTTGTATGTTTCTGTTTTTGGTGGCGACAAAAATGATGGTTTAGCCCCTGATAATGAGGCTTTTGCAATTTGGGAGAAAATTCTTGGTGGCAAAGAACGGATTTTGTACGGCTCGAAAAAAGATAATTTTTGGGAAATGGGCGAAACAGGTCCTTGTGGTTGCTGTTCAGAAATTCACATAGATTTGCGACCAGACGAAGAACGTAAACAAGTTTCGGGTTATGATTTGGTAAACAATGACCACCCACAAGTTATCGAAATTTGGAACAATGTGTTTATGGAATTTGAACGGAAGGCAGATAAAAGTCTTGTCAAATTGCCCGCAAAACACGTAGATACAGGAATGGGTTTTGAAAGATTGGTACGTGCCATTCAAAACAAAACTTCAAATTATGATACAGATATTTTTACGCCAACTTTGGCAATTATAGAAGCACTTTCGGGCTTAAAATACGGACAAAATGAGCCTACGGATATTGCTATGCGTGTAATTGCCGACCATATTCGTGCTATTGCTTTCACGATTGCAGACGGACAATTACCTTCTAATGTGAAACAAGGTTATGTAATTCGCCGAATTTTGCGTAGGGCTGTGCGTTATGGTTATAGCAAATTGAATTTGAAAGAACCGTTTTTGGTAAAATTAATTCCAAATTTAGCAGCACAATTTTCGGAGGTTTTCCCAGAATTGAAAGCACAACAGGAGTTTGTTAGTCGTGTGATTTTGGAAGAAGAAACTTCGTTTTTGCGTACCTTAGAAAATGGTTTGCGTTTGTTTGAGGCTATTAAACCGAATGTAAAAAATAATTTGATTGAGGGTAAAGTAGTATTTGAATTGTACGATACTTTTGGGTTTCCGTTAGATTTAACAGCTTTGATTGCCAGAGAAAATGGAATGTCGATAGACGAAGCAGGTTTTACAGTTTTGATGCAAGAGCAAAAAGATAGGTCAAGACAGGCTACAAAAGTTGAAAAAGGTGATTGGATTGTGCTTGATGAGGAATTTGAAAAAACGGAATTTATTGGCTACGAATACCAAGAATGTACGACCAAAATTGTGAAATACAGAGAGGTGAAAGATGCCAAACAAAGCTATTTCCAAATTGTATTGGAAAAAACTCCGTTTTATGCAGAAAGTGGTGGACAAGTGGGAGATAAAGGAATTTTGGAAGTTGGCGGACAAAAATTAAATGTTTTTGATACCAAAAAGGAAAATGATTTGCTAGTGCATTTGGTTGTTAAGAACAAGGAAACAGCAGACTTTCCAAGTCTTAAAGACTTGGAAAGTTTACAAGTGAAAGCAAAGATTGACAAAAACCGCAGAAGTTTAACCGAAAATAACCACAGTGCAACGCACTTAGCACACGCAGCTTTGCGTCAAGTGTTGGGAACTCACGTTGCTCAAAAAGGTTCTTTGGTAAATGACGAGGTTTTGCGTTTTGACTTTTCGCACTTTGCAAAAGTTACAGATGAGGAATTGGCAAAAGTGGAAACTATTGTAAATCAGAAGATTAGGGAAAATATTGCCCTCGAACAACGCCAAAATGTGCCGATTGAAGAAGCTAAAAATTTGGGTGCAATGGCTTTGTTTGGCGAAAAATACGGTGATTTTGTTCGTGTCATTACGTTTGACAAAAATTATTCTGTTGAGTTGTGCGGTGGTACTCACGTGCCAAATACAGGGAAAATTGGTGCTTTCAAATTTATTGCAGAAAGTTCAGTAGCAGCAGGTGTAAGGCGTATTGAGGCTGTTACTTCTACCAAAGCAGAGGAATTAGTAGCTGCAAAATTGAAAGTTGTTGATGATTTGGTGGAATTGCTAAAAAATCCAAAGGACATTGTAAAAACTGTAAGCAATTTGTTAGACGAAAAAGCAGAGTTGCAAAAACAAATTGAGGCGTATCAACACAAAGAAATTCAGGCAGTTAAGCAAAGTTTATTAGGCAAGATAACGCAGAAAAATGGCGTTTCTGTGATTGCCGAAATCGTAACTTTGCCCCACGCAGAGGCTTTGCGTACTGTTGCCTTTGAACTCAAAAACCAGGTAGAAAACTTGTTTTTAGTTTTGGCTTCTGACATTGCAGGAAAACCACAAATTGCGGTGATAATTGCCGAAAACTTGGTACAAGACAAAGGTTTGCACGCAGGAAATATCGTCAAGGAACTTGCCTCAGCAATTAAAGGCGGCGGCGGCGGACAAGCATTTTTTGCTACCGCAGGCGGAAATGATGTGAGTGGATTGGGGAAAGTGGTTGAGAAAGGGAAAGGGTTGGTTTAAATACGATTTGTCCGACACCTTGAAGGTGTCGGACAAGTGTTTTTATTTATCCTACACCTTGAAGGTGTCGGATAAATCGTATTTATTTCTATCAGACACCTACAAGATGTCGGATAAATTTTGAAACTAAATTTTATTGATAGAAACTATGCAAATTACTGAAAATCAGCTTTATCACATTTATAATAGAGGCAATAACAAGCAACAACTCTTTTTTAATCGTGACAATTATTTGTATTTTCTAACTTTTGTTCGTAAGCATATCTTACCTCATTGTGAAATTTTGGCGTATTGTTTAATGCCTAATCATTTTCATTTTTTGATTTATGCAACTGAAAATGCAGCTAAGAAAATCAAATTAGGAAATATAGAAGTTACTACGTTAGGAAATGGTTTTAGAATTTCTTTAAGCAGTTATGCAAAGGGTGTGAATGTGCAACAGCAAAGACAAAATGTATTATTTAAGCCAAAAACGGAGGCAAAACCATTGATAGATGGTTCAGCTAATTATGGTTTTACTTGCTTTCAATACATTCACCAAAACCCTTACAAAGCTGGTTTGGTAAGCAAAATAGAAGATTGGGAGTTTTCTTCTTTCCGAGATTATGCAGGTTTGCGAAAAGGTACACTTTGTAATCAAACATTTGCCAATGAATTTATTGATTTTGACAGAGATAATTTTCTGCAACAGTCATACAACGTGATAGATGAAAAGTTGTTGCAAAAGATTTTTTTATAGCCAACTTGTCCGACACCTTTTAGGTGTCGGACAAATGCCGAAAGAAATTTGTCCGATACCTCGAAGGTATCGGACAAGTGTTTTTATTGTTGGACAAGCATTTTTTGCTACCGCAGGCGGAAATGATGTGAGTGGATTGGGGAAAGTGGTGGAGAAAGGGAAAGGGTTGGTGTAAAGATAATTTGTCCGACACCTCGAAGGTGTCGGATAAATTTGAACAGATTTGAATTGCCTAAAATATAACCATATATGTTAATGCTATGCTTAAAAAACATATTTTAATTGCCCTACTAACTTTTTTAGTGAATATTCTTTTTAAGTAGCAGTTGGTTTTTGCATTCCTAAAACGACTTTAATTTTCCTTAGATAAGTGTCTTCCTTTCGTAAAAAATAATGAGTTCTTTGTATTCTTTTAATCAACCTCATCATCCTTTCTGCGTCATTGTTGGTCTTGTCTGCCTTGTATCCAGTTCGTAAATAGGCAATGGTTTTTTCAAAATTATCTTTGATAAAAGTCCAGACTTTCTTCATTGGTTTTGCAAGTTTATCCCAATAGGTTTCCTCCAATATATCCTTATAAGCGTATGCTTGTGCGGGATTTTGAACAGTCGCATACAAGGTTAGTAAGTCTTCTTTGAAGGCGTAATTCAGGCTTACATCGGGATGTTTTTCACAGAATAGTAACACATTTTCTCTCTCGGTGTGGGTTAATTTTTCTTGCCCTTTCAGCATTAAAAAGGAGATGCGATGAGCTTGTTTGCGATGTTTGAGTAGCTAGTTGGCAGTTCTATGTGCTTGTAAAGTCTTTTTAAGTGCTTTATTGACTTGTTGTACCAGGTGGAAAATACAAAATTGGTGCAAGGCATTGACAAACAAATTACTAATGACAGACTCATAGGCAGGCAGCATATCAGTAACAACTAATGCCACCTTTTCTGCTACTAAACCATTGGCTATCAACTCTTTATAATGTGCTGTAATGGCTTCCATACTATTACTAGCTGCTAAGTTGGCGTGCAAAGCTACACTCTTTGCGGTGCTATCAGTCTTGCCCGCACTGGCGATGACAAACTGTGTTCGGTATTTTACACTACTTTTGCTCAGTTTTTGGCTCTTTTTGGCTTGTTACAGATAACAAGGTAAACGCTAAAATGTGCCAAATTTGCACTGAAAGTGCGAAACGGACTAAAGTCCGTTATACAATTTAATTAAAAATAAAATTGCATTTCAAAGTTGAATCTGCGAGTACAAACATATATTCGGTTAATTTTGCTTGTATGCTCCTCACCAAACTCGAAATAAAAGGCTTTAAATCATTTGCTGGCAAAATTGTCATCAATTTTGACAAAGGAATTAATGGGAAAAGATTTGTTAATTAAAAAATATATCGTAAATTTGTTAAGATAATAAAACAAAACAGCTATGGAGGAAATACTAGTTGAAACTACAAAAAGTTTTGATAAAGACTTAAAAAAACTTTCTGAAAAAGAGCAAAATCTTATATCCGAAAAACTTAATTTTCTAATTAGTTCTATTAGAGAAAAAGGTAATACTAAGCAATTATATAGACTTCAAAAACTTAAATTGCCTAATGATTTAAGTAGTTCTTTATTTGTTTTCAAAATAGATGTACAATTAAGGGCAATACTTACCTTTGAGAAAGACCCTTTATTTAATCAGTCCGTAATGACACTTATGAGAGTTGTTAGACATAGTGATTTAGACAAAACTTTCAAGTCTGTTTCCGAATCTCTATACCAAGATATGGTTAATTTTAATAACGCATAAATATGGCGGAAATTAAAAAGCTACTTAATGAATTTGGGGTTATTTATGAAGCCAATAAAATCTTACCACAAGACCTAAAATTAGATTTTTTAGAAGCTTTGGCTGAATTAGAAAATAACGAATGTCACAAAAATAGAAATTTTCCAAAAACAAGACTTCATAAAGTAACTGGAATACAACAAGCTATTTATAGAGCAGATATTGATAAAATGTCAGGTTGGCGTATTCACGTGCAGTACAAAGATGGTTGTTTGGTGTTGAAAGATATAATTGAGGGACAAGCCCATGATGATGTAATAAAAGTCATTAACCGTAAAAAGAATAGATATAATTAGAAAACCATCAAAGTTTTGATGGTTTTTATTTTGATTAACTCAATGCTCCTTACCAAACTCGAAATAAAAGGCTTTAAATCATTTGCCGACAAAATTGTTATCAATTTTGACAAGGGCATCACAGGAATTGTGGGTCCGAATGGCTGCGGAAAATCCAATGTAGTCGATGCGATACGTTGGGTACTTGGCGAACAACGCACCAAAAATTTGCGGTCAGACAAAATGGAAAACATCATTTTCAATGGCACAAAAGATAGAAAACCTACTCAACTTGCCGAAGTTTCGCTAACTTTTGACAATAATAAAGGACTTTTACCGACTGAATACTCAACGGTTACGATAACTCGCCGACTTTTCCGCACAGGTGATAGCGAATATTTGCTAAATGGTGTGGGTTGTCGGTTGAAAGACATTAACAATTTGTTTCTTGATACAGGAATTGGCTCGGATAGTTATGCTATTATTGAGTTGAAAATGATAGATGAATTGTTGAATGACAACAATAATTCGAGGCGTGGGCTGTTTGAGGAAGCTGCGGGAATTTCAAAGTTTAAAATTCGTAAAAAGGAAACTTTGAAAAAATTGGAAGATACTGATGCCGATTTGGAAAGAGTGGAAGATTTACTTTTTGAGATTGTCAAGAACTTAAAAACTCTCGAAAAACAAGCTAAACAAGCCGAAAAATATTTTGCTACCAAAGCCGAATATAAAAAACTAAGTATTGAAGTTGGTAAAAAAGTATTAGATAGACAGGCAAATAGTTTGGCAAGTTTGCAAGTAAAATTGAATAATGAGAAGTCGCAACGAATTGAAACGCAAGGACTTATAGAGAAAAATGAGAACGAAATTGAAACTATCAAACTGAAAAGTTTAGATAAGGAAAAATTGTATAATTCTCGTCAAAAAACTTTACAAGAGCATATTAACAAAATTCGTCAATATGAAAGTGATAAACGGATACGCCAAGAAAGGCTAAAATTGTTGCAAGAAAAGCAACAAACTCTAACAAAACAACAGCAAGAAGACGAACAAAATTTGCAGTTTTTGAATGAACAACTTGCAAAATTGCAAATTGACAAAGCAACTGCGATACAAAAAGTTGCAGAAACTGAACAAATATTACATAGCTTAAAAGCAGCATTAGACAAGCAAAAAGCAGAAAATTATGGTTTGCAACAAAATGTTACAGAGTTTTCAAAACAAATTAAAAGCAAGCAAGAAGAATTGTATCAAGCTAAAAAAGCATTGGAAATAAACCAATTACAATATAATTCGCTAAGACAAGAACTCGAAAAATCGGCAAATGCGGACAGCCAACAACGCCAAAGTTTAACCGAATTTGACGACAGAATTGCAGATTTGAAAGAAGAAATCTCGGAAATAGAAACGGAAATCAAAACGGTAACACAAGAGGAAGAAAATCGTCAAACACAACTTGTTGATAAACAAGCATTTACAGACAAACTAAGAGAAGAATTAGCTTTGCAAAACCGCAGCGTAGATGCGTTGCAAAATGAATATAATTTGACAAAGTCCTTAGTGGATAATCTCGAAGGTTTTCCCGAAGCTATAAAATATCTGAAACAGCATTACGAAAGTTTCAAAAACATTCCTTTGTTATCTGATATTTTGACTTGCGAACCGCAATATCGTGTGGCTATTGAGAATTTTTTAGAGCCTTATATGAATTGCTACATTGTGGCTACGGAAAATGAAGCCTTTGCAGCCATAGAATTATTGAGTGATAAGCAAAAAGGAAAAGCAAGTTTTTTTGTTTTAGAAAATTTGCAAAATATTGATAATCAAGTAGTTGAAAATAAAGATGGTGTAATTTCGGCTTTGCAAATTGTAGAATTTGAGGAGCAATACAGAAATTTATTGGGTGCTTTATTGGCAAATGTTTTTATAGCCCCCCAGCCCCCGAAGGGGGAGTTACATTTATTACGTCAAACTCCCCCTTCGGGGGTTGGGGGGCTTGCTTGGGGTTTTATTTGTGAAAATATTATCTACAAACCTTACACCATTTCTGGTGGTTCTGTTGGTGCTTTTGAGGGCAAAAGAATTGGTAGGGCAAAGAATTTAGAGAAATTGCAAATAGAAATTGCAAAGCTAAAAACAGAAATTGCAGCCAAAACAGAAGCCTTACAAACTGAAAATTTGGCTATTGCAAATCTCAAAAATGCAACGCAAACAAAACACATTTCAAACTTGCAAAGACAACTTTCTGAAAAACAGCAAAGTCTTATTGCAGTTTGGACAAAGCAAGAACAATTAGCTAATTTGTTGAAAAACAATGAATTACGCAAAGAAGATATGCAGGAAAAAATGCAAATTCTGAAAGAGGAAATGCTTGATAATGAACCCTTCATAAAATCTTTGTTATTGGAATTGCAAACTGTGGAACAACTTTTAAGTGCTGCAAATACAAATTTGATAGCAGCAAACGAATTGCAAAATCAACAAAGTAATGCCTATAATCAACAAAATTTGGCGTATTATCAAAGTAAAAATCAAGTAGAAAATTTGCAAAAAGAAATAGAATTTCGCAGCAATAATTTGGAGAATATTACACAAAGAATTTCACGAAATCAACAAGAAATTAACAGTGCAAAAACAGAATTAGAGAAGTTAGAAAATAGCCAAGAAGTCAGCGAAGGAGAATTAGAAAGTTTGCAAGACGAAAAACTAAGCATTGAGGCAGGTGTGGCAGAGGCAGAAAAAGACTATTTTGCAAGTCGTGGAGATATTACGGAAACGGAGAAAAACTTACGTGATTTAACTCGCAAACGTGATGGAATTGATGTGTTGGTGATGGAATTACAAAACAAAGTGAATGAAAGCCTGATGCAGGTTAATTCAGTAAAAGATAGGCTTTCGGTAGAATTTGAGGTAGATTTGGAGGCAGAAATGCGACAAAATGCAGAAATTAGCCCATTAGCGGAGGAATTTCTGCGAGAAGAACAGCGAAAAGCAAAAGATGCCTTAGAAAAAATTGGTTCTATCAATCCGATGGCAATGGAGGCGTATAACGAAATTAAGGAAAGACACGATTTTATTGTGGCACAAAAAGACGATTTATTACGTGCAAAAACTTCGCTTTTAACCACAGTTTCGGAAATTGATACCGTTGCAAAAGATACATTTTTGTCGGCTTTTGAGAAAATTCGGGCAAATTTTCAGGTGGTTTTTCGTTCTTTATTTACAGAAGACGACACTTGCGATTTGTATTTGGCTGATGCAAATGATGTTTTGGAAAGTAAAATTGAGATAATGGCAAAACCAAAAGGCAAACGTCCTTTGACAATTAACCAACTTTCGGGTGGCGAAAAAACTCTGACTGCAACGGCTTTGTTATTTTCTATTTACTTGCTTCGCCCTGCACCGTTTTGTATTTTTGACGAGGTTGATGCCCCGCTTGATGATGCGAATGTGGATAAATTTAACAATATTATTCGCAAATTTTCGGATAATTCGCAGTTTATTATTGTAACACACAACAAACGGACTATGTCGGCAACGGATATTATGTATGGCGTTACAATGATTGAACAGGGGGTTTCGAGGGTGGTGGCGGTGGATTTGAGGGAGATGTAATAAAAAAAGTATATTTTATTTTGTTATTTATTGTTTTTTACATTAATTTTAAAAGTTTAAATACTTTAAAAACAAAACAATAATTTTTTATTATGGAAATAGATTATGGTGCTTTAAAAGTAGGTACACCACTTGTTAGAGCAAAGGGATTTGGTATTGAACATCACGCACTTTATGTAGGTAAAGATACAGAAACAGGTGAACATTTGGTAGCTGAAAATCAAATATGTAAAGGCGTGCAGTTTATAACACTAAAACAATTTCGTAGTGAAGGTAAATTGCTAAAAGTAGATTACAAAAATTTTTCTATTGCAGACCAAAAAAAAATAATACAAAAGACCTACGAAAGAATTGGAGCTAATTATGATTTGCTAAGTTATAATTGTGAGCATTTTGTTAATGATATTCTCAATGACAAAATAGAGAGTAAGCAAGTTGATAATTTTGCTACATTAACTTTAATTGGTTTAGGCATTGTTGGTCTTGTTTTGGTCTTACCCAATAATGAACCTGTAAAATCAAAAAGGCAGGCTCGTAAGAAAAAATAACTTAACTTTTTTGTAATTATTTAGGTGGCATTACTTTTTATACGTTGTCAATGGTCGAAGACCTTGACAATCGTAATTATTTAGCTACGATTGTCAAGGTCTTCGACCATTGACAACGTACCTAAGTAATTACAATTTCTTTTTCATAATCAACAAAAATATGGCAAATAAACAAAATAATCAAGTTACCATTTCACAAGGCTTGGCTGGTTTTTCTGATGTTGATATTAGAAGAGTTTGGGAAAAAGCTAATCCAATACCAAACGAAAATCCTATTTATTGGCGAAAAGATAAATATGGCAATGTAATTTCGTTTCGTGCATATGGAAAACAAACATCAGAATATGGTTGGCAAATAGACCATTCAAAGCCTTTATCAAAGGGCGGAACAAATCATATAAATAATTTACAACCTCTATTTTGGAAAGAAAATAATTTGAAAGGAAATAAATATCCTTATAAAAAAATAGGTAAATCATTGGGAAAAACAGAAAGAGAAGATGAATAAACAACGAAAAAAAGAAATTGCCACTATTTTAGCAGACTTAGAGGCAATAAAAGTACGAATAGAAACGGTGCAAAGTGATGAACAAGAAGCCTTAGACAATTTGCCCGAAAACTTACAGAGTTCTCAAAAAGGTGATGAGATGCAAGGTTATATTGATACTTTTGAGGAAGTTTTAGGCTTTCTTGATGATGCAATATCAACTCTTGATGTTGTTTAAGCTATTAAGAATTTAAACATTATTATTGCCTTATTGCAAAAAGACAAGGAGTAAAGCTTGTGTTTTTACCATCAGTTATTGCAAGATGCGTTGGGGAAGTGAAGGTTTTTTGAGGGAAATTTAAAGAAATCTGCAAAATCTTATCCTTGATTTTCTATAAAATGGACTTTAAAAAACACCTCATCTAAATGCAAAAAATCCTTATCTGTTGTGATTAAATTTGCTTGGGCTTTGTGTGTAGAGGCAGCTATCCATAAATCATTTTTACCCATATTCCTTGCACTTACTCCTTTGGGTAATTTTTTTTGTGGGTGCAAACCTTGACTATACAAATCTATATTTACATAATTATCCAATAGTAAAGTATTGATTTCCAATACATTCAACTTAGAAAGTATTAAATTTAAAGTTTCCTTTTTAGTATCTCCCCAACTATTTCTTTCGGCAAAGGCAAGTATTTCTGCCAAACTGACAAATGACACAAATGTTTGATTTTCCTCATCAAAAGGGCTAAAAGTGAGTTCTATCCATTGCCAAGTTTTTGAATTACGAACAATATGTACTAACACATTGGTATCTATAACATATTTCATTTTCCAAAATTAATTAAACTCGGTTCATCTGCCAATAAACCTACAATTTCATTTTGCTGAATTGCTTTATATTGGTGGTTTTGGGTTTCTAAATCTGCAAATTTTATGATATGCAAATTTGCAAGAGGCATATAATTTTCTACTTCTTGCGTGGTTTTTTCTATATCTTGTAATGCGGTTTGCTGACTTAAATCTAAGATAAGTTGCTGTTTTTCTATGGCTGACAACTGCAAAACAAGCCGAAAAATATCTTGATAGGTAAATTGAACTTGTGCTGTTATGGGCATATACAAATATGTTTTATGATAACAAAGTTAATTATTTTTGGATTTATTAGCAAAAATGAAGTGCTAATATTGATAAAATTTTGTAAAACATTTCATTTTCCTTAGCTTATTTCCTAAATTTACGTATAAATCTAAAACATAACAAATGGAAGCAGCAACATCTTATTTGGAAGCCTTGCGATATATGGACAATGCGAAAGAAACCCTCCAAAAAGCAGGCAAAGACGAAGGACTTTACAAAGATAAAAAATATGTCCGCACCGCATCGGGCATTGCTTACAACGCTATTTTGATTGCTATTGACGAATATTTGCACCGCAAAGAGGGCAACAGCTATAAAAAAGCAAAATCTATTGAGGAATATAAAAGCCGAATTACTAATAAAGATAAGAAATTATTAGCCTTGTTAGTCAGTGCTTATGATAGTTTGCACATTAACGGATATTATATTGGCACTACCTCTGTGGATACTATTGTGAGTGGGCTTAATAAGGCTTACCAAATTATTGAGTATATAAGAGATTAAGGTTTTTGTTTTCAAAATAAAAGGTGTCATCTTTTAAAAAGATGACACCTTTTATTTTACTAAATCTATAAAAATTAGTATTTTTCAAAAAAATATGAATTTATGAAAAATAAAGAGGAATTGCTGCGAATGGCTGATGCACTTCACTACGCAGATTTATTTGAGGAATTAGATAATTTAGGTTTTAAAGGCGAAATCTATGAAACTCTAAAAGCAGAATTTTTATTGAATAAAACAGATATTCATTGGAATAATCGGCTAAAAACGTGCATAAGTTCTTTTTTTAGTCAAAATAAGGAAAATATGCTTTCAGAAAAACCCAGCATTATTCAAAATGCCGAAAAAATTTACAATACAGGAAAAATTGATAACGCAAATTTTTCGTAACCAACAATGTTACTATGCACAAAATCAATGAGATAACAGTCAATGGGGATAATAATATTGTTATCCAAGACGTGAATGGAAGCACAATCAACATCTATTTGGACAATGAGGAAAGTGTAGAAAAATTGCTCAAAGATTATGTACAAGAATTAGATGCAATAAAATTATTAGTAATCCAAAATAATAAACTCAAAAGAGTTTCAGATGCTATTTTTAAGAAAGAACATATTGAAAATGATTTACTTGACCGTTGGGAAACAATAAAGAATTTAGAAAGTCGTTATGAAAACCGAATGACAGAAAAAATGAAAACCGAATTACGTTTTCAATTAGAATTAAATTTGGAATATAGCATAGAAGGCACAAATGAAACCTACGTAAAAGACTATTACATAGACAGTTACGAAGAAAAATCGGCAGAAAGTTTTGATATTTTATTTGCTGATTATGTTACAAAACTCAAAAGATTATTGATTTTGGGAGAAGCAGGTTCGGGCAAAACTGTTTTATTGTTGCAATTTGCTTTGAAATTAATCGCAGTTGCTAAACAAGATTTTGATTATCCTTTGCCTGTGTTTTTGAGTTTGGCAACTTGGCGAGATGAAAAGCAAAGTTTTGAAACTTGGTTAGAAGAAAATTTAGTTGCCCAATTCTCTTTTTCAAAGAAATATGCAAAGGAATTAGCCCCAACAAATAATTTCCTGTTGTTGTTAGATGGTTTAGACGAAATACCCGAAAATGACCGTAAAGTTTGCTTAGAAAAATTGCGAATATATTTAGACAAAGTAGAAAAATCGCAAACAACAACTAAAAATTATGCAACTGTAATTCTTAGCAGCCGACAACAAGAATATTTTGCTTTACATACACAAGCACCTGTACGAGCTACTATTCAGGTGGCTGACCTCACGCCCGAAAATGTGTGTAAGGAATTGGAAAGAATAAAGCAAAGCCAAGACACGAATGCAAAAATTTTACTAAACCGCATAGCGGAAAACCCGACCATAGCCCCAAAACTAAAAAGTGCTTTTGAAGTATATTTAGCGTGGAATATGGCAGAAAGTTTTGATTTTTCGCAACTCAATAGCGAAAATTTGGTTAATGCTTATTTGAACCAAGAAATCAAAAAAGTAGAAATCAAATATAATTATCCCAAAGCAAGGCATTATTTGAGTTTTTTGGCAAGTAAAATGAGGGAGAATAAGAAGGGAATTGTGTTTGAATTGGTAGATATGCAACCTAGTGTTACATCTCATAAATAAGTGCCTATTTTTTATTTTACTTTTTTTGGTTATCTTTGTGCTATGAAAAGTCCCACCATAGTTTTGAGTTCCCTACCACGTGAATTCTTAACCACCTTATCCAAACAAACTACAGGCAGTTCTCGTGATAGAGAACGGGCAACAATTATTTTACATCTCTCTGATGGTTTGTCAGGTCTACAAGTAAGTAAGTCTTTAGGTTTA
>JAAFKA010000035.1 GCA_013299115.1 Cytophagales bacterium
ATTCTGTTGAAAATATTGCAGAAATTCAGAGAAAACTCAATAATAGACCAAGAAAAACATTAGAATTTGACAGTCCAATACAAAATTTAACCAAAAATAAAATTGCATTTCAAAGTTGAATCTGCGAACTCATTAAGAGTACTTTCAAGTTGTGGATAACAACTTCGTTTTTTATTTCCCTTTTTCTTACTACCTGATTTTGTGCCTATTTCTATTTCTTTGAGTTCAATAAACACAAATTCTTTTTTTGTAAATACAGCAAAATCACATTTCTTGCCGTCTGTATCAAATAAAATGCAATCATCTACTTTTAGGAAGTGAACCAAATTACCATTACTCTCTATGCTAAATTCGCCTTGCCCAAAATCTACTTTGTAGCAAGGTCGTGGGTTTCCATCTTGAATTCTGTCATCAAGCACATCAAAGTCAATGGTATAGGTTTCTATACAATGATTAGTAAGACAAGGATTAAATGTTGTTTCGATTTGGTCTTTTATATTCACGATAAATTGACATTAAAGATTTGAAATCTTCTACAATATATTCAGAAGCACTATCTAATTCATTGTCAGGTATCAATCCTGTATCTTTATCTAATAAATCTACAGCAAAAGTTTCATAATCCTCAAATTCTTCTTGGGAAGGCAAGTAATAAATTGCTAATTCGTCAGAAGAAACTATACAATCTTCGTTTATGATTTCTAAAACTTTCTCTTTTGATTCAGGGAACTGTTTTTTAACTTGGTAAGCAAAGAGTAAATTATTTAAACTTGTCAAAATATACGGGCTGTGTGTACAAATAACTAATTGATGTCCATTATTTAATACTTTTTCAGCTAAAAATTCTACAAGTGCCTTTTGTGCAGTAGGAAATAAATTAAGTTCTGGTTCTTCAAAAGTGAAACTTCTTGGCTTTCCATTCTTAGCTAAATGTTCTAAAACAAGCAAAGCAGGAATTGTGGTTTGCATACCACTTGCCACTTCTGATAATTTAAGAGTTCTTTCATTTGGCAATACAACGTAATCTTCTGTGCCTTTTCTTTGAAAAGTTACATCAAAAATATTTGTTTTGTATGTTTGCAAAGACTTTGCAGCTCGCATATAAGCCTCGCCAAATTCGGCTAAACCCGCACTAATAGTTGTTACTGCTAAATTTTTCTCAAACTGACCTTCTCGTAATTGTGGTATTAAGTTTCTTTCGGCAGGAATATATAAATTTTCTTTAATAGATGCTTCAACAATTTGTTTTACTAAGTTTTTAATCTCCTTATCTGATATAATTTTTATTCCCAATTTGTTTGAAATACTATCTTGTAATGACGCTGAAAATGTTTTTTTAGTTTTACCTTTATCATAAGAAAAAATAAAATCTACCGAACTATATGTTATAGTTGTATTTTCCTGCATATAATTAGCTATGCCATAGCCAGCAAGGTATGTATTAAAATCTTTATCAATCCAAAAATCTACACTTCTAAAAATAGCAATCAGTTTCGCTAAGGTACTTTTTCCTGTGCCAGATTTACCTATGAATAGGGTAAGATTTTTGAGTTCTATCTCAATATGTTGAATAGCACCAAAATTACTAACAATTAGTTTTTCCATACTTACTTTTTAAAAAGTTCAAAACGTCTTTGGTCAAAATAAAAGATAAGAAAATCCCCATCATCTGCTAATAAACCAACAGACAAATTTAATGGTTCGTGAAAGTAAGGTGTTCCCGACTCTTTTTCCGTATCAAAAATAGGCGTATCTAATACTTCTATGACAATGCAAGGTTCATTTTCGGCAGGTCTTGCTCTGTTTTTTAGCCCTTTTTTCCATATAACCAAGTCACCAGCCTTAAAAGTATTTGGTTTAGAAATTTCTTTGTGAAGACTTTTTAATTTTTCTGTATATTCCTCAATATCATCAATTTTTTTAGGATTACGAAATCTATTTTTTAAAAACTCTGCAAGGTCTTGTTCCAATTTTTTTTCTTCCATAATAAAAGCTATTTATAAAGTTTTAGGTTTTTGCAAATTTAAAAAACTTTGTCTATAAAACAAAAAAGAAATTTTATTTCATAAAAGAATAAAACTGTCTTGCTGTATCCATTGAATTTCTAACGCCATTGTTGATAGATTTTTTGTGCTTCCTCGTGTGAATATTCATCGCCATTTTCTAAATCAGCAATACCTCTATCTATTGCCTCCAATTCCTCTTCGCTAACCGTTGCATAGTTTTCTGTAGTTGTTTGGGTTGCGTATTTTTGAAACAAAAAATCTGCATAATTTTGGAGTTGGGCTGTAAGTTGGGCTTGCAGCTCCGTTGAAAGATGCACAAAATCGGGGATAATAATTGTGATATTTTCCATAAAAATGAGCTAATTCGTTATTCAAATTTACTATTTTATTTGCCAAAAAAATAAAATAATCAAACTATTTTTTGCTATCTTTGTAGTAGCAAGTAGCCAAATCGTCTTGGGCGTTGTGTGGTGGGTGGCGTAAGTCATAGGCAAATCACGTTGGCGAAACTAATCAAGTTAATTTTATGGACTTAACAACCTCTAATTTATTACATTTTAATTACGAACAAATCATCAACTTTGTTCTAGGCTTGCCTTCTGAAACAAAGCAAGATTTAGTTGCTAAATTGCAAACAAATTTGCAAGCTACGCAAAGAGCAGAAACAGAATTTTGGAAATTCATTGGCTTATTAGATTGGACGAAAGAAGATAATAATGCTATCACACAACCTTTGATTAAAGAGTTGAGCAAAAAAAATGTTGTAGAAATTAAAGATTTTGCAGAAATACTATACAAAATCATTTTATGAATAGCTGTATGACAATTTGGACATAAAAGTACAACATCTTCTTCTCTTGTAATAGAACTTTCTATGTCTTTTCTTCCTGCCAACGGATTAATGTGATGAAGTTCTAAAAAGTTGATAGGTTCAATACCATATTGTTCGGCATTATTTTTTTCACAACCTTGACAATTCTGTTGTTTTCTACCAATAATATATTTTTGTTTATAATCTTGTACCAATTTGCTATTTCTTTCAATAAATCTATTCATTTTCCATTTTTCTATAATTTTACCCTCAACGGAACTATTTTATTATTTATGAAACAGCACACAGATAATTATTCTTTGTATCGTGTGTATAATTACAACGAAACCACCCACCAAGCCAACTTATACATTCTACAAGGCAGCAAGGCTTTTGAAACCTACTTTGCACTCGAAGCCAAGACTTATACAGCCAAATTGAAATACAAAATTGTGTAGTTTTTTTTGAAATATTTGTTAGTTAATTACATAACTTGTAACTTTATGAAAATGAAATTTTATGGCAAAAATTAAAGTTCAATTATCTTTGGTCGAATTTAAAGAAGGAGTTTCTTACATTGTCTATTCACCTGCCTTAGACATAAGTGGCTATGCCGAAACTGCAAAAGATGCCCGAAACTCTTTTAAAGAGGCTTTAAATTATTTTTTGGAATATACCATAGAAAATAACACACTTTATCAAGAATTAAAAAGGTTGGGTTGGAATATTGCCAACGAAAAAATTACGCCACCAAACTTGGTAAACCTTGTAAAATTTAATCCAAATTTTGTGAATATTTTTGATAATCATAGCCTCAAAAAAAGTTCTAAGCAAATAGAAATTCCTCTAATTCCCGCATAAAATGGCAAAGAAAATATCAAATATTAGTCTTAGCGAATTGCGTAAATTTTTGGTTAATTTCGGCTGCGAACTAAAACGTATCAAAGGTGGACACGAACATTGGGCAAAAACAGGTTTGGCACGTCCTATCACTTTTCAAACTCATATTGAGCCTATTCCTGAATTTATTATGAAAAATATTTTGAGAAATTTGGGTATTAGTAACGAAGAATTTTGGGATATTTTAGAAAAAAGTAATAAGAAGAAGTAGGGAGTTCAAATATCTTTCCAAAAGTTTTATAACTTTTGGAAAGGTCTAAATAGTTGTATAAATTTGTAAAAACCAATTTGCAGTATGGAAAATATAGATTTTAAAATCAATGAAGAAAAATCAAACAATGTTTAGCTTTGGATTATTTCAAAGCTAAATGCAAAGGTTGATTTTCATAAATTATTCAAAATTTTGTATTTTGCAGAACAAAAGCATTTAGCAAAATATGGCAGGTTTAAAATATGGCAGGTTTATTATTGGTGATAAATTTATTGCAATGAAAGATGGTCCCGTACCTTCTGAAATCTACTATTTTTTAAAAAGGTTAAGACAAAATAATGTAAATGCTAATTTTAAAATTGTTGATAAATATTATGTAATTGCACAACAACAAGTAGATTTAGATGAACT
Organism: Cytophagales bacterium; assembly: GCA_013299115.1. Classification (GTDB taxonomy): domain Bacteria; phylum Bacteroidota; class Bacteroidia; order Cytophagales; family Thermoflexibacteraceae; genus JAAFKA01. The sequence goes on from JAAFKA010000035.1 coordinate 4,340, forward strand.
TTCGGAGAGTGAAATTTTATGTTTGCAAGAAGCAATTAACGAAAATAAAGACCTAAGTTACAATGCTTTAAGTGAAAAATCACATAAAATGGCTTGGAAAAATGCAAATCCCGAAGATGACGAAATGTCGTTTTTAGAAATAGCAAAAGAAGGTGGTGCAAATGCAGAAATGTTAAAATATATTGCCCTTACTATTGAAAACCAAACTCTTGCCTTTTAAATGAATTTTGATGAATTCCGTAATCTCTTTAAAAATACAGGTTTTGCAGAAAGAGAAATAAAAATTGGTGCAGTATTAAAATATTGGGCTACCGAAACTAATCCACCAAAACAAAAAAAGAAGTTTGGATTTCTCTAAGTTTTTATGAAAATAAATCTGCTAATGCTTGCTGTGTCCATTTGATTTCTAACGCCATTGTTGATAGATTTTTTGTGCTTCCTCGTGTGAATATTCATCGCCATTTTCTAAATCAGCAATACCTCTATCTATTGCCTCCAATTCCTCTTCGCTAACCGTTGCATAGTTTTCTGTAGTTGTTTGGGTTGCGTATTTTTGAAACAAAAAATCTGCATAATTTTGGAGTTGGGCTGTAAGTTGGGCTTGCAGCTCCGTTGAAAGATGCACAAAATCGGGGATAATAATTGTGATATTTTCCATAAAAATGAGCTAATTCGTTATTCAAATTTACTATTTTATTTGCCAAAAAAATAAAATAATCAAACTATTTTTTGCTATCTTTGTAGTAGCAAGTAGCCAAATCGTCTTGGGCGTTGTGTGGTGGGTGGCGTAAGTCATAGGCAAATCACGTTGGCGAAACTAATCAAGTTAATTTTATGGACTTAACAACCTCTAATTTATTACATTTTAATTACGAACAAATCATCAACTTTGTTTTAGGCTTGCCTTCTGAAACAAAGCAAGATTTAGTTGCCAAATTGCAAACAAATTTGCAAGCTACGCAAAGAGTAGAAATGGAGTTTTGGAAATTTATTGGCTTATTAGATTAGACAAAAGAAAGTAGTGATGAAATTACACAGCCTTTGATTAAGGAGTTGAGCAAAAAAAATGTTGTAGAAATTAAAGATTTTGCAGAAATACTATACAAAAAATTAGCAGCTTTATCTACACAAGAACACTTGGCAGCAAGTTATAATAAGCTAACTACTGAATTTTCGGCAGACGAATTTTTGTATATCCGTTGTTGTGTGGTAGCCAATGGACAAGATTTTTACAAGTCTGTTTTGCAAAATCCTGATTTAATGCCCCAAGATATAGATTTTGAGCCTTTGCTTTACGTAGCCGAAAAAGCCTATTTTCTAAAAACAGGAAAAACAGATTTTAGTTTTAATCCCAAAAACTTGCCCCAACTCTTGAATAATCTGTAAGTAGTTTTATGAAAGTTTAATTTTTAATTAGCTGCACATCATATAATTTAAAATTATCGTCATCAGTCATTAAAAACATATTTTCACTTTTGGCTTGGGCAATAATTAACCTATCAAAAGGGTCTTTATGGTGAAGTGGAAAAGCCAAACCCGCAAAAATATGCTTGGGTAAAATAGGAAGCAAAGGCAAATTGTCAGGTACAATGTCCTCTAAATTTCTGTCTAATTTTAGTTTCCCTAAGTTAATTTTTATAGCCATTTCCCAAACACTTGCCACACTCAAAAACTTTTCGTGAGCAGGATTTGCTATTAAAGCCTTGTTTGCAACTGATAATTGACTATCTGCGTGCATATACCAGATAAAAATGTGTGTATCTAACAATATTTTCATTACATATATTCGTTAAAATCTTCTAAGGGTGCATTAAAATCTGGTGCAACATACAAAATAGCCGACTTTGCAGCCCCATATTCAAAAGAAAGTTTTTGAGTAGCCACAGTTTCTTGTTGTGGCTTATTCAATAACATTTGCAGAATTGCGTTTTGATAGTCATTAGGTAGGCTTTGCACAAAATATAAAGCCATATCTAATGGAAATGAGATATTTAAGCTATTTTCCATAATTTTTTGTGGTTTATTAGCAAAGATAAGCATTTTTTAGCTACCGAAAATATTTTGAGAAGTTATTTTTATTACTGTTTTCCCTTCAATAAACTAATAATTTCGGCTTGATATTGTACTTCTTTTTGTAAAGCCTCATTCGTATTTTTTAGGTGCAAAATGTCTTTTTCTAAATCTTTTACTTTTTCTACTAATTGCAAATAATCATTTGGAAGATTATTATGTATCACAAAACCATTACCACCTTTTTGTTCATTGTTTGTATTATTGATGTAATAAATATCTCTGTCCCCATAACTTAATAGTTCCACTAAATTTATATCCAGTTTTTCGGCTATTTGTTGCAATCTTTCTATATCTACTTTGGTTTTGTTAGTTTCTATTTTATTGTAGGCTTGCAAAGAAATACCCAATAGTTCGGCAAAAACCTCTTGCGACAAACCTTTTTTGGTGCGAAAGTGCCTAATTTTTTCTCCTGTGGTCATAAAATGTGGTTTGAGTTTAAATTTTTGCAACTCAAATATGCAAAGATAATAATAATTTACAAGCTATTTTTAAGGAAATTTTTAAGTAGCTATTTTAAAAGACAAACCACAATAAAATTATGGCAAAGAAAATTGTAAAACCAGAAGAACCAAAAGTTATAATAGAACAACCCAAAGATGTAAAATCATTCGCAACGGCGATGCTAATTTTCTGTATCGTTGTAATAGGTATTATTTTAGGTTATTATCTCTTAAATCCAGATAAAAGAGATAGAAGTGATATTATCAGAACTATTTTATCACTGGCTGTGGGTGGAATAGTTATGTTTATTACAGGTAAAGTTGAGATAAAAGGCACTATAAAATTAATCACATTTAGAAGTACTGGTTCTATTGCTGCATTTTTTGTGGTTTTCTATTTTCTTGTTGTGGATAAAGAACCTAAAAATTGTGGTGTTTTGGCAAGCCTTGATAAAGATGTAGCAGTGTTTCAAGCAGATTTACGTAGTAAAATAACTATAATGGAAAAAAATAGGGACGAAGAGAGAGATTTAGATAAAAAAGAGAAAATGGGAATAACAATTAACGCAAAAAAGAAGTCATTAGAAAATATTGACTTGCTTTTAATTCCTCATATTAGAGAAGCTATTAAAAATTGTAATACTAATGGTTTTGATGAGCAAACTCACGATAACCTTAAAACAGAATTTAACAGCTATAAAAACTAATTCACACAATGAAAAAAATATTTGCCTATTTTCTGTTTATTGTTTTGGCTATTGTTAGCAGTAGTCAATTTCTCTTTGCACAAGATTGTGATAAAAAAATAAGGGATTGTGAGGACAGAATTCGCAAAAGTATTGCCTCCAATGACAGTTTAAGAAATCAAATAAATGCAAATAAAATAGCTTATGAAAAACGACTTGCAGAAGAAGAAGTAGCCTATGATACCTTAGATAAAAGGTATATGAGAGAGCAAAAACGAAGAATTAGCCTTGAGAAAAAGTTAGCAGAAGCCACTATAACCATAGGAAACTTACAAGTACAATTAACAACAAAAACAGCCAAAATTAATGAATTAACGACAGAGCAAAACCAATTGAGGGAAAAAATAAAACAAATGGAGGGGGAAAATGAAATAAAAAGCAAGGCTTACAATGATGTATTAGAAAAATTAAATGCTAAAAATTTGGAAATATCTAAGTTAGATAGTGAAAAAACATTTTATAAAACAGCCTTTGAAGATAGTCAAAAATTAGTGAAATCACTTACCAATAGAAAAAACATATTGGAAGACGAGGAAAACGACAAAATAAGTATGCAAGACCCTGATAGCAAGGGTAAAAGAAAAGGAAGAATATATTTTAAAGGTCAGAAATATGATTTTGAACAAGAAATATTTTTGATTAAAGCAAAGCACAAAACTTCTTATGAGTTAATTATTGATGATGAAGTTAAGGCAACTTTAAGAAGGTTTGCCAAACTAATTCACAGATATGATGTTAAAGTGAAAATAAGTCTAAAAGGTCAAAGTTTAGATGAAGGTAGAAAAGATAGGAATGATTTTGCGGAAGGTAGGGCAAAAAAGTTGATTGATTACTTACTCAATCAATTTGAAAATGAGGATAACCCTGAACACAAATTTAACAAGGAACAATTTTGGGATAACAAATTGATACTGAAAGAAACTGTGCCTGAAAGTCAAATTGGTGTTTCTGTGCGTATTATCAAAAAATAAAACCGCAGATTCAACCTCGCAAGGGCTTTAAGCCCTTGCGGGTTTTTTTCGTTACAATTTCAACTTTTTAGGATTTTGTCTATTATCAAAAATACGTAACATTTGTAGTTCGTCTATTTCTATTTGGTTTTCAAAAACCCTATAATACAAACTATTTTGCGGGGAAAGCACACATTTGCGTACACCTTTACGTTTTGATATTTCTACACAACTTTCAGGCATTGTAGCAATCAAGTTTAGTTTCTGTTCCAAAATATCCAAAAAGTTACGTAATGTTGTTTCTCCCCAAGTTTCCAAAATATAAGCCTTTGTAGCAAATAAATCTGTTAAGGCTTGCTGTGTCCATTTGATTTCTAACGCCATTGCTGTATCAAGTTTTGAACTTCTGTGTGAGCAATCAAAGGTTCAGTTTCAGCACTCTGCAAACCTCTATCTATTGCCTCCAATTCCTCTTCGCTAACAGTTGCATAGTTTTCGGTATTGGTTTGGGATGCATATTTTTGAAACAGAAAATCTGCATAATTTTGGAGTTGGGCTGTGAGCTGGGCTTGCAACTCCGTTGAAAGATGAACAAAGTCGGGAATGGTAATTGTGATGTTTTCCATATTTTTTTATGAAGTTTAGCCAAAAATAACGATATTTTGGTTAAAATGGAAATTTGTAAAATAGTTTTTTATGAAATTAGACCCAAATAGCTATTCTTTGTATCGTGTGTATAATTACAACGAAACCACCAACCAAGCCGAATTATACGTTTTGCAAGGCAGCAAGGCTTTTGAAACCTACTTTGAACTCGAAACCAAGACTTATACAGCTAAATTGAAACACAAAATTGTGTAGATTTTTTTGAAATATTTGTTAGTTAATTACATAACTTGTAACTTTATGAAAATGAAATTTTATGGCAAAAATTAAAGTTCAATTATCTTTGGTCGAATTTAAAGAAGGAGTTTCTTACATTGTCTATTCACCTGCCTTAGACATAAGTGGCTATGCCGAAACTGCAAAAGATGCCCGAAACTCTTTTAAAGAGGCTTTAAATTATTTTTTGGAATATACCATAGAAAATAACACACTTTATCAAGAATTAAAAAGGTTGGGTTGGAATATTGCCAACGAAAAAATTACGCCACCAAACTTGGTAAACCTTGTAAAATTTAATCCAAATTTTGTGAATATTTTTGATAATCATAGCCTCAAAAAAAGTTCTAAGCAAATAGAAATTCCTCTAATTCCCGCATAAAATGGCAAAGAAAATATCAAATATTAGTCTTAGCGAATTGCGTAAATTTTTGGTTAATTTCGGCTGCGAACTAAAACGTATCAAAGGTGGACACGAACATTGGGCAAAAACAGGTTTGGCACGTCCTATTACTTTCCAAACACATATTGAGCCTATTCCTGAATTTATTATGAAAAATATTTTAAGAAATTTAGGTATCAGTAGTAAGGAGTTTTGGGATATTCTGGATAAAAAATAATAAGAAAAAGTAATGGTTCAATAATTCAAATTTTCTAAATATTTATGAAAATGAAAAGTACCATTACTGCCAACGTGGCAGGTGTGGTGGAGGAAATTGTGTTGCAAAAAGGAAAAGGGAGTTTATAATACAAGGTGTTATGTTTGGTTAGTACGCATTTGCGAACATTTTTTCTAAACCAAACTTGTTCGCCACTTTCAGGCATTCTTTTGAGTATTGCCAATTTATTTTCCAATGTTGTAGAAAACTCTTTTGCAGCAGCATCGCCCCAATTTTTTTGCAAATAATCCATAAGCTTTTGCAAATCTTGCAACGCTGTTTTTGACCAAGTAATGATTATAGCCATTGTTGATAGATTTTTTTTGCCTCCTCGTGTGAATATTCATCGCCATTTTTTAAATCAGCAATACCTTTATCTATTGCCTCCAGCTCTTCTTCACTAACCATTGTGTAGTTTTCCGTATCCGTTTGGGCTGCATATTTTTGAAACAGAAAATCTGCATAATTTTGTAATTGGGCTGTAAGTTGGGCTTGCAACTCCGTTGAAAGATGAACAAAGTCGGGAATGGTAATTGTGATGTTTTCCATATTTTTTTATGAAGTTTAGCCAAAAATAACGATATTTTGGTTAAAATGGAAATTTGTAAAATAGTTTTTTATGAAATTAGACCCAAATAGCTATTCTTTGTATCGTGTTTATAATTACAACGAAACCACCAACCAAGCCGAATTATACGTTTTGCAAGGCAGCCAAGCTTTTGAAAACTACTTTGAACTTGCAGCCAAGACTTATACCACCAAATTGAAACATAAAATTGTGTAGTTTTTTAGAGAAGTTTGTCTTGCAAAAAGGAAAAGGGTAGAGCAGGAGGATTTGGTGGTGGTGGTGAGGTAGGAAGTTCAAACCTTACAAGGTTTTCAAAACCTTGTAAGGTTTTTTATTTACAATTTCAGCTTTTTAGGGTTTTGCCTATTATCAAAAATGGGGTAGTGTGCTTTTATTAGGGTCTGCTGTATTTTGTGAATTTAGTCAGGATATTAAAAAAATAATCTTTTCTCATGATTAGGTCATTCCGTTTTGTTTTGGGCTACGTTTTGTTGGGAAAGTTGCAAGTTTTTGTTGCGGGCAAAGAGAATAATCAAGCCACAAATAATGAGCAAAAAGACAATAAAACTCAACAAAACGTATTGCCCTGCACGCATTTTTTCTATTTCTAAGTCTTTTATTTTCTTGTCTTTGTTCAGGAGCATAACCTCTTTGTCGTTTCTTTCAGATTCTATGAGGTCGTGCATTTCGGCAATTTTCCTGAAATTGCTTTCGTCATAAATCTTTTTTTGATAGTCTGTATATAATTTATAATTTTTCAATGCCTCTTGGTAGTTGCCCGATTTTTCAAAAACATCAGACAAATAGCCATAACAATACTCTGTTTGCTCTTTGGCGTTGATTTCTCTTGCCATTTCTAAGGCACGTTGCAAATATTGTTTTGCCAACGAATAATTTTTGAGTTCGGTGTAGTTTTTTCCCAAACTCATTAGGCTATTGATTGCCCCTTTTTTGTTGCCTTGCTCCTCCTCCAAACTCAACGATTGTTCGTAGTAGCTGCTTGCTTCGGCAGGTTTGCCTTGTTTGGTATAGACATCGCCAATATTGCTCAATAAACCACCCAAATTGTAAATATTATTCAGTTCTCTGTTTAGTTGCAAGGCTTTTTTCATATAATTCAGTGCCTCCAAATAATGGCGAGATTTAGAATGTACCAATCCCAATACGGCATAACTATCTGCTAAGGCTGTTTTATCTTTCAGGCTTTCTCTCAGGTGCAACGACATTTCGCAATACCTCAACGCAAGGTCATAATTGCCTAAATCTGCATACAAAGCCCCCATTTGGTTGTAACTTTGGGCTAAGGTTTCTTGGTTGCCCGCCTTGTCCTCTATTTTTATGGCTTTGAGTTTGTAATTCATAGCTTGCTCATACTCTTTCATATTAGTCAAAACAGCAGCCATATCATTCAGTATCAAGGCTTTAGCTTGTTGGTTTTTGTTTCTTTCATAAACCTCTAAGGCTTGCTGTTGGTAGTCCAAAGCCAATTCGTATTGACCCATGTGTTGGCAAATTTTGCCCAAAATCCTCCAACTTTCTGTTACACCGCCTTCATATTCCATAAGCCTTGCCATTTCTAAGGCTTTAATGCCAAAATGCAACGCCATATCAGGTTTCTCTACGCTGTATGCCGTAGCCACCCGCACTAATTGATTGACCTGCGTGGTGTCTTTCAATTTGCTGTTTTTTTGAGCAAAAGTAGGTAGGCAAAAAGTAAAAAATGCCCAAAATAAAGTGCCAGAAAAAAGTTGATAGGTTTTCATATAGAACGAGGTATTAACTGAACGAAAAGGTAGAAAAATAAAAGTAAAAAAGCAAATAATTTAGGGAATAGAAACAAATAAAATAGCTTTTTATCTATCTCTCAATATTATTTTTTACTTTCCAATTCTCTTACAATTTGCTCAAAATCAAGCTGTTCCCAATTTTCTGTTAGGTTGGGTTGTTGCATAATTCGGGTCATGATTTGGTCTTGCAATTTGCCTATTCGCAAGGCTTCGCTGTATGGTGTTTCTGCCGAAAACGTAACCATAGTGTAGAGAGGAATCCACTGTTGAGGAAAAAGATTGTGTAGTTTTGCCTCTATTTTTTTACGCAACAAAAATTCAGGTTTGCCCACTAAATCACGCATTTCTACAAAGTTTAGCAAAGCTAATTCGGCTATGGCATCTGCATTGGGCTGGCGAGCAGTTTGGTATTGGGGCAAAATAGTAGCCCAGTTGCCTTGTTCTTGCTCTATAATTTGGTTGAGAATACGGCAATCCTCAAAACCTGCATTCATACCTTGTCCATAAAACGGTACAATGGCGTGAGCAGCATCGCCAATCAAAGCTACGTTTGACCCAAAGACCCAAGGCTGGGTGCGAATGGTAACTAAGGAGGAAGTCGGATTGGTAAAAAACTCCTCTACAAAATTTGGCAACAAAGGAATAACATCAGCAAAATAGGTTTCAAAAAAATGAATTACATCTTGTTCAGTTTGCAAAGAGGCAAAAGAAGGGTTGCCTTCGAAGGGAAAAAACAAGGTGCAAGTGAAACTTCCGTCTAAATTTGGCAAAGCAATGAGCATAAAACCTCCGCGAGGCCAGATGTGTAAGGTATGTTTTTCTAATTGGTGTTGTCCGTTTTTGGCAGGAATGGTGAGTTCTTTGTAGCCATGTGCCAAATATTGTTGCGAATAATTGCAACGGTCTGTTTTCTGAATGGCAGAACGAAGACCCGAAAAAGCCCCATCAGACCCAAACAATACCTCAGCTTTCAGGTGTTGCTGCTGTTGAGTTTGCGTGTGTTGCAAGGTAAAAGTAGCCGTTGGCAAATCTACCTCCGTACAGCGTTGGTCGAAGTGTAGCTTTACATTTGGATATTTTTCTACTTCGTCTAACAAAAATTCGTTCAATTTGCCACGCGAAACAGCATAAATACATTGTTCTCCCACGCCATAAGGCTGATAAGCAAGGTTGCCTTTGGTATCGTGCATTGTCCTGCCGTACATGGCAATTCCAATTTGGCGTACTTTTTCTGCCAAGCCTACACCAGCCAAACCCGCCAAACCTCTGTCGCTAAGGGCAAGGTTGATAGACCTTCCACCTGCGTAGCCTGCTTTGCGGAAGTCGGGTCTTCTTTCGTAGATAGAAACAGGGTAATTTTTTTTGGCTAAATAAATACCCAACAAAGAGCCGACCAAGCCTGCCCCTAAGAGGTGTATGTGTTCATGTCTATTAGTTGGCATGGTAAATGATTATTGGTTGTCCGACAATTTTTGTGGAATGAGAATTAACTTTTAGCACAATAGTAGGCAAATTGTCTTTATCAAACAAAAATTCAGTAAAATTAAAACATAAGATTAGTAAAGAGTACACAAAAGACATAGAAGGAAAGATAGTGCCATTCCACAAAAATTGTCGGACAATCGTAATTATTTTAACTCTCAGTCTAAAAATTTGATTAGAGTTTATGAATAATTTTCGAAAGATGTCATTTTTTTGAAAAATGACATCTTTTTTCAAACCTCATAACAAAAATTTATTCATAAACTCTATTATAGACTCGGAATTTTAATTTTTTGGTTTATTTTTGTGAGGCTATCACTCATCTATTTGCCCAAAGCAAATATGTATTTTTATCCATTTTGACAATGAAACGTCTGATATTACCTTTCCAATGGCTATATAACTTTTGGACTTTGTTCAATTTCTCGTGGCTCATGTTAATTTGTGTGCCTTTGGTTTGTTTTTGTATTATGGTAAACGAAAAAATAGGAGGGCGTATAGGTTTTTTGTTCATTAAGTTTTGGGCTGCTACTTTTAGTGCATTGAGTCTTATTTTTTATAAAACCAAAGGTAGAGAACATTTAGAAAAAGGCAAAGCCTATATTTTTGTAGCTAATCATAGGTCGTATTTAGACTCACCTGCCTTGGTGCTTACCATTCCGCAGCAGTGCAGGGCTTTGGGCAAAGTAGAGATTTTGAAATACCCTGTTTTTGGTATTATGTTCAGGTATGTAGGTGTAACTGTGGATAGGTCAAACCCTGAAAGTCGCCGAAAAAGTTTAGAATTGGTAAAAGAAAAACTGATGATGGGCATCAACATTATGATTTTTCCCGAAGGGACAATGAATAAAAGTCAAGATACGTTGTTGCCTTTTAAAGATGGGGCATTTCGTTTAGCAGTCGAAACAGGGGCTTCCATAGTGCCAGTGGCTATTCACAATGCAGGGCATATCTTGCCCAGAGATTCGGCTGACCTCAAAGCAGGAACTATTACCGTAGAGTTTGGCAAACCTATTACAGCCAATAGTAGTGATTTTCAGGAAATAGACCAGCTCAAAAACCAAACAGCCGAATTGCTTAAAAATATGTTGGAGAAAAAAGGAGGTTAATAAACTGTAGAACGGACTTTAGTCCGTTTTTGCATAAAGTTCATTGTACAGGTAGAATCTATACGAACTAAATTTTACTACAACTTTCTATTTTGAGAAACCGCAAGCACCTACGTTATCCTTAAATTTTCTTACTTGCCAGCACTTTGTTTCCTTCGCCTATTATTTTGATATAAACTTCCAAAGGTTTTTTCTCCCACTTAATTTCTATAGTTGCATAGTGAAGTTGGTTGATACTTTCGCCCAGACGATATTCATTAGTTTCGTTTTTTATCGTACCAATATGCGTAATGCCACTCGATGTAACTTCGTATAAAGTGCGGTATTGAGGCAAGGAGATTCTATCAATTTCGCCCACGTGCCTGTCGCCACTGATGAGAATGGTGTTAGGGTTTTTGTATTTTGTTATCAAATCAAACAATTTTTTTCTCGAAGTCGGCAAATTCGCCCATTTTTCGTAGGAGTGTGCAGCCGAAAGCACCTGAATACCCGATGCAATGAGGGTAACTTGGGCATTGTCGTTTTTCAGTTCATTTTCCAACCACTGCCATTGTTCTCTGCCCAGCATATCTCCTGCCTCGTTGGGCAAATATTTTTTGTTAGTGGTGTCCCTTATCAAATTGTCGCGAAAATATCGGGTGTCGAGCAAAATCACCTTCACTTTTTGTTTGGCTTTGCCGTAGAGGTAGGAAGTATAAATTCCTTCTCTTTTGCGTTGCGGGGCATCGGGTGGCGTATCCAAAAAGTCCAGAAATAACTGTTGCGACTCTTTTTTGAACACAAGATTTTTGCCTCCATCAGAAAGTCCGTAGTCGTTGTCGTCCCAAATGCCAATGATAGGCACACCTGTTTTTTTGAAATATTGGTAGTCTTTGTTTTCTCTTTGAAGTTGGTACTGTGTTTTTAGTTTCTCTACTGTGGCGTTGGGTGTACCGTAGATATTGTCGCCGAGCCAAATCCAAAGGTCGGGCTTGGCAGCCGCCACATCACGCCAAAGGTGCTGGGGCAGGTCTTGTTTGGCACAAGAGCCAAACGCAATTTTTCGCAAAATTACATCAGGATTGGCTACGGCTTCTCTTGGCACAAGGGCAACAGATGACGTAGGGGTTTTGCAGGTGATGAAACCAAGCAAAAAAATGAATAACAAAAAGTATTTGGAAAAATGCAACACAGGCAGATAATTTTGAATTTTTAGTTTTGAATTTTGAATCGGGGTGCGTAACCTTTGAATTTTGAATTTTGCCTTCGGCAAAATTCAAAGGCATTAAGCATTAAGCATTAAAAATGTTTCTTGGGTTTAATTCAAAATTTGGCAATACATCTTCTCCTGTTAGTTTCTCATCAAAAGTTTGGGTCGTATGATTGCCATTGAGTCTATAAATATAAATATTTTCGTCTTTGGGATTAATTAACCAACCTAATCTTACACCATTGGCTATATAGTCAAGCATTTTGTCTATCAATTCTTGCAATACATCAGAATCTGAACGAAGTTCTATTACAAAATCAGGAGCTAAACAAGGAAAACCTTTTTTGGTGTCTATAGTCTCCAATTTTGAATGTAATACAAATGCCACATCAGGAGCTACTACTGCATTGGTAACAGGCAAATGAAAACCGCCATTGGAGTCGGTAACTTTTCCTAAACGATATTGTCTATTCCAAAAAATTAAGTCTGCTGAAATTTCAGCATTGTAGTTGGCTGTATCAAATTTAGTAGGCATTTTAATTGCTAATTGTTGTTTGGAGTTTAGTTCTATTTGTAAGTGTGGATTTTGGGCAGAGAGTAGCAATAGTTGGTCGTCTGTCCATACAACCAAATCTCCAAAATCAAGGTACAACGTAGGAATTAATTGAGTAGTTTCATTTTCAATAATTAGTTGACTATCAGAAATTTGTACGTTTTCCTTGTTTGCTGTTTTATTTTCTATCTTGTTTTCTTTGTTATTTTCTTTCTCTTGTTTTTTATCGGCAATAGGCAAATCAGTAGCAAGAGAAATTTCTTGCTCTGTTTTGGTTTCGTACAAAAGAGTAGGTTTGAGTTCCATGTTTTTGTTGAATAAGATACAAATTTAAAAAAATATTAGCATTTCCTATTTGAAGTAGTTTAATATTTTTTATAACTTTGCGAATCTAATATCAACCTTACATTTATTATTGTGTATGGTTTAATTATTGCCAATTCAATACATCATAACTTTTACCCAAAAACAAAACTTTTAAAACCTGCAAAAAAATCAAAATTTTGGTGTACCCGTTGTTACACTACAATAAGATGATGGCTATGCAAAACCTCAAACTCACATGAGCAACACACAAAATCAATACGGCTACGCAAAAGATGGCAAAATCTATTTGTATGCCTACATGGATTTCCCAGAAAGGGAACTTGGAGTTGTCAAAGACGACAACGTAGAAAAAAGTATAGAATATTTTGTCAAAAGATTTGACATGGCTACCACCAAAGTCAATGAATTGGTAACAGCCATAGAAGAATCGCAAAACAAAGGTTCTTACTTAATGAAACTCCTGCATCTTCGCGAATATTTGTCGACTTTCAATGGCTTGGGAGATTTCCCTTCGCTATTTGCGGTCTTAGACACACACGAAGCCACTATCAGAGATTATATTCTGCACAACAGAGGCAAAAATCTCGAAATCAAAACTGCCTTGCTCAAAGAAGCCGAAGCCATGAGAGAAAGCACCAACTGGAGCCAAACTGCTTTCGACTTCAAAGAGTTGAAAATGAAGTGGATAAAAACAGGTAGTTCTCCTTCTGAAAACGAGGAAAAACTAAATGCTGCCTTTACTGTTGCTATCGACTATTTCTTTGCCAACCGCAATGCGTTTGTGGAGGAGAAAAACAGAGTCATAGAAGAACGGAAACAAGCCTACCAAACTCTCATCAACAAGTTGCGTCAGGTGATTGCCGAGCCACCTTCGGAGGAGAAAGTGCCGAAAATCAAGGTGTTGCAAAAAGAGTGGAGAGAAGTTGGTATTTTGCCCAAAAAACATTTTACTTTCTACACCAAAATTTTCAAAAATGAACTAAGCAATTATTTCAACAAGAAAAAGAAGAAAGAAGATGCTCCCAAATACGCTACACCTCTCGAACACAAAGAGGCTTTGTGTGCAAGAGTAGAAAAATTGGTGGATATGCCCGAAGCAGTGAAGTTAGACGAAATCAAAAAAATTCAAGACGAGTGGAAAAAATTGGGCAAATTGCCTGATTTGAAAGACAAAGAACTCAATACTCGTTTTAAAATTGCGTGTAACGAAATCTTCGAACATAGTTTCTTGCTCAAAACCAGCAAAGTCAAATTTGAAGGTTTTGCTACCAAAACCAAATTCGAGCAGTTGAAACTCAAAATTAGGTTGTTGAAAGAAACCTTGAAAGAGGACGAAACCATACTCAACAACTACAATACGGAAAGAAACCGTTATCGTTTTGCTACCGAACAGCCACCAATGAGTGCAGACCATATTAATTTGATTAACAAAATCAAAACCAAACAAAGGATTTTGAAAAAATTGCAAGACCAGTTGTTGAGCAATTATTAATAGGTAGCAACTATTGAGGTACGTTGGCAATGGTGCTTTTCGCACCTTGACAATCGTAGTTTTGTCTATTAGCCCCGCAAAGACCGCAAAGTTTTGCGGGGTTAGTTTTTTAGTTTGCTTACCTTACTTGGTAGTGTTACAGATTGTATGCTGCAATTATGCAGCTACCTATTTGAAAAGCTAAAACTTTACCCGATTTAGCATATTGTGCTATGGGGACTCCTAGTCCAAATCCATCGTTTTCCTTATTAGATAGCAAACATTCAACATTCAAAACTAAAAACTAAACATTCAAAATTAAAAATTAGAGATGATTATTGCTCCTTCTATTTTGGCAGCAGATTTTGCCAACCTCCAACAAGCTACCGAAATGCTAAACCGCAGCCAAGCCGACTGGATTCACGTGGACATCATGGACGGTGTTTTTGTACCCAACATTTCTTTTGGTTTGCCTGTGTGTACTGCCATTCATCGCCACGCCCAAAAGCCCTTAGACGTGCATCTGATGATAGTGAAACCCGAAAATTATGTGCAGGCTTTCAAAGATGCAGGGGCTGCCCTTATTTCGGTGCATTACGAGGCTTGTCCGCACCTGCACCGCACTTTGCAGCAAATCAAACAAGCAGGTTGCCAATCAGGAATTGCCCTTAATCCGCATACGCCTGTCCATTTGTTAGAAGATAGTTTGGCGGAGGGTCATGTGGACTTAGTTTGCCTGATGTCTGTCAATCCGGGTTTTGGAGGGCAAAAGTTCATAGAAAGGACATACCAAAAAGTACGCCAACTAAAAGCCTTGATAACAAAACACCAAGTAAAGACGTTAATAGAAATAGACGGCGGCGTAAGCACCCAAAATGCAGCCAAACTAAAAGAAGCAGGAGCAGATGTATTGGTAGCTGGTAGCTTTGTTTTTGGTGCAAAAGACCCTGAAAACGTAATTCAGCAGTTAAAAAACCTTTAAAATTGGAAAAAAAATGATTATTGCCAACCCTATTTATGATGTAGTTTTCAAACGGCTGATGGAAAATGAGAAAATTGCCAAATTTTTTATTGGTACTTTGTTAGACCAAACCATCGAGACTGTCGAAGTAAAACCACAAGAATATACCTATCAAGGCGAATTGGATACGCCCGAAGGTTTGCAAGCAGTGGAAGAACGAATGAGAAAAAGGTTTTCTATTTGGGTCTATCGTTTAGACTTCATTGCAACTATCAAAACCGAAACAGGCGAATACAAAAAGGTTTTGATAGAAATTCAGAAGGCAAAAAACTCGATTGATTTGATGCGTTTTCGCAATTATTTGGCAGAACAATACAAAAAAGAGGACAAAATAGACAATGAAGATGTGGTATTGCCTATTACAACTATTTACATTTTGGGTTTCAAATTGCCTGAAATAGAAACACCTTGCATTAAGGTAGAAAGAAATTACAAAGACATGATAAATAAGGTAGTTTTGACCCAAAAAAGTGAATTTGTGGAGAAGCTCACGCATGATAGTTATGTGGTGCAAGTAGAAAGAATAACAGGTCGTTACCAAACTCGTTTGGACAAATTGTTGAGTGTTTTTGAGCAAAAACATTTTACAGATGACAAGGAAATCACCAAAATATTTTCTCACGATTTAGACATAGAAGAGTTGAAAATGATAACAGACCTCTTACACTACATAGGCACAGACCCCAAAGAACGTAAGAAAATAGAGGTGGAACAGGAGGCTCACCGAACTGTTGATGCCTTGTTAGCCGACTATCGGAAAAAAATTGCTGAAAGGGACAAGGCGTTGAAAGAAAAGGACAAGACTTTGCAAGAAAAGGACAAAACTTTGAAAGAAAAAGACAAGGCTTTGACTGAAAAAGACCAAGCCTTGACCGAGCAACAGCAAGAACTACTTGCATTGAAGGCACAAATGGAGGAACTTAAAAAGCAACTCAACAAAGAAAAGTAAGCATACTATACTTGTCTAACAACAATTTCTAATGAATTTAGCCACTTATTTGCAACAAGCTACCCAACGAATCAATGCAGCCTTAGCACAGTTGGCAATCGAACAGTGTGCAGAAATTAATACGGTATCACCACAACTTTTGCCACTGATTCAACGGCTGAATGAAGCCTCCGAAGGTGGCAAAAGGCTGCGGGCTGTATTGGTTTTGCTCGGCTACGAATTGCTGGGGCAAGAGCCACCCGATGCTTTGTTGCAACCTGCCCTTGCTTTTGAGTTGTTTCAAACCGCCATTTTAGCCCATGACGACGTGATAGACAAAAGCCCTACACGCAGGGGAAAACCTACGCTATACAAACAGTTGGAAGCTACCAAACAAGATGCTCATTATGGTATTTCGCAGGCTATTTGTTTGGGAGATATTGGTATGTTTTTGGCTGTTCGATTGGTGGGGACAAGCAATTTTGCACCCGATAACAGGTTGCGTGCTGTCAATTCTTTTGTCAATACTTTGCTTTACACAGGCATAGGCGAAATGTTGGATATAGAATTGCCTTATTTGCCCACAGAAAAAGAGGAGAAAGATGTATTGGCAATTTATTTGCACAAAACAGCCCATTACACCATTACGGGGGCTATGCAGTTGGGGGCAATTTTGGCAGGTGCAGACGACCATTATTTGAAATTATTGGCTGATTTTGGCAATCATTTGGGCATTGCTTTTCAGATACAAGACGATATTTTGGGTGTATTTGGCAATGAGGCAGATACAGGCAAGTCGGCAACTTCGGATATAGAGGAAGGCAAAATTACAATCTTATACACCTACGCCAAACCTCGATTGACTGCTGAACAAACCCAAGTGATGAAAAATTATTACGGAAAAGGGAATTTGACTCCCTTGCAAGCAGATGAAGTAAGGCAGGTTTTTGTGGCTACCAAAGCCCTTGATTATGCCCAAAAACAAAAGGAATATTACAGTCAAAAAGCCTTGCAAACAATCCCTGAATTGACGCAAAATGCTGATTTACAAGGCTTGTTGAAAGAGTTTGCAGCGTTGATGATTCATAGGAAAAATTAAATTGGAGAAAAAATATAAGTTTACATCATAGATGTAACATACGCTTTGGCGTGTGGGATTTGTGTGATAGTTGCCAGAAAATCACACGCTAAAGCGTATGTTACATTATTTTGACAACCATTAATTTGCGTGGACTGAAGTCCACACTACAAGCAATGAAAAAAACATGGTATCTTTTGCCCGCCGCAGGGCTATTGGCTTACGGAGCTATTTGTGTTGGCTATTATTTTTTGCAGGAAAAAATTATTTTTCACCCTGTGGTGCTGCCAAACGACCATAATTTTAGTTTTGTTACGCCTTTTACAGAGCATAATCTCCAAACCTCCGACAACCAAACAATCAATGCGGTTTGGTTTCACTGCCCTGCACCCAAGGGCTTGGTGGTATATTGTCATGGCAACGCCGATAATTTGGCACGTTGGGGACAAATAGCCGAAGGTTTGGTTAAATATGGCTATGAAGTATTGGTCTTCGATTACAGAGGCTACGGCAAAAGCACAGGCAAAGTTACAGCCGATAATTTATTTGCAGATGCTCAACTGGTTTATGAATTGGCTAAAACTAAATTCACAGAGCAACAAATCATAGTCTATGGCAGGTCGTTAGGTACAGGCATTGCCACTTTTTTGGCAGCCACTCACCAACCCAAACATTTGGTTCTGGAAACTCCTTATTACAGCATCTTGGAAATGAGCCAACGCTATGCTCGTTGGTTGCCTACTTCCCTAATTCTGAAATATCATTTACGGACAGACCTCCGCATCACAGATGTTGCAGCCCCAATAACCATTTTTCATGGCACAGCAGATGAGGTAATTCCTTATGAGTCGGGCAGCAAATTGAAAACCTTGCTCAAACCCCAAGACGAATTTATTACCATTCCGAATGGTTTGCATGGCAATCTAAACGAATATGAAGAGTATAAAGAGGGAATAACAAAGGTTTTGAGGTAAAAAATAGATTGATTACGCTGAAAAATGGCTGTAAGACCTTGACAAGTGTAATCTCAATATTCGATTAAAAGCTACTAAGTATTTTTGGTTTATTTAGAAATTACTATATTCGCAGCAAATACAAAGATTTTTACCATGAAAACTAAAAAAGACAAGCCAAAAACTATCACCGAAAAATTGCACGTGCACCCTGAATTAGAGGGTTTTGAAATTCATATCAACCATTTGGGCGAAATTGTGTCGACTCATAGCATAGACCAACTCAATACGTTTTTGAACAAAAATGTGGCAGATAAGAAATTGAAAGACAGAGATTTAGATTTGCCTGCCACCTAAGTATATAAATAGTTAGGATAGTTAGCTGCCTTCAGGCAACTCATCTTTTTTTAATCCTATTCATCTTGTAACTTTGTTCTAAATTTTGACTCCACCTCACACTTCCACGTCCTTACTTTTTACGCTGCAACAATATAAGGCACAAAGACGTAAAACATGGGCAATTTTGATAGATACAGACAAAACCAATGCTTTGGGTTGTTTGCAACTCATTAATTATATAGAAAAGAGTGCTGCAAAGCCTGATTTTTTTTTAGTAGGCAGCAGTTTATTAGTTTCTTATGACCAACTCCATGAAATTGTGTTGCTACTAAAAAATCACACTAAAATTCCTGTTTTGCTGTTCCCTGGTAGTTATTTGCACCTTAGTTCTGCTGCTGATGCTGTTTTGTTTTTATCCCTAATTTCAGGTAGAAATCCCGATTTTTTAATTGGCAATCAAGTATTAGCTGCTCCTTTACTCAAAAAATCTAAATTGGAAGTGATACCAACAGGCTATTTGTTGATAGATGGCGGAAAACCTACTTCTGTTGCTTATATCAGCAATACGCAACCCATTCCTGCTGACAAAATTGATATTGCAGTTTGTACTGCCTTAGCAGGGCAATATTTGGGTTTGCAAGTCTTATATTTAGAAGCTGGAAGTGGAGCAACTTTTCCTGTTTCACCTGCCTTAATTCATGCTGTGCAACAAACTGTTACAGTTCCTCTTATTGTAGGTGGTGGTATCAAAACAGCCGAACAGTTTGCAGCAGCTTTTATGGCAGGAGCAGATTTGGTAATAACAGGCAATATTGTAGAAAAACAACCGCAAATTGTACAGCAATTTGCAGAAGTATTGAACAAATTGTATAAATAGGTCTTAATCCACCACCGCCACCTTGCCCACCAAAGTTTGTTCTCCGTTTTGGTTGGTGCAAAATACCAAATAAACCCCACCATTAGCACGTCTGCCGTTGTAGTCTGTACCTCGCCAGGTGGCTGTACCGCCGTTTGAAGTGGTTTCAAAAATCAACCTGCCTGAAATATCTGTAATTTTCACGTTGCTATTTTCTGCCAAACCTTCCAAAGTGATGAAACCCGAAAAATTTGGAGGAACAGGGTTGGGAAATATTTTGATACCTGCAAAGTTTGAGGTGGCTGCTGTTGCATCTGCTCGATAGGAAATGATGCCTTCGGTAGTGGCAAAAAATACTTCGCCTGTTTGGTCGTGAATAGCAATATCATTTAAAAGATTGGAAGTAAAAGGCGAATTGTCCACGTTAAAAAATTGCAATTGGTCTGACCCATCTGCCGAAAAAAGCCAAGCCCCCTTGCCTGTGCCTATCCATTTGCGGTTGCCTCCATCGGATTTGATTACGCTAATTGGCTCATCTCTAAACAGTTGTCTTCGTTCAAAAATAACCATATTCAGTTGCACTGCATTGCGGGTGAGAGCAGTGGCAGCAAAGGGCAAAGTCCGCAAACCTTTGTCTGTGCCAATCCACAACGTGCCTTCGATGTCGAGGTGCATACAAGTTAATACGCCACTTGGTAGTTGCACGCCGCCATCGAAGGCATTGAATATTTTTTGTTGCCCTTTGTCATTGAGTACAGCCAATAGATGAGAAATAGCCGTTGAGTTGCTACCCAAACGTACCCAAATATTATTGGCATCATCTGCCAAAAGTTGCAAAGGTATGAGATTGGTAGCAGTGAGGTTGAGGTTAAAGCCCTGCCAAGTGCCGTTGGTTAGTTTATAGATTTTGGTGGTTTGGTTGTTTTGCACACCAATCCAAATACTTCCGTTTCTATCAGTAGTAATAGCCGTAATTTGGTTGGAGGGCAAAGTAGGTGCAGTTAATTGGGTTACGGCATTGGTAGCCAAATCCAAAACCAACAAACCTTCTGTAAAAGTGGCAAAATACACCTTGTTTTCTCTGGGGCTGTGAGCAGCTTGCCACACATTTTTGACAGGTGGAATTTTGATAATTCCTTGCAATATTCTATCCGTATTGAAATTTGTCCATTCGCCATTTTCGAAAACATAAAAGCCTAAACTTTGGTCGGCAGGTTGCAAAGCTGCATTGACTCCACCCGAAGAAGCCACAATTTTGTTTGCCACATACAACAAGTTGGAAGTAGCAGCATTGTAAGTGCTTTTGGGATAAGCAGGGGCAAAAGTGCCAGAGGCATTATTCAGCAGTCCGTTAGAGTAGTCGGCAACCCAAATTGTATTGCCTGCAAGGGCAGCATCTTGTGGGGCTATGAGGTTGCTCTGTTGCAGCCGTTGCGTACCATTTTGGGCATCTATGACTATCAATAATTGAGCAGCACAAGCAATTAGTTTTTGTCCATCGGCAGTGCTTACCAAATTTTGGAAGTTTCTTGCCCCCGCATCAGGAATATTGAGCAGTGTAACTTTGCCTTTGTCATACTCCAAAATTCCCAAGGCATCGCTGGAGTAGTAAATTTTGTTGGCTTTGGAGGCAATGCTGCGGATACGAGTAAAAAACGGCAAGGCAAGCAGTCGCCAATTACGAAAATCTAAACGGTTGGTGGTAGCAGCCAATGATGCAGCGATGATGCCTCTGTCGGTAGCCAAAAAAAGGCTGTCCGTAGCCACCGCACTGCCGTAAACTTCCAAACTGCTGGCATTAGTGCCTAATTGGAGGTAACTTTCTTGTATTTTTTCTTTTTCCAAATCAACCACCACCACACCAAAAGCAGTGGAGAGGTAGGCAAAATTTTGGTGCAGCAAGACGTGGTTAATTTGTCTGTTAGTCAATCTGTTGTTTCGAGTAATGTCATCGAGATTGGTAACTTCCCACCTGCCATTGTTGTCTTTCAAAATATCTATGTTGCCGTTTTTGTAGGTAATGAGCAACTTTTTTAGTGCCGTATGGTAGGCAATTTTGCTAAATTGATTGCCCGCCAAGCCGTCTAACTTAGACAAAGCCACGACTTGATTGGTGGTTTGGTCTAAATAAAACAGTCCGTTATCAGACGAAGCATAGACTCTGCCATCGGCTAAGGCAAGGCTACGTGCATTGTGATAGGTGAAGTGTGTACGCCACGTGCCTGTGGGTATAAGGCTTTGCTGGGCAAAAGCAAGGCAAGCCAAGCAGGAGAGGAGAAAAGAGAAAAAAACTTTCATGGTGTAAATTTAGTAAAAAAATAGATATTAAAAAACACTACCAAAACCAATGAGTGAAACACCTATTTTTAATCCCAAAATTAAATATAAAAACCCATAATGCAAAATATTTAGAAGTGCGATACCACTTAGTTCAATCATTTTTTTATATTTACCACACAATAAAATCTCTACCAAAATATTCACAAAACTCTATGCAATCCTCTCGTTTAGTAAACTCGGCAGTCGTGGTGGCTGCTTTGGGTTATTTCGTAGATATTTACGACCTCATTTTGTTCAGCATTGTGCGTATTCCCAGCCTAAAATCTTTGGGTGTGCAGGGTGATGACCTTACCTCGATTGGCATTTTTTTGATAGATATGCAAATGTTGGGTATGCTCATTGGAGGTATTTTGTGGGGCATAATGGGCGACAAAAGAGGGAGGTTGTCGGTTTTGTTTGGGTCTATTTTCCTGTATTCGGCAGCCAATATTGCCAATGGTTTTGTGAATAGCATAGAAAGTTATGCAGTTTGGCGTTTCATTGCGGGCATAGGCTTGGCGGGCGAATTGGGGGCTGGCATTACCTTAGTGGCGGAGGTCTTGCCCAAAGAAAAACGAGGCATAGGCACCATGATAGTAGCCGTAATAGGCTTAATGGGTGCAGTGGTGGCAGGGCTGTTGGCAGATATTTTTGATTGGCGAACTTGCTATTTTATTGGCGGTGGGCTGGGCATGGCGTTGTTGCTCTTGCGGATAGGCGTACATGAGTCGGGTATGTTTAAGCACGTGCAAGGCAAACAAGCATCGAGAGGGGAGTTTTTAGCCTTGTTTACCAACCGCAAACGGCTGGTAAAATATTTGCGTTGCATTTTCATTGGCTTGACTACTTGGTATGTCATTGGTATTTTGGTAACTTTTTCACCCGAATTTGCTAAGGCTTTGGGCGTAAAAGAACCAATCAAGGCAGGTTGGGCTATTTTGTGTGCTTACACAGGCTTAGTGGTCGGCGATTTGGTGAGTGGTTTATTGAGTCAATTACTCAAAAGTCGCACAAAAGTTATGTTCATTTTCTTGTTGTTAGATTTGGTTGCGGTGAGTATTTATTTGACAGCCAAAGGCGTAAGTGCCAATACTTTGTACTTTTTATGTGGCGTATTAGGTTTTTCAGTAGGTTTTTGGGTCATTTTTGTTACCATTGCTGCCGAGCAATTTGGTACAAACATCAGGGCTACTGTTACCACCACAGTCCCCAACTTTGTGCGAGGGGCATTAGTGCCTTTAACTGCTGCCTTCCAATACCTCAAAGGACAAACCGACATCATTACGGCTGCTATTTTGATAGGTATTTTTTCGCTGGCTGTAGCCCTTTTTTCTCTCTACGGCTTGAAAGATACGTTTCACGAGGAGTTGAATTATACGGAGGAGTTGTAAAAATGTACAAGAAATTGTTAGTTTAGTCAAAAAGTTATGTGGATTTTTGCAATACTTCGACCCAAACATAATATAACTAGGACACAAATTAATAACTAATGAAAAAGGTAGAAAAATACACAACATTTGAGCAGTTAAAAACTGTGGAAATCAAGCAAGAAAAAGCCTTGACTTCTCTGAGTAAACACCTTGAATTTGAAAAAATTATGAAGGAGTTGGTAGCTGCGAAAGCAAATAAAAAATAGTCTAAAATCTCAATAGTCTATGGAAAACAAATTTTAGAAACAGTTTATTAACTGTTTGCAAATTACTTGAAAAGTATAATGTGAAGTATATGCTAATAGGTGGGACAGCAGTAGCCCTTAATGGCTATTACAGACATTCACTCAACTCTGCTGAAGAATTAACAAGCAAACCAGATGTTGATATTTGGTATCAGCCAACTTATGAAAATTACTTTAATGTGCTGAAGGTTATAGGAGAATTGGGGCAAGATATAACAGAGTTTCAGGAGGAACAAAGCCCTAATCCCAAAAATATTTTCTATCTATATACACTTTTTTGGGCAAAATATCAAAAAGTCTTGTACTTTGAAATAGTATAAAAATTACACTATTTATTAGAAGTCAGCCCTTTTCCTTTTGCCAAGTCCTCTGCTTTTTCAAAATGTTGCAAACAACCCTGAATATCAGTATCTTCCTTAGCCAATACCCTGTAAGAAACAGTTTCTTTGTGCCAAATGCTGCGGGCTATCATGGCTTTGAGTTGATTTTTGAGGAAGTTTTTGGAAATAGCAAACTCCTTTTCAACAAATTTTATCTTTTCTTCTTTGGCAAAAGCAACAAATTGCTGCCAATCTGTTTCAGAGATTTCAAACTGCGTAAGGTACTCATTTTCAGCTAATTTGCTCAATTTTGCTTTGTTGTTTTGGGCATATTCTATTGCAAATTCTCTTACCAAATTTTCTCTATACAAGGCGTGCAAGGCAGGGCTATAATAGCTGGTGTCTTGTGGAATAAAGACATCGGGCATAATACCGCCGCCGCCATAAACAGTTCTGCCCCCTGCGGTTTTATAGGCTTGGGTTTTGTCCAATTTTACGCTGTCCTCATGGTAGAGTTCACCATGCAAATATCGGTTCGTAACGTCATGGCTGTATTCGTCTGCCTTGCCATGCTCATATTTTTTCTGGATAGACCTCCCACTTGGTGTGTAATAACGTGAAATAGTGAGTCGCAACTCCGACCCGTCGGTCAAACTGATAGGTTTTTGCACCAAACCTTTGCCAAAAGACCTCCTGCCCACAATTAAAGCCCTGTCGTTGTCTTGCAAAGCCCCCGCCACTATCTCTGATGCCGAAGCACTACCATCGTCTATCAACACAATGACTGCCCCAGTTTCAAACATTCCTTTGTGTGAGGCTTTTTCGCTATTTTCATAACGGCTTTGGTTGCCTTTGGTATAGACAATTAACTTTTCGCCCGCCACCAATTCATCTACTATTTTCACTGCCTTGTCCATATAGCCCCCAGGATTATCTCTCAAGTCCAGCACCAACCTTTTCATACCTTGACTGATGAGTTGCTCCATTCCTTTTTTAAACTCCTCATACGTTTTTGCCCCAAACCTCGATATTTTTAAGTAGCCTGTTTGCTGGTCGAGCATATAGGCTGCATCTACGGTGTAAGTTGGAATTTTGCCCCTCGTAACAGTAAACTCCAAAGGTTTGGCACTGCTTCTCCTAACCACTTTGAGCAAAACTTTTGTGCCTTTTTTGCCTCTCAACTTATCAAAAACTATTTTACTGGTTAGCTTGATTCCTGCAATATTTTCGTTATCTACTGCCACTATTCTATCTCCTGTCTGAATACCAACTTCTTCGGAGGGTCCACCGGGCATAGGCACAACCACCTGCAAAGTGTCCTTAAAAATATTGAACTCTACGCCAATTCCCTCAAAATCACCTTCTAAGGGTGCATTAGATTCCTCCACTTCTGCGGCGGGAATATAATAGGTGTGTGGGTCAAGTTCCTCCAACATTTTTTTGATACCTGCCTCACCCACCTGATTGAGATTGACCGAATCTACATAGTCATTGTTGATATAATGAAAAATCTCCCGAAATTTTAGCGTAACACTTTGCAAATCTTGTTGATTTTGGTTGCCAAACATCTTAGCACCAATAAAAATACCTGCACACAGCGTAAGCGCCACCACCAAAGGCAGACGAATTTGGTTGAGGGTATTGCTATATATTTTCACCTTTTCGGTAGGTTGGTCGGTTTGATTTATTTTTGTTGGATTCATGGCACAATATTGTCTATTCGATTGGTAACTTACAATAAAACGAAAAAGTTTTTGATAAAAATTTTATTTTTTTAGCAAAGTCCGTTTGGTAACAAAAAAACATTTAATTTTGTGGAAACAAAGTGCTTTGGTTTCTCAAAGTGCTTTCGGTTTCTCAAAACCGAAAGTCAAGAGTTTAGGGCAATAAGAACAATTAGCTAACAATCAAAATTGACACAAAACCAGTTGGGCTGCAATCAGCTTTTTTATGGAGATAATTTAGAGGTCTTGCGCAAGCACGTGCAAGATGAAAGTGTGGCTTTGTGTTACATAGACCCACCTTTTAATTCTAAACGAAATTATAATCAGATTTACAATAACATAGGCAAAGAAGACACCGCCCAAGCACAGGCTTTTGTAGATACGTGGACTTGGAACAGCATGGCAAATGAAGGATTGGAAGAAATAGTAAGTAACAAAAATGGACTTTTTACAGCCCAAAGTATCAATTTAATTGTGGGACTTGAAAAAGTGCTGGGCAGAGGCAGTTTATTTGCCTATTTGGTGAGTATGACCCAACGGATTGCAGAAATTTATAGGGTGTTGAAACCAACAGGCTCATTTTATTTGCATTGCGACCCTACGGCAAGTCATTATTTGAAATTGGTGTTAGATTGTATTTTTTGCCCAAGAGGAGGACAATATTTGAATGAAATTACGTGGAAAAGAAAAACAGGCAAGGGAGAAACTAACCATAAATCAAATAAATTTGGTGTTTGTACGGATATTATATTCTTCTATTCAAAATCTAAAACTAATACTTTTCATTCTCAATTTAATTTTGACGCAGACGGTTATCAGGATTATGTGGATAAGTTTTTCAAATTTGAAGACGAGCAAGGGCGTATTTATAGATTAGCAGACCTTTCCAGCCCTTCGCCACGCACAAACTTGATGTATGAATACAAAGGCTATCTGCCCCCAAAAAATGGTTGGGCTGTTTCTTTAGAAACTATGCAAGAAATGGAAAAAGAAGGCAGACTTTTTTTTCCAAAAAATAAGAATGGGCGGATACAACGAAAAAGATTTTTGAATGAACTCAAAGGAAAACCTGTACAAAATCTATGGGACGATATAGAAATGATTAGCTCCCAAGCCGCAGAAAGATTGGGCTACCCAACTCAAAAACCTGAAAGTTTGTTAGAGAGAATTATTAGGGCAAGTTCCAATGAAGGGGATACAATTTTAGATGCTTATTGCGGTTGCGGAACTACGATTGCCGTTGCCGAAAGGTTGAAAAGAAATTGGATAGGAATAGACATTACTTATCAATCTATTTCCTTGATTTTGAAAAGATTAGAAGATACTTTTGGTGGAGATTTTACCAAAGAAATAGTAGATAAAACAACCAAAGAAATTGTTAGACCTGCTCGATTGGTGCTTGACGGCGTGCCACAAGATTTTGAAAGTGCAGTAGCTTTGGCAAACAAGCAAGACGATAGACTTCGCAAAGAATTTGAAAAATGGATGGTGCTAACGTACTCGAACAACAGGGCAATTATCAATGAAAAAAAAGGTGGTGATAGTGGCATCGATGGAATTGCTTTTGTCTTAGATAGTAACGACAAGCAAGAACAGGTTTTCAGACAAGCTATTTTTTCTGTCAAATCCAACAAAACTCTTTCGCCAAGTGTGGTGCGTGATTTGTTTGGAACAGTAGAAAGAGAAAAAGCAGTCATGGGATTTTTGCTAACTTTATACCCCATGCCAAATTTGGTAAAAGAAGCCGAAAAATATGGAAATTATCAAAACAAATTATTGGG
This sequence comes from Cytophagales bacterium, assembly GCA_013299115.1. Lineage (GTDB taxonomy): Bacteria > Bacteroidota > Bacteroidia > Cytophagales > Thermoflexibacteraceae > JAAFKA01. Next base: position 31,570 of record JAAFKA010000035.1, read on the forward strand.
GCAAAGCTACCCCAAAATAACAGTAATCAATGTATTGGAAGTTTTAGAAGGCAAAAGATTGCATCTGCCAACCAGCGTAGAAGTGCTGAAAAAAGCAGAACGAAAAACGCAAGACAATATAACCAATGATATTTTTGGAAGTTAAAGTTTTGAAAATAAATGCTAACTACTAACTGCTAAATTTTATTTAAACCTTAAAAAAACATGAAATTCATCTTTACTTTTTTCAGCCTTTGGGTCGTTATGTTGGTGTGTTGCTGGGAGGCAAAAGCCCAAGACCCTCAATTTTCGCAAATGAGTTTTGCCACTCCACTCTACCTGAATCCTGCTTTTACGGGCAGCACTTCGCAGTGGCGAGGGTCTGTGCTGTACCGCACCCAGTGGGTAGGCGTAAACAACGACAGCTACAAAAGTTTCATTGCCTCAGTCGACCACAACATTTCCAGCCACCACAACGGCTTGGGCTTGCGAGTGGTGCATAACAACTCCGCAGGTTTCACGACCAATATGATTACAGGTTTGTATGCTCACCACTTAGCCTTTAAAGGTTCTACTTTGTCTATGGGGCTGGGTGCAACTTATGTTACAAGTTCTCTAAACACCTCCGATTTGACCTTCCGCGACCAGTACCGAATAGACCAAACCAGTTTACAAAAAACGCAAGAAACTTTTGGCAGTTTCAATATCAATGTGCCGAGTTTTTCGGGTGGCATCTTGTTCAAAGGAGGCAACAAATATTGGTTGGGAGCAGCAGTCGACCATATCAATTCACCGGGTAGAGATATAGTGAATGATATACCCATGTTGCCAATGAAAATAACCGTACATGGGGGCTTAAACTTGCTTTCTCTCAATAAACATGGCGATGTAGCCCCTGTAAGTGGCTACCCTGGTTTTGTGTTCAGAAAACAGGGACCTTTCACGCAATTAGACATTGGTATTAACTTCTCGAAAGATGCCCACAAAGACGGCTGGGGTTATGTAGTTGGTGGTTGGTATAGAGGTATGTTTATCTCCAATTCTGTAAGCGAAGGCACACGCAAACAAGATGCGTTAGTAGCTTTGGCGGGCTTGACTATGGGAGATTTGACTTTTACCTACTCTTACGACATCATTCTTTCGCCTCTTGCACCCTACGCAGGAGCTACGCATGAGTTGTCTATCATTTTTGAAAACAACCTCAATAAATCAGACTCTCGCAAAGGGGGCATAGCCAATCCTATTTATTTGGAAAGATTTCCAAAGAAAACGAATAGGAAAAAATAGAAGTTATCTCTTTTGCTCCATAAAACTCTGCAAAAGCAAAACAGCACTTACTTTATCTATATTTCCTTTTTGCCGACGGTCTTTTTTTTTCATACCTCCCGCCACCATACTTTGAACAGCAATTTTAGAGGTAAATCTTTCATCTATCAGATGTACTAATTTATCTGGAAATAACTTTTCAAGTTGAATTTTAAACCGCAACACAGCCGCCGTACTATCAGTGGCTGTGTTGTCTAAGTTTTTAGGGAAACCCAATACAAAAGCTTCTACCCCTTCTTTTTGCACATAGTTTTTCAAAAATTCAATAAGTTTAGATGTTTCCACAGTCGTTAATGCGTTAGCTATTAACTGCAAAGGGTCGGTTACGGCAATACCTACTCGTTTAGTGCCATAATCTATAGATAAAATTCTGCCCATGATATTTTTGAGGATAATTAAGTTTAAGTACAAACATAGTTAAAAAAGAACAACAATTAATGATAGAAAACGGTTATGGAAGTAATTTTATCTTTTGCAATTTATGAACTTCCAGAATAGCCGTTTTACGTGCTTGATTAGGTGTACGATAGGTTCTAGCGTATGAATTTTGGTTTTCATAAATTTTTTCCCCTTTTTCATATTGCTGTGCTTGAATAGTATGGTGTTGAGGTTGTTTTTGCAAACTACTTGTGATAATATACAACAGGCTATCTTGGTGAATGTCTTTGGTGTAAACGTATAGCTTTCTGGGTGCATACACTATGTTTACATTGCCCTCAGGAAAAAAAAGTACAGCATTTTTTGGCAAAACTTTATTTAATGCCTGATAATCAGCATAATAAGGAACAAATTTTGAAAAAAAAGTTTTCTTTGCTTCTTCATTAAAAAAAGGTATAGGATTTAGATTTGTTATATAGTAATACATGGTGGATAAATAAGGTAGTACACCTAAGGCAATAATAGCTAACTGAGTTTTAGGTCTTTGAAGTTGTAATTTCCAAGAAGTAGGAATATAAAGAAGAGTTAAAATAAAAAAAGCATTGTCTATAGACCCCCAATAGCGTAGTTCAACAGCATTGCCTAAATATTGGAAACAGACTGCTGTAGATAAACAGGCTACGAGTAAGTCTATTTTTATTTTTTTGCTTATTGTACTAAAAAATAGGAATATAATAGCTAATAATTTGATTAAAGAAAAGTTAATTAAGTTATACTTCATGATGTTAATTGTAACTTCATTCATATTTTTTAGAGGCATTGTTTTTGCTATTCTTATCTCCTCTGGGCTAAATTTATGATAGGGGAAAATATCAGCCATAATAGGTCCCCAAAATGTTCCTACATGGGCATAAGTCCAAACTAATGTAGGTAAATAGAATATCATTGTGGGCAATAAAAATGCAAATAATATATGCCAACTTGCTTTTCTATGCCTCATAATGTCATACAAAACAACCAAAGATAAAAATACAGTTAAAATAACCAATGATATCTTACCTATTGCAGCTGCATTTGCTGCAATAGCCCACGCCCAACAGAAATTATTTAATGAACTGTGTTTGATAATCAAATCCCTCTCAGCAAATAGAACAACAAGCAATACTACAGATAGAGATGAAAATACGGTTGAGGAAGGGGTAGCTTGTACGATTGAATATAAACCTACAATTAAAATAGCACCAGCAAGGAGGCGGATAGTCAAATCAAATTTTCTTAAAATCTGATGACTAAAATATACAATCACAAGCCAAAATAGCAGGCTAATTACACTCGCAGAATCAGGAAAGCCAAAATAAACAATAGGAATTTGTGCCATAGAATATATCATAAAGGCAGGGTTTCTCAGGTATTGATGTGGGTAAGTATAACCACCTTCCATTGAAATATATTGTACAGGCGGCATATGATAGTGAAGGTCATCTATTTTAGTTGTCGGTAGTAACACATAGTATAAGATGGGCAAAATAGTTAAGACAAATACCAAACCACTCAATAGTGTTGGTTTAGCATAATTAAATTTCAATTTTTTGAGATAGCTATAGCAGGAAGGAATTTTTTGATAGCCTGTTAATAAAAATAGGAAAAAAACAATGCCATTAGTAGTATATATTGTTACACGATTAATCCAAAAGCAAATACTAAGGAAGTTCATGGTGGCACTCATAACTAAGAAGCCCAAAAGTACAGCCAAGACATTGCGAAATGGATCAGGTAAATTAGGTAAAAACAATTTTAATAGCAATCTACCTAATTGGGTAACACCTATGAAATAAATAATGCCAATCAATAAATTGAGGAAAGGATTATAAGACTGTAAAGCCCAGAAAGAAACCATTGCAGATTAAATAAATCGTTATTAAATTATGAATAAAAAAGCCACCACAAATTTTTTTGTGGTGGCTTTCAATTTTTAGTGGGACGTAATGGGTTCGAACCATTGACCCTCTGCTTGTAAGGCAGATGCTCTGAACCAGCTGAGCTAACATCCCTTTTGATACTTGCGAGTTGTTAATGCTAAATTGTTATTATTTTGCCTTACAACCCAAAATAGACTAAAGCCTACTTTACATTCTACTTTTAAAATTTAGTGGGACGTAATGGGTTCGAACCATTGACCCTCTGCTTGTAAGGCAGATGCTCTGAACCAGCTGAGCTAACATCCCTTATTTGATTTTCGGTGTGCAAAGTTGGTGGCTTTTTTTCTAAGTTCCAAATAATTTGCAATTTTTTTTTGTAACTGTTTAGGTACTCCACTTTTTATACGTTGGCAATGGTCGCAGACCTTGACAATCGTATAAAAAACGTGGTACGATTGTCAAGGTGCGAAAAGCACCATTGCCAACGTACCTAAATAGTTACAAAAAGGCATACAAAATAGGTTTGCTTGGGCTGGCATCACTCTCAAAACTTGCAATTTGGAGGTTGAGCAAATACAAACCGTCTTTTATTGTAGGTGGCACATAAATTAACTCCGTAATGGTGCAGTCTTTTCTTATCTGTTCTGTTGGAGTAGTTTGGTGGCGTGGGAGCAAATTCCAAAAATTTCGGTGAGCAGACAAAGCCCCGTTGTCCCATTCTTTGTCCACCGAAGGCAAGTCGAGCAAGAGGTGTTTGATTTGGTGGTCTTTCAAAAAATTGCCAATTTCAGGCTCCAAGTAAGGTGGATTAGTACCCGAATAGTGGCGTTGGCGTTTGCTTTCGTCATGGGGCAAGGTGCGAATAAGCAAAGCCTCTACGCCCTGCAAAGAATTGAGAAAGGTTGGCAAAGTGCTTTGAATTTGCTGTTGGAGGGCAGCAAGAGCAACATAGTCGTCTTGTAATTCGTTTTTTTGGGTGGGCAAAGACACCAAAAGTGCCACAAACACAAATTGTTTGAGGCATTGGTTGATAGTGGCACCGTCTGTGGAGAGATGTCCGTAACATTCGGTATGTGTGCCGTTGCCATGCGGCGTAAGGCTTACTCGTTGGTAATTGCAAGAGCCACCTTGCAAGGTGCTACCTACAAAATCTCCTACGCTGATGGTTTCGTACTGTACGGGGGCTGCATAGTAGCAATTTACGGCTTCCTCACCACTTAGCAAGGGCAGAGAAATGTCTATGGGTTTGGTAAAGTCTATTTGCAAAGGTTTAGAATCTGGCAATAGATTGAGAGCTTGGAAGGATAGCATAAATGCAGTGGTTAGTTGTGAATTGTTGGTGGTTAATTTTAGAGGTAGTAAGGAAAATTAGCTATCAGGTGGCTTTAAGCCACCTGATAGCTAATTTCACAAGAATTTGACAAAAAACACCCGAAGGGTTTTTAAAACCCTTCGGGTAGGCAAAATTTAATCTCTTAATTTAGCCAATAATCTCAAAACTTCTAAGTAAAGCCAAATCAAGGTAACAATTATACCGAAAGCTGCATACCACTCCAAGAATTTAGGGGCTTGTTGTTCTGCACCACCTTCTATGAAGTCAAAATCCATTACCAAGTTGAGGGAAGCAATGACTACTACAAAGGCACTGAAACCAATGCCAATAATTCCGTTTTCGTGAATATAAGGAATTTGGATATTGAACATTCCCAAAAGCAAAGTCAAAAGATAAACTAAGGCAATACCACCAGTAGCTGATGCGACCATCAATTTAAAGTTTTCGGTAGCTTTGATAAGTCCTGTTTTATAGACTACCAACAAAGCCAACAAAATACACAAGGTAATGGCTACGGCTTGCAAAACCAAGCCTGCATAAGCTGCTTCGTAAATGGCAGAAACTGCACCCAAAGCAAAACCTTTGAGGATAGCATAAATTGGTGCGGTAATATAAGCCCACTCTTTTTTGAATACGGTTACAATGGCTACTATCAAGCCGCCAATGCTGCCCACCATCATCCAAGGATAGACTACGGAGGCATCTAAGGCATTGAAATACAAGTTCCAAGTCCAAACAGCAGAGCAAAGAACTAAGAGCAACAAAATACCAATTTTGTTTACTGTACCGCCAATGGTCATTACACCTGTTTCTTTGGTGGCTGTACCATATTGAGAGAATGTTTCATCTCCTAAAGCTGGATTAGATGATTTGAATAACATAGTTTTTTGTTTTGAAAAGTTATTAGATTTACTATTAGGTTTTTGGCAAAGTTAGGTTATTTTTTTGAGAAAAACAATTAATAGAAAGATATAAACTACACAAAAAAATTCGTTATACAACTCAAACATTGGTAATCAACTTAGTTACTTAAAGACAGCTATCCTTATATTTTGTCACATTACTTAGTATAAGTTTTAGCCCGCACCTGAATAAAATATAACACTTCAGCCCACACATTATTTTAGGTTTGGACTTGAAGTTCAAGCTGTATTTATTGCTGCGTTACTACCTCCTGAATAAACCGCATAATGGGCATCGTAGCCCTGTCGTAATTAGACAACACAACGACTGTATAACCCAAATCGGGGTAAATTTCCATTTGTGCATCTACACCCGGCGCACCGCCTGTGTGTCCGAACATTCTGTTTTTGTTTTTATACAATTCGCCAAATCCGTAGGCATATTTCACTTCGGGCAGGTTTGCGTGTGGTAGGGCAGGCAACATCACCACTTTTCCTGTTGTGATGGTTGCCAAAGTTTTGAGGCTCACCAACTTGCCCGCCAACAAAGCCACCGAAAACTTGTGCAAATCAACCGCAGTGGAGTAGCCACCACCTGCCGAATTGCCTTTTACTTCCATCATTTTGGTATTTGCCTCTCTGCTGCCTTTTTCTCCTGTTGGGCTGGGCAAATAGCCAATAGCCAAATTGTCGTGCTTTTTGTCCCTTTCGTAGCTGTCTGTATTGCCCATGCCTGCCACTGCAAAAATATTTTGCTTTACATACTCAAAATAGCTGAGTTTTGAAACTTTTTCTATCACTGCCCCTAACAAAATATATCCATAATTGCTGTACTTAAACTTTGCCCCAGCCTTAAACAAAAGAGGTTCTTCCAAACCAATATTTACATAAGTGTTGATAGTTTTGGCAGTATCGGCAATGGTTTCAAACTTTGGGAACATAAAAAAATCTCCTGTACCCGCCGTATGTGTAAGCAGTTGCTCAATGGTAATGTCGCCAAAAGTTTTTTCGGGCAGTTGAGGCAAATGCTTGATAACTTTATCCGAATAATTGAGTTTATTTTTCTCCGCTAACTGGGCAATGGCAACGCTGGTAAACATTTTATTCATAGAACCAATATTAAACTTGGTTTCTATGTTGTTCGGCGTGTTTTGCTCTTGATTAGCCAAACCAACAGCCTTTTGGTAAATGATTTTGTCCCCTTTGGCTATCAAAACGGTGCCAGAAAATTCATCTCTTGTTGTCAAATCTTTCACCAATTTGTTGATGTCTGTTAGTTGTTTTTCGCCAACAGCATCTTGATTGTTTTGTGCGTGGCAGGCAAAACTAATGGAAATTAAAGCTATGCTTAGGAGTTTTGAAACTTGATTTTTCATGTTGATAATTTTTAGTTTTGTGATTTTTTTATACGTTGTCAATGGTGCTTGCACCTTGACAATCGTAATTATTACATTTTTATACGATTGTCAAGGTCTGCGACCATTGCCAACGTATAAAAATTGCAATCGTATAAAAACTTTTTTTTGTTATTTTTATGCAAAGCTACCTGCAATTTTTGACCTGCCTAAGCCCAAGTTACCACACACCAAAATCAAGTGATGAAACCCCAAAAGCAAGTGATTTGGTTTTTACTGCCTTTTTCATCACACAAAAAGGTAGTTTTGTAACATTTTTTGGGTAATAAGAAAATGAAGTTGTAGATTAGTTTTGCGGTTACAAAATTATCTTCATTACCCAAAACGAAATAGCAACATTCTCCTAATTGTTTCTTTTTTACAAAACTTCTTTTAATTGCTTAGAAAAATTAGTAGCTTTGGGAGAGAAAGTAAGAACATTCGCCTGAAGGCGAATATATAGTTGTTAAACCCCAAAAGACCATGAAAAATATTTTGTTTTGTAATCCAGTCCGCCAATTTGTGCAAACAATGGTGGTAGCAAGTTGCTTGTGGGCTTGTAGTCCTGCCAGCACGTCTTCGCAGTTGAGCATAGCCGTACTCGATATGGCACAAATCTATGAGGTAGATGCCGTAAAAGATTTTGTTTTTGCTTGCGAAGAAACCAATTTAGACCAGCAAAAAGAAACCGCCAAAAAAGATTTTTTGAAGGCAATAGACTATCGCGAAAACCAAAAAAATGGGCAAGAGGCTATTCAATATTTCAAAAAAGCTGCTGCCGTTTTGCCCGATGCCAATACCTACTTCGAGTTAGGTAGCACGTTGCTTGCTCTCAATCAAAACGAAGAAGCCCGCAAAGCCTTTGAGGTGGCGGAAGCTCTGCGGTTTACACCTGCTGCCAATTTGCATTACAAAAAAGCACAAGTTACGGCTTTGCTCAAAGAAAATGAGTATGTAGTGGTGGACTATTTGAAAAAAGCAGTGGAACAAGGTTTTTCAGACAAAAGTGCAATAGACAAAGAAATAGCTTTCGATTCTGTACGCAATACAGAGCAGTTTCAGCTTTTTTATGTCAAAAACTTTTCGCAAGGAATCAGCAAACCCAGTGCAGAGTTTAAACTGTTTTTGAGAGGTTTCCCTGCTGCTTTGGACAATTTTGAGGTAAAAGCCAATGACGTAGCCGAAGTATCTGACAAATACATCAGCTATGAATTTGCAAGCTATGTGAGGGAAATGGAAACTCGCCAAGACTTTGGTAGAGAAGTAGGCAGTGAATATTTTTATGTAGCCAAAGTTCGCGAAACTCCTGAATATGCTGCGGTGTTGTATGCAGCCAAAGATGCAGTAGCCGAAAGTGTGCCTCCTGTTTTCACGTATTTGGTAACTTATAACTGGGAAGGGCAAGAAATTAGCAAAATCAATTTTGCTTGCCAATGCACACCCAAAAGCATAAAAACAGGCAAAATAGAAGGCGACAAAGTAACGGTAGTGGCTTACGATAGACAATGGCAGGCTGAATTTACTGACGTGCCGCCTTCTGAAAACAAAATCAAATCTATCAACGAAACCGAAAAACGGACTTACGAAATTGCTGCCAATGGCAAAATTACAGAAACGACTACCAAAATTAGTGCTGTCAAAGAAAAAAGTAGCTGGTTTTCTATGCGGTAATTTACTTGGTGTAAGTTGCGTAATTGTAGTCCGTAGCTCCAGCTACGGACATTTTATTAGTAAAACTGGCTTTTCGCATTAAAAAGTACCCTATTTTTATGTGAAATAGCCATAAAAAAGCTCTAATTGCCCCTTCGTAGCTGGAGCTACAAAGTGCTGTGCAACTTATGTTTTTTTAGTCAATGTTTGCTACTTTCTTTGCAAATCTCATCAGGCTGTAGCCCAAACTCATGGTAACACAGAGAGGACAAACACCGAAACGAAAGAAAAACAAGACAAATTTCTTGTAAAAAGGCAAATTGACAGGGGTAATAGGGCAGCTTTCGCCATCGCCTTCATATTCTTCAATACCCCAAATATTGAGTGTGGTTTTCATAAAATTAGTGTTTAAGTTAGCCTAACAAATGATAAGCACACATTGCCATGAGCCCTAAGGACACAAGGCAGAGAACAATTTTGGTTCTTTTTCCCATGATGATTTTAAAATTTAAAGTGTGAATAAATGTTTAGTTTTTTTACTTTGAACATTTATACCGCCACAAGGAAATTAACACCCAAGTTTTGAAAAAAAATAAAAATATTTTTTTGGGGAGTATGCAAAAATCCGATAGAGATAACATCTTTTCAAAAGATGTCATCTCTATCGGATTTACTTTCTTTTTCGTCTTTTTCTTTTTCTCTTTTCACTTGTTGTATGCACTTGTACTGTTGCGTGGCTGCGGTATGTTTATTTTTCCAACCCATTTTCTCCATCAGGTTTTCCATAGGCACACGATAGAAGAAAATAGCCTGCAAAATTTGCTTGCAATTATCCGTAATTCGAGTAAACCAAGTTTGTACCTTTTCCTCTTTTGTCTTTTCAGGGGTAATTTCGTCTGCAAAACTTTCTCCTGTATTTTGATATTCCTCAAATTCCTCTACGGAAATTTGCCTGTTATTTCGCAGCCTTTTGAGCCAAGTGTTTTTTGCAATGGCATACAAATAGGTTTTCAACGAGGAGGTCAAAACAAAATTAGGTTGCCTAACTTTTTGTAGCAATACAATAATTGTTTCTTGAAAAATGTCTTGTGCATCTTCGTCATTGCCTTTATTTTGTGTGATATAAGCACGAACAGAAGGAAAATATAACTTATATAAAGACTGAAAAGCAGCATTGCCTTCTGTTTTTAGTTGTTCGAGCAGCACTTGGTCGGGTGTGGTTTGCATAAAGATAAAGTGATGTTAATATTTATACCAATTTAAGAAAAATAACACCCAAAGAATTACAAAATATTTAAAATAACTTCTATTCATTCAATATGAGTAACATTAAAAAAAAGAAAACAAGGAAACATAAATTTTTGTAATTTTGTTTTGTAGCTATGCTGTTCAAGATAACATCTTTTAAAAAGATGTTATCTTGAACAGCATAGCTACAAAACTACCCCAAATCAGTTTTTTAAAGAAATTCACAACAAAAAAGTAAAAATTAGGAGTTCAAAGTATCCACCAGCTTTTGACATAGATGTTATAATTGACGACAGCGAAGGCGTAAAAATAGAGGGTGAAAGACATAATTTTAATGCTATTTGGCTACAACCAAACACCATGAACTGGGTGCAAGATTTAAAAGTGCAACTTTTAGAACTGTATAAGTTGAAAAATGAAACTACATAAAACTTCTTCGGTGAATTTCCTCCCCCTGTGGGCAGCGAGGGGCTTGCATCTCACTTTTTGGGTTGCTACCACTTGGCTATTTACCAATAGTTTTTCGGTGCAGATGCGACAACTGCTGTTGATAGACGGCGTACAAACAGTCAATATTATTCGCAACAATGGGCTGCTGTTTCAAGTTTTGGCTTGTGTGGCGGTTGGGGCAGTTGTTTTTTATCTAACAATTTGGTTGCTTTCAAAGCATAATTTATTTACACACTATTTATCTGACACCTCTGAGGTGTCAGATAAGTTTTTTGCACACCATTTATCGGATACCTCAGAGGTATCAGATAAATTTTCTATTATTTTATGGCTTGTCTTGATTTTTGGAATAGGTATTTTGTTAGCTTATGTGGCAACAGTGGTTGAGTTTGGCGAACCGCATCCGCCCTTGCCCTTGGCAGTGGCTTGGGGAATGGTTACGTTTTACTTTGCCATTGCCATTACATACAGCATTGCAAAATTGCTGTATCGCAATAACCAACGCCAGCAACAACTGATTCTCGACAAAAAACAAACCGAATTGACTTTGCTACGCAACCAACTGCAACCACATTTTTTGTTCAATGCCCTGAATAACTTGTTGGCAATGGTGCAGCCCAACGAAAATCCTAAATTAGTTCATTCTTTTGAAAGGCTGTCGCAACTGTTGCGTTATGTGATTGAGGAAACGCAAGCCGAAAAAGTGAGTATTCGCAAAGAAATTGTGTTTTTAGAAAATTATATTGCCCTCCAAAAATTGCGGTTTACGGAGGAAGAAGTCCTTGTAAATTTGCAAATAGAAGGGCAATTTATAGACCAGCCAATAGAGGCAGGGCTGTATGTTGCCTTTGTGGAAAATGCTTTTAAATATGGCACAGAACCCGAACAAATCAGCCAGATTGCTATTTATTTTGATTTGACTAAGGAAAATCAAATCAATTTTACTATCAAAAACAAAATAATGATGCCCAATTTGACAGGCAATAAAACAGGAATTGCAAATACTCGCAAACGGTTGGAGTTGATTTATCCGAATAAATATGAACTGCAAATTGAGCAAACAGAGGAGTTTGTTGTTGGTTTGACTATTCAAACGAAATGAAAATTTACAAATTCTTATTTCTTCACTGTTTTTTTATCAAATTTGGGTTGTTTTTTTGAGAGAAACAACCCTGTAAAAAGATATTCGTATTGGTAGTTGCGTTATTATTTTCAAAAGTAAAATAGTTTATTTTAACTATTAGGAATATTTGCAATCTCTAAATCCAAAACAAGAACCACCTTGTATGCTTTTATTTATTACTTCATGGTATCGTCATCCTTGCTTACAACCCTATTTTGGTTTTAACTCTGAAAGAGTTGTCATGGCATTTATGGTTATTTTAATTCTTTACATCTTTAAAGACATCATTATCAGCTATTTTACTAAACATAAATATTTATTGCCATTTGTTTTTATATATGGCATTTTTGTTATCATAAAGCTATTAATGTTTACACAAAGTATGACAGATTGCCCTGCTATGCAGGCTATGTATGAACAAAAAACGTATAAAATGGTACGAGGATGTATAAAAAATTATAAAATGGAAAAGCAAGGCAAATATAGTTATAGTAAACATTTTTCTGTAAATGAAATACAATTTGATTTTGATGCAAGTCTTGACTTCAATCATTTAGACAATGGTGATAGTGTACATATCAAATATTATGAAGGAACTGTTTTTGAGTTAGAATATATTTCAAAATAAACAAATAACTAAGCCGTTGGATATGAAAGCAATTATTGTAGATGACGAACCCAAAGCCATTGACTTGTTGAAAAGTTATGTAGCCCATTTTGGTACAATAGAATTGGTGGCTACGTTTCGGAATGGGTTAAAAGCCTTTGAATACTTATCAAAAGAGCCTGTAGATTTGCTGTTTTTGGACATCAATATGCCCCATATTTCGGGTATTTCTTTGTCAAAAATGCTGCCCAAAACCACAAAAATCATTTTCACGACAGCCTACTCCGAGCATGCAGTAGAGAGTTATGAAGTGGAGGCAGTAGATTATTTGCTAAAACCAATCAGTTTAGACAGGTTTACGCAGGCAGTAAGTAAGGTACTGAGCAAAAAAGCTGCAAAACAAGAAGTTGTTGCAAATAATTCCACGACTTGGATTGCGGTAAAAAGTGGCTTTGAAACCTACCGAGTGGCAACCAACAAAATTATGTATTTGGAAAAAGATGGCAATTACATGACCTATTACTGCGAAAACGAAAAAATAATTGGCAGAGAAACCATACAACAAGCCTTAGAAAAATTGCCACCAAATTTTGTCCAAACTCACAAATCTTTTATTGTCAATTTAGACAAAGTTCGGCGTTATGACAGCAGCCTGATTTTTATTGACAGCCACCAAATTCCCATGAGTGAGTCTTTTTCGGCAGCAGTTTTTAAGGAGTTGGAGAAGTGAAAGTTTTTAAAATGGAATTAGTTTTTGTGTTTTTGAAAACAGAAAAAAGTTTTGAAAATTTCAAGTTCCTATCGTTATTGTAGGTTAGATTTCTCGAAAAAATATAAATTTTTCATAACTTTTAAATGTATGTGTCTAAAACTAACATTTTTTATTGAGCGAAAGACGAGACTCGAACCCGCGACCCTCACCTTGGCAAGGTGATGCTCTACCAACTGAGCTACTTTCGCATTAAGAGTAAATATGAAATAATAAATTGTTTGCAAAGTTATTTACAACTAAAAACGTACAACTATACAGTTTTGTGTCGAAGGTGGGACTCGAACCCACACAGCGTTGCCGCCACAGGATTTTAAGTCCTGCGTGTCTACCATTCCACCACTACGACTTCTGTCCTGTTGTCAAAGTTTTTTGAATAAAAATGCTGCTAATACTTCTATTAACAGCATTTCTGTAATTGAGCGAAAGACGAGACTCGAACCCGCGACCCTCACCTTGGCAAGGTGATGCTCTACCAACTGAGCTACTTTCGCATAGATAATTTGTAATTGCTTTTGGTTTAGAATTACGTTGCAAAGGTAGGGTTTATTTATGAATATCCAAATTTTTTGTAAAGTTTTTTATATGATTTTTGATAATTTTTTATCAAAATGACAACTAAGAAATTATAATTGGCTACCATATTGCTTTAAGTTCTTGCATAAAACCAAAAAAACCTATGGAAATTCCACAGGCTTTTTTACTTACAACTTAACCCTATCTGATATGAAAAAAACCTTTCAGTAATACAAACATACGATTTTTTTTGTTTAGAGTTGCAACTATTCACAAAAAATATTGGGGTTATTAGAAAAGTCCTTTGAGATAATCTCACAAGGGGTCAAAACTCCAGTGAAGTTGTAATAGTTTGTTCTCAAAAAAATCAAAATTTTACCTCTACCAATAGCTTTGTTGTTACTTGCTCTGTAATAAATTTCCACTTACCACCCTCCTTTACCAATCTTGCTGCCTCTGAATCTGCTTCTGAGTTAAGACTCTTAATGACTTTGGTAGTTGTAACCTTACCTTTTTTGTTGATTGTAATTTCCAAAACGACTGTACCTTTGGCAGTGGTTACATTTTTTTTGTTCGTTTCTAAATATTGTTGATAAACCTCCCAACCCTGTGCAGGTATAGCTGATGTTGTTGAATGGATAGTTTGTGATTTATCAAGTAAAAGCAATTGGTCTGCTTGTTGCTCTGTTTCTCTTCTTCTTGTCATTTTTGTATCTACACTAGCTTTGTTTGCTGCTGTATTAGTATCTCTTTTTAGATCATCTTTTGTTGCTCCATAAACTTTCGTGGATTGTAGTGTAGCTTTATTTTTGTCATTTAGACTTGCAGGTTTTTCTTGTTCTTTATCACTTGTTTTTTTGCTTAACTCCTCATCTCCAGCTTCTGTTGCTTGTTTTTCATTTGCCACTTTATTCGAAGAATTATTATCTATTTCACTGTCTATTGCTACATTTTTCTCTGTTTTGGGGAGTACGTCATTTGTAAGTGGTAAGGGCGTATTTTGCATCAAAGGTTGATTTTGTTTAGTTATTTTGGTTGTTTGATTTGTAGATGAAATAGTTGTTTCTGTGGTAGGTTTAGCATCTGGCGCATCATTATCTTCTGTTGGAGTAGGAGCAAGCAATTCTTTTTCCTCTTTGAGTAGGAATATAGGCTGAGGTTGTTCTGTTGCTTTTTCAGCTTGGGCTATAGCTTTTGTGAAAGCATAGTTTTTTTCTTTGGGTTGAATAAAAAACCAAATTAAAGAAAGCATGACCAATAACAAAACTACCCCAGCAACCAATCTATAAACAGTTTGACCCTTAAAAAGAGGTTTGGTTGTTTGATAATGAGGAAATTGTTTTTGCAAATATTCTAAATGGGTAGCCAATGGCACACTGGTTCCTGGTGGCAAATTTTCGGAAATACCCTCTATTGCCTCTGCCAAAAAAGGGTTACTTTGCATGGCTTTTTCTAAGCTGTGCATCTCTTCGGCTGAGAGTTTTCCTTTTACATACTTTTCTATATAGTCAGGCGAAAAATTCATGAATTGCGGTTTGCTTTTACAAAACTACACCATTTTAATAACAGAATAAAATATTGTTTAGTTTTGTAAAACAATATTTATTTCATGCCATTTGTCATACAATTTTGGAGTCATTTAAAGAGCAAATAAAATTCAAAAATCATGCAGATACCAAAATAGGGCAAGCAAAAATAATTCTTGCTCTACTTTTTTGGCGGTCAAGAATTGGTTATTTACGTACTTTCAAGTCTTTTACAGGTGTAGCAAAATTGAAGACTACATCACAATTACTTTCAAAAACATATTAAACATTCAAAATTAAAAAAAATAGTTGAAAGTTTTGCATTTTCCAAAAACCTCCTTACCTTTGCAACACTTTAATAAAAAGTAATAAAAAATTAATGTTTTCGTAGCTCAATTGGATAGAGCATCTGACTACGGATCAGAAGGTTTGGGGTTCGAATCCCTACGAGAACACAA
>JAAFKA010000036.1 GCA_013299115.1 Cytophagales bacterium
ATCGTACTTTCGCTAGTTCCAACTTGCAAAGCAATTTCTTTTTGTGATATATTCCTTGCAAAAAGTGCAGAAATTTCATATCTTTGTTTTAGGGTTAAATGTGCCATAGTTTTATTTTGATTTTTTATTTCGCAATTCAAAAATAAACATAAAATATGACAGTATTTAACCTTTTTTAATTTTCCCCAAATTTCATTTCAAACTTGATTCCAAGTTATTAAACAATTCTATAATTTCCCTTTGAGTCTGCCCTTTATTATGCGTAAAAAGTCTTGCCACATTTTCCATTATAAAATATTTAGGTTTTATGATGGATATAATTCTTGCAAATTCTCTAAATAATTGATTTCTTTCGTCTTCAATAAACCTTCTACCAATATTTCCTGCCATACTAAAGCCTTGACATGGGGGACCACCTATCACAACATCAACTTTTTGAGTTGGTATTAACTTAATTATATTTTCTCGTGATAACTCTCTTATATCTTTTTGAATAAGATTATGATGTGGAAAATTGGCTTTATATGTTTCACAAAAATTACTTTCTCTATCCAAAGAAAAAATATTTTTTAATCCAGCCCTATCAAAGCCAAGAGAAAATCCACCAGCACCACAAAATAAATCTACATAAGTCATTAGTATTTGATGTTTTATTTGTATTTGCAAAAATACAAAACAATAAATATAATTATACTTCAAATCCGCAAGGCTTTCAACCTGTGCTTGCGGATTCTCAAATCCGCAAGGCTTTCAACTTCGTGCTTGCGGATTCTCAAATCCGCAAGGCTTTCGGTTGTGAGCAACCGAAAGCACAACCAAATCCGCAAGGCTTTCGGTTGCAGCAACCGAAAACACAACCAAATCCGCAAAACTTTCGGTTGCAGCAACCGAAAACACAACCAAATCCGCAAAACTTTCGGTTGTAGCAACCGAAAGCACGTGTAAATCCGCAAGGCTTTCGGTTGTGAGCAACCGAAAGCACGTGTAGGTGTACAATTGTCAAGGTATGTCGACCATTGCCAACGTACTTTACACATCGGCAAAGAACGGAATAAAATCTCCTTGTGTGCAACCGGGTACGGGGATTAGGTTATCTCCACGCACATCGCAGCCGAGCAAAGAAGTAATATTTTTGTACCACGTTTGGGTGTATTGCTCCTCTATTTTTGCCAATTCTATCAATAAATGAAAACCTCCTCTGGTTTTCAGCACCCGTACACAATCCATGTTGATGTGTTTCTTCACTTCATTCAGCGTTGCATTTACTTGTTGAATATCGAAATCCAAATCAAAATACACTTTGCGAGTACAAGCCGTTTGGATACAATTCATTGCTTCTTGGTGCGGATTGTAACCGTTGTAAGGCTTAGTAATTAATTCAGCACATTTTACCAACAAGTTTTTAGTTGCCAACTCCATATTTCTTGGGTTTACAGTGATATACAATGCCAATGCCTCTTGTGGTATCACTACCTCTCCCTGTTTATAGCCTCCTATTTCGCATTCTAACTGCTTTACTTTGTCAAAAAGTAGTTCTTTATTTGTAGTAAACCTTCGCAACTGTGCCTTATCTGCTTTAATATTTTGATTCACATTTTTTGCATATTTATTGCGTGCAAACAAAGTAACATAATACGTTTCGTTGGGTCGCAAGGCAGGCAACCAATCTATAAAGGTGCGAAAAGTAATTTCGTTTTTAATAATTTGATAGTTCATTGTATATTTTCAAGTAAAGCCTGATATAATTAAGTAAGCACGCAGATAACACTGATTAAGCTGATTTTACGGATAATAAAATCTGTGTTTTATCCGTAAAATCGGTGTTATCTGTGTGCTATTTACTCATCACTCCAAGACATGAATTGCCCCTTTTTTCTCCTTGCTTGTGCCTTTTACAGTCAAGATATAAAAATAAACTCCCGTAGGCACTACGCTGCCGTTATAGGTGCCGTCCCATTCGTTTTTGTAGTTCACTTTTCTGTAAACTTCGCTGCCCCACCTATTGACAATTATCAGCGTATTGTCGGGATACCTTTCTATGTTGTCTATGTGGAAAAAGTCATTCAAACCATCGCCATTGGGCGTAATTATATCTACTGCTTTGGTAACAGGCTCGTCTGCCACTATCACCAGCACTGTATCATAACCCACACAACCCGATGCATCTGTTCCTCGCACAATATATTGGGTAGTACGCAAAGGTTTTGCCAAAGGCTCACGTGCAGTGGAGTCATCTACGGCATTTTTTGGAGTCCACAAATAATTGATTGCCCCTCCGCCTTGCAAACGAATTTCATAGCCTATGTTTACAATGGTATCACGTCCTGCGGTTACTCTGGGTGCTTGCAAGACCAAAATCCGTTGCGAAGGCGTGGTATCTCCAAAGCACAAATTGGAAACCACTCGTCTGTAAAACGTAGTGCTGTCGGGTGTGCCGTTGAAAATCAAGTTTTGCGTATTGGCGTTGGGTATATTTGTCCAACGGCGTTGGTCGCGGGACTGCTGCCACTGGTACTTGAAAATCTTAGTGCCGTCCACAGGAACAGAAGCACGCAAGGTATCTGCTTTGGTTTTTCTGCAAACAACCTGCCCACCCGAAACAATGAAATTGTTGGTAATACGTTGATTTACTGTAACTTGTACCACGTTGCTGGTGTCTGCAAAACAACCCGACAAGACAATACGTCTAAATTTGGCTGTTTCCACTATGTCTTTTGGTATAAAGTTTTTGCTCGAAGCCACACTTCGCCATACAGAGTCCGAAGTTGCTTGCCACACATAACGGTAGGTGCTGTCGCCACCTGCGGGTTGCGTACCTGTTAAAGAATCTTTCAAAATTTCGCCTACGCAAATATTTCGATTGTCTGTAATTCGGTTGTTCGACAATTTGTTAATCATTCTCAACGTAACCACATTGCTTGTGTCTTTTCCGCATTGCAAACCAATGGCAATTCTGCGGAATGAGGTGCTGCGAATTAAACTTGTCGGTTTAAAATCTTTTTCTTTACCTACCAAAGCCCAATTTCTGTTGTCTGTTGAGTTTTGCCATTCGTATTCGTATTTGCTACCTCCACCTGTTGGCAGAGAACCAATTAATTTTGGGAGTGTGTCGCCAACACAATACACACTTCTATTGCTACCTTGTATGGTGTTGTTTTCAATCGGATTAACCATTTCAATCTCAATAATGTTGCTCGAATCGGAGAAACAGCCATTGAATATTAAACGGCGGAAATAGTATTTGCCTTGTGCCAATTTGCCCGGTTTATAATCTCTCAAATTGCCTAAGGTATCAGGTCTTTGCCAGTTGATAGAATCGGAGGAAAACACCCAATCGTATTTGAAGTAGCTGCGCGGCGTGGCAGGGCTTGTACCTTTGATAACGGCAGACGAGTCTCCTACGCAGTTTAATTGTCTGGGTCCAATTTCGTTTCTACCAAATTTGCGTGAAAACAACACCACTGTTACGTTACTTGTATCTTTGTAACACAAACTTTCAACCACCCTTCGGAAGTAAGTAGAGTCTGCATTGAGAGTCGGCTTGTTCAGGTTTAATGTATCTCCTCTGTTTGTCCACGTTTTTTTGTCTATTGAACTTTGCCACAAAAATTTGTATTTTGCACCACCGCCTACGGGTACAGTACCCAATAAGTTTGTGCCTACACTATCTCCTTCGCACACCACACTTTTGGTGCTGCGTACTGTATTGTTCAGGATTTTTGGGTGAATTTGTATAGTCAAAATATTGCTAATGGTAGAGTCGCAACCATTGCGAACTATACGGCGAAAATAAGTCGTTTTGCTGATACCAACAGGCGTAAAATAATACAAGGTATCTTTTTGAGTTCTGGCGGTGTCTGCCCTTGTCCACTTTTGCCTGTCGAAAGACTGTTGCCATGCGTATTTGAAAGCAACCGAATCTACTTTGAAACCTTTGATACTGTCTTTCATCACCACGCCATCTCCGTTGGGGCAAACAAAGTGGCTGCTGCCTACCTCATTTTTTTGCAACTGCTTGACTACCCGAATCGTAAGCACTGCACTGGTGTCTGGTTTGCCACAAGACCCCTGCACAATACGGCGAAAATACATAGTATCTGCCGAAATAATAGGAAAATAATTTTGCGTTTTGTCCTCGTCTAACCAAGTGCTTCGGTTTTTAGAACTCTGCCATTGGTATTTGGGTTTGCCATCGCCACCTGTGGGAACAGACCCAAGCAAGGAATCAGGTTTTGTTTTATCGCAAAGAAAAACTTTTCCTGTTTTTATGGTATTGCCTGCTATTTTTTGGATAAAAGTAATTTTTACCACATTGCTCACGTCTTCTTTGCACCTGCCATCTCTTGCTATTCGCCTAAAAGAAGTGGTAGCTGTAATGCCTGTTAGCGTATAATCTTTGGCTGTGCCTATGTCAATCCAATTGGTATTGTCTGTCGACCTCTGCCACTGGTAAGTAACTTTTAAATTGTTAATTCCACTTTTGGCTTCCTCACCTACTAATGTTGGCAATTCGTCGCCTTCGCAGTAGTTTTGCGACTCTTTAATGGTCGTTTTGCTTACTGTGCAAGGATTGACTCTCAACCGAATGACTGAACGAAACAAAGTAATATCGGGAACTTTGGAGTTGGTAACTTTCAAACGATAAAGCCCTGCATCGGCTGCGGTAATATCGGGAAAGGTGAGTTCTCGTGCAGTCTGAGGCACTTCTGTATAGGTAGAACCAACCAATTTTAACCAAGTGTAAGAATTGGTTGTACCGCCAATTCCTAAACCTTGTGAGGTTGTTGCAATAGATACATTATCTCCTTCAGCTTTTATAACTGTAAGTTCAGTAGATATACTGTCTTGCGGTATGTATTTGAGGGCAGTAATTACAATATTGCCTTCCAAACTTTCGAAAGTAAGTTGGTTATTGTTGATAAGCAACTCTTCAAAATTATTAGTATTAGGAAAAGTTGGTACTTGCCTAATTTGATTTTTAGTTAGATTTAATTTTTTTAGCTTATCAAGTGCATTTATGGAAGGAAACTTTCCATTTAATTGGTTTTCATGCAAATAAAGCAAAGTTAATTCTTTGAGTGTGGCAATGGCATCTGGCACTGTGCCTGTCAATTTATTGTTGTTCAGTCGCAATTCTGTAATGTCTGTCATAGCAAAGAAAGCTGCGGGCAATGTACCCACTAAATTACGCCCACTGAGGTCTATTTTGGTAACTTTCAATGTGGTGGCATCTAAGGTTACGCCTGACCACTGGGATACAGGTTTGGTAATATCCCAAGGCGCAGTCCATGCAGCACCAGCCGTTGCTTGATAGAGAGCCAACAAGGCAGCTCTATCGGGACTGTCGGCAGGGGGCGGCGTGGTCTGAAAGAATTTTTTGAAATCATAACTTTCCACCAAGGTATGTGGTTTTTCGAAATAATTTTCCTTGTATAAATTGGCTTTGGCATTTTGCCCCCAAAGCAACAACAAACTAATAATAGCTATAAAATTTAATTTGAAATTCCTCATAATCTTGTTATGTTTTTGAATAGTAGCAAAGTTGTATAACAGTTTTTAGCACAATGCTTTAAGCTAAGAAATAACTTACAACCTCGAAGAGGTTGAACAATAATAGCCCTACGTGCAATGTAGGAATAAGGTATAAAGGTACTCTACAACTCCAAAGGGGTTGAACATTAACTTGCACCCATTATGTAATTGTTCAACCTCTTCGAGGTTGGATTGAAAAACTAATTTGTTTTCCCTACGTTGCACGTAGGGCTATTGTTGTTCAACCTCTTCGAGGTTGGATTAGAGTTTCTTAGCTTAACAGCACAGACTAAAATCTATGTTACAAAATTTAGTGCAACTTTTATTTTTGCAAAGATACAATTTCTATTTAACAAAGGTAAATGTTCTGTAAGATTTTCGTAAGTTTTGCTATTATTGTGATGTAAGTTGCCTACTGTAGAACGGACTTTAGTCCGTTTTTGGCATTTTTGGGGATAAATATGTGATTTTGGCACCACAATTTAAATTTTCATTTACAAGTAACGGACTAAAGTCCGTTCTACAGATTTCACGCAATTTACATTATTAGGAGATTTAGTATAAAAATTATACCAAATTTACAATCTTTGTGGGTTATGTTGCTCGACCTTTGGCTTTTATCGCAGTTGTTGCTGCAAATTTGTTGTCTTTTCTTGCTGGCTTACGCTGTCAAAAATGGTTTTGCTATTGTAAAAAATTGGCAACCTGCGGTGGCAGACGAAAAACAGTTGCTACTCGAACACAAAAATTATTTGATTGGGGCTATTTCCCAATTAGTTTTAGTTTTTCAGGTCTTGGGGCTTGTTTTTTTTATGCTCACCACCAACAGCCACCTGCCTCCGTTGCTAAAAGGGGCTATGTGTGCCAATGGCGTGCTGGCTGCCAATGAATATGGTTTTCCGTTGTTGTACGTAAAAATGGGGAGTATTTTGGTGTACTTTCTATTTTTGAGTTGCAATTATTTAGACCAACAAGAACCAGCCTATCCTTTGACTCCGCAAAAATACTGGTTTTTGTTTCCCTCTTTCTTTTTGCTTTGTGCAGATACGGCTTTGCAAGTCTTGTTTTACGCCAACCTCAACCCCGATAGAATTGTAACCTGTTGCAGCCTTACTTTTCTGGGCGAAAAAACTACGCTGGCAAATTTAACTGAAAGCCACGAGTTTACGACTGTTGTTGTTGGCGTGTTTGTGGGGAGTTTTGTGCTGTTGAATGTTTTGGGGTTGGTAAATTCCCAATACTTTGGTAGCAAATACTTTCCAAGTTTTAAAAACTTGGAAAGTGTATTAATAAGACTAAACTCCGCAAGGGCTTCAAGCCCTTGCGGAGTTGGGGGTAGCAGCAAACCCCAAAGCATTTATTTTCAGGCTTTTATCGTCATTCTGTACGTAAGCAGTGGAGTTTTTGCCCTGAAACATAGCTTTGTCAAGTATATTTATGGGTTGCCTACGCACCAATGTTTGTTTGATACTTTTTTGCCCAATTACAACAGCATAGGTTTCATTATTTTTGCAGCTTATTATGGTTTGGTTGGTGGTTGGCTATTCAAAATGGTTTGGGTGGCTTACAAAAAGCATTTGCAAATTGTCCATTCTTACAACCCAACTTATTTGGAGATTTTTCTATTCGTTTGCCTGTGGCTAAGTTTTGGGTTGCCTGTAGGGTATTGGTGGGCGTGGGAAGGGAGTTTGTAAGAGGTTGTTTAATTAAAGTAGAGTTTTAGATACAGTTGCTTTATATAATATTTGCTTTTTTCATAGAAACCTATAACTTTGAAAAAACAATTTTGCTTTATGTCAGAAGAAGTTACAGACAAAGACGAAAACTATCACGAGGCTGTGGGTAGGTTTGAGCAAATGCTAAAAGAAGATGGCAACTTTTTCTTCGACATCAATGCTATTGAGTTTATCATAGACTATTATTTAGACAAGGGCAATGCCGAAAAAGCCTTGTTAGCTTGCAACCACGCCCTTGCTTTGTATCCTTTTGCTACGCAACTCAATGTAGAAAAAGCAAAAATCTTGCAAGAAATAGGCAAAATAGACGAGGCTTTTGTCTGTATAGAAATTGCCGAAAAAATACAACCTTACGACAACGAAGTTAAATTATTGAAGGCAAACTTGTTGCAAATTCGCAAAGAATATGAACAAGCCCTGCACTATTATTTGGAAATTTTAGACCAAACCGAAGACAAGGCTTTGCTCTATTATCATGTGGGTTGTGCTTATTTCCAACTCAATCGTATGCCCGAAGCCTACCAAAGCCTCAAAAAATCCTTGCAAATTCAACCTAATGAGCCTACGGTACTCAATTTATTGTTAGACAGTTGCTCTACCAAACAAGATACCGAAGCCTTGATACCTATGTTTGAGAAAATGATAGACAAAAATCCCTACCACAAGCAACTTTGGTATTATTTGGGAATTGTTTATAATGACCTCCGCCAGTTTGACGATGCCCTCTATGCCTTAGATTATGCCGTAGTGATTGACGATAATTTTTATGATGCCCATTTTGCTATGGGTCATGTGTATATGAACAGGCAAAAGTACCAACAAGCCTACGAACACTACAAAACAGCGTGGACTCTGAACAAAGAATCGGCAGATGTGAATTGTCATTTGGGGGCTTGTTTAGAAAAATTAGAATTATTTGAAAGTGCCATTAACTATTACCGCAAAGCCACCCAAATAGACAGCCACTATGCTGATGCGTGGTTTGGCATGGGGGTTTGCCTGATGAGCAAAGAAAAGTGGTATGAGGCTATTCATTTTTTTAAGAGAGCAGTCAAATTAGACAAAGAAAACGCAACCTATTGGGTTGCCTTAGCCGAAAGTGAGTACAAAACAGGCAATGTGGTATCGAGTGTAGAGGCGTACAAACAAGCCGTAGCCATAGCCCCGTTGCAGGCAGATGTGTGGCTGAACTGGTCGTTTATCCACTACGAACAGGGAGATAATGATGCAGCCATAGACCTCATCATGGAAGGATTAGAGGAAATGCCCGACAATGCCGAAATGCAATATCGGGTGGTGTGTTACCTCATTGCAGCAGGACAATACCAAGAAGCCGTAAAATTTTTAGAACTTGCCCTTGCTCTCGATTACGACCAGCACAAGGTTTTGTTCGAATTTTTTCCTCGTTTAGAAATCCAAAAAGCTCTACAAAAATTGATAAATCAGTTTAGGCAGTGAAATTTCTGTTTGCATAGGAACAAAACCTACCCAAAGTTGCTTTTACAAATATGAGTCTATTTAAAGAACGAAATTTTGAGTCCGAATTTGAGTTTCAAACATCGAGAAGTGGTGGGGCAGGCGGGCAAAATGTAAACAAAGTAGCCACCAAAGTAGCCCTTCGTTTCCATGTCCAAAATTCTGTGGTGCTTACCGAAGAAGAAAAACCGTTGGTAATGCAAAAAGCTGCTAATCTGATTACAGACGAAGGTTATTTGCAGTTGGTATCACAAGAAGCACGTACCCAATTAGCTAACAAAGAGTTAGTTATCAAGAAGTTCTATGCTTTGTTGCAAAAATGTTTCACTAAACAAAAACCTCGTAAACCTACGTCTATTCCTTTTGCGGTGCAGCAAAAACGAATAAATAACAAGAAAAAAGCTGCTGCAAAAAAGGCAAACAGAACCGAAAAATGGTGGTAAAATAATTGCAAATTCTTTCTTTGCGTACCCTGTGCATTACTTTGTGTCCTTTGTGGTTAAAAAACTACAAACAATCGAGTAATATTTTCTTAATTTGCTCCACCCCAAACCCACACAATTCATACAATTCTTCGGGTTCTCCATGCTCCACAAATTCATCTGCAATTCCCAAACATTGAAGTTTGGTTTTGAACTGTTTTTGTGCCAAATATTCTGCCACTGCCGAGCCAAAACCTCCCGCCACTGTTCCATCTTCTATGGTAAGGATAAGGTCAAAATTGGAAGCAACAAAATCCAAAATTTCGTGGTCTAAGGGCTTTACAAACCGCATAGCATACAAAGCAATAGCCTGATTGTCAAGTGCTTGCAAGGCTTTTTCAGCCAAATTTCCCACTGTGCCTATGCTCAATACAGCTATTTTTCCTCTGCCTTTTGCGGGTATCACACAATAGCCTTTGCCTATGGGAAGTTGGGTAAAAGGCTGTTGCCAATCTACCAATACGCCCTGCCCACGCGGATACCGAATAGCCATAGCTGTCTGATAATCAATAAATTGGGCTGTAAACAGCAAGTTGCGGAGTTCTACTTCGTTCATGGGTGCAGCCACTATCAAGTTGGGAATACAACGCAAGAAAGCCAAATCGAAAGCCCCATGGTGAGTAGCCCCGTCTGCCCCAACCAGCCCTGCTCGGTCTAAACAAAAAATGACTTTGAGGCGTTGCAGACAAACATCATGAATAAGTTGGTCGTAACCTCGTTGCAAAAAAGTAGAATAAATATTGCAATAGGGCAAAAAACCATCGGCAGCAAAGCCCGCAGCCAAAGTTACGGCGTGTTGTTCGGCTATGCCCACATCAAAAGTGCGGTGTGGCAACTCTTTTTGCAGCAACCGCATAGACGACCCCGACAACATGGCAGGCGTAATGCCCACAATCTTGTCGTTTGCCTTTGCCAACTCTACCAACGTATGCCCAAAAACATCTTGATATTTTGGTGGTTGTGGTGTGGCAAGAGGTTTTTTATGAATTTTGCCTGTCAATTTATCGAAAAGCCCTGGTGCATGCCATGTAATTTGGTCGTTTTCGGCTTGGGTGTAGCCCTTGCCTTTGGTGGTTTGGCAATGCAACAATCGCAAACCTTGCTGTGTTTTTTGCTTTTGCAACAAGGCTACCAAAGTCAATACCTCGTGTCCGTCTGCGTGTCCAATGGTTTGGAAGTTGAAAAAATCAAAAAACTTTTCTATATTTTGGTATTCGATAGGTTGCTCTTTAATAGCTTGATTATCAATAGTTTGTGTTAGTTCCTTTGCAATATTTTTCCCAAATTTTTGGTGCAAAGCTCCTACATTGTGGTCTATCGACATTCCATTGTTGTTGAAAATGAGCAAAATATTGGGTTGCTTTTCCAATCCGCCTACATGATTCAGGGCTTCGTACACCATACCTGCCGTTAAGCCCCCATCGCCTACTATGGCAATGTGCTGGCGTTGAGCATTGCCCGCCAACTGAGCAGCCAAAGCAAAACCTGCAACAGCAGACAAAGCAGTGGACGAATGACCTGTACCGAAGGCATCATATACACTTTCGCTGCGTTTAGGAAACCCCGAAATGCCGTTGAGTTTGCGGTTGGTGTGGAAAAGGTGCTGCCTTTCGGTCAGCAATTTATGTCCATACGCCTGATGCCCTACGTCCCAGACCAATATGTCATTGGGCGTATCAAAAACATAATGCAAGGCAACCGTTAGCTCTACTACACCTAAACTTGCCCCCAAATGTCCGCCATATTCGGCTACGTGAGCTATAATGCTTTCACGCAGTTCTTGGCACACCGCAGGCAAAGCAGCCAAAGGAAGTTGCCGTAAATCTTGGGGCGTATAAATGGAGGGAAGGAACATGAACAGATTAAGTTAAGTTAGCAAAGGCAAAAGTAATAAATAATTCCACCTACCTATTTTGTTTCCAATACTCACTCCACATAGACAACTTGCTATCTTTGGCAGAGATAGTGAGTTGGTCTGGGGCTAACTTCCAATCGAGGGCTAATTCGGGAGATGAAAACAAAATTCCTCCTTCATTGGCGGGTGAATAGTAGTTGTCGCACTTGTAAAAAAACTCTGCAAACGCCGACAAAACCACAAACCCATGTGCAAAACCACGCGGCACAAAAAGTTGTTTTTTGTTCTCTGCCGATAGTTCTATGCTAAAATGTTTGCCCCACGTAGGCGAATCGGGGCGTATGTCCACCACCATATCCAATACGCTGCCACTCAACACCCTCACCAATTTTGCTTGTGCATGGTCGCCATGTTGGAAGTGCAACCCACGCAATACGCCATAAGCCGACTTCGATTGGTTGTCTTGCAAAAAATGAACAGCCAACTGGGTAGCCTCCTCAAATTGTTTTTGGTTAAAACTTTCAAAAAAGTAACCTCTGGAGTCCTCGAATACTTTGGGTTCGAAAACCCATAAATCTTTGAAATTGGTAGCTATGTAGGGCATGAACTATTGATTTTTATGACATTATTCACCAAAAATACTTTTTCGGAGTATTCGGTTGCGTGCTTTTTCAAATAAAGTAAGGAACAAGCTAAAATAAATTTCCAAAATATCGCCACAGAGCAAAACAACGGCAATGGTAGTGGTCAAATCTAACTTGATGTTGTATTGGGCAAAAAACAACAGCCCTATATAGACTAAGAAAATAACTTCGGACAACTGAATGACTTTGGTAATGATACCATACCAAATATCCCAAGTAGGGCTAAAATGAATGGAATGAAACATAACCACATTGATATAGCAAAACAAAATAGCAAAAAACCAATCTGTCCACGCAGGCAATGGGTCTATGTAGTCATCGTGCAACATCATCGAGAGAATGTTTGCGTGTCCTACACCTCCGTACATATCAGGTGTGGTACGTCCTGCCTGTTTTTCATTCATAGGCGTATAGTATTTGTCATCGTCCCAGACGGTTTGGGTGTATGATTCGCCCAAATAACACATCACAATAATCTTATCTTTGACTAAACTACCCTCAAATTTTTCTTCCAACACATCATCTACGTCGAGAACTGTAAACTTATCTAAATTGCCTCTGTAATTGATTATTTCGTATTGATTGGTACGGGCTTTGAATTTGGCTGCTCTTTCAGGGTCGTATAATTCCATGACTTCGGCAGCAAAACAATATTCATATTCTCCGTTAGTCCGCAGTTCTTTTGGCGATACATCACGCCAAGTTTCAAACTGCGAGTCGCCAGTAGAAATGGTATTGGCAAAACCATGTCTATCGGCGTGAACGTGAAATTTTGGGTTAGAAGTCCGCAAAGAATCCCAAACTGTAACGCCATCGGGTCTGTCCGCAGGATTCATTACCTTTGTTATTAGCACCAAATTTTGGGTTTGGGCAAAAGCCATAGCCAACAAAGAATCTTGTTCGGGTTCTCTCAACTTGCCAAAAAAACTATCTATTCCTATCACACGTGGCTTGTACTTGTTGAGTATCATTATCTGCTGGGCTATGTCTGCTCGGTCTAATTTGCCAATATTGACAATGACAATATTCGTATCGGCAGCAGGCTCTAAACGCAGGTTGCTGGATTTGGAGAAAATAACGTCTGTGGCATTATAGTCTTCCAAAACTTCGCTGAATACATTGAGAAAATCCAGATTGACTACAACCAAACCCAGCAGGTACATCATAAGAAAGACGACCACCGTACCAAAAACGTGGGTAAGATTAAAAATATAGCGTAAAAATTTTTTTATCATGAGTTTGGTAGTTAGTAGTTACTGTCTAAAAAAGATAGCAAATCTCCTCGCCTAAAAGTAGCTGCCAATCTTCTTGCTTCTATATTTTCGTATCCGTTTGTGTATAATTTGCCCAGTGCAGCAATTAAGGCATTGTTGGCTCTGTCAAATAAAGTTTCTTTATTGTTTTCAAAATATTCTTTTGCTTTTGAAAATTCTTTGTGCGAAAATTTATCAAAATTTAAAGTCAAATCTTTTAGCAGTAGTTCTGCAAGCAACATTGCCATAAAATAATTACTATAAGGCAAATGTGGAAAAGTATCAATAAGCGTAGTTTTCCGCCTTTGGTTGTCGCAAAATCTATAAATTAATACCGCCAAAACAAGTTGTGAACCATTCATTTTGTCAAAAACTTCGTGATAAAACTTGCCAAATAGTTCTATTCGTTTAAACTTTGCTTGGTGAGGTTTTCTCCGCCAAATGGCATAAATAGCCTCTGCTGCCACCGAAGAAGAAATAAGGTCATTGGAAATATAGCCCTCTTTCTTTCTTTTGTAAGTAAAACCCAACTCTTTTATATCTTTTTCTAAACTAATTTGTATGCTATCATTGGCTCGCAAATCTTTCAAATCTACTGGATTTTGGCTATTGGTAGCAATGGTTACATCATTAATCAATTCGTCTATGCCTTCGCCGTCTAATTCATACAACCTGACTAAAATAAAAACTTGCGAAAAATCAACCGCAGGGTTTTCGTTCAAAGTATGTTGAATGGTTTTGCAAGACTGCCCCCCGTTGATTATTTGCAAATCATCGACCTTAATAGTCCAATCCGTTTGCTGCAAAGCATTATAAGAAAATTTGCTACAAATCATTGTAATTCCATTGTTATAAAAATAAAAATTATCTTTTTTATTTCCTAACAAAGTATCTTTTATAGCTTGATTTACTCTGTTTTTATGTATGCCTAAGTATTTGCGAATATTTTTTTCGAGTATCGTGTCGCCATGCGTTGTCAATAAATCTGCTATTTCTTTCACATTCAGTTTGCCAATCAAAACCCTCTTAAAATTAAAGTCCTCTTGAAAACTTTTGCCTATTAATTTTAAGGTCGTGTGAATTTGCTTAGGAGATTTCAAACTATTTACCATCTCTGTATGATTAAAATGCGTAAACAGCACTTGGTCTGGTGGATAGTTGGCATTTTTTATGTGGTTTTCTCCTTCCTCTGTCCATTTCAGCCCATTATTTGCAAACACAACCTCAATAATAGGCACATAACCGTCCAGAATTAAAGAGTGGATTTCTTCTATTTGTGGTTTCAACGCTTTGTTGGCAAGCACAGGTTTCTTAGGGTCGAAAATAGCACCAATGGCAGCAATTACTTTCTGCACACTATTGGCGGGAAAATTGCTATCTTTTTCTAAATCAAAACCATATTTTCCCTGAAAAATTGTAACAGGGAACTCATAATTGCGAATATCGCCAATCACTATGGCATCGACTCCAGCATCATTGCCCCCTTCTGTCAAAAACTGTTCGGCTTCTGCCAATTCTATGTTCAAATAAGTAGCCACTGCCAAACAAACAAAGGCTTTTGCTAATTTTTTCCTTTTTGCCTCCTCGTGTTGCTTGTTATTTTTATCAATCTCCACAAACCAAAATGGATTTTCTGCAACTATGTTGTGAATACGCTGGTCGACAATATGTTTGTTTATATCCATATTAAGTTAGTGGCAAGCAATAACATTTCTCAAAGAAATGTTATTGCTATGTTAGTTGTTACCCAAATTAAAAATTAGAGGTTATTACGATAATTTTTGTATAGAAAATTAACCTTTTGATTTTCAGCTAATTGACCTTGCACCCTAAAGGGTACGGTACAAATCGTAATAACCTCTATTACTTTGTCAATGCTTTGCAAGCTGCCTTAAATTTTTCGCCTCTGTCCTCGTAGTTTTTGAAAAGGTCGAAACTGGCACACGCAGGCGAAAGCAAGACCACATCACCAGCTTTTGCAAACTCAAAAGCACGTTGTACGGCTGTTTTCACGTCATTGGTGTCGGCTATTTGCGGTACTTTGTCTTTAAAAAACTTGTAAATTTTGCTATTGTCTTTGCCCATACACACTAAGGCTTTTACGTTTTTTCGTGCCAATTCCTCTATTTGTTTGTAGTCGTTGCCTTTGTCTGTTCCGCCTGCAATCCAAATAATGGGAGCATCATAACTTCCCAACGCATAGAAAACCGCATCTACATTGGTTGCCTTCGAGTCGTTGATAAAACGGACTCCGTTAATTTCTACCACAGGCTCTAACCGATGCGAAGTGTTTTTGAAAGTTTTTAGTCCTTCTCTGATTTGGTCGGCAGTTGCCCCAGCTAACAAGGCTGCGGTAATGGCAGCACTTGCGTTGAGTTGGTTGTGTTTGCCAGGAATGGGCAATTCGTCAAAAACAATAGGCTTGGTCTGCTTTTTGTCGAGAGTACCTGCGGGTATGGTAATGCCTTTGCCTGTAAACCATTTTTCGTTGATAGGTTTGCAAGTAGCAAAAGGTTCTTCGAGTTTTATTTCTTTGGCTATGTGTTTGTCATCTGCATTGTAGAGTAGAATATGCTCCTCCTCCATACTTTGAATCAGCCTAAACTTGGCATCTATGTAGTTTTGCATATCTTTTTCGTACCTATCCAAATGGTCAGGCGTAATATTGAGTAGCATACCAATATGCGGAGCAAATTCATAACAATCGTCTAATTGAAAACTGCTTACCTCCACCACATACCAGTCGTGTTTGGTGGTCAAAACGGCTTCTGCAAAACTGTTGCCCACGTTGCCCGCCAAGCCTACGTTGATACCTGCCGATTTGAGTAAGTGGTAAGTGAGCAAAGTAGTAGTTGTTTTGCCGTTTGTGCCTGTAATGCCTATGATTTTGGCTTTGGTATGACGAGCAGCAAACTCTATTTCGGAAATAATGCGAATAGCCTCATCGCGGATAAGCCGAATAATGGGGGCAGCTTCTGGAATACCAGGGCTTTTGATAACTTCGTTTGCCATCAAAATCACCTTTTCTGTATGCTTGCCTTCCTCATAGACTATTTGGTTGTCTTCCAATATTTGCTTGTATTTTTGCTCTATTTTGCCCAATTCGGACACAAATACCTTGAAACCCTTTGCTTTTGCTAACAAAGCTGCCCCTACACCACTTTCGCCTGCCCCTAAAACGACTTTAAAATTGTCCATAGATGATAAAATAAATGATAATGCTTACTACATATAGCAATGAAACCCAAAAGTATAATTTTTTTGGAATATTTATATGCTAAGGAAGTGGATTTTTTTGATTTTGAAACCAAACCCCAATAAGGAGCATCTTTGTTATTAGTTAGCAAGTTTGTAAAAAAATATCAGGACTTATTGCCTGTTGTCCTGATATTTTTTTGAGGTCGTAGGTGGGAATTGTATTTTTCATTGCCTTCCTGTTTTACAACTCATATTTTTGTCCTTTTTGTGGCAATTCTACGTTTTGGTAGCCATATTCGGCAAGCAAAGCCTGAAAATCTTGCATAGATTGGTATTCGCCATGTACTAAAAACAACTTTTTGAGGTTATCTTTTTGTTGGTTTTTTACAAATACAAGCAAGTCATCTTGGTCGCCATGTCCACTAAACACATCAGTATTGAGTACCGTAGCCAAAACAGGAATAAGTTGGTCGCCAATTCTGATTTCTTTTTTGCCTGTGAGCAAATCATGCCCAATCGTACCTTCTGAACTATAACCCACCATAAGAATAGTGCAATAAGGATTTTGCAAATTGGCTGCAATGTGGTGCTGCACTCTGCCTCCTTCCATCATGCCCGAAGCCGAAATAATTACGCAAGGCTGTTGGTAATTGGAAATGGCTTTGCTGGTTTTCAAATCCTCGACATACACCAAATTATCAAAATCAAATAGCACTTCGTTATCCTCTTTAAAGTCCTGTGCCTCTTTATTAAGTTGTTTCGAGTATTTTTCAAACACTTTGGTACTATGAAAAGCCAACGGACTATCTGAAAAAACCTTAATTGGTGGCAGTTGCTGTGCCGTAGCCAATTTGTGGAGGGTGTAAAGCAAAGCCTGTGTACGACCCACACTAAACGCAGGAATTATCAGCCGACCAGGTATATCCACGCAAGTTTTGGCTATGACCTCCGCCAAAGTTTCTTCGGCTTGTTTCACTGACTGGTGTTTGCGGTTGCCATAAGTGGTTTCGCAGAGCAAGTAATCTACTTGGGGCAGCGGCTGCGGATTGAGCAACAAAGGGTAATTGTAACGACCAATATCTCCTGAAAAACCAATAGATTTTTTTTGCCCATTTTCATTCACTTCTATCACAATATGGGCAGCCCCCAGCAAATGGCCTGCGGGCATAAAAGTAATTTCCACACCTTTTTTTACCCTAAATTTGTTATTAAACGAAATAGGAACAAATTGTTCTACGGCTTCCTTCACGTGCCTCTCCACATACCATTCGTTTAGCTGCACAGGTGGCTGTTGAGGTGCTTTGTTTTTACGGGTTTTGCCCTTGTGTTTGTTATAATTGTTCAACCTTTTTTGGTGTATCATTGCCGAGTCTTGCAACAACAACTTGGTCAATTCTAAGGTCGGGGCAGTGCAAAGGACTTGCCCCTCAAAACCTTCGCGAAAAAGATTGGGAATATTGCCCGAATGGTCTATGTGTGCATGAGTAAGCAGCACCAAATTAACTTCGCTGGGTTCGAAAGGAAATACAGAGTAGGAAGGTCTATCAGGATAAGCTACAGGAGTTTCTCTCCGTTCTTTTTCCATATCTAAACCGCAGTCTATCAATACTTTGTAGCCGTCTTCGAGTTCGAGCAGATACATACTGCCCGTAACCTGACGTGCTGCACCCCAAAAGGTGAGTTGCATAAATAATATTTTTAAATGATGATGTCTTTTATTAGTTACTTCATTTCTCCACTTTTTCCATCACACACTCCACCACAGTTCTGTTTTCGTAGTCAAAATTCATTCCCACCAAGCAAATTTGTCTATTGTCGGCAAGATATTTTTCATAATATTTCTTGTCTTTGATTTGCAACAAAGCCTTTTTGATGCTACTCGAAAACTTAAATTCTATGATGTAAATGTAGTTGGGTACAAAAATTACCGCATCAATTCTGCCTTTGTTGGTGTTTTCTTCGGCTTTAATTTCCAAACCCAAAATTTTCAACGTCAAATAAATAATCAGTTGATAATAAGCCTCTTTTTTCGCAGTTACGATTTGGTAGGGAATTTGGGCAAACAAGATAGTCAAGTTTTCCACAAACAAATCCATATTGCCTGTTTCCAAACTTTTTTTCAGATTGTACTTCAATTTTGCTAAACTTACATCTCCCTCAATGTATTCGGCAACCCGAAAATAGTTGAAAGAATCACGCACCTCTTTGTTGGGGTAGTTGAGCAAAAAATTTTCCTCGTCTAATTTTTCTGTAATAGTCAAGTAGCCTGTTTGAAAAAGCAAAGACACCAAATGTTTTTCTATCTCCTCTATTTTGTATCTTTCCAATTCAAATACACCAAAAGGCACATCTTGCAAATCCTCTATATACCTGTTATTCAATAGTTTAACCACCATTGTAGGCGTACCTGTACTAAACCAATGATTCAGAAATTTGCCCTCGTCCAGAAAGTTAAGTATGGAGTAAGGGTTATAGACACTGTTTGCACCGTCCCAAGAATAGCCATTATACCACCGTTTGATTTCTGCCAGCAAGTCAGGCATGGGCATATTTTTTTTGCTACTTTCCCTTGCCAAATACTCCGCAAAATACGTTTCTAATTCGGTTTGTGTATAACCCAAAGCTGTGGCAAAGTAGTCTTTTAAGGTTAAATCAATCAAATTATTGAGGTCAGAAAACAAGGATACTTTGCTAAATTTTGATACACCTGTGAGGAAAATAAACTGCAAATCGACAGTCATGCCTTTGAGTGTGCCGAAAAAATGTTTGAGTGTATCTCTATTAAGCGTTGCTTGGGCGGGGTCGTCTATGTAGTCAATAATACTTTTGTCGTATTCATCTATCAAAATCACTACATTTTGTTGATATTTTGCCTTTAATGCTATAATCAATTCAGAAAATAAATCTCTTGGCGAATCACCAACTAAAACAACATTTTCTTTTTTAGCTTCTCTCCGCAAATAACTTTTTAGTCCTTCGGTCAAAGTATTATCTTTGTAACTAATGTTCAGAAAATCTAAATAAATAACAGGATAAGGTTGCCAATCTATTTTATCCTCAATATACAACCCTGCAAATAAATCTTTACGACCTTGGAAAATATACTTAAACGTACTCAATAACAAAGACTTACCAAAACGGCGAGGACGAGAAAGAAAATAAAAGCCTCTGTTTGCTATCAAAGGCAACAAAAACCTTGTTTTATCAACATAGATACGATTTTCTTCAATAACAGTTGCAAAGTCATTGAGAGGCAAGGATAATTTCTTCATTTAGGTACAAAATTATTTAACAAATTTAGCTATTTTTTTGCTAAAAAGCAACCGAACAAAGTAATTTTCAACTTTTCAGTTTATAAATTGTTTTTTAACTTCAAAATTGCAATATTTGTAACAGTAATAAACTTTTTTATCATGTCAGGAGAACTTTTGCTTTTATTAGCAGCCTCAATCGTAGGTTTTGCCGTTTTTATGTATTTCGTCCCTGTCAATTTATGGATAACAGCCGTATTTTCAGGGGTTAGAGTAGGGCTTTTCGACCTCGTTTTTATGCGACTCCGCAAAGTCCCTCCTCGCATTATTGTAGAGTCTATGATAACCTCTACCAAAGCAGGATTGAATATCACCCTTGCAGAGTTAGAAACGCACTATTTGGCAGGAGGTCATGTGCCTTCGGTCATCAAGGCGTTGATTTCGGCAGACAAGGCAAACATAGCCCTAAGTTTTAAGCAAGCCGCCGCCATAGATTTGGCAGGTCGTGATGTGTTTGAGGCAGTGCAGCTTTCTGTGCAGCCCCAAGTGATTAACACGCCAAAAGTTACAGCAGTAGCTCAAGACGGTATTCAGTTGATAACCGAAGCAAGAGTTACCTTGCGAGCAAACATAGCCCAATTAGTAGGTGGGGCAGGCGAAGCAACCATTTTGGCAAGGGTTGGCGAAGGGATTGTAACCTCCATTGGTTCGTCTATGTCGCACAAAGAAGTATTGGAAAATCCCGATAAAATTTCTAAATTGGTACTTTCCAAAGGACTCGATGCAGGGACAGCTTTTGAAATCTTGTCTATCGATATTGCAGATATAGACGTAGGCGAAAACATTGGTGCAAAACTCCAAATAGACCAGGCAAATGCAGATTTGAAAGTGGCAGAGGCAAAAGCCGAAGAACGGAGAGCTATGGCAGTGGCAGTAGAGCAAGAAATGAAGGCAAAATCGCAAGCAGCCAGAGCAAAAGTAATAGAAGCAGAGGCAGAAATTCCTTTGGCTATTGCAGAGGCTTTCAGAGCAGGCAATTTGGGTTTAATGGATTATTACAAACTACAAAACCTCAATGCAGATACCCAAATGCGTGAATCTATTGCAGGCGGTGCAAAAGAAGTAAAAAAATTAGACATCAGTAAATAATTCTGTAGTGCGGACTTCAGTCCGCACCTTTGAATGTAACATACGCTTCAGCGTGTGAAAAATGTAACATACGCTTTAGCGTGTGATTGAGTTAATTTGGTTTATTATCTTAAAAACATGAAAAAAATATCATTTCTCATTCTTACAGTTCTTGTAGGCTTATTTGTTGGTAGTTGCTCCGAAAAAGTAGTGGTATTACCCAAGCCCGACTTTGCCGATTTATTGGTAAAAGCAAGTCCATTTAAAGGAATTAAGCAAGAAGTAGGGGCACAAGACAATAAAGAAGTTACGATTGAAATTTTGCCTGAAAGCAAACAATCTGTTATTTTTAAAGAAGGCAATGTGCAGTTTAGCGTAACGATTGATAGCACAGACTACCAAAATGCTTTTTTGCGAGTTAATCAACAAGTTTCTTCGGCAGGAAATATAGTAGGCAGACCAACCAGTGTTACAAGCCCTACAAAACATGGGGTTTTCTTTGCCAAAGACGAAAAAGGAGCAAGTGTGAACATCATACAATTGGGTGTAAATGCAGGTAACAAAGTTTGGACTTACAACTTGAAAAAATAGTTGAGGGTTACTTAATTTATCTGAAAGGTGCAAAATAGTTGCTTTGGAAGACAACATTTTGCACCTTTTTAGTTATTAGACAAAAATAAAATTGTATTTTAATCTTGAATTTGCATTTTTTTCAAAACCTTTTTTTACCACAAAGTTTTAAATGGATAAAGTAAATTATATGGTACTTCGTAGAGCAAGCTATGAAGAAGGAATTAGAGTTTTTGGCTATTTCATAAATAAACTTTTTGTGAAAGTCTAAAAAAATATCCCCGCAAGGATTTATAACCCTTGCGAGTAGGCCTCAAAAAACTTTCGCAAGAAGTCTAATCATGTTTCTTTTTGTTGCTATTTTTTTAATAAAATTAACTTCTTTGTTGTTTTTTAGTAAAAAAAATATACTTTTGCTAACATTTTATTAAAGTTTAACTATCGAGTAAAATATGAAATATAACACTTGGCAACACCCCTACGACTACAATCCAAAATTTACTAAACGAGTGGCTTATTTTTGTATGGAGTTTGCCCTCCATCAGCCTCTCAAAATTTATTCAGGTGGATTGGGTTATTTGGCGGGTTCACACATGCGTAGTGCGTATGAACTGAAACAAAATATGATTGGCATTGGCATTTTGTGGAAACATGGCTACTATGACCAAGTTCGCAATGCGGACAGGTCTATGCAGGTCATGTTTCAAAACAAAGCCTACAATTATTTGGAGGACACCGAAATTTTGATACCTGTTTACGTTCACCGCCATCAGGTGTATGTGAAAGTGTATTGCCTCCGTCCTGAAACTTTTGGCACTGTGCCTATTTATCTGCTTTCTACGGATATTCCAGAAAACGACCACTTGGCTCAAACCATTACCCACAAGTTGTACGACAAGGATACGGCTGCACGTATAGCCCAAAACATTGTGTTGGGTATAGGCGGGGCAAAATTGGTGGAGGTTTTGGGTGGTGCAGATGTTTATCACATGAACGAAGCCCATGCGTTGCCTTTGGCTTTTCACCTTTATTCGCAATTTAAAAGTGTGGACAAAGTGCGTGAACACCTTACCTTTACGACCCACACCCCCGAAAAAGCTGGTAATGAAGAACATTATTTCGAGTTGCTGGAAAAAATGGGCTTTTTTGGTATGTTGCCAGAGCAAGAAGTGCGGAGAATTACAGGCGTAAAAGGCGAAGTATTTAGCCATAGTTTAGTTGCTTTGCGGTTGGCAAAAATAGCCAATGGCGTATCGCAGTTGCATGGCGAAGTATCGAGAGAAATGTGGAAAGACTATGACGGACTTGCACCCATTACAGCCATTACCAATTCGCAAAACAAAAAATACTGGGCAGACACCAAATTGGAGGCAGCTCTCCAAGAAGGCAATGACGAGGCTTTGCTCAACCGCAAAAAACACCTCAAACAGTGGCTTTTTGAGGTAGTAGCAGACCAAACAGGCAAAATATTTGACCCCAACGTGCTTACTATTGTGTGGGCAAGACGTTTTGCGGAGTACAAAAGAGCAGATTTATTGCTACACGACATCAATCGTTTTAACCGAATTATCAACAGCACTACCCAACCTGTGCAGATAATTTGGGCAGGAAAACCTTATCCGTTTGATGACTACGCCATCAGTGTTTTTAACCATTTGGTAAAATACACGCAAAAGTTCTCTAATTGTGCGGTTTTGACAGGTTATGAATTGACTTTATCGAAACTTCTCAAATTAGGGGCAGATGTGTGGCTCAACACACCACGCCGCCCTCGTGAGGCTTCTGGCACCAGTGGCATGACCGCAGCCATGAACGGGGCTATCAATGTTTCTATTAACGATGGTTGGATTCCCGAATTTATCAAGCACGGACACAACGGTTTTGTGTTGCCCATAGCCGAAGAAGACGGACATTATGACGAAGTAGATGACTTCGATGCAAAGAATTTGTACGAAATCCTCGAAAAAGAAGTCATTGCACTGTACTACAAAGAGCCTAAAAAATGGTTGAAACTGATGAAAACCAGTATGAAAGAAGTAGTGCCTTTCTTCGACTCAGACCGTATGGCTACCGAGTATTACCAAAAATTGTACGATTATGTCCATGAACCAGCAGAAATGTTGGCTCATTAAGATAAGTTTTTTGATTATTCAAACCTTATAAGGCTTTAAAAACCTTATAAGGTTTTTTCTTTTGAAATTTACTTTGCCTTTATGAATTTCTTACAAATAGAGTAAATTTGTTTAACTTTACAAAATAAATTATGACCAAGCCAGCTAAACGACGCAAGACTAAACAGTTATAGGTATGCCTGCCGATATTGCAGATAAAATATTTACAGTTTATTACACCACCCAAACCAACCTTCCAAGAAGTTCGCAACAACCTCTTGAAAGAAGAAGTATTTTTTGTAAATTTGTTTAAAACTAAACTCTTATGCAACTACAAATAAACATCACAGACGAAAGCAAAGCAATGTTCTTGATAGAATTATTGCGGAGTTTAGATTATGTGCAAATTATTGGTGAATTGGCAAGTCCGATAGTAGAACAGGAAACAGCAATTTATGAATGGGACAACTTAAAGCAAGCAGAAAAAGAGGCTATTGAAGAAGGGATTTTTCAGGCTGATAATAAAATGACTGTTTCAAACGAGGTAATGTTAAACAAAATGGAACAATGGCTTATCAAATAACCATTTTTGGCAACAAACAAAACCCAGCTAAACTAAAATTCTGATATTTAAAATATGTTTACACCCAAACTAATCTTCCAAGAAGTTTGAAATAACCTCTTGAAAGACAAATATTTTCCCCTAAATTTGTTTAAAACTAAACTCTTATGCAACTACAAATCAATAGCACAGACGAAAGCAAAGCAATGTTCTTGATAGAACTGTTGCAAAAAATCAAAACAACTTTGCAGACAATTTATGCTCAACGGCTGGCAAAAGTTATTTTGTTTGGTTCGTATGCTCGCAACGAGGCAACCGAAAATTCGGATATAGACATTGCTATTATTCTTTATGACAATGAAATGAGCCTATCAAAAGAATTAGAATTATTGAGTAAAAATTTTATAGATTTGGTTTTACAATCCGATAAAGTAATAGCCAAAATTCCTATCACTTTGCAAAGATTTGAAAATTCTAACAGCTTATTTATTCGCAACATCCGCAAAGATGGTATAGAAATATGAAGGAAGAAACCGTAAAAATATTAGATAAAGCTACTGACTGTTTGCAGTCTGCACAAGTATTGTTTGCCACACAACATTTTGAAGCAGCAATTAATAGGGCATATTATTGTATGTTTGATGCAGTTCAGGCACTTTTTTGTGAACAAGATTTATATGTAAAAACACATCAAGGCACAAATAGCAAGTTTAATCAACTCTACATAAAAACAGGTTTGTTGCCCAAAGAACTTAGTCAAGATTTTACTAAAATTTTTGAATTAAGACAGGTAAGTGATTATGATTTTGAAACTACTCTTACACAAGAAGACGCACAAATGGCTATCGAATGTGCAAGTAAATTTTTATGTGCAATTCAAAATTATT
The DNA here is from genome assembly GCA_013299115.1 of Cytophagales bacterium. Lineage (GTDB taxonomy): Bacteria > Bacteroidota > Bacteroidia > Cytophagales > Thermoflexibacteraceae > JAAFKA01. Next base: position 24,686 of record JAAFKA010000036.1, read on the forward strand.
TGCAATAACCATAACCCAATATGACACCACATAAACCCACCTTCCAAGAAGTTCGTAATAACCTCTTGAAAAAAGCAAAAGAACAGCAAACAAACCTACTAAGTCTTAAAGACTTAGTAGGTTTTAATACTTTCCAAACCGCCGAAAAAATCAACATCAAGCCTGTTTTTACGCACAAAGACGTAGAAAATGCAGAGCATCTCAACTTTTCGGCAGGAACAGCACCTTATTTGCGAGGACCTTACGCAAGTATGTACCTTACCAAACCCTGGACAATTCGCCAATATGCAGGATTTTCGACAGCCGAAGAAAGCAATGCTTTTTATCGGAGAAACCTTGCAGCAGGACAAATGGGTTTGTCCGTTGCCTTCGATTTGGCAACGCACAGAGGTTATGATTCCGACCACCCAAGAGTAGTGGGAGATGTGGGCAAGGCTGGCGTGGCTATTGACAGTGTGGAGGATATGAAAATCCTTTTTGACCAAATTCCCCTCGATAAAATGTCAGTTTCGATGACAATGAATGGGGCAGTATTGCCAATTATGGCGTTTTATATTGTGGCAGCCGAAGAACAAGGCGTAAAACCCGAATTGCTAAGTGGCACAATTCAAAATGATATTTTGAAGGAATTTATGGTTCGCAATACCTACATTTATCCGCCATTGCCAAGTATGCGAATTATTGCCGATATTTTTTCTTATACAGCCCAAAATATGCCCAAATTCAATTCCATTTCTATTTCTGGGTATCACATTCAGGAGGCAGGCGGAAGTGCGGATATTGAATTGGCTTATACGTTGGCAGATGGTTTGGAATATTTGCGAACAGGCATTGCTGCGGGTTTGGATATTGACGATTTTGCTCCTCGTTTGTCGTTTTTTTGGGGAATTGGAATGAATTATTTTATGGAAATTGCCAAAATGCGTGCAGGTCGGTTGTTGTGGGCAAAAATCGTGAAACAGTTTAATCCAAAAGATGCAAAATCAATGGCATTGCGTACACATTGCCAAACTTCGGGCTGGTCCTTGACCGAACAAGACCCTTTTAACAATGTGGCACGTACTACGATTGAGGCTTTGGCTGCGGTTTTGGGTGGCACACAGTCTTTGCATACCAACGCCTTAGATGAAGCTATTGCTCTGCCGACTGATTTTTCTGCAAAAATTGCACGTGATACGCAGCTTTTTATCCAAAAAGAAACGGGAGTTTGTAAGTCTGTTGATGCTTGGGGAGGTTCGTATTATGTGGAATATTTAACGCAACAATTAGTGGAAAAGGCGTGGGCTTTGATTGAGGAAGTGGAAAAATTGGGTGGAATGTCAAAGGCAATAGAAACAGGTTTGCCAAAAATGCGGATTGAGGAAGTTGCAGCCCGAAAACAAGCCCGAATTGACGCAGGAAAAGATACGATTGTGGGCGTAAACAAATTTCAAACAGATGAAAAAACAGAGATAGAATTGTTAGAAGTTGATAATACGGCAGTAAGAAATTCGCAACTTGCACGTTTAGAACAAGTTAAACAAAATAGAGATAATGAAAAAGTGAAGGAGGCTTTGCGGAAAATTACCCTTGCGTGTAGCCCCCCAACCCCCGAAGGGGGAGTTTTTACTCCCTCCCCTTCGGGGAGGGTTGGGGTGGGGCTTGTTCCCCCTTCGGGGGTTAGGGGGCTTGGCGGTGGCAATTTATTGCAATTAGCCATAGAAGCAGCCCGTTTGCGTGCTACCTTAGGCGAAATTTCTGATGCAATGGAAGAAGTTTTTGGCAGACATAAAGCTGTAATTCGTTCTATTTCAGGGGTTTATGCAGGAGAAGCAGGCACAGACGAAAATTTCCGCAAAGCAAAAGAAATGGCAGATAAATTTGCGGAACTCGAAGGTCGACGTCCTCGAATTATGATTGCCAAAATGGGGCAAGACGGACACGACAGAGGTGCAAAAGTGATTGCAACAAGTTTTGCAGACTTAGGTTTTGATGTGGATATGGGTTCTTTATTCCAAACTCCCGAAGAAGTGGCACGACAAGCAGCCGAAAATGATGTGCATTTGATTGGTGCAAGCAGTTTGGCAGCAGGACACAAAACTCTCATTCCTCAACTGATTGCGGAACTCAAAAAAATAGGTCGTGAGGATATTGCAGTGATTGCAGGTGGCGTAATTCCGCCAAAAGACTACGAATTTTTGTATCAGGCTGGGGTAATTGGTGTTTTTGGACCTGGTACGGTGATTTCGGTGGCTGCACAGGAGATTTTGGCAAGATTGCAGAATTAACAACAGGATTGCAGGATTAACAGGATTTTTTTGTTGTCTTCGACAACTTGTATTGCCTTTGGCAATTTTTACCTTGTTTTTTATTGTCTTTGGCAATTTATTTTTATACGTTTGCTTATAATTAATTGCTAAAGGCAATAAAAAAATCCTGTTAATTCTGTTTTTGCTTATAATTAATTACCGAAGGCAATCAAAAAATCCTGTTAATTCTGTTTTTGCTTATAATTAATTACCGAAGGCAATAAAAAAATCCTGTTAATTCTGTTTTTGCTTATAATTAATTGCTGAAAGCAATAAAAAAATCCTGTTAATTCTGTTTTTGCTTATAATAAATTGCCGAAGGTAATAAAAAAATCCTGTTAATTCTGTTTTTGCTTATAATAAATTGCCGAAGGTAATAAAAAAATCCTGTTAATTCTGTTTTTGCTTATAATAAATTGCCGAAGGCAATCAAAAAATCCTGTTAATCCTGTTTTTGCTTATTATGAACTGCCGAAGGCAATCAAAAAATCCTGTTAATTCTGTTTTTGCTTATTATGAACTGCCGAAGGCAATCAAAAAATCCTGTTAATTCTGTTTTTGCTTATAATGAATTGCCGAAGGCAATAAAAAAATCTTGTTAATCCTGAAATCTTGTCAAAAATAATATGGAAAAATTACAACACGAGGAGATAACCCAAAAAATCATTGGTTGTGCTTATCACGTGCATAATGCGTTGGGGGCAGGTTATTATGAGTTGGTTTATCAAAAAGCTATGCAAATTGCAATGACAAAAGCAGGGTTGAAAGTTGTGCCTGAATATAGAATAGAAGTGGTTTATGATGGCGAATTTATTGGAGATTATTATGCAGATTTTTTGGTAAATGATGTCATTTTATTGGAATTGAAAGCTGTTGAGCATATACAGCCTGCTTTTGAAGTGCAATTAGTCAATAACTTAGCAGGTGCAAAAATTGATATTGGTTTGCTAATCAATTTTGGGAGTTCGGTAATTGTGAAAAGGAAGTTTAGAATATATAAGAAAACAAAATAAGTAATGAAAAATACCAATAAAAACACCCCACTCCAAGAAGGCAAAGACTATTATATAGAAAATGGTTTGTATGTATTTACCACAGCTTACCACCTAAAAAGAGGTTACTGTTGCAAAAGTGGCTGCCGTCATTGCCCTTACAATTTTAAGAAGCAGGCAAAATAATTACTTGCAAAGTATTGGATTTATTCATTTATTTTGTTATATTGTTTGTCTAAAGTGATTTCGGTTTCTTAAAACCGAAATTCGTTTTGGTTTTGAGAAACCAAAACCACAGTAATTTGTCTAACGTGATTTCGGTTTTTTAAAACCGAAACCACAGTAACAGTAATTTTTCATTTCATATTTCATACTTATTTCTAAAAATATGTTTGGATTTTTCAAAAAGAAAACGCAAGAAGTGCCACAGTTGCACTACGACCCTACCAGCATTTCAGTTTTGGATATACGCAAAGGTTTTTTGTTTGACTATGACTTCAAAACTTGGGAAGTTACAGACGAATATGAATATGACTGGGGCAACAACCGTTTTAGCTACGAATTTAAAGTAGTTTCTGGCACAGAAACGTATTATCTGCGGGTCGAGCAGTCGCAAAAAACAGTTTGTTACCTTACCGACAAGTTGCGGTTTACAAAACTTGGCGAATATGTAGAAAATCATATTCGGCAGGAGGAAAAACCGCCGAGAGAAATTACCTACGAAGGAGTAAAATACATCAGAGAAAGAGAAAGCCCTGGTTATTTTAGAAATTTGGAAGATGCTCCTGAAGAAGCAGCCGAAATGCTATCGTGGGAATATATGGACGACTCTGAACGTAAAATTTTAATCATAGACCAATGGGACGTTTCGGAGTTTGAGGCTTTGATAGGCATTATTATTCCTGAATTTTCAATTTCTAATATTCTGCCCAGTGCTTAAAAAAATAAACTTTCTAAGTTTTAAAAACTTAGAAAGTTTGAATTGTTTTGCACAGACTGAAGTCTATGCTACAGTTTTTTGCTTACGATTCTGTTTCGTCTTCGTCGGGTGCTTCGAAGTCTTCACGTTTTACAGTGAGATTTTTGTAATGGTCGCGAATTTTTTGCTCCAATTCGTCCATGAGTTCAGGATTGTCGTGCAAAATATTTTTTACGGCATCTCTACCCTGCCCTAGTTTGCTGCTGTTATAAGAAAACCAAGAACCTGATTTTTTAATAATTTCCAAATCGACAGCCATGTCTATAATTTCGCCAATTTTAGAAATTCCTTCGCCATACATAATATCAAACTCTACTTGTCTGAACGGAGGGGCAACTTTGTTTTTCTGAACTTTTACCCTTGTGCGGTTGCCTACGTTGTTGTCGTTGTTGTCTTTCAAAGCACCAATACGGCGAATATCCAAACGAACAGAGGCATAGTATTTGAGGGCATTACCACCCGTAGTGGTTTCAGGACTACCAAACATCACGCCAATCTTGTCGCGTAATTGGTTGATAAAAATGCAGCAGCAATTGGTTTTGCTAATAGCACCTGTCAATTTACGCAAGGCTTGCGACATGAGTCGGGCTTGCAAACCCATTTTGCTGTCGCCCATGTCCCCTTCCAATTCGGCTTTTGGTACAAGTGCAGCCACCGAGTCTATAACCAAAATATCAATGGCACTTGACCTAATCAAATGTTCAGCAATATCTAAGGCTTGCTCGCCGTTGTCGGGTTGAGATACGAAAAGATTGTCGAGGTCTATACCCAATTTTTCGGCATAAGCCTTGTCAAATGCGTGTTCTGCATCGATGAAAGCAGCCAAACCGCCAGCTTTTTGGGCTTCGGCTATGCAGTGCATTGTAAGCGTGGTTTTACCCGAAGACTCTGGTCCGTAAATTTCTACCACTCTGCCGCGTGGCAAACCGCCAACACCCAAGGCGATGTCTAAGGCAATAGAGCCTGTAGAGATGGCGGGTACATCATCTACTTTGTCTTCGTTTAGTTTCATTACTGTACCTTTGCCGTAGGCTTTGTCTAATTTGGCAATGGTTAGCTCCAGCATTTTTACTTTTTCGAGCTTATCTTTGTCTTGTGCTGAACTTGTGATTTCTGCTTTTTCTGATTTTTGCTTTGCCACAGGATTTATATATTTGTGTGTGTAAATGACTTTGTTGGTAAAGGTAGTATTATTTTTTGGTTTTACAAAGTTAAAACAAAAATCAATAATTTACTAATTTATAAATATTTATTTTTTTATCTATCTACCTCGCCCATTACCAAATCCAAAGACCCAACAATGGCTATTAAATCTGCAATTAGGCAGCCCTTTGCTATGATAGGCAAGACCGACAAGTTGCTGAAACAAGCCGACCTTGCTTTGACTCTATACGGCACATCACTATTGGGCGCACTCACAAAATAAAACCCTAATTCGCCTTTGGGAGTTTCTGCCCGACTATAAAATTCTATTTTTTGGGCAGTTCGCAATTTTTTTGGAATAGCTGCTTGCGGATTAAATTCCTTAGTTCGTTTCCATTCGCCTTGCAATTTTGCCACGCATTGCTCTACTATCCGCACTGCCTCCCAACATTCTTGCACCCGAATATAGGTTCTGTCCCAGCAATCTCCCACTTTGCCCATTGCCCCTGTGCCTATGGGTACGTTAAAATCCAATTCAGGATAGACCGAATACGCATCTACTTTTCGCAAATCGTAACGCAAACCCGAAGCCCGAAGCATAGCTCCTGTTACACCATAATTAATGGCTGTATTGCGGGGAAGTACGCCAATATTGGCAGTTCGACTAATAAAAATTGCGTTGTCTATCAATAGCCGTTGCAATTCTACCAATTTTGGTTTCAGATACTTGACAAACTCCGCACATCTCTCCTCGAAACCTACAGGCAAATCATAGTATAAACCTCCCACCCAAATATAGTTATACAACATTCTTGCTCCACAAACCCACTCCAACAACCGTAAAATGTGTTCTCTATCACGCATGAGCCACAAAAAAGGCGTAGCTGCCCCAATATCTAAGCCATAAGTACCAAGAGCAACAAAATGTGAAGCCAATCTGTTTAGTTCTGCCACCAATACGCGGATATATTCTATTCTTTTATGCAGTTTGCCTGTTAAACCCATCATTTTTTCTACGCCCATCACATAGGCGTGTTCGCCATTCATCGCAGCCACGTAGTCCATTCTATCCACGTAGGGAATAATTTGGTTGTAACTCAAACTTTCGGTGTGCTTTTCAAAACAACGATGCAAGTAACCAATATGCGGCACCACGTCAAGCACCACCTCGCCGTCTGTCAAAACTTCCAAACGCAAAACCCCATGCGTAGAAGGGTGTTGGGGACCTACATTGAGCAAGAGTTTTCCTTCGCCTATTTGGTGGATTTGATACCTCGTAGGCTCGGAGTTTTGGAGGTGTTGGCTGTCAAATTGATATTGGATTTTACGCATGGCTATTGATAAAGCAATGAGGGTAACAACAACAAATTTATAAAAAAATATTAAAAAGTGTGGGCATTTTTGTAGTTTTCTTGCAAATTGCAACTTGTTTTTGTCTATTCTATTTTAATGGCAACCATTCAAGAGGCTTTTTTTTACTTGCCTGTTCTCTACGGCACATTCATTGGCAGTTACCTCATTGGTCATTTATTGACTGTGATTTTTGCATTTTCGTTTGCCCAACCTCGCACTGCTGTTTTTTGCAAATTGCTGTTGGGTGTGGTGGTGGCTGTGGTTGCATACAGCACTTGGCAACGGCAGGGCTTGACTGTTTTGTTGCTGTTTGTGCCTTTGGGTTTGGGCTTGTTGTTTCTGTATTTTTTGCAACGAAAGACCGAAAACAAGGTGCTGTTGTTGCCTTTTTTGGAGATAAAATCCTCGCAAATAGGCTTTTATTTGTTAGTTCCTTTTGCTTATTTTTTGTTTCGATTGTTTTGTTTGGCAGACCTTGCCACCAATAAATTATATGTGCATTGGGGTTTTCAAGACCATTTATTGTATGTACGCAGAGCCGCAGCCCTGCCCATAGGAGAAAATATTTCGGCAGCTTGGCAATGGGTAGAGCAAACAGGTACAGTGCCTTACCATTATTTTGAGTTGTGGCTGCTGCATTTGCTTACCCAAAGTACGCAATTATTATCTGTTTTGCTTTACGATTTGGTGCTGTTTCCCTTCTTTCTTTTTGTGGCTTTGTTGGGCTATTTGTCTGTTTATGAGCAGCTTACCATCAAAAATAAAACTCGCAATTATGTATTGGCTTCTTTGCTGGTACTTGCCGTAACAGGTTATACAGATTGTATTGCCTTTGATTTTTGGAAACACGATGCCCTGCAACCTTTGGCTACTTTTTTTCATTCTTTTGTCAATGTGTCGTTTATAGCTGCCCCTTATTTGCTCAAATTGGCTGTTCTCAAATGCTTTTTGTTGGCTTTTTTGGTGCTTTGGTTGCAACAACAACCCAATAAAGCTTTGTTAGTTTTGCTTTGTTTGCCTATAATCAATGCTGCTACTACGCCTGTTGTGGTGGGTGGAAGCATAGCTTTTGTCTTGTTGAATAGTCGTTATCGGTGGTTGCCTACCTTGCAAACTTCCTTTATTTTGTCTGCCAATATGTTGTTTTCAGTTGCATTTGCCTTGTTTTATTGGCTGACGGCAAAACAAAATACTCCCGAAGTGGCAACGTATTGGACTTTTCAAAATTATTTTCATAGCCTTGCCACTTGTTTTCCTGCTGTATTTTTGTTTATAGAAGAAACTTTTTGGCATTTTGCAATTTATTATCTGCCTTTTACGGTCTTTGTTTTGGTTGTAACTTTGCAAAAACCTGCCATGCGGCAACTTTTCAAAAATTATTGGCGGTTGATAGGGCTGTTTGTGGCGGTGGCTTTGGTGGTGTATGCAGCCCTTTGGCACATACCCGATGCCCACCAAATAGGCAAATTGCTATTGTTCACTTCTTTTGAAACTTTGTTTGTCTTGTATTTATTGGCTTTTGTGTCCGTTAAAAACGTGGCAGACTGGGCAAAAGGAACTTTGGTTGCCGTTGCTTTTGTGTTGATAGTGGTAGCCACCAAAAACTTTATTTCACGCGAGGTTGGGTTGAGCAATGTAGCCAACAAAATTTGGTCTGCTAAACCTATTGCCTCCAAAATACCTTATTCCCCTGTTTTTTTGCAACGCGTGGCTGCACACTTAGCCCCGCTACGTACTACCCAACCTTCGGGGCTGGTTTTGGGCATCAGTTTGTGGGCTGCCGAAGATTTTTCTCCGCAGTACGACCTCAACTACGAAACCAACAAAGCACAAGGTTTGTATCTGAATTATATGGGCAATGGTTTTGACCTAATCAATGGCAGTTTGTATAAAATAAACTATCCCGATTTTTGGAAAAAAGACCAAAGATTAGCCCATACCATTGGCAATCACCCTGTTATAAGATTTAATAAGTTGCAAAACCAACAAAACAAAACGAAGTGGTCTTGTCCACAAACCTTAGCCGAGTTGATAAAAAGCAAAAAAATTAGATTTGCCGTAGCCACACCCCAAGCAGTGATAGAACCCGAATTAGTGCCCTTGGTGCGAATGGAAATTAAAGATGAAAGAACAGGCGAAAGGTTTTTGTTGTTTAGATAATCCAAAAAATTACCAAAAATATGAACTACCTACCCGAATTATTTGAGTTTTTGTTGGCACTCAAAGCCAATAATCACAAAACTTGGTTTGACGAAAATAAGCCAACTTATCAACAACTCCGCACAGCTTTTACTGCCACAGTAAAAGACTTTCACGCACAGTTGGTTGGCATAGATGCAGCTTTAGCCACAGTAGAACCAGCCAAATGCCTGTTTCGCATCAATCGTGATATACGGTTTAGCAAAGACAAATCACCTTACAAAACCAATTTTTCGTCTTACATGGCTGCGGGTGGCTCCCAATCCGAATTGGCGGGCTACTATCTACACATAGAACCAAATAACTGCTTTATGGGCGGCGGCTTGTATATGCCTGCCAATCCTGAACTCAAAAAAGTAAGACAAGAAATAGATTACAATGCTCAAGATTTTTTGGCAATCGTACAAAACCCTGATTTTGTGCGTTGTTTTGGCAAGGTGCAAGGCGAAAAGCTAAAAAATACACCAACGGACTATGCCAAAGACCACCCTTTGGCTGAGTATCTAAAATTGAAAGGTTTTTTTGTAGTCCACCACTTACCCATAGAAAAATTGACTACGCCTGATGCTATTCATTATTTGATAAGTGTTTGCAAAATAATGTATCCATTAAATGAGTTTCTGAACAAGGCAGTGAAGTAGCTATGTATGAGCCGCAATATGGCAGTTATTGTGCTTATGACACAGCAAGTGGCTACAAAGCCCCTACCGAAACCAATACGTGGGCAGTAATCAACGGCAAATTGTATTTTAATTACAATGAAAAAGTAAAAGTACGTTGGAACAAAGACCAGTCTGCACTGATACAAAAAGCAAACGAACAGTGGCTTGTGATTAAAGACAAATAATCATAAATTTGCAACCTATTGACTATTAACTGTTTACTGAAAATGTGTACCGCAACTTTTTTACCTTACAAAAATGGTTTTTTGCTAACCCACAATCGTGATGAGTTTGTGGGCAGACCCTTGGCTTTGCCTCTGCAAACCTATACACACACAAACGAATTAGGCGAAAAACTGCAACTGACCTATCCGAAAGACCCAAAAGGTGGCGGAACTTGGATTTTAGTTGCTGAAAAATTTACGTTGTGCTTGCTAAATGGTGCTTTTGTGCCTTACGTACCCACACCACCTTATCGCAGAAGTCGTGGGCTGGTGTTGTTAGATTTTTTTGATTATCAAAATATTGAAAAGTTTGCAGCTAATTATAATTTGGTTGGTATTGAACCTTTTACTTTGTGGGTTGTTGAAAATAATTTGGAGAACGACACAAACAATACGCCTTTGGAATTTGTAGAATTTCGTTGGGATAGCCAAAAATTGCACCAAATAAAATTGGATAGTAAGGCTACACATATTCGTTCTTCTACGACTTTATATACACCCGAAATTATTCAAAATCGTGAAACTTGGTTTGGGCAGTGGCTGCAAGAAAATCCGAATTATGACGACAAACAAATCATTGATTTTCACTTGTTTGGTGGGCAAAATGATGAAAATAGTAACCCCAATAGTAGTTTGATTATGCACCGCAAAGATAAATTAACGGTGAGTATTACGGCTATTGCGAAGTATGAAAAGGAAAATAGAATGGTTTATAAGGATTTGGTGAAAGGTGAAAAATAAAAAATTGCTTATATGCGTGATTTTGTGCAAATTGCGATAAAATTTACGAAAATCTATGTCCTATTTAGCTATTAGAGAAGAAGAACTCAAAAATAAAATAGCCCAAAATTATTTTGGCGAATTTGACTGCACGCAAATTGTGGGGAATGTGGATTTTTGTGTGAGTAGCCCCCTACCCCCCAAAGGGGGAACTGACGAGATTACGTCAACTCCCCCTTTGGGGGCTGGGGGGCTTTGGGCAGAAGCCAAAAAAGGCGTATCAGACGTTTACAAATCTGTGGTGCAGTTGATATTGACCATTGGCAAGGCGAGGACTTTTGACAAGGTGCTGCCTCCGCCTTTTTTGGGTGCTTTTGATGCCGAAAAAATTGCTTTTTTGCCTTACAATGCCATTCAGGAGGTTTTTTACCAAAATGATTTTAACTGGAATGTTGCCCCTTCTAACCACGAAACCAAAGAGTTTAAGCAAGTTTATGACAAGGTAAAAACCACGATTGAGAACGAAACTTTGCTGTTTTACTACCAAAAAGACGACCAAGAACTGCGTGAATTTATCAAGACAAATTTTGTGGTTGGCAACGTGGCAACTTCAAAAGTTAGAATTGACAAAAACAATTTCATTACCATTTATACCAAGTGGTTGGCTGCGGTCAAGCCCACAATCGTATTGAATTGGGAAATTGCTAAGAAAAATGGAATTATTGACGCAGACTTTTATTTGGCAGATTTGCTTTCCTCAGAAAATCAAAGTCTGAAAGATACTTTATATGTGTTGTTGAAAAAAGATTACTATGAATTTGAAAAAACTCTCAACGAAATGGGATTTTTTGACCTCAAACGAACTTCTTTCAACGACAAACAAAAAGCACACACTCAATTTTGGAATAAATATGAAAGACCTCCGAAAGAACAATATTGGGATTATATTGTAGAACGTAGAGATTTGCTTGTTCCGCAAGACGTGAGGGAAAGAAAAGGCAGCTTTTTTACACCGCAGATTTGGGTGGAGTTGTCGCAAAAATACCTAAGTGATGTGTTAGGAGAAGATTGGCAAGATGAATATTACATTTGGGATTGTGCAGCAGGCACAGGCAATTTGCTAACAGGATTGATAAATAAAGACCATATCTGGGCTTCTACGCTTGATAGGCAAGACGTGGACGTGATGAAAGACAGGATACAAAACGGGGCAAATTTGTGGGAAAAACAAGTTTTTCAGTTTGATTTCCTCAATGATAGTTTTGATAAATTGCCAAAAGAATTGCAAGCAATTATCAACAATCCCGAAAAACGCAAGAAATTAGTGGTTTATATCAATCCGCCTTATGCAGAGGCAGACAACAGGCGAGGCGAAGGGAGAAGTGGCGTAGCTGTTTCGGCTATTCATCAAAAGTATTCCGAAAAAATGGGCTACACCAAACGAGAACTATATGTGCAGTTTTTGACAAGAATTTATATTGAAATTGGTGGCTGTAAAATTGCAGAATTTTCAAAACTAAAAGCATTGCAAGCACCTAAATTTATTGAGTTTCGTAACTTTTTTAAGGCAAAATTAGAAAAATGTTTTATTATTCCTGCTCGCACTTTTGATAATGTCAAAGGACAGTTTCCTATTGGTTTCAAAGTGTGGGATACGGACAAAAAAGAGGACTTTTTACACATTCAGGCTGATGCTTATGATGAAAAAGAGAAGTTTTTTGCTGTCAAAGAGATTTGGGCTTACGACAATTTTAAATTTATCAATGACTGGGTAAAAACATTCAGAAAAACAAACTCCGAATCTATTGCTACCATTATTGGCGTGGGCAGTGATTTTCAAAATCAACGATTGGTGCGAATAGAAAAACCGAATATGGAAGTGCCAGCCGATAATCATCATTGGCAAATTACAAAAGATAACCTCATACAGTCTGCTATTTACTATGTAGTGCGAAAAACTATTGCAGCCACGTGGTTTAATGACCGTGACCAATTTCTCTACCCCAACCCAACGTGGGAAACCGACAAAGAATTTCACAACAATTGTTTAACTTATACCTTGTTCAATAACAATATCAAGGCAAAACAAGGCACCAATCATTGGATACCGTTTACAGAGGCGGAAGTAGGTAGCAAAGACAAGTTTGAAAGCAAATTTATGGCTCATTTTATTGCGGGCAAGCTAAAAGATGCTAAATCAACAGCACTTTTTGAGAAAGAGCAAACTACCAAAAAAGAACCTTTGGAATTTTCGGCAGAGGCAAAAGCAGTTTTTTCAGCAGGAAAAGAATTATGGAAATATTACCACAAAACCATTCAGAATTCTCCCCCAGCAGAGGGCGGGGGGGCTAATGCTTCGTTTTATGACATTCGAGAGTATTTTCAGGAAAGAAACCCAGCAGGCAAAATGAACAACAAAAGTGCAAACGAAAAATACAATGAGTTGTTGGCTGCTTTAAGAGAAAGTTTGGATATTTTGGCAAAGAAAATTGAGCCGAAAATTTATGAACATGGGTTTTTGAAAAGGTAGAAAATTCTAAGAAGTATGCAAGCAGTAACAGTTTTTTGAGAACTGTTACAGGTGCATGTATCTGTGGCACTGCCAAAAATATAAACAACAATGAAATTACCTCTTTTTTGGATAAAACTCACCAATTTTGAATATTGGACTTGGTATATTTTTTATCTGCCTTTGCTGCCTTATTTTGTTTATTTGGCAATCAAGCACCGAAGTCTGACAATGTTTACGGCTGCAAATCCTTCTATTTTTTTAGGTGGACTTTTTGGCGAAAGCAAAAATGAAATCTTTAAACTCATTCCACAAGAATATTTGCCTAAAACAGTATTTTTTTCGCAAGGAACAAGTATCAATAAAATTATTGAAACTATTGAAAATCAAGGCTTTAAATTTCCTCTTATCCTGAAACCAGACGTAGGCGAAAGAGGAAACGGCGTGGAAAAAATGAATAATTTGCAAGCTATTTTTCGCTATTTTGGAGTAGAAAATGAGGTAGAAAAAGCTACAAAAAATATTGAAGTTGCTATGTTGTTGCAAGAATACGTAAATTTTGAGATAGAATTAGGCATATTTTATTACCGCAAACCCAGCGAAAATACAGGCGTTGTAAGTTCTGTGGTAGGCAAAGAATTTTTGCAAGTGCAAGGCAACGGAAGTAACACCATACGAGAATTATTAGAACAAAACGACAGAGCAAGGTTTCAATTAGCTGTTTTAACGCAAAAATGGGGAGAAAAATTAGATGAGGTTTTGGCAAATGGCGAAATTTGGTTGATAGAACCTATTGGAAATCATTGTAGAGGAACAAAATTTTTAAATTGCAATTATCTCATTAACAAGCAATTACACGAAACATTTGATAAAATTTCTAAACAAATTGGCGGTTTTTATTATGGTAGATTCGACATCAGAGTAAAATCTTTGGAAGATTTATATGCAGGTACAAATATTCGAATAATGGAACTCAACGGTGTAAGTTCAGAACCTGGACATATTTATCACCCAAATTATTCACTGCCAAAAGCCTACAAAGAATTGGCACAACACTGGGGAATTGCGGCTGAAATTTCTGCTCAAAATATAAAAAGTGGCAAGATGCAAGAACATTCGGCTTGGGAGGTTTGGCTGGCGTATCAAAGGCATAAAACATAAACTTGCAAAGTTTCACGCAATTTGTTACTGTTGTCCACTGTCGTAGCAGCAAGGTTTTCGTTTGGCAAAACGCCAACTTCTACAAATAATTGGATTTCTATTTTCTTTTGCTATACTATCTTAATTCTCAAAAATCTCCGCCAGCACCACCCTAAAATCTGGCAGCACCTCCTCGCCTGTCAATTCTTCGTCAAAACTTACTGTTTTTACCACGCCACTTTGTTTATACACATACGTTTGCGTTTCTTTTGGCACTATCAACCAACCCAACGGCACGCCACTTTGCATATAAAAATCCATTTTTTGCTTTGCCTCTTTCAAACTATCAAACGTAGAAACATATTCCACCACCAAATCTGGCACTATCAAAATCACTTGGTTTTTTGGTTGCCCTTCCAATTTTGTACGCAAAATATAGGTTATATCGGGCATTTTTACACTGCCATCGTCAAATTTTACAGAGCCACCAGAGTCGTACAATTTACCTTTGTTGTCATTTTTAGTTTTATTCCAAAGGAATAGTTCTCCTAAAAGAGATGTCAGATTTCCTTGATTATTTTCGAAATTAGGCATTGGTTTTACGATTAAAGTGTATTTTCCTTCAGTTTCAAAGCTAAACAGAGGGTACTGTGCCGCCAATTCGCATAAATCATCGCCATCAAAAGCCTGAATACCCTCAAAGTTCATACGTACTGCCTCTATTTCCATATTTTTTGCAATGGCAGTTTCGTATTTGGCTGTAACTTCGTTTAGCATTTCAGGTTGTAAGAAGTCTAAGGTTAGCATATTTTTTGGGTTCTGGTAGGTAAATATAGGCAATTTTGTTGAGGTTTTCAAAAAAACAGGTGCAAGTTACAAACTTTCTATTTTCATTTTTAACAACCTCACATCTTCAAAATCATTAAGCAATTTGTTAAAATCAAGCAATTTCAATAATTCGGGAGCATCTTTCAATTTGCCATACGAAGCAGGTTTATGTTTGTCTCTGCGTTTTTCATAAACTTCAAAATATTGCCCAAAAAAGATGTTCAATTTATCACTTGGTTTGCTAATTTCTTCTATATTTTTGCCTTTTAGCAAGCTGTTTTCTGCAATAATTTTGTCTGTATTTTTGCATTTGTAATCTTTTTGTTTTGCAAATTGTTCTATAATTTCAGGTTGCGATAGCACCCAAGCCTCCATTTCTTGCACCATAAAAAACACTTTTTCGGCATAGTCAAGCAATACTAATTCATTCAATTTAGCATTTTTTTGACTTTTCGGTGCGTCAAGGTCAATTAATAACAAAGAGTTGCTATCTTTTTGGAGGTCTGCCTTAAAATCTTTTGCAGTTTGTTTGTAGCCACTTCGGGGCAAAATAATCAAGTCAAATTTTTCGGGTGTAATCAGTTGCGATAACAAATGATGCAAACTTTCACGCAGTTTGTTGCTATTGTCTATGGTTGCAACAGCAAGGTTTTCGTTTGGCAATACGCCACCTTCTACGAATAACTGAATTTCTATTTTTACCATCTTTTGCCACCCAATTTGCCCATTAACCATAATTGTCCTGCCAAGTATTGGTTACTCCATGCTGCAAAGTCATCAGCATCGAAAGTTTTTGCAATGCTTTGATTATCAGCATCTTTTTCTATCACAATAATATCTTCCAAATCAAATTCATTTAACAACAAAGGCGAATGTGTAGAAATAATAAACTGCGAAGTTTTGGCAGCTTCTTTTAGCGTATCTGCAATGGTGCTAATCATATCAGGGTGCAAACCCATATCAGGCTCATCAAGACAAACCAAAGAACCTCGTGCAGGATTACAAGTTATTGCTAATAACAACAGAAAACGCAAAGTACCTTCTGAAATATGGTCAGCAAAAATAGTACGATTAAGTTGCTTTTCTCGCAACATAAAGACACTACGTAGTCCCAACATATCAAAAGTGATGTCTTTAAAATGTGGATTTACTTTTTGCAACAAAGTTTCTATCTTTTCATAACTCAAAGTATTATACTTTCTTATAGCCTGTAAAACAGAACTCAAATTTTCGCCACTTGGCAACAAACCTTTTTCAACTGAATAATTAGCGGGTTGGCGAATAGGACTTTTTAAGGAAGTATCAAAATAAAGATATGTTTTTAGATTTTCTATTTGCTGTTTAATAATTGAAGTTTCAACCTCATCACTTACTTTATCTATATGTTTAGATATTTCTGTATTTATGTGTTCATAGAGAAGAAACTTATAAGCTAATTGCAACTCATTTAACTTTTCAAAAGAAATTTCACAAATAGGATTGCTGTTAAATGCTGTTTCATTTGTTTTAGATTTAATATGCTCTTTATCAAATTCAAATTGTAGAATAATTTTGTTGTTTTCTATTCCTTGATGCCTAACAGCTTCAAATCCGTCCCAATCTCCTAAAATCAGCTTTTCATACCCTTTTCCACACACCGTTTCATACAAAAGTTGCAAGGCTTTGATAACCGTAGATTTTCCACTGGCGTTGATGCCCACCAAAACATTCAATCCTGGATTGAGTTCTATTTTGGTGGCTTTGCCAAAACTAAAGAAGTTTTCTATGGTAATGCTTTTTAACATAATTGCAAGCAAGAGTGATTAAACAGTAAGGTCTTGTACGGGTTTATTGGCTGTTTGCAACAATGATTTTTCCAAAATTTTGACTAAGGGCAGCAAGGCAAAAAACAAAGCCAATTTGAGGATAAAACTCAAAGAATAACCCACCAAAGAACCATTTTCGTTTAGCAAAGGGTCTATCAGCCACTCCGAAATGAGGAAAAAAATGGCAGAGGCTATCAAGATGATAGTCGTAGCTTTTTTGCCTATTTTGGTTTTGTTTAGTAAATCATTGGTTTCTTTCAGTTCGTCATTTTTCTTTACTATGGTTTCGTTGGCTCTGTTGAGTTTGTTTTGCAGCCTATCACTTACCGAAGTCAAGAGTTTGACCTCGCCCAGTAGCTGCTCGTAACTTTGCGAAAGCACCTCGTACTCCTGCCGAAACTCCTGCGGAGAAATCTCCTCCACGTTTTTTGCCAAGAAATTTTTGGAGGCTACTAATATTCGGTGTTCTTTCTCAAAAACCTGTCCTTTACTATCATTTTGACGACTCATAACGCAATGCCTGTAAGGTGTGAAATACAAAGTTAATCATTTTGCAATATTGCACAAAAATTTAGAATACTTTGGAAAAAAATAGCAAAAATGTAGGTTACATAAAAAGCATTCTTAGTTCCGCAGATGTAGTACTCGAAAGCAACATTTTTTTTGAGAAATATTTCTAATGGAGTCTGTAACATTCATTGTGTGATACTACTAAAAGCCTTAATATTTCTCTAGGAAATGTTAGGGCTTTTTAAATTTTTTAGTTGCTTTACAGTTTTAAAACCCAAAGCTCACAATTACTTAACTACCATTGAAAAAACTACTTTTCTATCTGTTTGCGGTTGTTTTTGTGTTGGTGTTGGCAAGTGCAGCTTGCCTGACCACCATAGATTATACACCGTATAAAGAGTTAGCTTGTGCAAAACAAACTTTCTCTGCACTTGCCAATCAGCCCATTCAACAGTTGCAATCCTCGCCAACTACTGGACAAGCCATTCGGGTAGGTTGGGCAAAATGCAACATCACGCCAAGTTTTCCTGTTCGTATGGCGGGTTACGGTATTCGCAAAAAATTTGAAGGTGTGCATGATTCTTTGTGGGCAAGGGCAATCGTATTGGAGGGGCAGCGACGCCAAGTGGCTATTGTAGGTTTAGATTTGATGATGGTACACCCCACAGTGGCAGCAGCCATCAGAACAAGAGCCAAAACTTTATTGCCCCGCCTCGAACAAATCTATTTTACGGCTTCGCATACGCATCATGGGCATGGCGGGTGGGCTGCGGGTTTGGTAGGTTGGGCTACGCTGGGAGGTTATGACCAACCAATTTTTGACAAAATAGTTTCGCAAACCGTAGAGGCACTGCACCAAGCTACCTTGCATTTGCAACCCGCCCAAATTGGCTACACACAGTTGTCGGCTACGGATTTTGTGCAGCACCGCCTTGACCCCAAAAACGGCAAAACTGATGATTGGTTAAGGCTGTTGAAAATTCAACAAGCAAATGGCAAAACGGCTTTATTTGCTTCTTTTTCTGCCCATAACAATTCCCTAACCCACGATTTGCCTTTACTTTCCAATGATTATGTAGGTGGATTTTTGCAAAAGATAGAAAAAAAGATAGATTTTGCCCTCTTTGCAGCAGGCATGGTGGCTTCGCACAATGCTGCCTGCGGTGGCGACCAATATACAGAAGTGCAAAAATGTGGCGAAAGATTGGCAGACCTTGCCCTGTTGGGTTTGCAAACTATCCAAACCAAAAAGTTGGAAACTTTGCGGTGGGGAACTGCACCGCTTGTGGTGCGTGAGCCCCAACTGCGAATAACAAAAGACCTCAAACTGCGGACTTGGCTTTTTGAGGCTTTGGTAGGAAAACTCGATGCCCAAATTACAGGCTTGCAACTCAACGAAATTACGATGCTCGGTATGCCCTGCGACTTTTCAGGCGAATTGTTTAGCAAAATAGCCAAACAACCTCGCACACCGTTACTCATCACAAGTTTCAATGGCTCTTATATTGGCTATGTTTCTGACGACCAGTATTTTTTTACTCACCACAGCGAAATCAGAGATATGAACTGGGCTGCCCCCGAAAGTGGCGAATATTTTGTGGAGATTTGCAAAAAAATGTGGGAAAAATTGGGGGAAAATTGGGAGTAAATAAGCAAATCAAATATTTTCTATAAGCATCAAAATTCAGTATCTTTTTCCAACTCATTCATGCCAATTCCTGCTGCGGTAATAGCCAAAAACGGGGCAAACAAAGCCCCCAAAATAGGAATCCATAACAACAAAAGAAAGACCAAGCCAATACCAATGGCAAAAAAACGGTAAAACCAAACTAATTGTCGGCTTTTATTGGGTGCAAGCAGCACATATTCATTGCGATAATCTATCATAGAAAAACCAATGAAATAAGCCTCCACAATTAATAAACAAACTGTAACCAACGGAGATAAAAAGCTAAAAACTAAGCCAATTAACAACAAAATAATTGTTAAAGATAGTTCGGTTGCCAAATTTCGCAAGTTCAACTGTAAACCTCTCCAACTATCTTTTCGGAGTTGTCCCCAATCAAAAGGTCGCGGCGTTTTCCCATGCCAAATTTCTTGTATTCGTTCAGAATATAAAGCTAAGGCTGGCGACAGCAATAAAAGCATTAAAAAACGGTAGATTTTAATATAAAACACCAACAGAATCAGGTAAATTAAGGTTTTGAGGGCAGTCTGTAAAATATTTCCCCAACTGTGTTGCAACCAATCGGCAGGCAGCAAATTTTCCATGCCTTCAGTAACCGAAGCACCCAACAACCAAAAAACATAGCCCAACCCTCCAAACAAAGCCAGATTGAGCAAAGCAGGCACTATATAGTAGCCCCATAAACTATGGTGGTTAGTAAATTGCAAGGCTTGACGATAAGCATGAAAAGCAAATACAAAATGTTTCATGGTAGTTATTGGTTTACATAAAAGATTTTTGAGAAAGTACCTCTTGGGTGCTTTGAGTTACCCAAGAGGTAGCATTTTGTCATGCTGAGCATAGCAAAAAATCTGAATCTATTTCATATCCTTCGCTATGTTCTGCATAATAAAACGAAAAACCAAAGATAAGCTAAAAGATTTAGCTTTTGGATGTTTTTAGGCACAAAAAAATTATAGGTAACATGACATATTCTCAAAGTTATCTTGTACTTTTGTGCAAACGTTTATCTCTACAAATTATGTTCGCAAATCTGTTGTTATTTATCGGAAGTATGGGTGGCTGGGAAGTATTTTTGATTATTTCTGCCATGCTCTTGTTGTTTGGTGCAAAAAAAATTCCTGAGTTGGCACGTGGTTTAGGGAAAGGAATCAGAGAATTTAAAGATGCTACCAAAGAAATCAACAAAGAGTTGGAAAGTGGTATGCAAGAGGAGAAAAAATAAATTATTAAGACTTTTCTATGTCTAACTGTTTGTTGTTATTCCTTTTTGCAGGTTTGGTGGCTTGCGAGCCTACGGTGGTAAATATCAGCCCTACGGGTGCTTATACCCTGCCCAGCGTGCCTGCTCATTTTGGGAGTTATGTCATACCCGCCGACAATCCCCTCACCTATGAGGGCATAGCTTTGGGCAGACAACTTTTTTATGATACCAGATTATCGGCAGACAATACCATAGCTTGTGCCTCTTGCCACCAACAATTAGATGCTTTTACAGACGGCTTGCCTGTGTCCGTAGGCGTGCAAAACCGCAAAAGAAACGTAGGCAGTATGGCGTTGGCAAACTTGTTGTGGCAACGCAAATTTAATTGGTCGGGCAATGCCAATAGTTTGGAGGAACAAGTGCTGATGCCTTTGCAACACCCCGACGAAATGAATCAATCATTGCCTGTTACCATTGCCAAATTGCAAGCCACCAATACCTACCCCGCCTTATTCAAAAAAGCCTTTGGAAATGAGGCAATTACCAGCGAAAATATAGCCAAAGCCTTAGCTCAGTTTCTCCGCACTTTGGTCAGTGCCGACTCTAAATTTGATAAATTTATTCGCGGCGAGGTGCAATTAACCGAAAGTGAGCAACGAGGGTATGCTTTGTTTGGGCAGCACCCTTACCCTGAACAAAAGCTAAGGGGAGGCAACTGCGGAGATTGCCATGTTGGTTTTTTGCAAATGGGTTCACGCACTGCTTTTGAGGGATTTCACAACAACGGCTTAGACCCCGATGCCACACTCAAACAAGGTTTGGCTGCGGTAACAGGCAATGCAGCCGACAAAGGCAAGTTTAAAGCCCCTTCGTTGCGAAATATTGCCCTCACTGCACCTTATATGCACGATGGCAGATTCAAAACCTTAGCCGAAGTCCTCGACCACTACAACGACCACGTTAGAATCAGTACGACCTTAGACCCTTTGGTTTTGGAGGCAAGTAACAATTTGTTTCCACCAAAAAATGAGGTAAAACTGGGGCTAACCGACCAAGAAAAACAAGACATCATTGCTTTTTTGAAAACCTTGACAGACGAAAAATTTATAACCAATAAGGAGTTTGGGAAGCCGTAGGTTTGCTTTTGCTACGTTGGCAGTGGTCGATAGACCCTGCCAATAGTTTCGACCTCCTCTATTCAACCATTGGCAAGGTGCGAAAAGTACGGGGCTGCCTAAGCCATTGCCAAGGTTTCACTAAAAAACTAAGAAACTTTGGCAGTGGCTTTTTTGCCCTGCCAATAGTTTCGCCCTCCGCCGTTCAACCCTTGCCAAAGTCTATCGACTATTGGCAAGGGTTCACTAAAATCAGGTGCTTTTGGTTGCTTACAACCAAAAGTACACAATATTTTTCAATAAAAAAGACAACCAAAAAAATGAATTTATCATTTTTTGCCTCGAAAATCTTCGAAAAGTTTCAAAAACAACGGTTTTTTAGAAAAATTTATTTTTTATATTTAATTAAATATATAGCTTTTTCATAAAACTTTGTTTTTAGCTATAAGAAGGTACTTTTTTGATACTTTTTTAAATATATTGAGTTGGCAAAAAAAGTGTTAAAATTGCGAAAAAAAATTAAAATTTTTACCTCTTGTTATTTGCTGGTCTAAATGTTAAAATTTGTTTTTTTTATAAACATTTTTAACTTTTTGTTTGCATTTCTCTTTCAAAACTCCTTACCTTTGTGCCGTCAAACAGCAAGACCTTTCTTTGCTTTTGGCACAAAACTTATCAGACACTTTCAAAGTGTCTGATAAATACTTCTTATCAAACAGATAAGTAGTTCTCTTTTATTCATCTTTTAAACCTTCATGAACTCATGAAACAAAAATGGAGTATTTTTCGTGTAAGTCCTTTCGAG
>JAAFKA010000037.1 GCA_013299115.1 Cytophagales bacterium
ACAATTTGCCACCATTTTTCTTATCTTTATAAATATGTTGATAAATCCATTCATGACTCATTGTTTTCTTATTTTCTTTTTTCAATACGCCTACAATTTGCTCTGGGCTGTATTGTTTTGTAAGTAAGCTTTCTATAGAAATCTTAATATTTTCATTAAATTTATACGATTTTTTATCTTTTCTTCGCTTTACTGCTAAATTATTTGCAACGTCTGCATCATACAAGTTATCACTTTTTTTATTACGTTTTTTTTCATTAGAAGCGGAGTGCCGCCCAATCGTACTTTCGCTAGTTCCAACTCGCCGAGCTATTTCTTTTTGTGATAAATCTGTTGCAAAAAGTGCAGAAATTTCATATCTTTGTTTTAAGGTGGAGTGCCACCCAGTTAAGTGTTTTATAATTTCTGTTTTTATTTTTTGTATTGCAATTCAAAAATAAACATAAAAGATGACAAAACTTAACCTTTTTTAATTTTTCCAAATTTCATTTCAAACTTGATTCCAAGAAATATTAACTTGGATAGTAAAAATCCGAATGATTATCAAAGTCAAGAAATCTACCCCAACTCAAGGTTTGCAGTACAATAATTTGGCTTTGTGTAGTTTAATTTGATGTGATTTTTTTGTAGCTTTGTGTGATAAAACTGGTAAAAATTATGCAAACACTCTTAATAACACCAAAAGACAAGGCACAGTTAGACCTCTTGACTAACCTGATGCAAGCCATGAACATAAAACCAACT
Organism: Cytophagales bacterium; assembly: GCA_013299115.1. Lineage (GTDB taxonomy): Bacteria > Bacteroidota > Bacteroidia > Cytophagales > Thermoflexibacteraceae > JAAFKA01. Next base: position 745 of record JAAFKA010000037.1, read on the forward strand.
ATTCTCACAGAGGAGCAAAAAGAGGATTTAGGTTTGGCAATGCTGATGAGTGAAGCAGACAAAAGCAAAAAGGTTTCAGAGGCAACTATTTTTAAAAAATTAAGGCAATGAAAGTAGAATACCTTGCTAAGTTCTCCAAAGACCTCGACAAAATCAAGTTGCAAGCTACCAAAAATGCTATTCTCAACGTGATAAACGAGGTACACGAGGCAACCAAAATAGCTGACCTCAAAAATGTAAAAAAATTGGTAGCTTATAAAACAGCTTACAGAATACGAGTCGGCGATTATCGAATTGGCTTTTTCTATGAAAATGATACTGTCATTTTTGCAAGAATAGCCTCACGAAAAGATATTTACGACCTTTTCCCATGATGCCTACCAAAAACCTTACAAGGTCTTAAAGACCTTGTAAGGTTGTAAATAGTTTTACAACAACCAGTACACTTTTTCAACTTTTTAATTTTATGAAAACTACAAAAAACAAAAAACGAAACCGCCGACTCAACGGCATAGACAACTCCGAAACAGAAACTAACAACAACCCAAAAAAACCAAAAATAATACGTGGAAGTGGGCGTTAGGGCTGTTGAGTTTGGGGGTGGTGGGGTATTTTGGATACAGAGAGTTAAGAGAAAACAAGGCACAAGTTACGCTTGATGCAGCCACTCGCAGTAGGTTAAATCTTATGTGGAAATTGTAAAAGCAAATAATAACGGAAGTGGTGTTGTTAATCAAGAGAAGTTGCTACGTTTTAAAAACGGAATTGCCAAACTAACAGCTTCAGATTTGTCAAAATATAATGATTTTTTGTCTTATCAAGTACAGTCTAACAAACCGTACATTAAGGAGGCAAAACATATGGAATTGATTAATAAGGCTGATGCTTTATTTGCACTCATCTCAAGTGATGGCGTACAAATTATAGAAAATATGGGCTTAGATTAATTTTGCAAATTTGCCGTTTTTTTCGTATCTTTGGGGTGTAAAATTGGTAAAACTATGGCACGCACAAGCAAAATAAGTAGCAATTTGCAAGCCCCCTACAAAACAGTGGAGGAACTGCAAAAATTGTATCCCGATAGTTGGGTTTTGTTAGAAAAACCTATTTCTAATAAGAAAAATACAAGATTTGTTGGTGGATTTTTTCACTATAAAAATAAAAATAGGGACAAGGTTTTTGAGAAAGCAAGCAAATTGCAACTCAATCACATTACTATTATTTATACTGGTGGGAAATTAGACGAAACAGCCTTAAATTTTATCTTATGAGGGTAGTTCCATTTGATTTGGTTTTCAAAAAAATAATTTTGAAAGGCACACTTTACAATGATACAAAATTGTACTATTCGCAGCAAATCTTGCTCGATACTGGTGCGGTATGTAGCATTTTGCATGAGGATATTGCAAAACATATAGGCTTTGATACAAGCAAATCAAGTAAGCACGAATATAGGCAGCTTTCTACGGCAAGCGGCAGAGTACAAGCCCAAATTGTAAAACTTAGACAGTTTACTGTTTTGGGCATTGATTTTAAGAATATCAAAGTCGGTTTATTGCGTATTCCGCCACAATCGCAATTAGACATGATTATTGGCATGGATATTTTGGAGTTGGTAAAAGAATTTAAAATTGACTTGCCCAAAAACGAAATTACTATTTTCTAAACAAACCAGTACACTTTTTCAACTTTTTAAATTTTTATGAACTTAAAATTCAAAAAGAGCAATCTTCGCTTGATTAAACCATGACTGACCGCATAACCACTGGCTTCTTTAAACAACAAAGCTATTTCACGGGGACGATAATGAACCCAAAACACAGTAGAGTCGGTAGGACTACCACCTTTATGGGCTGCTAGCCAGGCATCGAGGGCTTCACAGATTTTTTGCTCTGACAAAAAAAAATTTACGACCTCCGCCCTTTTTACGTTGCCGACCTACAAGAGCTGCGGAAAGATGTTCTCCTGATTGGAGTTCCAAAATACCTTTGGCAAGGGTATTTTTGCTCATCTTAAACAACCTACAGCTATATTTCTTGCCTCCAAAACCTAATTTGAGAGCCTCCAAGCCCGCATAATGCCGTCTTGCTCGTTCGCCTAAAGATTGATAATGAGAACCCATCAACTGTTCTAAAATAGCGTCATATTTTTGCATAAGAATTGACCAAATAGTAAAAACACAAACATACGATAAAAAAGTCAATTTATTTTATTTCTGTTCCTATACATCATATTTCATATCTATTATTTATTTTGGAATTATACTTTTTTAGCCCTACCTTTGTGCCAATTAATTGCTTCCCCTATACTAAACCAACTTGTAAGCAATTAGACAATCGTATGAAAATAGGAAATCAAAAAGTGGTGGCTATCAGTTACACCTTGCGAGTAGCCAATGGACAGATAGTAGATGAGGCTAATACCCAAAGACCTTTTGCTTATTTGCATGGTGCTGAAAATGTGTTGCCCCAATTTGAAGCTAACTTAGCAGGGTTGGCAGTAGGCGATGCATTTGACTTTAAATTGTCGGCAGCCGATGGCTATGGCGAATATGACGAGGAGTTTGTCCACGAATTTGACCGTCAGATGTTTGCCCAAGTACCAGCAGATATGTTGGAAATTGGCAGAATACTTCCTATGCAAGACCAATATGGCAACCCCTTAGACGGAGAAATTGTAGAAATAGCAGACACCAAAATAGTATTAGACTTTAATCACCCGTTGGCAGGTGAGGAATTACATTTTGTGGGCAAGGTACTAAACATCAGAGAAGCAAGTACAGAAGAAATGCAGCATGGACACGTGCATGGCGAAGGTGGCGTAAATCACTAAGTCGTACGGTGGTTCAATCTAATTTTTTTGCCTCTTCTTACCTTTAAACTCCGTTCTACTAACTAAGGCAGAACGGAGTAATTGGATAGTTTTGGTAAGAAAAATATATAAGTTTATACTATCAAATGTATTTAAACTTACAAAAGTAAGATTAATTATAAAATAGTCAAACTTAATGTAAATAATGCAGATAAAACAGCCAACCAAAGCAAACTATCTTGCAAGGTAGTTTTTTGACGAGGTTTTCCCTCTGCAACATTTTTGACTTTTGCCAATAAAACGTAAGTAGTCGTTTCTTGGTCTTGGTACAATATTTTGCCTGATAACAAATCAGCATTAGCTAATTGTTTTTGCATCTCCAACCTTATTTTATCTTGTTTAGACAATTCAGGTAATTGCTTTGGTAAACGGAAAAAACGTAAAGTTTTCATAGTTTTTAATTATTTTTTTATTTTTAATTGTTTGATTATCAACAACTTAATTTTTTGACAAAGACCTAACAGCTTGCCAAGCGTATTGGCATATTGCAGCACAATTTTGGCAACTATTAGAGATTTAGATGTTGATTTTTTACCAAACTTTTTGATAATAAAATTTCAAAAGAAAATTATTGCAAAAATTTAGTTTAAAAAACAGCAGAAAATCTAATAAAACGGGCAACTTCTGTTTGTGAGTTACAAACAAAAACTAAACTCTTGATAAAAGATTTCAATACCTTTAATACAAAGAGTTTAAATTTGAGGGGAAACAAAAACCCCAAACAAAAGCATAAAGAGCAAGATGTTTGGGGTTTTCTTAGAGAAGAATACTTTATCGGGGTGATAAACTCTTACTCATATTTTCAGAAAAGCCCAAACCTATCAACACCAAGCCAATCACTTGCACTGCGGCAAGTTCATTAGAACTTTGGTCATAACTGATATGTTTGAATACAGCTTTCATTGTTTTAACTTATTTTAAAAGTGTCATTTTTGAACTACTTTACAAAGGTACATAAAAGATTATAAACTACAAATAAAGTAGCATTTTTTTTTTAATTTATTTTTTCTTACACCATTGAATTTTAAATTCAACATTTTAAATTCTTAATTTTAAATGTTGAATTATCACTTCAATAGTAGTGCCACACAAATAATGTCGCAACCACGTTAGGACTAAAATTTCTTTGAGAAATGTTAGTTCTGCGCATTACGTCTGTGGCACTACCTTTTCAATAACAAAAAAATTAGGCATTAAAAAATTTTCAAATCTCCCAAAATATTGCCCAAAAACAAACTTATGCCGTATGAGTAAAACCAACCATCATAATTCACTGTGGTGTCTGTAAAAGATAATGTTTTGCGGTAGCCCACACTAGCACTTAGCCCTACCCAACGCGTAGGTTTCACAACTAATTTTAGGGCTGGCTCAAGTGGTAGAAAAAAACGACTGTTTTGTTTCGGTTGCCCACTATTAAGGGTACGCACCACATTAGACTCGCCAGCACCAAACCCCAATGCACCACTGACCTCAAACAGTTTATGATAGTAAACAATGTACTCAGGAGCTATGGTTGCGTATTGCAAGTCTAAAATAGTCCGTAAGGTATCTCTGGTTTCTACTTTAAAACTTTCTCTTGCTGGGGCTTTAATATAGGAGTAGCCCACCCAAAACTTCCAATTTCTGCGTTGTAATCCTATCTGTAAACCTGTTTCATCTACGGGAGCTTTGCGAATAAAAGTTTCTCTGTCGTCTAATTTAAAGAGAAAACTCCATTTGGGAGGAGATGCTCTAAAGGTTCTTCGGTCTTTTAACTCAAAAGCTTTTAGCCAGAAGCCTTTGAAATTTTTTGAGTTTTTGGTAGTGTCTATAAATTGTTGGTGTTGCTGCCTAAGTAGTGCTGTGACTTTATTAGCACTAATATTTCTTAAAGAAGTGTTAGTGCTGAGTATTACCTCTTTAGTACTACACAGAAAAATTGGTAATTGATGAGCTGTACAAAAGAATTGAATAGAACCAAATAAAACGAATATATTAAATAAGAATTTCATAAAATAGCCACTTATGGGGAAGAAAAGTATTTTTTGTAAAAAAGCATAGCAAAATAAAAAGTAATTTTAAAAAACGCAAAAAATTAGCTATCTTTGCCCTATTACCTCAATATCAAGCAATTCAATAAGCAGCCAAGTAGTCCTCCTTTCGATTATGTCAATGATTTTTCTCCTTCGCCCTGTCAATTTGGTTTTTATAGCCTTGACTCATTGTTTGTCGGTTATTTTCTTGCTCAAAGTTCCTTTTACTTTGCAAGCCTTGTTTCCATATAGTTTGTTGTCTTTTTCGGTCATTTGTTTGGCTGCTGGAGGCTACATAGTCAATGATATTTACGACCAAGCCATAGATGCCGTAAACAAACCTCAAAAAATGATAGTAGGCAAGCAGCTAACAGAGCAAACAGCATGGCGACTTTATCGATGGTTTACTTTATTAGGAGTGTTGAGTGGGGTGCTGTTGGGCAAAGTTATTTTTGCTATTTGTTTGGTAACAGCTTTTTTGCTATTTTTTTATGCTCATACTTTCAAAAAAACAACTTTTTTTGGCAACTTTTTGGTGGCTTTTCTCACTGCCCTTGCCGTTGGTTTGCCCACCTTTTTGAAGGAAAAAATGCAACTATTTAGCCTACCTTTTTTGTTCCTCCTATTTTTTTCGTTTACCTTGTCTTTGATTAGAGAAATAGCAAAAGACTTGCAAGACCAACAGGGAGATGCCACTGCAAACTGTAAAACTTTGCCTTTGGTTTTGGGCAATGCAACTACGCTGAAAATAATAGCTGGACTTTGGTTATTGGTGGCTGGTGGCTGCATTTATTTTGTTACTGCCTTCCAAAATACGCTGTTGCAAGTTTTCAGCTTGGTTTTGGCTTTGGTCTGTATAGCGTTGGCAAATAAAACCCTCGATTTGAAAACCACCGAAAATTTTGCTCAATTAAGTTTGGTTTGCAAATCTTTGATGTTAATTGGCATTTTGCTTACGCCTTTGTTGCCTGTGCAGGTAAAGTTGTTTTGAATTACTTAATTCAATCGTGGAGGAAATATCATCACAAATTCAGGAATTTGGACTGTAAAAAGATACTCCAAAGAGTCTTGCATGGTGTAATAGCCTTGCATTTTGCCTATGCCCGACCGCAAATTACAGCCCGAAGTATATTCGTAGCTCTGTTGTGGGGCTAAGATGGGTTGCTCACCAACTACACCATCACCTTCTACGCCACGCACGCCGCCTTCTGCGTCATGGATAAACCACTGCCTTCGCAAAAGTTGTACAGTTTTGTCGCCTTGATTTTCTATTTTTATCTTGTAGCTAAAAACATAATAGGCAGCCGAAGGATTTGAGTAAAAGGCTTGATAGTGTGTTTGCACACTTACCTTTATGTTTTGTGTAAGAGCTGTGGCTGTTTGCATCTTGTAAGTTGCGAATCGTTAAGTACTGGTTTTTCAAGTAAACACTGACGAAGGTAAGCAAAAAAATATGACAACACAAAAAAGTAATAAAAAAAATTATTTTGTTACCTTTGCAACCATAACCAACCATAGCAACTACAATGCAACTGCTTAGAAAAATTTTAGATGATTTAGAACATTGCATCAAGCACCAAACTTACATACCAATAGAAACCGAAAATGTAGAATTAAAAGATGGTTCTAATAGTGGAGATTGGAAGGCTATTTACAAAAGTGCTAATGCTTTTTTGAACAGCGAAGGTGGTATGATTATTTTTGGGATTAAAGAAAGCAACGACCAGAAAAGCTATACTTTTACAGGCTACAATGAAAATAATCAGGATAATATTAGCAAAATAGCTACTGCTTTTACAGACGATAACAAGGCTTTGCTGGATGTTGGGGCATATTTGAAACCTAAAATTGAGCCTTTTCTCGATGGTCGTGTGCGTGTGTTATACATAGAAAATTTGCCTGTGCATCTCAAATTTGCTTATTATCAAGGCGTGGCTTTTGAAAGGATAATGGCAAGCAAAAGAGAAATTTCTGAAAGTAAATTGCTTAGTCAAAAAGAATTGAAAGAAAACTTTTCTTTGTTGAGAGAACTCAGAATTGTAGAAAATGCAACTTTGCAAGACCTTAGCATTGATGCCTTGAATGATTATATTTATGAAATTAACAAGGAGATAAAATTAGAAACTCCCAAAACAGACATTCAAGCAGCATTGAGTTTTTTAGAGAGAAAAAAGTTTACCATAAATGGGCAAATTACCACCTTAGGTATGTTGGTTTGTGGCAAAGACCCCGAATATTTTTTGGAGGCAAGGTGTCAAGTAGCTTGTTTTGTGGACTCTGCGGTGGAGGTAGTGGCAGACAAAAAAATATTGAAAGACAATGTATTGGCTTTACTCACAAAAACTATCCAGTTTGTGATGAAAAACATACAAGTTGGTATTAGCCCCAAAAATGATGGAGAATTAGTGGCAGAATATCCCGAAAAATTGCTACGAGAAAGTATTAACAATGCCTTAGCCCATCGAGATTATTCGCAGAATAAATATACAACTTTGGTGATAAAGCCCAATAAAAGTATAGAGTGAGCCTACACATCCTATTTTTTTGGTGCATCGCCAACTGCTGCAAACAGATTTTACTGCCAATTTGATAAAAATTTTTGGTGAACAGTACCGAGCTTTGACCATTTTAGACAAAAATTGCTTGCAAATTATTTACCAGCACCAACATTTTGCCACAGAAAAAATAACGGCTGCTGCCCAACTTGCAAATATTTTGTTTGCCAAACAGCACCCCGTCACCACAGCCGACTTGTTACCCGAATTGGATAGTCTGAAACGCAAGGTGCGCAAGGTTTTACAGACTTTGGAGGCGAGGGGTTTTGTGGAGAAACAGGGGAAAGTGGTGGAGGTAAAAAAGTTAGGTTAGTTTTCTGAAATAAAAATAAAGAACGAAACTTAAAAAAATCACAAATTCTATCCAAAGAACAGGTTTTAAACTACCCTCAACAAATGCCTGTATCAAAGCATCAACTATAAATATGGCAAAAGCAAACCCTAATAACAACAAAGCAGCAAGATAACCAAAACCCATACCTCCGGGATTAAAAGCACAAACAACAGCACCTACAACAGCTATAACTGCGACAGAATTGAAGGGTGTAAATTTTTGATAAGCCATTGTTTGCTGTATTTATCGAAAAGTTGTTACAAAATTCTATTTCTAAATTTTTCTTACTGCTTAGTTTTGAAGTTATAACTCCTCACAATCCGCATAAATCTCTTGCATTTCCAATTTTATTGAAACCGTAGGCAAATATAAGAAATCTTGGTTTGTTTCTATTTTATCCTCCGTCCACTCTGTAGCACTAACTCGTTGATAATGAACCAAACAGTTTTTGTCTTGCTCTACAATAATGTAGTTTTGCAAAGTTTCTATTGATTGATATTCACGCAATTTGTCTATATAGTCTGTCTGTACAGAACTTGGCGATACAACTTCAAAGATTACTAAAGGATTGATAACTTCTCTATTATTTGTCAAAATTTCTTTTTTTGGTGTAATTGTTACATCAGGAATACGGATTTTTTCCTTTCCATTAACAACAATTATAATGTTGGGATTATTACCATAAACCCTAAATAAATTTCTATCCAAGTGCAAATTCAACTTGTAGTGTATGTTAGAAATTATTAAATTGTGTTTGTGAGTTGCCATTTCTGAATAAATTTGTATGTCTTCTTGGTTCAATAGTTTAGCAAGGATTTCGTCTTCTATCACTTGTCCATTGTGTTTCCAAACAATTAATCCATCGTCATACTCAAAAAGACTGCCTGCAAATTCGCAAATTTTATCGTAATCAGTTTTGGTGTATAAAGTAGTGGTTAGCATAAGTTTATCAGGTTTTATGTAAATTTACGTTTCTAAAAATTTTCCTTACTTCTTTTGTTCGTCTGCCAAAGCAGACAATAACAACACCGCACCAGCACCTAGCAAAGTCCAGAGCAACACATCATTCGCATTTTTTGTACCTTGCGAATTATCTTGTGTTTGTAAATTGGGTACTTTTTTATTCAAAATTAGTTCATTTACACTACGCAACCTATCGTAATAACTCCTGTTGTTGTAGTATGAAATCATTACAGTATTGCGGATATTTGTGGGAATATGCAACTCTATACTTTCTTTGCACAAAATCAAACATTTTTTGTTGTATTGTAACGCAAAATTTATTTGCTCTACCAATGTAGCTATGAATTGTGTAGCTGTAATAATTCCAATAAACACATCTGCCTTGATGATATTATTTTTGGCGTTTTGCTCAAAAATAGTATCATCAGGATTAAATAAAAATCTTATTTCTTGGCTTTGTGTATTTTCATAAATTGCACGCCGAAAATGGCTGCTTTCTGCACTGCCGTCAATAGCACAATAAATGGTGTTGGTTTTTACATTCTTAAAAAACTCTTTGCGATATTCAAAATAGCTTTGAATAGAAGAACGAAGAATTTGAGCAATGCTATTGGTAGCTTGTATCACCTTTACATTTTTCTTAAAAAACTCCTCCCCAAACAAATCAATTAGATACAAGAAAGCACCATTTACAAAAGAAGGGGTCATAAAATCAACTCCGTAAAAAGAAATAGTGGCTACTTCATTATATTGATTGCTTTTAAAAAAATCAACCAAATAACGACCTATTTTTAGTCCATCATCACCCGAAAGAAAACTTTTTGTAAGGTCTGTTGCTAAGATTGTCATTGTGTTAAGTGATTAAAAATCAATGTTTTCTGAAAAATCATCGACTTCTTTTTGTGGTAAATTTTCTATTAGGATTTCTACTTTTATCAATGTGCCTATGTGCTGATAGGGCAAAGTTGATAAAATTTCTTTACCTTCTTTAATTTCATAAAGTCCCTTTGCCGAATAAATTTGTAAATCTCCTTTTAGGCTAATCATAATAGTTTTTAAAATATTCAAGCCTCTACCTTGATTACTTTTTGTTGATTTTGTTGTAACAAAATCAACAGTTGCATATTGAATTGCATTAGCATCTATTGTGAAAGATTTATCAATAAAATAATTACGGATTACGTTTACAATTCCATCGCCTAAATCATTCATTATAAGCACAATAGAATTTTTTTCATATAAAAAAGGCATAAACACAAAGCCATTTTTATTGTCTGAATGTTGGCAAATATTCATAAATAACTCTGAAAAAATTGTATCTATTGGCTGAATATCTTTGCTACCAACATTTATGCAGAAACGAAAAAAATCTTTCATTTGCATACGCAACTGTTCTTGTTCTTCCAAAGTTTTTACAGTGGCTACATAAATATCTTTACAAACATCATGAGTTGCCGAAATATTACAATGCCGAATATTCTTGATTCGTTGATAACAAGTACATTGAAGTTCATTTTCACAAATCAAATCAATCTTATTTTGTTCTAAAAAAGATACAAAACTCAAATAAAAACTAATGGTTTCATCTGCCATATTTTTAACTTCCAGCCAATCAAAAGTTATTTTTTGGACAGTTTGATTTTTTATAGCTTGCAACAATTCTGCTAAGAAGTGTAAGCTAATTATTCTTGGTAGTTTTATAATCATAAGTTAATTTGGTACTGACATAGACGTAGTGCTGTTAGTTTAACATCATATCGCAAATTTACATTTTTATTTCACATTTTTTTATTTTTTTATATGGAATTTCCAACCTCCTTGCATCATGTTTAAAAAGAATTACAATTTTGAATTTGATTTCGTGCTGTTGCTTGTATTCTCACAAGCAACCCAACACACAGCAAAGTTGTTTGTGCAGACACAAACAACGGCAGTAAACATTCAAAATTAAACATTCAAAATTAAACATTCAAAATTAAACATTCAAAATTAAACATTCAAAACTCAAAATTATATGTTCCTACTCAAAAAAAGAGTTTTTATGCCGTTGGCACTCGTGGCAGTGCTGTTGGCAGGTTTTGTTTTCCTGAAACAAAGCCATTTGTTACCAAGCCTCGACCCGCAAACGGAGGCACTGAAAAAACAAGTAGAGGCTTTTTTGGCAAACAGACCTGCCGAAAGAATCTATTTGCAAACAGATAAAACTTTCTATAAACCAACCGAAACTATTTGGTTTCAGGTGTTTTTGCGGGAGGAGCAAACCCTCAAAGTGGCTGCTACTTCCGATATTTTGTATGTAGAACTGCTTAATCCGAAGGGAAGTGTAGAGCAAACCAAAAACCTGATTTTGCAGCATGGTACGGCTGCGGGAGATTTTGAGATAGCCGAAGGCATGATGGGAGGCTTATACAAAATCAGGGCTTACACCAACGTAACAAAAAACAATGCCAAAAATCTCAACAATCCCGAAGACTTTGGGGCTGGTGCTTTCGAAAAAGAAATTACGGTGCAGCAGGTTGTGTTGCCACGTTTGCAAATGGTGCTTGACTTTGAGAAAGAAGGTTATGGGGCAACAGACGAAGTGCAGGCTACTCTGCAACTCAAAAACCTTGAAAATCAACCTCTTGCCCAACAAACTTTTCGTTTCAAAGCTGCCTTAGCGGGCAATGAAATAGAGAATGGAACAGGCAAAACCAATGTAGAAGGCAAAACAACTATCAAATTTCGATTGCCAAACAAACTCACTTCGGCAGACGGCTTGCTCAATATTTTGATAGATTATCAAGGGCAAACTGAAAGCATCAGTCGAAGTATTCCTATCACGTTTGACAATATCAAAGTCGTTTTTTTCCCCGAAGGTGGCGACATGATTATGAACCTGAACAACCGAATTGCCCTCAAAGCTACCAATGAATTTGGAAAAGGAACAGACATAGAGGGTTTTGTAGAGTCGGACAAAGGCAAAAAAATGACCGAAGTTGCCACTATTCACAAGGGTATGGGAAGTTTCTATTTTGTGCCTGAAATAGACACCAAGTATTTTTTGAAAATTACCAAGCCCAAAGGCATTGCCAAAAAATATGAACTGCCTGAACTGTTACCTGTTGGCTATATATTGGCGGTGAAAAATGTGGAAAAAGAGGCAATCAACGTAGAAATTCAGTCGAATGTAACACCGCTAAACGACAGCGAAAAATTGCGTGTGGTAACGCAAATCAGAGGAGAAATTTATCAGGGACAAGAACTCAAAGCCACCAAAGGCACAACCAACCTCAAAATCAGCACCGAAAATATGCCAATGGGTGTGGCACAAATCACGTTGTTCGACAGCAAAAACATAGCAAGAGCAGAAAGATTGGTATTTGTCAATGAACATAGACAACTGAAAATAGAGGTGAAAACAGACAAGTCAAGCTACCAACCTCGCGAAAAAGTGAAAATGACTATTTCTGCAAAAGACGAAAGAGGTTTGCCCACGCCTGCCCAGTTAGCTTTAGCCGTAACAGACGAAAAAATATTGACCTTTGCAGACGATAAGCAAAGCAATATTCTCACTGCCCTCTTGCTCGAAGCCGACATTGATACTAAAATAGAAGAGCCAAATTTTTACCTAAACCCAAGCCCCCCAACCCCCAAAGGGGGAGAAAGCCCCAACCCAGCCCCCAAAGGGGAGGGAGTAAAAACTCCCCCTTTGGGGGCTGGGGGGCTTCTCGACCACGTCCTGCTCACTTCGGGCTGGCGGAGGTTTACGTGGAAAGAAGTGGCAAGCAATCAACCTTTTCAACCTCGTTTGGCTGCTGAAAAAGCTGTAATTGGTGGGGTGGTTTATCAAAACGGCAAACCCATAGAAAAAGCACAAATTTTGTACGGCAAGTTGCAATATGTCCACACCGACAGCAAAGGTAGATTTGCCATACATAATTATGCTTTGTATGAGCCTTTGGTTTTGGAAGTTACTTTGCCCGATAAATCTTTTTTCCAATACACCATTACAGAATATGGAGAAAACTATGAGTTGCAACACAGCAATCTCAATTTATTGCGTAGAAATGAAGTTTGGCGTGGTGCTGATGATGATATGGAACCAGCCAAAGTAGAAGACCTTAACCTGAATGACAAAGTTCGCAATCCACGTCAAGAATTAAAAGAATTGCCGAAGAAACCGAAAGTGTTGAATGTAGCCCCGCAACCTGCACCAGACGTGAAAAAACCTGTTGATGTAGTGGTTGCAAACAAAAACGAAAAAGCAAAACAGCAAAACAAAGAGCAAAAACCAGCAGCCGAAAAAGTGGCAGCTACTAACCAACCTGCCATGCCCGCAGGCTCGCAAGTGGCAGATGCTCGGCTTAGAAAAGAAGCCAAAAAAGATGTGGCGGCGGGCAAACGCCGCCAAGAAATCATTAGAAATGACGATTTTCGCAGAGGGGTGGCAGAAGACGAATTGGCAGGTGAAGTGGTGGAACAAGCCCCCGCAAGTGTGCGTTATGTGCGTGCAAGAGAGTTTGCTGCGGTGGACTATGCCCAAGACCAAAATCCTGCCTTGCGTACAGATTTTAGAAGTACCATTTTTTGGAAAGGAAATTTGCAACTTGACCGCAAAGGAAAAGCCGAAGTGGAGTTTTATAATTCTGATGAAATTACCACATTCAGGGCAACCGTAGAGGGCGTGGGCGATGAAGGCAGTGTAGGCAGGGCAGAATACAGCTATTTTACCCAAAAACCTTTTAGCTTAGACCTCAAATTGCCTATTGCGTTGAGCATGGGCGACGAGGTGTTTGTGCCTGTTACCTTGGCAAACAATACAGACCAAATGCTCAAAGGCAATTTGCAACTGAAACTACCAAAGGCTTTTCAGTTGAGTGCAAAACAGCCGAAAGGAGAAACCGAAAATTTTAGCAACCGTACAGGAGATTTGGCTGTTGCTTTGCCTGCAAAAACTACCAAAACTTTGCTTTTTGCTTGCCAAGTGCTAAATAAAGTGGGCAAAGATACCTTTGCAGTGGCTTTTTCGGCAGGAGAGGCAAAAGATGCCTTAGAAAAGGAAATAGAAATTACAGCCAAAGGTTTCCCCAGTGCAGTGAGTTTTGCAGGGCAGGAAATGGAAAAAACTTTTGCTGTAACTATCAATGAGCCTATCGAGGGGACAGTTTCGGCAGTTTTTGAGGCTTATCCCAGCACCTTGTCCGACCTGATGAGTGGTTTAGAAGGTATGTTGCGTGAACCTTACGGCTGTTTTGAACAAACTTCTTCGACTACCTACCCCAATATTTTGGTACTAAACTACCTCAAAGAAACCGACTACAAAGATGCGGCGGTGGTTGCCAGAGCCGAAAAATTAATCAAAACAGGCTACCAAAAATTGACGGCTTACGAAACCAAAGAAAAAGGTTACGAGTGGTTTGGTGGCACACCTGCCCACGAAGCCTTGACTGCCTACGGCTTAATGGAGTTTAAAGATATGCAGCAAGTTGCTCAAAATCAAGTAGATAACGCAATGGTTAGCCGTACTACAGATTGGCTCTTGTCCCGCAGAGATGGCAAAGGAGGTTTTTTGCGTAGTCCCCAAGCCTTAGACCAATTTGGGCGTGCAGACCAAGACGTAACCAATGCGTACATCATCTACGCCTTAGCCGAAGCAGGCGTAAAAGACATAGACAGAGAAATAGAACAGGCTTTTGACCGAGCAAAACAGCAGGAAGATGCCTACCAATTAGCCTTAGTTGCCAATGCTTTGCTTTTGCAAAAAGATAGCAAAAGAGCAGCCACAGCCTTAGAAAAATTGCTACCTCTCCAAAAAGCCAACGGGGCGTGGGTGGGCAAAAAAACGTCTATCACCAGCAGCTATGGACAGGCTTTTGAGATAGAAACCACTTCTTTGACCTTGTTGGCGTTGTTAAAATCCAAAACCTTGCAAGGTTTTGAAAACCTTGCAAGGTTGAATACGGCAGCAGCCATAGACAAAGCAGCCAGATTTTTGATTGGCTCACGGCAATATGGTAGTTTTGGCAATACACAAAGCACTATTTTGGCTCTCAAAGCCTTGATTGCCCACACTAAATACTCGAAACAAACCGCAGAAAATGGGCTAATTGAGATTTATGTGGACAACAAAAAAGTGGCTACACAAAATTATTTGGCAGGGAGAAAAGAAAGTATCAAATTGGAAAATTGGCAGCAAAGCCTTACCAAAGGCACACACGAAATCAAAGTGAAATACGTAGGTTGCAAAAACCCCTTGCCGTATTCCGTTGGTATTCAGTGGCATACCAATTTGCCTGTTTCTCAAAATGATTGCAAAGTGAGTTTGCAAACAGATTTGGCAAGCAAAAAAACCAAAGTAGGCGAAACTATCCGATTGACAACGACCTTGCAAAACAAAACCGCAGAAGGACAACCGATGACCGTAGCCATTGTGGGTATTCCCGCAGGTTTGGGTTTGCAGGCGTGGCAACTGAAAGAGTTGCAAGAGAAAAAAGTGATAGATTTTTATGAAACCACAGGCAACAACGTGGTCTTTTATTACCGCCAACTGTTGCCCAATGAAAAGAAAACCATACACCTCGACCTCAAAGCCGAAATAGCTGGCGAATATGAGGCGGCGGCAAGTGCAGCTTTCTTGTATTACACCAATGAACTGAAAACGTGGGTAAAACCTGAGAGGGTGAGGGTGGAGTAAATTGAATTGTAACATAGACCTCAATCCAATTGATTACCCACGAGTTTTCGGCAATAAGTATCTTTGTTTTGGATTACAGCATGAGCAAAGTTCAATAAAATGGGCTTTGCTCATTTGGTAATTTTATTTTTCTTAATTTTAGTCAAGCATACTGCATGCTTGCATTACTAACTCACTACACAAAACATGAAAATTATTATTATAATTGCTTTTTGCTTTTTCCTCAACTTCTCCCTTGCTTTTGCCCAGCAACCCCCACGTGGCGGTGGCGGAGGTTTTAACCCTCAAAATATGCCTGCGATTGGCAAAATTTCGGGTAAAATATTGGACAAACAAACCCAAAAACCCTTAGAATTTGCTACCATTGCCCTCATGCGTATCAGGCGTGGCGGACAAGGTAGAAATCCAGCAACTAACACACCTACTAATAATCCAAATAATTCCCCCAACAATCTTGCAGCCAAAGACTCTCTAATTTTGGAAACAGGGACTGTTACAAACGAAAAAGGAGAATTTTTGCTCGAACAGGTCAAAGTAGGTCGTTTTTTTCTGAAAATAGACTTTATTGGCTACCAAACTTTGCGTTCAGATACTTTCCTCATTACGCCAAAAAATGCAGAAGTGTTTTTGCTCAACTTGCAAATTGCCCCTAACGACCAAAAATTGGAAGCCGTAGAGGTCATAGGCGAAAAGGCTGTTTACGAAACGCAATTAGACAAAAAAGTGTTTAATGTGGACAAAAACATCACCGCCACAGGAGGCACCGTAACAGATGTGTTGCAAAATATACCTTCTGTAACAGTGGATATAGATGGCAACGTAGCCATGCGGGGCAGTGGCAATGTTACCATTTTGATAGACGGCAAACCTTCGGGCTTGACAGGGGCAAACAGAGCCGCAGCCTTGTCGCAAATTCCTGCAAGTGCCATAGAAAAAATAGAAATTATTTCCAACCCTTCGGCTCGATATGATGCCGATGGCATGTCGGGCATTATCAATATCGTAACCAAAAAAAACAAACTCGAAGGGCTAAACGGCAACGCCAGCGTAGGCGTAGGCACACGAAACAAGTACAATGCAGCCCTGAATTTGAGTTATAAAGTGGGCAAAATCAATGTCTATGGCAATTATAGCTACCGTTTCGACCAACGCTATGGTTTTGGCTACGGACTCCGCCAAAATACTTTTCAGGACTCCGTTTGGAACACAGACCAGTTTAACAACCAACTCAACAAACCGCATTTTCACATTGGCAAAGTGGGTTTAGACTATTACCTCAATACTCGAAATACACTTAGTTTTTCGTTGGCGTATAGCAACCGATTGAATGACGAAACAGAGCAAATTCGATATCAGAATAGCAATAGAAACAGGCAACTTAGCAATTTGTTCAGACGTGATAATGCAAGTACAGGCAGAGGCAACAATTTTGATTATACGCTGAATTACAAGCACTTATTCCCAAAAAGCAAAGCTGAATGGACAGCAGATGCCGTTTATTCTACCTTTGCCAACGACAACCAAAGTCGTTTTACCCAACAAAATTACAGCATACAAACCAAATTGCCAACTACCGAATTGCCTACTTTGCAAGATGTTTTGAATGACAACCAAGTGCGGATTTTGACCTTACAAACAGATTTTATTTTGCCCGTAGGCAAAGACAAAAAAGGAAAATTTGAGTCAGGTTACAAAGCTATTTTGAGGCAAATAGACAATGATTTTGCTTTCAATCTTTTTGATTATCAGCAAAATAGCTGGAGAAGGCAAACCAAGCTCGACAATTTGTTTGCGTACAGTGAAAACATACACGCAGGTTATGTTTTGCTTTCTAACCAATTCAAAGGACTGAATTGGCAGGCGGGTTTGCGTGCCGAACAAACTTTTACCACCTCCGACCAACGCATTACGCAAAAAGTGGTAAACAACAATTACTTCAATTTTTTCCCCTCTTTGCTCATCAACAAAACTTTTAAGGGAGATAACGAAATTGCGTTGAGTTACAGCCGAAGGATAAACAGACCGAATGTAAACTCCTTAAATTCTTTGATAGACTACTCCGACCCTATCAACTTGCGTGCTGGCAATCCCTTGCTCACACCCGAATACATCAATGCTTTTGAGTTGAGTTATACCAAAAGTTGGCAAAGTTACTCGATTAATTCCACAGTTTACTACCGCAGCATCAGCGATGTTATTTCACGTATTCGCACAGTCGACTCGTTGGGCGTAGCCTTGATGACGTTTAAAAACTTGGCAAGTGGCACTTCTTATGGTTTGGAGTTGGTCGGTAGGTTGCAACCTGCCAACTGGTTGGATTTTACGCTAAGTGGCAATATTTTTCAAACCACTATCAAGGGTACAATCGGCGATGGAGATTTGAACAACAGCACTTTTACTTGGAATGCACGTTTTATTGGCAATGCAAGGGCAAACAAAACTTTGTCTTTTCAGGTCATTGGCAACTACAATGCCCCGAATATCATACCACAAGGCACTTTTGTAGCCATTTACGGAATAGACTTTGCCGTAAAAAAAGACGTTTTGCAAGGCAAGGGCAGCTTAACTTTCAACGTGAGTGATGTTTTCGATTGGCGTGAATTTGGTATCAACCAAATAGGCACTAACTTCATCAGTGAAAACAGACGCAAAAGAGAAACCCAAGTGGCTACGCTGAACTTCACTTACCGTTTTGGGTCTAAAGATTTTGCCCCTTCTCGCCGCCGAAACAGCAAAGGCAACGAAGGCGAAATGAATGGTGGCGGTGGTGGAGATTTTTAGGGAGTTTAGTCGTTTGTGAGGACACAAACAATGGCAAAAGAAACTTTGGCAGTGGTCGATATATTGTTATATAATTAAAATTTTATTTAACTTGCTATCTCTAAACATGAAAACCATGAAATTATACACAATAGATACAGGTTTTTTTAAATTAGACGGAGGGGCTATGTTTGGTGTAGTGCCCAAAGCTATATGGAATAAGCTAAATCCTGCCGATGACAACAATCTATGTACATGGGCTATGCGTTGCCTGCTTGTAGAAACAGGTAACCGTTTGGTGTTGATAGACAACGGTATAGGTAATAAGCAAGATAGTAAGTTTTACAGCCATTATTACCTGCATGGTGAGGCTACACTGCTCAATTCGCTGAAGAAGGCAGGTTTCAGTCCCGAAGATGTTACGGATATGTTCTTGACGCACTTGCACTTCGACCACTGCGGAGGCGGTATTTACCGCAAAGACGAAAAGCTGTTGCCTACTTTTCCCAATGCTACTTATTGGTCTAATGAAGCCCAATGGAACTGGGCAACAGACCCAAATCCGAGAGAAAAAGCAAGTTTTTTGAAAGAAAATATTTTGCCCATTAAAGAAAGTGGGCAGCTAAAAATGGTCGAAAGCAGTGGCAATTTTGCAGATTTTATGCAGGTGCTATTTATGGACGGGCATACAGAAAAGCAAATGTTACCTCTGATTAAATACAAAGAGCAACAGCTTGTGTTTTGTGCAGATTTATTGCCCTCTGTTGCCCATATTCCCCTTCCTTATATCATGGGTTACGATATGCGACCTTTACAAACCATGACCGAAAAGGAACAGTTCTTGATACAGGCAGCCCAAGAAAAATGGATTTTGTTCTTCGAACACGACAAAGAAAACCAATGTTGCACTGTACACCATACAGACAAAGGAGTGAGAGTAAAAGATGTTTTTTCTTTGCAGGAGCTTGGTTAATATAATTTAAACAAAAATATTTTGCTTTGTTGCACAAAGATGCATTGTTTTTGGCTGTCCGACAATTTTTATGGAATTGAAACAATGTAGGCATTTGATTTATCAAATGCCTTGTTCAAAAATGAGTCTTTGATAAATCAAAGACCTACGTTTTCGCAAAAATTGTGAGGTTTTAGTTAACGACTCTGCCCCAGCTCTCTTGCTCTTTCCTGTGCCTGCTGCAAACCCTTTTCTATGATAGTTTCCAAACCAAAGTGATGAAAGGTGCTAAGAGCAGCCTCAGTAGTACCACCTTTGGAGGCTACTTTAGAAATCCAATCTTTGCAGCTCAATGTATGTATGCTTTGCAAATGAACAGCTCCCATAAAAGTTTGTTCTACCAATAATTCGGCTTCAGTAGTGCTAAAACCCATTTTGCGTGCTGTGTTCATCATGGCTTCCATGAAAAAATAAACATAGGCAGGACCACTACCCGAAATGGCGGTTACAGCATCTAACTTACTTTCATCTTCAAAATACAGAGATTTACCTGTGGTATTTAGTAAATTTTGTACCAGAAATAGTTCCTCTCTTGTTACGGCAACAGAGGCAGTAAAACCTGTAATACCCATACCTATCTGTGCAGGTAAATTGGGCATAGCTCTTACCACTCTTGCTGTGGGCAGAGCTGTTTCTATCCGTTGAATAGTTACGCCTGCCATAATGCTTAAAATTAACTGTCTTTGTTTTAAATAAGGCAAAACAGTAGGGTGTAATTCTGTTGCATCTTGGGGTTTAATAGCCAAAATTATTAGGTTCATGTCATTGATATAGCTGCTGGGGTGTGCAAAACTATTCTCAAAACCTTGATTTTTAAAGTAATCTACTTTCTTTTGTTGGTGGTCTAAAATATACAAGTTTTCTTTGGCTACAGTATGGTTAGCTGTAAAACTATCTGCGTATGTTTTACCCATATTGCCACCACCAATAATTAATATCTTCATTTAGTTAGTTTATTGCTTTATACAAAAGTAAGATTTCTTTGGTAATAAAAGTAAACCTATGCTACTATTTTTTATTGGAGTTTTTTATTAGCATAGTAGTTTACTAATTCTGGCGAAATTGCATTAACCCTAAAAATCATGCCCCACCGTCAAGTACCAACGAGTGCCAGCAAGTTGTTTGTTGTCTTCTATGCCCCAAGCCATGTCGAGTTTGGTGTAAACTCCCAAAATAGTGCTTCGCAAACCTCCACCATAGCCCATGAGAAATGGGTTTTTGAAGTTATAAATTTTGGCATAAAACACATTGTTTTGTTGCGAAATTTCACGCACATTCACTGCATTGTCGCGGCTGAAAGGATTGATTCCATTCCAAGCTGTTCCTATGTCGAAAAAGCCGACAAATTGTAAGTTGCGGATAAAATTTGATGTAATATTTCCTCTCGAAAGGTAATTGAGTACAGGCACACGCAACTCTACGTTTGCCAAAAATGCTCCTTCGCCTATCAAACGGTTGTAGTTGAAACCTCGCAGGGGCATCATAAATGGCGTGAATAGCAAATCTGTATAATTGCGACCTACGCCTTGCTCGGTATCGTCAAAAAACAAAGGCGAAGTGGCGGGCAAGGCTTCTGTGTTGTTTATCAGCCAATTATCTGCACCACCTACTCTATACGTTTTGCGACTTGCACCCAAAAACTGCCCATACCTTGCCCTTGCTGCCAACACTAATTGCTTGCCTATTCTTTTATAGAAAGTAGCCTCTGCTGACAAATTGCCAAAACTTTTATCACTTCTTTCTATGCCTAAGTAGTGTTCGTACCAAATTTTTGCCTTCAATCCATCGGGTACATTGGGGGCAACGTGAATTACGTTGTCGAAAGTATAGCCAACGGAAGCCCCGCCATAGTAAATATTTTCTTCGGAAACTGAATTGCGAACATTTGCCTGTTGGTTGGCTTTGGCTGCAAAAGAGGTTTGGGCTGCAAAAGCCGTAGCCGTAAATCTTTGGTGAATATTTAAAGGATAAGAGGCAGAAGCAGCCAACTTATTCAGTGCGTAGCTTTGATTGAAAACTTGCCCCGACCCCGCTATTCCCAATGTTTGCCTGTCGAAACGGAGTCGGTAATCTATTCGTTTGCGGAGGTATTGGTAGTCTAAATAAAAGTTGGTATTGAGATTGAGCAACACAAAAGCACCCATATTAAACCGTTGGTTTTCAAGCAATTCCATTACGCCTGTTTCGAAGGCAAGCCCTGCCCCACGCAACAGCACGTTGCGGTTAGGTGTGAGTGCATAACGAGGGTCTATCATGAGGTTTATGCTCAGATTGTCTGCTGAAAATCTGTTTTTGTAAGGTTGAGCCTTAGAAATTTCTATGCTTTCAGGGTTGCGTTGCAAAACCTCATTTTGCGAAGGTTTGTAATTATCTAACAACTTTTTCTTTTTGGGCTTTTCGGTCTGCACCTCAAACACATAATTGTCTGTGTCTATGTCCATCGGGTTGGTAAGCACCGCAGGAACAGAGTCTTTTTTCACTTCATTGGGCTGATTGCCTGTGTTGTTTGGATTGTCTTTCGAATTATCTTTTGGATTTTCTTTTGCTTGTTCGGCTTTTTTCTTTCGCAAAGCTGCCACTTCTCTGCTGTCTATGAGTTGTTGGCGTGTGGTCTTGCCACTAAATGCAGACAAAGTGCTGGGATTGAAGTTGGTAACAGTAAAAATTTCGTCATTGCCCTCATACAACATACTGAAAACCAGACGATTTTGAGCAAAGTCATAGCTTATCAAACTACTTTCAAAATTGGTGAGTTGCTTGCTTACCCCTGTTTCTATGTCGTGGGCAAAGAGGTGAATAATGCCGCGTTGGTTGCTGAGATACAAGAGATTTTTGCTGTCTAAGGACAAAGGTTTTGCCTCTTTGGTCAAGGTATTGGTAATGCGTTGCAACTTCGTTTGGTCATCAGGCGTATAGACAAAAATGTTGAATCTGTCTGTAATATCTGCCAAAGAATATTTGGTATTTGCAGCCAAATTTTCGTTTAATCTATTGGAGGCAAAGGCAATTTTGTTGGAATTTTTTACAAAACAAGGATACAAATCGTCAAATATGTCGTTGGTAATTTGCTTTGCTTTTTTGTCCTCTATTTGGTAAGTATAAATGTCGTTTTGTCCGTTTTGGGCAGCACTCAACACCAAAGTTTTGCCGTCTTCGGAGGCACGAAACGAATGAATGTGCGTAAAAGGCAAGTTGCTGCTGGTGAGTTTTTTGGTTTTCAGATTGTATGTCCACAACTTGAAACTACCTTTGTCGTAGCCCACCATTGCCAACTGTTGCGAGCCTTGCCAAGAAACGAAGGGCATATTTACGTCTATGGCTTGCGTAGTAGTTCGGTAGCCTCCTTTGAGTACAGTAGTTTCGCTGCCACTGTTGAGGTTTCGAATTTTTACTTTGTACCTGCCGTTGTTATTTTCTGTAAAAACCAATAAATTTTCTGTGGGGTGTAGTCGCAAATGGTTGATTTCCAATCCTTTGCGATTTGCTTTGATTCGTTGGTTTTCGGGTACAGGCAAATGACCTTCTTTGACAGCCCCTAATTGATTGAGGTAAAATCTTCGCCAATCAGTAGAAAAACGGTTGTAAGATACACCCAACGTATTTTGAATACCACTTTCAGAGTTGCGGACTATGCGGGTAAGGTTTAGAATATTGGCAATGCTCTGTTTGCCGTATTCTTCGGCTATGTAGTTCCAAATAGCATGACCCATTAGTTGGGCATCTTTCCCTTGCAATTTGTCTATGTTTTTGAGTTTGCGGTTTTTGAGGGCATCACGCATATAGTCGTCTAACTCCACCGACCAACCTTCGGCTATAAATTGGGTTACACCTGCAATAAACCAATCGGGCAAGGACAAAAAGTAGGCACTTTTCAACATATCTTTGAGGCTACCGCCATACATCATCTCAAAAACCAGTCCACTGGCTATGCTGCGGTTGAGTTCTTTCAAAAAACTTGCCTTATCTCCTGTAAATGCCAACTCCACTTCGGGCTTAAAAAACTTGGTTTGTCCTCCTACGGAGTAGCTTTGCATATCTATTCCGATATTGCTCTGTTGCAAATCTGCAACCGAAGTATAGACAAAAATCTTGACTTTGGAATAAGGCGAATAACCTACCAAATCTGTCATGCGAGCAAAGTCGGCTTCGGCATAAGCTGCTGCCATGCGTGCTATTTCTTCGCCTCCTGTATAAAAATAAAGTTCGAAGTTTTGGCTACTCACATATTGCCACTCAAAAGTCTTGTATTGTATGCGGTTTTTGCCGTAGAGTTGCGGATTAAAAAGAGTTTGCCCTTTTGCAGCCTTGTCGGGGGTGCAAAACAAGCAAAGCAGGAGTATAACTGAACAAAATTGTTTCATGGTTTTGGTTGGTACAAATTCCACACGCTAAAGCGTATGTTACATTCATACTGTATAATGTAGGTTACATTACTCAAAAGTAGTTTAAATTATTGGAGAATGAAAAAAAAATGGAAATTTGTTTAAATTATCGAATTTGTCCGACACCTTCGAGGTGTCGGACAAATACCTTATAATTGAAAATTTTGAGGGCAATACGAGGCTGTCCGAAAAGTCTTTTTGCCTTTTTTCTTGTCTTTTAGGGTTTCTTTTAGTAAATTTGTTTGGGTTTTTTGTATTTCAAAAACAACTTAGAGAAGGCTATAAACTGGAAATTGTTGCTAAACAACAACTACAGAAGGATAAACCTGAAAAATTTAATGACTCAAGAGGCTGTCTTTTCAGACAGCCTCTTCTCAAATCCCAAAACCACTTTCCGATGTGTATAGCTTTTTTTAAAGTCCGTTAGGAATTCTATAAAGATTACATTTTTCTAAAAGATGTTGTCTTTGCCAAATCAGTGAAATAAATTATTCTCCCACCAGCACAAAAGCCCCCCAATAATAGGGAAATTTGTATTTTTCTCGTAGGCTTGCCTGTGCGTCTAACAGAGCCTGCTGTTTATTGCCTGTGCTGAGCCAATTTGTATAAAAAATGGTCATCAATTCCTGCGTTGCCTTGTCGTCCACTTTCCACAATGACATCAGCACTGCATCTGCACCCGCCACCTTAAAACCACGCTGCAACCCATACACTCCTTCGCCAGACGACACCTCGCCAAGCCCTGTTTCGCAAGCCGACAGCACCACCAAATCTGTGTTGTCCAGATTTAAGGTACTTGCTTCGTAGGCAGTCAAAACTCCGTCTTCGATGGCTGTGTTTTCATCGCCAATATTCAAATCATTTACCCCCGCCAGCACAATGCCCGAACTTAGCATACCGTTAATTTTGCTTTTATTGTCTGACGACACAAAATATCCATGTGTAGAAATATGTAGAATTTTGGGACTATTCGATGTTTTTAGTTGCTCTTCTACCGCATCTGCCCCTAAAAATAAGCCTATTTTGTAGTTTTTTTGCAATAAATTATTTGCAATGCCTTTAACCTCAATTTCTGTTCCTTCCAAATCTGCAAAACTTGATTTTTTGATAGTCGAGAAACTTGCAAAGTTTCGGTCATTGTCCAAGCCCCTGTCTTTATTTTCGTTTTGTTTTTGAGCCTGCTTATTATCTTTGTTATTGCCTTTTTTGTAATCAGGTCTTCCAAAAAGTTCGGCAGTTTTATCAGGATTGTTGCTGTTTTCTTGAAAAATATCTTTCAAATTTCCGACTAAACTAATGGCTGTTTCCTCTCCCAAAAACCTATTTGTTTCAGGATTTTGCAGCGTATTCAAACTAATTTGGTTATACACTCCGTCAGGACAAAAATAAATTTTTTTTGCCCCTTTGAGATAAGGCAAAAAAGGTTTCCAAAAATTATTGTAAGACGTTTTGTCGGCAATTTTATAACCAATATTGTTGCGATATTGCCTAAAAAACTTACTCTCTAATTCCTTTGAACTGCCTAATTTTAATGCTTGCAAACTATTTTTTGTAACAAACAACACCAAATAGCTACTACCCAAATCAACTTTTATTATCTCTATTGCCAATTCCTCTGCCTTTAATTTTTTTTGCAAATCTTTGTAATCATAATTTTTGGGCATAAAAGCCTTAGCAAAATCTGCGGACTTGGCTGCCAACTGTTTTTCTGCCTCATTGGTTTGGTTTTGCAGTTTTTGCATATCAATTCCCTGCTTTTCTCTTTCTGCCAGGGATAGATTATGGGCTTTTGCAACCAAATTTTTCAAATTTTCCCAGCTTTCAAACTTTGTTAGCAAAGTTGTGTCTTTGCTTGCCAAAATTCGTTTTTTCATTTTCTGCGTTTCGCCCAAAATCATAGCTTTGGTTTGCAGTTGGGTGTTTAGCAAATTTTGCAGCAGCGTTGGCAACAAATTTTCTGTATTTTCGGTTGTCCCTTTGCTTGTTTTGTTGCCAGAAACTTGCGAAATAAAATAGTAAAAGTTGTCAAAAAACAGTCTGTTGGCATCAAAATATTGTTGTTTTTCCTTTTCGCTAAGTCCCACAAAATTTGTTTGCAGTTCATGTAGTTTTGCTTGCGATGCCTGCACATACAAAGGAGCAGCCTCGCCAAATCTGCCTTGTTCGGCATACAGATAGGCTAAATTGTTTACTGCCATGATAGTATTGGGGTGAGTTTCTCCCAAAACTTCTTTCGTTATTGTATTTGCTTTTAGCAACAAATCTGTTGCCTCTTGATATTGTTTTTGGTTGCGAAGCACCATTGCCAAATTGCTTAGAGAAGTGGCATAATTTGGGTGTTTTTCGCCCACAATTTGTTTGCACAACGCTAAGGCTTGGGCATATAAGACTGTTGCCTCTTCGTTTTTGTTTCTTTTTGTGTAGTACAAAGCCAAATTATTTATCACATTTCCATACTCAGGATGCTTGCCCTCCAACGCAACTTTATGAATATGTAGGGCTTGCAAATATAAATTTTCTGCCTGTTCATACTTTTTTTGCTCGTCATACACAGCAGCCAAATTGCTGAGAGAACTTGCATAATTTGGGTGGTTTTCGCCCACTATTTCTTTCATTATGGCTAAGGCTTGGCTATAAAACACCTCTGCCTGGTCATAAATTCCCTGTATTTCATACAACAGAGCTAAGTTATTGAGAGAACTTGCAAATTCGGTGTGTTTTTCGCCCAGCACTTTTTTGCGAATAGCCATTGCCTGTCTATACAAAGGCTCTGCCTTAGCATAGCTGCCCTCGCTGAAGTATAAAAATGCTAAATTATTGAGAGAAGTGGCATATTTTGGGTCATTTTCGCCCAAAACTTCTTTGCAAATAGCTGACGATTGTTGATACCATTTTTCGGCTTGGGCATATTTTCCCTGACTGTCATACAAACTTGCCAAATTATTCAGCACTGCTGCATACTGTTCGTGTTTGCTACCAAAAACTTTTTTGCGAATTGCCAACACCTCAAAATATGTTTGCTCGGCTTCGAGATATTTGCCTTGATTGACATAAAGAAAAGCCAATGTATTGAGTTCTGTGGCATAATCTGGGTGATTTTCGCCGACTACCTCTTTTTTGATAGCTACCAATTCTATAAAAGATTTCTCGGCTTTGGCATATTTTCCTTGATTGTTATATAAATTTGCCAAATTGTTAAGTGTGGCACTATATTGTGCGTGTGTATTGCCAAAAACTTTTTTGCGGATTTCCAAAACCCGCAAAAAAGTTTTTTCTGCTGCCTCATATTGCCCTTGTTTGATATAAAGCAAAGCCAATGCATCGAGCAGGGCTGCATAATCGGGGTGGGTTTCGCCATAATTTTTCTCTACGAGCAAAATTATTTTCTCAAAAATAATTATCGTAGTCGGCATATCCTGTCTTTGTGCAGCTTTGGTTGCCTCTTGGCTCAGGCTTTCTATGGTTTCCTGTGCATACACACCGCAGCAAAATAAGCTAAGGAGCAAAAATAGTATTGTCTTTTTCATAAAATAATTGTTTTTCTATAGCGGTGGGACTTTACAATATTCTTCACAAGAATTGAGTAAGTTATCGTCAGACATATTTTTAGCGTACTTATCAACCATAACAACTTGAAAAACCAACTCTTTTGATACTTTATAATTAGATACATTACTTAACTCTTTCAACACAAGCAGAAGTTCCTCCTTTTTTATTGCAATATGCTGACCTATTTTTTGTAATTGGCAAACTGTCATTTAAGGCTTTACAAATCTATAAAAACCTTGCTTTGTCAATTCCTTAATCTCACCTTTTGCACTTATTAAGCCCACGTAAGTTCCTTGAACTTGCAGCGTATCATTTTCATTTATTTGCATACCAATTTGCAAAGGCACACCATTTTTTGTGTTATTGCCCGAAGTGCCAAAAACTTGGAAAACAGGCTTATTTCCGTTTTGTGCATGGACACAAAGATTTATACAAAATAAAAATTGCCAGAAAGCAAATAAAATAAAGTTTCTTTTCATAAAATATCTATTTTTTCTGTAGCTGCGGGTCTTTAGCCCGCACTATTTGCAAACTGCGGGCAAAGACCCGCAGCTACAGTCCGCAGTATTTGCAAACTGCGGGCTAAAGACCCGCAGCTACAGTCCTCAGTATTTGCAAACTGCGGGCTAAAGACCCGCAGCTACAAGTGCTACTCCTCCAATTTTAACCTCGAAAGCAGCAACCTATCACCCCGCAAAGTTTCGCTAAAAAAGTACATAAAACCATTGTGATTAATGCGGTTATGGCGGTCATAAAGATAATATTTGCGTTTTTCGTCTTCGCCCAAAGTTTTGAAGTCCGAAGGAATACCATCTTTTAAGTTCAATTTTCCGTATTCAATCGAATATTTTGGAGCATAGTCGTCTATTGCCTTCACAATCGTCATTATCCAATTTACCGACCCCACATTTTTGGTTTCAATGACTGAACTTCCTGTCCTAAACATATCCGAAGTAATTGGCGAATTATTAAAAAAGCCCTTTTTGCTTTTCTGGTCAATCTTAACCGTATAGTTTTTGATAAGACTGCCATCAGGCGTAAAATGCAACATAAACATACCTTCGTAAATTTTATCACTCACTCTGGTCATCGAAGTTCCCATCATTTTATTGCCTGCCTGCTGCTTAATTTTCTTGTAATCTTGCACATTCAACAGCAATGAATTATCCGATAACACTTGTAAATCATTGACAACAAACTTTTTACCATTAAACTTCAACGGTTTTTTCATATCTGGCGGTGCAACAGCCTTGTCGTTTAGCTCCTCCATTTCCGTTTTTTTGCCAACCGTCATTTTGCCATTCTCAATTTTTGCGACCACAAAATGTGTGTAATCTTTCAAATCCAGCATATCCTCCACCTGGTCTTCACGCAAACCAATTTCGTTTGAGCCTGTCAAAGCACCACCCAAACCCGAAAAAGCACCCAAAGCACCACCGCCACTTTTGCTCACTTCTGCCTCCTCTGCATCTTGGCTGCTGGTTGCCACTAAGGTTTCGGCAATAGCTTGGTTGCTATATTTGCCCTCTTTGCCTGTCGAAGCACCATACAAAATCACTGATTTGCTATTTCCTACCACATTTTCGTAAGCATTCACAATTCGCCAACCTGATGCGGGAGCTTCAAAATCAAACTGTTCTTTGATTTCTCCTTCGGGGCTGATGCGAAAATAGGTATATTTTGTAGTAGAGGGACAAGTAAATTCTTTTTTAGACATATTCGTAGGTGCATAAATCACAATCCAATCACGAGGCATATCGTCATTTTCTATACTTGCACTTTCGTTGTCCATCAACGGTTTTGCAAACACACACCGCACATGATACGGAAAAGTAAGCTGCTTTAATACCTTGATATTCAAGTTGTTATCTGCTTTTATCAGGTCATAACGAAAACCCTTAAAATCATCTCCCTTTGTGTCCAGATTATTTACCATTGCCATCACCAAAATAGCACTATCCCTTTCCACTTCATACGCACCACCTAAAAAATAATAGCCTTTGCCATCTTCATCTTTTGGCTTAACCTTGTCGAGCATTTTTACCCTGCGGACATAGCCACCAAACCACCAATCCCATTTGGCAGTAACTTGTTTTTTGCGAAACACCAACTTGCCCACATAATTTGTCGAGGCAGACATCGTATTGGCAATAAAATACTCACCTTTATAAACAAAAAACTTGTACCTTTTTCGCACTTTTTCGGTTTCCAAATCCTGTCGAACCGTATTCAACAAGTTGCAATCCTTGTCAAAAGTATAAGTTTCGACAACAGCTTTGCCAAAAAAAGTAGAAGGCGAAAAATAGATAAGGTCAAAATTACCATTTTCTTGTTTCTCCACACCTCCGAGATAGCCTTTCTTTGCCTTGCGAGAAATTTCATAATCTTTCTCCAAAATATTCATATCTTGGGCAGAACTTACATTAAAAATGCCTATACTCATTACAAGCAAGGTGGCAAATAAAAATAATTTTTTCATTGTTTTTTGGGTTAAAAATGTAACATAGACTTTATTCTATCTGTGATTTTGGTTTCTCCAAACCAAAATTTACAGCATCGTTGCAGTTTTGAGAAACCGCAACCACGTTGTCATTTATACGTTGGCAATGGTGCTTTTCGCACCTTGACAATCGTATCTGAACAAATACAAAATTGTTTATCTAAATTTACACAATAAAGCAGTAAATTGTCAAATTATGCTTGTCCGAAGTTATAATTTGGGAGAAAACTGCACATAACCGTAGCTGTGAATGTAGCTGCGGGTCTTTAGCCCGCAGTCTGTCTGTAATACTGCGGGCTGTAGCTGCGAATGTAGCTGCGGGTCTTTAGCCCGCAGTATTTGCAAACTGCGGGCTGTAGCTGCGAGTCTTTAGCCCGCAGTATTTGCAAACTGCGGGCTAAAGACCCGCAGCTACAGCTACAGTTTCCTAAATTCCGTTGGGGTAGTTCCTGCAAATTTTTTAAAAGCAGCATAAAAAGTAGATTTGGAGTTAAAGCCACACTCTTGTCCAATAGCCTCAATCGTAAAATTTTGAAAATCAATGCTTTTCAACCTTGTTTTTGCCTCCTCTACACGATAACTATTGATAAAGTCATTAAAATTTTTGCCCTCTTTTTGGTTAATTGCTTGCGAAAGTTGGTGGGTTGTAGTATAATTTTGGGCTGCCAATTTCGCCAAATTTAGCGAATTATCTAAATATGGTTTTTGCGAAACCATTACTTCAAGTAGTTTTTTGTGGGTAGCAGTTACTTCTTCTTCGCTAATATTGTTGTGAAAATACGGTGATAGGTCTTGTGTAATATTTTCTAATTTTTGGTAATTTATGCTCACTTTCTCCTCCTCCACCAAGTTATATTCTTGTTGCAACAAAGCCTGTAATTTTTTCAAAACAAGTTCTTTTTCTAATTGCAAGTTTTTCAAACGGTATAGCAAAGCCACAAACAACAAAATAATTTCGGCAGCACTTCCGATTGGAATACAATAATGCAAAAATTTATAAGGAGGAATAAGCTGGCTATCACGCAAATTAAAGGCAATGATTATCAACAAGATAGGCATAAAACTAAGCACAAAATAGTAAGAAGTCCAATTTCCTTTTTCAATATTTTTGATGATATAAAAACCAATAACAAAAACAGTGCTTAAAAACAGTGATTTTATTAACACAATTTGCAAGGTTTTGAAAACAAGATGATTAGTTGGTACAAACAATGTTGCTATCAAAAGTATGGCAACAATACCTGCCATTTTGTTGTAGTTTTTAAAATATTTTGGTGCTATTTTATTCGGTGGATACAACAAATAATAGACAAACCAAAGAAAGCAAATCAGGGCAAAGGCAAGCCCGATATACAAAATTTTGCTTACATACAAGTAATAAGTATCACCAAAAAAGAGCATAGCAAAACCCTCAATATTGAATTGGTTTACACCCAAATTGAAAATATAGCCTGCATAAAAACCATAAATTTTTTCGTTAAAAACTATCCACAAACCCAAAGCAATCAGGCTTGTAAATAGCAAAAAACCATAATATAAACCTGCTAAATAATTTGTATTCTGTATAAAATTAGTATATTCTGCTTTTGTGAGCAAGCTAATTGGCAATTTTGCCACGCCGTCTGTCCTGCTTATGCGTATGAAAATATCGTAATTTTGCGAACTATTTTGTGTTATTTCTGTGGCTTGCAAAGCAACAGGAAATACAAACATAGCTTGCTTTTCTTGCCGTTTGCTAAACGGAAAATTTGTGCCTTCGAGCATAGCTTGTCCATTTACAAAAACCTCAACTTCGTCTAAATTGGCATCATTAATTACCAAATAGAAAGTTACAATTTCATTATTTGGTTGATTACTTGTAATATTTTGGTAATTCAGGCACAAATAAGTCCAATGATTTGCTTTTTGATTACCAAAAATTATATAGTCTGTGTTTGTAGGCTCAAACAATGCTAAGTTTTGCGATATTTCTGAAAAACTTAATTTATTGCTTTTGTCAGTATAAGTTTTTAGATGTTGGCTAAGGTCAATTTTTGTTGTTAAATAGTTGATTGGCAGTGGATAAGCAAAGGCAGTATTACACAATATATTAAAAAACGACAATAAACAAAAGGCAATACAGTATATAGATTTAAAGATTCTGAGAACAGAAATCATAAAATTAATTTTCTTGAGTGGTAACAAAATTAATAAACATACAACAATAAAAATTGCTTGCAAGAGATTACATTTTTTACCTCGCAAAATTATATTGCAAGCTAACCATAAACCTCCGCCCGAAATCTGGGATTTGGTTTGGTCGGGTATAAATGGCGGAGTTCCAACCTTGTGTGTCGGCGTTGAGCAAATTCCAAACATCAGAATTGAGGAAATTGTTGATTTTTATAGTGGCAAATAAGCCTTTAAAGCCCAGAGGGGCAAAATCTTGACGCAGCGTAAGGTTGCTATAAAAACTTGCTGGCACTTGATACTCCGTAAAATTATTCGGGTTTGTATTCGGATTGCGAACAATTTGGCTGCCTTGCTGTATCAAATTGGCAGGATTTGCCTCGCCTACGTTGTTGTTGGCAGGAAAAACAGAGGTAATACTTCCATTGAAATAACCTTCCAAAGCTATGCTTGTGCCAAATTTGAAACGGTAGGCTGCACCACCTTTGATGAGCAAGGTTGGCGAGTCTAAGGGTTTGTATTGGTTGGGCAAAGGGTCGTAGGTTGGGGCAATGCCTCCACTGCCCACTGTGCCAATTACGCCTGTGCCTGTGCGTGGGTTTTTCCAATCTCGCATAAAACCGAAGGCATCAGTTGGGCGTTGCAATCCCCAATAATAGGTGCTGTTTGCCCAAAAGTCGAGGTTTTTGGTTTGGTATTGTACTGTCAAGGTGCTGCCTGCATTTCGCCAAGCACTGCCCGCATTGAAGGAAACAGTAACAGGCGAAAATTGGTAGAGTACATTGTTTTCCAAATAAAAAGTATTGAAATCTATGCTCAAATTTTTGGTTCTGTAACTCACAATGCCCTCAAAATTGTTGGTTTTTTCCGATTGGTAATCCACATCAGCAGGCAATCTGATGACTTCTTGCGGAGGCACTGCCCGAAAAGATTGGGCATAAATCAAACGAATGTTAAATTTTTCGGAGAAACGGTAGTTAGCAGCCACGCGAGGCGTAAAGTTTTGGGCTACTACGCCTTTCACCTGCCAAGCTGTGGTGTCGTTGCGTGTGCCTAAGACCCTGTAAAGCATTTTTCCCTCCAAATTTCTGTGTACATCGGCAATGAATTGGTAGTCGTAACGAAGTCCTGCGGTAATGGTAAGTTTTTCGGTTGGTTTGTAAATTGTTTGCAACCACAACCCTGCATACCAACCATTATCAGAAATTCCTCCGCCTGGTCTTGCCCCTGTGTAGCCCAAATCTCTGAAACTAAACCACTGAATGTTTTGGTAGTCGGCTATTTCATAGTTGCCACCTGTATTGACTGTTATTTTTCCGTTTTTGCTTTGATAGGGTTTTAGTTGCAACTCAAAACCTATGGATTGGTCTAAACCTGCATAGTGGGCATACATTCCACCCCCGCGTATATTGACTGCACTGTCGGCAAAAAGTCTGCGGTCTATGCTGGCTGAATAGTTGTAAAATCTACCATTGTCATTCCTCAACCACCGATTGGCGTTTGCTCCTCCATAAGGAAAACCAAATTGGCTGTTAAACAAACTCAATCCGTTGGCAGCATTTCGGTCTATGCTGCTAAAATCTGCACTTTCTCGGTTGGTATTGAAGTTTACACTCAATCGAGCAGTGAGTTCCAAATTTGCCCATCTATTTTTAGTAGGGTGAAACTCTGCAAAAAATGCCGAAGTAGCCCAGTGTCGGTCATTGATAGGGTGATTAAAAGTTGCATTGTCTTTGGGCGAAACCCATGTAGTTGTTTTGGAGTGAGCAAAACCACCAACCGAAAAAGCCCCTGCATTGAGCCGAAAATCAAAACTTGGAATGTCGAAAGCTGGTGTAAATCTGCCTTTGGTATCTACTTCCGAAAAATATAGTTCGTTGCGACTTCGCATCGTTGCCATACCTGCCCCGTCTATACTTTGTGTACTCTGCCAAGGACGTTGGCTGTTGGCGGTTCGGGTGTCGTACAAGACGTTACCCCCCACTTTGTAGAGGTCAAACGAAAACGTAACTTTTGGGCTAATTCGGGTAAAAATTCCCAAGGCATAGCGTTGTTGCAAAGATTGCCTGCCTATTTCCTCAAAAACTACCGAACCATAAGCATTTACTTTGTTGCCCTCTTTGCTCAGTTTGCTGCCCAACCCATTGCGGGTGATGATATTGACCACGCCCAAAACCGCCACGTTGCCATACAAAGCCCCGCCAGGACCTCTGATAACTTCTATTCTCTCTACATTGTGCAAATCTCCGACGACATCAGCATAAAAGTCGCCAAAGTGAAACCTGTCGTTTATGCGGTGTCCGTTTATCATAAACAGCACATTTCTTCGGGTGTTGTTGGTAAAAAATCCTCGAAAATCTGTATCAAAATTGCTACCTGTGTAGTGTGTATAAACTTCTGGCACACGAGCAAGGGCTTCGGCAAGGTTGCGGTAGCCATAACGGTCTATGTCGGCTCTGGTAATAACGGTGATGCTGGCAGAGGCATCAGAAAGTTTTTCGGCAACCTTAGAGGCTGTCGTAACCTCAATTTCGGTGTTTTCATTTACAGGTAAGCCCAGCAACTCTTTGACCGAAGGCTGAAAAACTGTATCTTGTGCGTTGTCGTTGGTTTGTGCTTGCGTAGCAAAATGGCACAAGAAACAAAACAATGAGAATAAAAGTAGTTTTTTGTGCATTTTGGAAGTTGGCTTTGGTTAGCTTGACAAGCTGTTTTTTATATCTTTCTGACAACCCCCAAAAGTTTATCCACAATACCAACTTGGAGATAGTTTAATTCTTGCAACTTTCCAAAAGTAAAAAACAATTTGGAAAGTTGCAAGAACTAATTAGTTAAAAAACCGTAACTATCCTAAACAATTACAAAAAACTTATACAGTTGTATAAAAACTTACATCTAAAAAGTTTATTCTTAGCCTACATTGCCAAAAATTGGCAGTTCCCATCCTGACAATCAAACTGAACATTCTTACCTACACTGAGCAAATAACGGAGATTTTTGAGGTTTTCTTTCTCTTTTTTGCTCAATTCTACTGTGTTTATAATCAATTCGAGTTCTTTTAGCACTGTTTCCTTGTCAAAGTAGTAGTTGGTAGCAGTCATCGGCAGGGCTTGTTCCCACAAGTTTTGCAAATCTTTTGCAAATAAATTGCCCTCTTTCTTTGCTATTTGCACAGCTTGCAAAGTATTTAGGTATTTGCTATTGCCCAAAATATCTGTTCCGCAAAGGTCGCAATTTACCAGTTTTGTCCATGAGTTGGGCATTTTATCACACACCTCGTTAGCTGGGATGTCTGCGGTTTGGTTGGCAATAAGTAAAGCATCAAAAAATTTATCATCTGATTTGCCGTTTGTAATTTCAGCCCTTTCACGCAAGGGTTGCACCAATACATAACTCTCCGTAGTACACTCAGTACAGAACAAAGCCACCTTTATATAAGGCATGTAATCTGTAAACCATGCCCATTTTTCGGCTACTTCAGCAGGAAGCATGGCAGATTCTGGGTCATATTGGTTAATTTTTTTATTTACCAACTCCACCACTTGGGGTAATTTTTCACGATAAAAAATAGCTAAATCTTCGGGATTTTTAATAGTCTGATAGTCTTTTTCTATTTTTTTCAAAAAATCAACTTGCCCTTTAGTAAAACTGTCCATTAATTTTTCCTCAAAATTAATTGAAGTTCGATTAGCAGTAGGTGGTGGTGTTTTTTTGGTTGTGATTGGAGGCAAAACGGTTGCCGTAGTTGCTGGATTTACCTTGTTTGTTGTTTGTTTGGTATCAGCAGACTGATTGGAGTTGCTACAAGAAAACAGCAACCACAAGCACATACCTCCATACAAGAGATGCAAATGGTTCATAGAAGTCGTTGGTTTGATTTGGTAATTGTTTGTTGATTGGTTTTGGTAAAACCATAAGTAATGAACGTAAACTTTTTAGAAAGGTTTGAAAAAGTTAAGAAAATGTTAGTTTAGTTATAAGTTCTTTACAATAATTCGTCATACTACTTGAAGTTGTGTGGCACCCAAGCAATTAGTTTTCAAACACAGGCGTTGCCTCCCAAAAAGAGCCTTGCAGTTGTTGGTTTTGCAGTGCCTCAAAGTAATTGCTTCGTTTGTTGGTTTGGCTATTTTTAAAACGTGCTTTGCGGGTTTTGTCAATTATTTTTTGGCAGTCCTCAGCCCTGAAATACGCCACTACTTCGTCTATCCCTTTGGCAGAAAAAACAGCAGGCAATACCAAAGCAATGTAGTGCAGTTGGTAAGTTTTTTGTTCTCCTTGGGTCGAAAAATAGGCTTGGGTTAGCACTTGCAAACGATACAGCGAAGGAGGTCTATGATAATTGGCTTGCAAAGAGTCGGGCAAACTACGGTAGAGTTTGTCTGGTTTGGAGATTGGTGTTTGCTGATGTTTAGCTTGCAAATTCACTGTAATCTCCTCATTGGCAAGGTCTTGTATGGGGGTGGCAAAAGATTGAGCAGTTTCCATTCGCAAGTTTGCCAAAACTTCTCCCAAAGACAAAGCTGTTTCCTGCATTTGCAAACCGACCAAAGCCACTTGATACGCCTTGATTTTATTTTTAAACAGTGCTTTCAAAAACAGGCGACTAATTTCTTTGTTTTTGCGTTGCAAAGCAAGGTTTTCCACAGCCCGAAGGTCTATGTCTTTCACAAAAATTTGACTTAGCGAATGATTATTTTGCAATTTTTTTTCACAAATAATAGCTTGATAATCAACTATTTGGGTGTTTTCTGTTTTGTCCAATTCAATCACTTGGCTTGCCTTCCAAAGTTGTTTTTGCAGGGCAGTAGGCAAACTGTAAGCAGTCCATTCGGGGCAGTTGGTTGTCAGCCAATTTTTGCAGTCTTGCAAGTTTAAGAAATCTTGGAAATCAAAGGAACAACAATAAGTGGCAGCATAGCTATTATCTGCATTGCCATCATCAAAAATTTGCAGTTCAGTTGGGTAAAATTCTGGGTAAACACCTGATTCAGACCATTTATCAGACACCTTTAAGGTGTCTGATAAGTATTTTTTAACTCTTGCTTTTTCTTTCAAACGAATAGTATAATTTTTATTTGCCCTATTTTCGACTATTTCTTGCAATTCTTTATACATACTTTCACGCCATTTATCAGACACCTTGCGAATTGTCGCACCATTCGTGTCTGATAAGTCCTTTTTGATAAGTTTATTATTTTTTTCAGCATAAAAAGGCACAAGTTTGTTTTGATTAGCAGCCGTTGCCAAATATTCAATCAATTCTTGCTCTTTCTCCAAACGAAGGACTGCACCAAAACCTAAGATATTGGTGGCTTGGGCAGTGTGCCAAACAGCTTTGGGAGTTTGCAATTTTTGATAAGCAGCACAAAAAACTGCAAAGTCTATAGAAAAAAGGTACAACGGCGACTCCCAAAAATTTGCAGACAATTCTCCCATTTCAGCAGATTCTTTGTCCCTAAAAAAATGTAAAGCCTTGATAGGCAACAAGTTAGAGTTTTGCGTAGTTGAAATTTCAGTTGAAATTTTGATTGTGTTTTCAATTCCAATAGTTTCTATTCCTATGTAGGTTAGTTGTGCTGTGTCGTTGGTTGTTTCTTTGTTTACTTCTTCTGTTGCTGTGCTGTCTGTTGTGTTTGTGTAGGTATTGCTTACAAATCTTTTGGCAAGGGCAGCAGAGTCTAAAAATTGAGGTTGGGCGTTGCGAGTTGCCAAAAAAATTGATAGGCTGTTTTGCTTTGCCAACAACAAAATAGTTTTACTTAGTGGGGCATAATTTGGGTTAAGGTATTGATTTTGAGGTTGTTCTAAATTGAGTACATACAATTTATTTTGTTGGGCAAAGCAAAAAAAAGGCAAAAAAGCCCAGAAAAGAAAAGCTATTTTTTTTTTCATATTGTTTTTTTAAGTAGTTACTATTTCAACGCCAACCCCATCACCAACACATCATCTATCTGACTTTCTTGTCCTTGTTCTCTCCATTTTACCAACGTAGTGTGCAAGATTTGTTGTTGTTCGGCAAAAGGTTTGGTATGAATGTCCGCAAGCAAAGTTTTGAAGTTTTTGAGCATAAACTTCTTGCTTTCTGCCCCGCCAAATTGGTCTTGGTAGCCGTCAGAAAACAAATAAATGGTTGCATTTTGCTGCACATTGGCGTAACTGATGGTGTGCTTTTCAAAACTTTTGATTTCCGCCTCTGCCCACACGCCACCTATGGGGTTTCTACTTCCTTTAATTAATTCGGGTTGCCCATCTCGCAAGATAAACAAAGGATTCATTGCCCCTGCATAGGTAATGGTTTGCTGGCTGCGATTTATGGTGCAGATAGCCAAATCCATACCATCTCGTTGCAGGGTTTCATTTTGTTTGAGTATTTTGCGTATGCGTTTGTCTAATTCTAAAAGGATTAAATCGGGGGACAAAATTTGCAAGATATGCACAATTTCGTCTAATAAGGTATTGCCAATCAAAGACATAAATGCCCCAGGCACCCCATGCCCTGTGCAATCTACGGCTGCGATGACATGGCAAATTTCTTGCGTCTTGGGGTCTGTTTCTTCGGCAAACCAAAAAAAGTCGCCACTTACCACATCTTTTGGCAAAAATAACACAAAAGATTGCGGAAATACCTTTTTGATTTCGTCTATGGGTGGCAAAATGGCAGTCTGTATTCTTTTGGCGTAGTTGATACTACTCAAAATATCTTGGTGCTGCTTGATTAAGGTGTTATTTTGGTCTTCTATGTAACCTCTTTGTGCCTCTATCTCCTCTTTTTGCTGGTTAATTTCGGCATACTGTTGTTGCAACTGTTCGTTTGACTTCTTTTTTAGACGAAAACGACTATAAAAAATTCCTGCTGCTATGATTGCCAACACCAAAGCCCCAAACACAAAACGAGTTCTGTTGGTTTGGTTTTGCACTTCCAATTCGTGAACAGCCTTTTGTGCTTCTACTTCTTGGCGGTGGCGGTTGGTTTCATACCTTGCCTGCATAGTGGCGGCGTGTTCTGCTGTTCTTTCGTCATACAAACTATCTTTCAATAAGGCTAATTTGGCTTGATAAGCAAAGGCTTTTTGGTAATTGCGTGTAGAATCATACAATTCTATCAAGGTTTCGTAAGTTTCTATAATTTTGGGCTTTGCCTTTTTGCGTTGAGCCAATTCGAGGGCTTTAGCCAAAATTTGCGTAGCTTTTTCGCCATCTTGCATTAAGATATAGGTTTTGCCTATGTTATTGAGGGCAGTAATGGCAGATAGAGAATCTTGTTGAGTTTGCAACACTTGCAAACAAGCCTTAAAGTTTTTGAGGGCATTGGCATAATCTTTTTTGCGTCTATAAATTAGCCCAATGTTGTTCATAGATTTGGCAAAAGCTACGGTATCTTTTGCCTGAAACCTGAATTGATACGACTTTTGGAAGTAAAACAAAGCACTGTCTATGCTTTGCTGCCAATAATGCCATCCGCCCCACGCATTGTAGCTGTCGCCGAGCAACAAAGCTACTTTTCTTTTGTCCTCATCTTTTGCTTGTTTTTT
Source organism: Cytophagales bacterium (assembly GCA_013299115.1). Lineage (GTDB taxonomy): Bacteria > Bacteroidota > Bacteroidia > Cytophagales > Thermoflexibacteraceae > JAAFKA01. Next base: position 40,063 of record JAAFKA010000037.1, read on the forward strand.
ATACAAAACATTGCCTTTGCGCATGGTTTCGACAAAATAAGGCTTTGCTTTGTCAAAATTTCGCTGTGTCCGCAAAACAATTCCTATGGCATTCAAAGCCTCCAAATAACTTAAACTACCTTCTTGGGCTTGCATGAGGTCTGCCCATTGCCTATAAAACTGCAAGGCTTTTTCATAATCTCCCAACTGTTCGCAAGCACTACCTGCCATGCGGAGATAAACCACTTGCTCTGTTGGTTGCTGCTGTTTTTGGTAGTAAGCTGCCAATAATTCACTGTTTTCGGCTAATTGTGTATTGTCTGCTTGCTTTTTTAGGGCATCTTGCAACAAAAGGTAAGAAGGCAACAACTTAGCTGTTACCACTGTATCGTCTGCTTGGGCTATGGCTTCATACAAATATTTGATACTTTCGGCTGGTTGGCTCTGAAAAGTGGCTTGTGCCAACTGGTACAAAACTACAATTTTTTTATCAGGTTGTTGGGTTGTTCTCAACTGCTCTTTTAAAGCTACAAGGTCTTTGTCGTTTTGCTCTGCTTTGTCTTGGGCAAACAAAGGCAGAAAAACGAACAAACACAAGCTGACAAAAAAAGATAGAGTTTTCACAAATTAAGCATTAAAAATGATTAATCAAACTGTAAATAAGATTCTTACAAAGCTAATAAAAAACTTGAGAATGATACTGCTTTATTTGTTAATTTTCTTATAGGTTGATAATTTTAGAAGAACTAGATAAAAAGAATAGAAAATGCCTAAGAGCTTTTCCACCTCTTTTGGTAAGTTATTTTTTTGTTGCCCAAAATTTCACGCCACATTTTAGCCACTTCACGCCATGTTTTGGCGACTTTACGACATTTTTTACTTCAGCCTTGTTCTTTAATTTAGAATTGCATAAATTTTATAACTAAAAACAAGCAATAATAGTTATAACCTTATCACTAACATTTCTAAAAGAAATGTTAGTGATATTTATTTTCCTAAACCCAATTTTAAAAAAATGAACAGTCTATCACTTAAAAAAATAACTATTGGCAGGGCTAAAAGAGCCACTGCCAAAGTTAGGGCAACCTTGGCAGTGGTGCTTTTTTGCACCTTTTTGCTCCCCCTTTGGGGGCTGGGGGGCTTTGCACAGGCACAAGTTACTATTTCAGGCTCGGCGGGCGGCGGTGCAGTAAACACTACGTTTACCACCCTCAAAGCTGCATTTGATGCCCTCAATACGCAGACCACACAGGCAGGAAATGTTATTACCATTTCCATCACAGGCAACACGACTGAAACGGCAACGGCAGTTCTCAATCAGCCTTCAGTCAGTTCGTGGACAAGCCTCACCATTTCGCCATCGGGCGGGGCTGCACGCAGCATAACAGGAAACTTGGCAGCACCTTTGATAGACCTCAATGGGGCAGATAATGTAACGATTAACGGTTTAAATACAGGTGGAAATAGCTTAACGATAGACAACACCAGCACCGCCAACACCATAGGAACTTCTACTGTTCAGTTTATTGCTGATGCCACAAGCAACACCATTACCAACTGTACGCTAAGTGGTGCAACCACCATAGCAGGTGTGGTTTTCTTTAATACTGGTGTTACCACAGGCAACGACAACAATACAATTTCTACTTGCAACATTACTAATTCGGGTGCTAATTTTCCGCGATTCAGCATTGCTTCAACAGGAACTTCGACTGCGATTGACAACAGTGGCAATATCTTAACAGGCAATAACATCAGCAATTTTTTTAGTGCGGGTGCAGTTTCTTCGGGTATTTTGCTCGCAAGCATAGGCAATTCGACTTGGACTATCACCAACAACAAACTTTTCCAAACAGCCACCCGAACTTATACCACAGCCAATACGCATAACGGTATCAGTGTACAAACAGGCGATGGATATATCATTACAGGCAATACCATAGGCTATGCCACCAGTACAGGTACAGGCACTTACACTATGGCTGGCACAGTAGCTACTCGGTTTATTGGTATTAACTTAGCTGTTGGCACTACTACTGCTACTTCCGTACAAAACAACACCATCACTGCCATCAGTTTAGCCACTTCAAGCGGAGCAGCTACTACCAATGGTATTTTGTGCGGTATCAACGTAACAGCAGGTAACGTAAACATAGGTACTGTTACAGGTAATACCATAGGCGGAAGCACAGGCACAGCTTTATTAAGTGCAGTACCTACCACTACACAAGGCACAATAGTAGGTATCAATACTTCCTCCACAGGCAATGTAGATATTCGCAACAACATCATTGGAGGTTTGGCTTCCACAAGTCCTACTGCTGCCATTGCAGGTGGCATCACAGGCATCAGGTGTTCGGCTACGGGTACAGTAGCAGGACTAACCATCAGCAACAACACCATTGGCAACAGTACAGCCAATAATATGGTGGCAGGTGTCAATGGCACAACCACAGGCAGTTCTATTGTAGGGGGTATTGAAGTAGTCAGCAACATTACAGCTACGGTTACAGTGAACAACAACACCATACAAAATATGGCTTCTTTTGGCACAGGTACTGGTTATGTGCGAGGCATAATGACAGCCACGTCAGGTGCTAATGGTACTTATTTATTTACAAACAATACCATTAGCAATTTGACTACAAACAGTGGTTTAACATTGTTTTCAAATGGACAATGTGCTGCTCAAGGCATTTATTGTGGTATGGGTACAAATGATATAATTTCTCAAAACACCATTTTTAATATTTCGGCTACCAATACAGCAACAACGAATATCATAGTAGCTGGCATTACTTGTGCAGTAGCTACTAACACGATTGTAACCCGCAATCGTATCTATAACCTCAGCAATGCAGGAGCTTCTACTACTGCAACTGCCCCCGCAGTAGCTGCTGGTATTGCTATTCGGGGTGGTACTACTTTGCTTACAATTAGCAATAATATGGTTTCTTTGGGTAATGGGCAAACCACTAATACGGCTTTTGTAGGTATTTGGGGTAATTATGGTGGTAGTTCAATTGCAAGTAACATTTATGGCAACTCAATAGCTATTAGTGGTACGGCTGCATCAGGTGCGCAGCCCAGTTTTGGCTTTTACAGAGGAAATTTCTCTGTAATAGCCCAAACAGCCACAGTTGATGTCCGTAATAATATATTGAGCAATACCCGCAGCGGAGGCACAGGCAAACACTATGCTATCTCTAATAATTATGGGGCTACGGTTTCTGCCACAGGTTGGGGAACTAATGCCAGCAATTACAATATCTTGCTCGGAAATGCAGCCACGATTGGCGATTGGGGTGGCGACCAAACCTTTGCTGCTTGGCAGACAGCCTCTGCCAGTGATGCCAATTCCCAATCAGCAGTAACCGTAAACTGGACAAATACAGCTACTGCTGACTTGCACGTTTTAGCTCCCACCACAGCCATAGCAGGAACAGGTACTAATGTTCCATTGTTAGAGGATTATGATGGACAAGCAAGGTATCCAGCACCCGACTCAGACATAGGAGCAGATGCTATTTCTCCTTTTACAGGCACAACTGCTGTTATCATTGCAGGTAGCACAGGAGCAAACGGTAATTATCCTAATTTGGGAACTGCTTTCACAGCCCTCAATGCACAAGGTACGCAAGCAGGAAATAACATCACAGTTTCTATTATAGGCAATACCACCGAGTTAGCAACTGCAAGTTTGAACCAACCTTCGGTAAGTAACTGGACAAGTTTGACAATTTCGCCATCGGGAGGTGCTGCACGTACTATTTCGGGCAATTTGTCGGGTTCACCATTGATAAACTTAAACGGAGCAGACAACGTAACCATCAACGGACTGAACACAGGAGGCAACAGTTTGACCTTTGTAAACCAAAGTACCTCAAATAGTGCGGGAACTTCTACTATTCAGTTTGTCAATGATGCAACTAACAATACGGTTACAAACTGTACGATAAATGGTGCTTCAACAATGACAACTACCACCAATGGCGGTACGATTTGGTTCAGCACCACCACAGGCAGCATAGGTAATGACAATAATACGATTTCTAACTGTAATATAGGCTCTGATGGCACAAATTTACCCGCCAAAGCTATTTATAGCAGTGGTACAAGCACATCCGTTGCCCATTACAACAGCAACAACACCATTACAGGTTGCAATATTTTTGACTTTTTTAGTGCAACAGCCCAAAGCAATGGTTTTTATTTGGCACAAGGCACCACAGATTGGACTATCTCCAACAACAAACTCTACCAAACTGCTACTCGTACCCAAACCACAGGGACTGTTCACGCATGTATAGAAGTAGCCAGCACAACAGGCAATAACAACCACCTCATCAGTGGAAACACTACTGGCTTTACGAACAGTGCAGGCACAGGTACTTATACCTTTGCGGGAGTAAATAATTCAGTATTTTATCCCATTTATTTTTCGAGTGGAGGAGCTACTACTGCCTCCACAGTGCAAAATAATATAATTACCGCCATAGATGTTACTTGTAATACTACTGCGGGAGGAGCTTCTTTTCGGAGCATATTGATAAACACTGGGCTGGTAAATATTTTAGGCAATACCATAGGTAGCACGACTACTAATGATGTAATTGTTATTACTAATACAGGAACTACGGCTAATGCTTTGACTTCTTGGGTTATTCTACATTCTTCAGCTACCAATGCTACAATAAGCAATAATCTGATAGGCGGTATCAAACTCAACGCTACCACAGCCCCTATCAATTTTACGGGTATAGAAGTAGAGGGTGCAGGAAGCACTAAAATTTTGCAAAGTAATGTCATTGGCTATAGTACAGCAGTGATAGTGAATACGACCAGCAATTCAGCGAATAGCAGTCGTGTGAATGGTATTACAATTGGGACTCTTGCAACAGCAAATGTGCTTAACAATACAGTGCGGTATTTGGAGTGTGCAGCCCCTAATACGGCTACAGACTTTCTCTCAGTAATCAATGGTATTTTAATATATTCTCCAAGTGGTACTGCAGCCAATACTTATAGTGGCAACCTCATTCATAATCTCAGCAGTACGGCTTCCTCTGCAGCTGTGGTTGTGTCTGGCATTAGAATCAATGGAAATATCATAGCAGGTAATCTGGTAGAACGTAATTTTATTCATAGCCTCTCTGCTGCAAGTGGTACAGCTACTATCAATGGTATTACTGCCACAGCAGGTGCAACCACCTATAGCAATAACCTCATCAACCTTAGTCCTTCAGTAAGTTGTGAGGTGCGAGGTATTTCAGAAACAGGAGCAGCCACCAATAACAACAACTTGTATTTTAATACTGTCTATTTGGGTGGTTCTGTAACAGGTACAGCCAACAGTGCAGCTTTATGGTCAAATACCAACACCAACACCCGCAACTTCCGCAACAATTTATTTGTCAATGCCCGCAGCAATGCAGGTGCTGGTAAAAACTATGCAGCCTTTTTTAACTACGCAACAGCAGGAACTTTAACCTTAGATTACAATGTCTATCGTGCAACAGGCACAAATGGCGTGTTAGGTCGTTTCAATAGTGCAGATGTTGCAGCCTTGCCTTTGATTTCGGGGCAAGATGCCAATAGTTTGACAACAGACCCAGCTTTTGCAGCCACAGGCACAGTAGCCACCGACTACAAACCGACCGTAACTTTAACAGGCGTAGCAGGCACAGGCATCACCACCCAATTTGACGGCACTGCACGTGCAGCCACCCCCACCATTGGGGCTTGGGAAACAGTAGCACCACCACTTGCTATTACCAACTTTACCCCCACCTCTGGCGGAGTAGATGTTACTGTAACCATCACAGGTACAAACTTCACAGGAGCAACAGCTGTAACCATTGGTGGCGTAGCTGCACGTAGTTTTGTAGTCGTCAATGCAACCACCATTACCGCCGTAGTCAATGATGGATTTACAACAGGTTTGGTAACCGTAACACAAGGTGCAACAGCAACATCGGCACTTTTGGGAACACCGAACTACACCCGAACAGCTTGTACCCATTCGTTAAGTGGCTTGATAGTAACCAATGTAACACAACCCAACGGCTTTGCGGGTATCAAATTAGAATGGACAAATGGCGAAACTGCTTTTGATGCTACCAAACGAATTTTGATGCTTTTCAAACCAGCCACTACTAATTTCTGGACTGCAAGATTCATTGCCAACAACGCCACTACTTTTACCATTGGGCAGGTAGAAGGTGCAGTACAGTATGATTTCTATTTGCAAACTTTGTGCAA
>JAAFKA010000038.1 GCA_013299115.1 Cytophagales bacterium
CCCTTTCATCTTCCTCTCTGATGTAAATGGCATCATACGCATCGAGTTCTTCCTTCGACCAAGTGTATTGATTGGCATTTTCGTAGGCAGATTTCAGTCCTTCATCTTGCACATCATCAGGTATGAAGGTCATGTTTTCGGCATTTTTGATAAAATATACCCACTTCTCAAATAAATTTTGCAATTTATTGAGTTTTTTCTTGAATTTGGGCAACTCTATCAGCGTAAATTCTACATCTTTGAAAGTTTGCTCCCCTGTTTCTACATCTACTACTTGGCTGCGACTGATGTAGTTTTTGCCTTGTGTATAGTCAAAATTCAAAATGCCGATAAAATACACAGGTTTCAGCTTGCGGTACTGGTCACCGCGTTTAATTTGGTTGCTGTAGGCTTTTGCAAAATAGTACAATACTCTCTTACCAAACCCATCTTTGTCAGCCACTTGCATTTCCACAATATATGACCTGCCCGATTGGTCGGTTGCTTTTACGTCCACAATGGTAGCTTTTCCACTTTTCAACTTCGGCAGTTGATAAGGGTTTACAATAGCCACTTCTTTAATCCGTTGTTCTCCTTCAAATTGTAAGGTGGCATTGAGGAAAGAAATTAGGCTTTCTTTCCTATCCTCGCTGCCAAATATCTTGTGGAAAGCAACGTCATTTTTTATGTCTGCAAATTTCATCTGGTTTGTCAATTTTGCTTACTACAAAAATAAACAAATTCTAATTTATTTTTTATCTTTCTTTTGCAAATCTACCTATTTTTTTACATTGTAGTTTGTTTACTCATTATTTTACCAATTAACCTTATTTTTTTATGCAAAAACATATTCATTTGTTACAAAAAGCCTTGTGCTTGACCTTTTTTTCGGTGGCTACCCTCCAAAGTTCGGCACAAACCTACCTCCGTCAAGACTTTGAGGCACCGTTTACAGGCACAACTACGCTAACGACTGCCATGGCTCCTTCGGGGTCGGCTACTACCATTCCCGCAAACCAAAATTGGACACAGCACCGCACCATTATTCGCCATGACGGGTTTCCCGATGGGCTAAATTCGGGTACAGGCAACGACCAAGATTGGGAGAGAAACGTGAACACAGGCACAACAGCGTGGACTCTTGCCCCCACAAGTGCAGGTACAAGACCTGATGCTGCGGTTTCGGGAACAGGCGTATTATGGTTCAACAACCTCAATGCAGGTTCTATTGCAGGGGAGTATATGCGGACTTTGCTCTCGCCAACCTTAGACTTGACTACTTCCACAAGCCCTTATGCTCGTTTTTGGTTGTTTTCGGCGGGTAATCCTGCCTTAGTGCCTGTTCGTGTGGTTGCCTCCAAAGACAACGGAGCAACTTGGAAGTCTATTATGATTATTCCATCGGGCTTTGCCAATACATCTTCGCCTATTTCCTCCTCGCCTTGGCAACAGGTCAATGTAATTATTCCCGCAGAATTTCGGGCTGCCAACGTAAAAATTGGTTTGGAGGCTTCGCCTGATGGACAAGTTTCTAACATTTGGATAGACGACTTTACAGTCGAGGAATTTACCCCAACTACCATTACTTCGGCAGCAACAGGAGATTGGAACACCGCAGCCACGTGGACAGGCGGCGTTGTTCCCAATGCAAACAACCACGTTGTGATTGCCCATGCTGTAACGACAAACAACTTAGCAGCCATGACTCGTTGCCAAAATCTAACCATTCAGGCAACAGGCACTTTGACTATGACCACCACTACTTTTGCTCAACTTATGCACGTCATGGGAGATTTGACTGTTGATGCAGGAGGGAATGGCAATTTTAGAGGTACTGCCACCACAGGAAAATTGTTATATATTGGAGGCAATGCAGTCAATAATGGAAACCTCGACTTTGGTATTCCGCCTACTGCCACTACGCAAAGCCAAGCAGGATTGTATTTTTGTGGTGGCTCACCCGCCACGTATAGCGGAACAGGTACAGTAGGCATTGCTGCTAACCGCACAATCCCCGCTATCATGCACAACAACGCATCAGGCGTAACCTACAACGCACCTTTGGTGGTTAGTTCAAATTGTATTTTGTATGATGGGGCTGTCAATCCAAACGGAAACCTCACTTTTGGGCAAAATATAGCAGCTTTTGACTTCACAGTACAACGCAGCAGTGGTACTTTGACCGCAAGACCTATTTGGGGGACTTTGACTGCCCCACGGGTTTTCAACTTGCGATATGCCTCTACCAACGAAGCCAGATTGAGCAAACAACTCATTCAAACAGGGCATGAAGTCCGTTTTGATGGCACAGCCTACACTGTTACAGGGTCTTTGTTTGTTTCTACTTTTGACAACATAGAATTGACTTTTCCTATGTCTGTTGGGTCAGGCATCACCACAGGAGGTTTTTGGACTATGTCGAGGGGAATTATTTACAGTACACCGACCAACTTATTGACTATCAATGCTTTGTCTAATGCAGCCATGACCAATGGCAGTTCCCAGAGTGTATATAGTTCGGGTGCTGTCAATAATCACGGCTCTTATGTCATAGGTACGTTGCGTGTCAATTTTGGTACAGGTTTTTCGGTTTCTCGTCAATTTCCAATGGGTTTGGGTGGCAATTTTTGCACACCAAGCCGCAATAACAATGCCTTGAAATTGGTAACATTTACCAACTCTGCAAACTGGGCAAACCAAAGTGTGTTGGTTTCCTTAGAGGCAAACCCACCGACAGGCAACGTCAATATGCCTTTGTTGGCATTGGCAAGTACTATTTCATACAGAGTGCAAGACATTGGGGCTACGCCACTTACGCCAACCACCTCAAACATCAGTTTTGTAGGCGTAAACACTGATTTTGCACCCAATAGTAACAATTTACAAGGCGACGGGGCAAACTTGCGAATAGCACAATCTTTGGTAAATACAGCAGGTACATGGACAAACCGCAGCACTTCGGGCAGTACAGCAGGGGCTATTGTCAATAACACAAATTACACTGTAAACACCGCAGCAAGTGGACATTTGCCCATAGCCACCAATGGTGAATTTTTTACCTTTGCCAGCATTTCCCCCGCCTGCACAGGCACCCCTACACCTGCAAACACATTGGCAACAGCCACCACCATTGGCGTTGGAGGCAGTGTAAGGCTTTCTTTACAAAATGCAACTGCAGGAATTGGGGTAAGCTACCAATGGCAAAGTTCTACGGACAATGGCGTGAATTTCAACAACGTAACAGGCGAAATTGGTGCTACTTATTTGGCTACCAACATCACCCAAAGCACCCAATACAGGTGTGTTGTAACTTGCACAGCCAGCAACCAAAACGCAACTTCCAATCCTGTAACAGTCAATTTGATAGCAGCCCCCGCAGGCACAAATGGCACAGGTTGTGGCTCACCCACCAATCCCACCACCATACAACTCAACGCCACAGGTACAGGTTTGCAATGGTTTGCAACTGCCAATAGCACAACAGTTTTGGGAACAGGCTCACCTTTTGCAGCCACCAACATTGGTGCTACCACCAACTTTTTTGTTTCCAATTTAGCACCTTCGGCAGCTTCGGGCATTGGTTTGGCAGACAATACAGTCGGCACTTTTGCAGCAGCCCCCACCAAAGGACAGGCTTTGTTGTTCACGACTTTGGGCAGTGGCACACTCAATTCTGTTGCAGTTTATCCCGCAGCAGCAGGCACAAGCACCATTCAACTCTACAATTCCACAGGTGCAAATGCGTTGGGTGCAGCCGTAGTTGCCACTTTTACCGCAGCCCAAATAGGTACAAAAGTTACAGTACCCTTGAACATTGCCATTCCTTCAGCAGGTAGCTACCGTTTGGTAAACGAAAATGTTGGTGCAGACGTAGCACTGGGGCAAATTTCTTTGTTAGCCCCCACAACTACCTATCCGTTTTTAAGTTCCAATGGTTTGGTCAGTATTTTTGCCTCTGCCACCACGCCAACAGGTGCAGCCAATTTTAATATTTATAATTCGTTTTTCGACCTCAATATCAGCACCTTAGCTTTGTCCCCTCGCACCAGCGTAACAGCTACTATTTCTTGCTCTGCACCTCCGCCACCACCAGCCCCAGCTTCGCAAACCATCACTTTCGATGCCTTGCCCGACCGTATTTTCAGCACCGTACCATTTACTTTGGTGGCTACTGCAAGTTCAGGTTTGCCGGTTTCGTTTACAGTCGTGAGTGGCAATTTGGCTGTTGGTGGCAACACTGCAAGCATGACAGGTTTGGGTGAAGTAGTGGTAGAAGCTACGCAAAGTGGCAATTTTGCTTTCTTAGCAGCTACGCCTGTTCGCCGCACTTTCCGTATTTTGCCTGCACCGCAAAGCATAGTAGGTTTCGACAGCATACCTGATAGGGCATGGAACAGTGGCAATTTCTTTGTCAATGCACGCAGTTCTTCGGGCTTGCCTGTGGTTTATACAATTACAGCAGGACAAAATATTGCAAGTATTTTACCTGCTCAACCTAATTTGGTAGTTCTCAATACGACTACTCCTGCGGTTGGCAGAGTTACCATCACTGCAACAGTGCCTGCGGGTGGCAACTTTGCTGCTGCAACTACCCTTACGCGTAGTTTCAATGTAGTGAAAGCAAACCAAAGTATTGGCAATATTATTGCCCCTTTCAATGGCGTGTTTGGACAACTGACTACTGCCACAGTTTCGGCATCGGCAACTTCCAATTTGCCTGTAACAACAACCGTAACAGGAAACGCAACCATAGTTGGCAATACCTTGACTATCAACGGGGCTGGTAACATCTCTTTGACTTTTGCCCAAGCTGGCAATGATTTGTGGAATGCAGCCACCAATGTAGTTCGTACTTTTGAGGTTGCAAAAGCAAACCAAACTATCAGGTTTACGCAGCCTATTAATCCTTTGCTCAATACAGCAATTAATTTGGGTGCAGTAGCAAGTTCCAATTTGCCTGTTTCCATACGCATTGTGAGTGGCACAGGAACTGTTAATCAAGCAGCAGGAACTGTAAATATGACCGCAGGCGGCGAAACAGTGTTAGAATTGACCCAAGCAGGTAACGACAACTTCAATGCAGCAGTGCCTGTTCAGGTTCGTTTCATAGCTGTTCCGAACATTATTTTGACAAGTTTGTCAGCAGCAAGGTTCTGCGGTGGGGCTAACATTACCATAAACTACACCACAGACGGCACTTTCCCTGCGGGCAACATCATGGCGGCTTACATCTCTGATGCCAACGGAAACTTTGCCAATGCAATCAGTTTGGGTAATTTTCCTTTGACTACTTCGGGCAGTGTGCAAGGAACTATTCCTGCCTCTGTACCAAGTGGCACAGGCTACCGAGTGCAGATAAGAGGTATTATTTATGGTGTGGTCAGCAATGCAAGTCCTGCGATTGCCATAGACAGATTGCCCGATAATCCGTTTATCAACTATGCAGCCAACGGAGATTTGCAAGTGGTAAACCCAGCAGCAGGTTTAACCTTCCAATGGGTGCAGGTGAATGCGAATGGTACAACGACCAATGTAGGCACAGGCAACACCTTCAAACCAACAGCCAACGGCAACTACCAAGTAGGGGCAACGGCTAATGGTTGTACGGTATTCTCCAATGTTTTGACTTTCAGCTTGCCTGTTGTTACAGCAGCCGAAGACTTGACATTGAGCCAAGCTACACAGGTCTATCCAAACCCTCACGAAGGCGAAGTGATGATTAAAACGACGTTGGCAAAAGCTGGCTTAGTGAAAATCTCTGTAACAGACGTGGTGGGCAAAGAGGTGTACCAATTCACTGAAACAGCTACCGCAGGTGCTTACGAACACAAATTGCATTTGCAGCACGTAGCCGCAGGGGTCTATGTTATCAGTCTAAGCACTGATGGCAAAACGGCTACGAAGAAAACGGTGAAACAGTAAATGAATTAGTGGATGAATTAGTGGAGTGCCACCCAGTAAATTTTTAATTACGAATTACGAAAGTATTTTTTTCGTAATTCGTAATTGAAAATTCATAATTAAAAAAACGGCATCTTGTTTCGTGGAGAAATGGGGTGCTGTTTTTTTTGCTGGTTTTTTTTAGGTTAGTGTAAAGTTTCTGATATTCAAACTTAAATTCTTGTCCATTCCTCTGGAATAAGGTCTTGGCAGTTCATTTGGTTGTTAGCAAACCATTTTTTGGGTGAAATGACTATTTTTTTGGGGTAAGTAGCCAACCATGCAGCCCACCACGCAAAAGTGCTGTTGGGTATCACAAAATGCTTGCAGAGAGTCATTAATTGTAAATAATCCTTAAATTTTTCGCCTGCGTATTCGTGAGTAACATACACAGTAGGGTAGGAGAGGGGCAAGTTTTCTACACACCATTGCGGTTCGTCTGAAAACACAAAAAAGTGAGGGTTTTCTACTTTTTGCAACATTTCCACTATTCCATTTTGCAGATAATCTAAACCAATAAACCCCAAAAGTTGGCTGGTTTTGGTACTATTTACAAAATCTCCACGCCTTACATTGAGGCAAATACTGTTGGTCTGTTTGATTTGCGTAGCCAATCCTTCGCAATGCGGTGGCAAAGGCTGACGAAATGTCAATTCTTGTCTTAAAAGATGAGCAATAGGTTCAAAATACTTTGCACTCTGCCAATAGCCGTTGAGGTATAGCGGGGCTTGTTGTTTGTAAAATTGTTCGTCATAATGAAAATGGGGTTCTTTGTATAACCTTTTTTCATAGTTCACACCTTTAACTGCTGTATTAAATTTTCTTTTGATTCGTTGCCAAAGGGTAGGGGAGAGGCTACTGCTACCTATCAAATCAAACACCATAGCAGGGATAGCAAAATTTTCTTGCGTATTAAAAATTCCCAAATCATAATCCCGATACACAAAACCTTCTTCTTTGTTTGGGCTACGGTCGAGCAAGGTAGCAAGGTCTAAATACAAAGGCTGGTTGCGTTGCATAGCCAAACATCTGCCTGCTGCATATTGAAAAAGTTGGTTGCCCATGCCCCCCATAAGTTCTACTATAATCATTTTGCCTTTATTGACTTTCTATATAACAAAAATAAATAAGTTTTCTTACTTTGCAAGCCAAAATAATTTAAAACCTTTTATGTTGGACTTTATTTCGTGTTGTGTCCTCACAAACAACTTTTCGACCAGTGCCATATTTTTCCCTATGAAACCTATTTTTTTGACGACCAAAATAAACCTTTTTATTTTGATATAATGATTACTTTTTACATTTTTGTATAGCTAAACGACTTCAAATGAAAAAAATATTACGATTGAACAGCTACCTGATTTTCAGTCTGTTGTTCTGTACTTTTGTTGCCACTGCCCAAGAAAAAGATACATTGAGCAATACCATTTTGCAACTTGGCTTAGACAAAATGGACAAAAGCACCCAAAAAGTTAGTATGCTTGCACAAACTACCTCCACTGCCTCCAAAGCAGAGGAAAAAACCTCCGAAGCCCCCGCCATTGTGCAGGTGGTCAGTCGGGAGGAAATTATAGCTTTTGGTGGCAATACCATTGGAGATGTACTCAACCGTTTGACTAACTTCTATTTGGCAAGTCCTACGCACTTGTTCAATAACATGACTTCTTTGCGTGGCGACCTCACCCGCAACTATTCTTCTCACGTTTTGCTCTTGCTCAACGGCAGACCTGTTCGAGAAAGTTTGTTTGGGGGCGTGGACATGGCTTTTCTCAACGGATTGGCAATAGAGGACATAGAAAAAATAGAAATTATTAGAGGACCTGGTTCGGTGCTGTATGGTTCGGGTGCATACACAGGCGTTATCAATTTCATTATGCGAAACGAAAAGGAAACAGGAACCAGTGTGCAAACCAGATTTGGGGCTGCGGGAACAAGGGGCGTAATTTTTACGCAATCCTATAATAAAGAAAACTTCACTTTTCACGCATCAGCACGTTATTATGGGCAGGAAGGCTGGGAAAGTACCTATTTTGACAGGGACAGTGTGCAGAGAACTATGAAGGGAGCTAACGAAAACTTTGGAGTCTATTTGAGCGCAGAAGGCAAAAAATTTACCCTGCGGGGCTATTATGGAGGCATAAGAGCAAATGTGATGAACAACGAATCGGAATGGTCGCAAAACGCAGGCAATTATGACGTTACTACGTCCAGACGAGGCTTTGTAGATGTAGGTTTTCGCCATTCTTTTTCCAAAAATTGGAACATGACTATCAACAATACAGTAAATACACATAACATACACTTTACTTTTTTTGACGACAACAGCACAAGGTTTAACACCTTAGACAACCTGACTGAAGTTACGCATTTCATTAGACCTATCAAAAACCTAAATATAGTGGTGGGGGCTTTGTATAATATCAATAGCAACAACTCCAAAGGTTCATTAGACGAAAATTTTAAGCCTATTAAATTATTGCCCGACACCACAGGCTTTGAAAGCAACTATGCTTTTTATTCCCAAGTTGATTATAGATTACTCAAATATTTCAAAATTACAGGTGGGGCACAGGTCAATAAAACTTCGCATTCGTCTATGGATATTGCCCCACGCATAGGTTTGACAGGTTTGTTGCCCTTTGGTTTGGGTGCAAAATTATTATATGGCAAGGCATTTCGGAGTGCTGCTCATCTTGATGTAGATTATCAAAACAAGGAATTTGTAAACCCCGAAGAACTGCTACCTGAAACTGTTCATACAACAGATATTCAGCTATTTTACGAAAAACCCAAATTCTATGCAGCCCTGACCTACTATAACTCTCGTCAGTTTAATGTGATAGAAAAAGAAGTTATCAACGACGAAAAATATACCTTTGCCAACAACCACAACCTCACTTTTGAGGGTATAGAAGCCGAAGGTAGGTTTTCGCCTTCGCCACAACTGCTGATAACAGGCAACTATTCTTTTTATTATAGCAAAGACAACGAAGGAAAAGAATATACCAGTGCTGTGCCAGCCATTACCACTTGTGCGGGCATTGCCTATTTTACCAAAAACAAGGCTTTTAGTGTAGGTTTATACAATGTCTTTTTTTCCAAACCGCCAAGTGTAGATAATGCTTATGACCCTGACCATGGTGGAGAGAAAAGCAGGAAAGTAAACCCCGAACCAGCAGCTTTTGATATGATAAGTTTCAATATCAGTGGAGATATTGCCACGCTGTTTCGCATAAAAAATATGCCCAAAACCCAACTTACGCTGTATGCCGAAAATTTATTAGACTCTGAAGTTTGGCAACCCGAATATTTTAGACGTAGCCTTAATTCTGTTCCCTATCAAGGCATTGGAGGCAGAGCTTTTTATATTACCTTGGGGGTAAAGTTTTAGTAGCTTTGCTTTCTCGCACCAACCCCACAAGGGCTTGAAGCCTTTGTGGGGTTATTTTTAGGTGCTTGTTAATCTTTTGGTATTAAACCCAATTCTTGTTCTATCTGTTTTTTTTGCTCTTTTAATAGACAAACAATTTTTTGTAAGTTATCAGCAATCGTAACATCATACACCAAACTTACACCATATTCATTGCCTGCTAAAACCACAAAATACCAAGCACTACCCAACACATAACAACCATAAATAGCTTTGCCATTCTTATTAAGCACTTTAGCTGCCAACATAGCTATCAATAATTGCCCCAGTGGGTCGTTATTACGTTTTAAAGACTGTTTAAATTCTTGTAAGAAAAAAAAAGGTTTTTTAGGATTTTGCTGACCTGTTGCCACCACTAACTCAACAATTCCTGCAACAGTAATTGGTTGATTATCAACTGTTTGTGTACTAAATTCCATGTGCCTTTGTGTAAAGGCTCGATAAGTTTCTGTTTTGAATTTGACTAATCGCAAAATATCACCAATAAAGAAAAACTTTAGCTCATCTTCGTTATAGAGGTCTAAATCATTTTGCAAACCTTTGTGCAACTCGGCTAAAAAATCTAACTCTTTTTCTGTAAGTTGATAATTGGTATTAATCCAATTTTTTAGAATAGCTAAATCATTATTTCTCTTAATACCAAAAGTATCTTGCACTTCTTCGCGAGTCCAATTTTCAAAAGATTTTGCTTTGTGTGGCTTTTCCATAGTTTTATTTTGATAGTTACGTTGTAAAGATACGAATATTGCACAAAAAAATTAAATTTTATTGCTATTTCTTGCAATAATTTGCAAATAATTTTTCATATTGTCAAACTATACCAACTTAGTAACAGTAAGCCTATTCTGATGCGAAACCGCAAGCAACTCAACAGCAATACAACGGTGGTACAAACCACTTCGTTTATAGAAAAGCACGTAGCCAATTTATCCGTTTTTGTAGTGATTTTGGGGGCTATTTGTGCTTTTGGCTTGCCTTATGTTTTGCCTCTTACCTATTATTTTGGTATCACTGCCCCTAACGAAATAGGCGATGCTTTTGGGGGCATAGCCAATCCTGTCATTGGTTTTATTGGGGTTTGCTTAACTTTTTTGGCTTTTTATATTCAATACAAGTCAAACGAAAGGCAAAATTATGAGTTGGAAGTGCAGAAAAAAGAAAATGCTTACCGTTTTATTAGAGAGTCTATTCGAGATTTGAAGGACGACATCAAGGCGTTGCGTTATACCAAAGAAAGGGTAGTTTTTCACTATTCAGAAGCTATTTGGCATTTTATGCTCGACAATATGCTGGAAAATGAGGCGGAGAAAGACAACAACAAAATAGTGATGAACCCCTTGTTTTACCAAATAGCCTATATTTTGACTTTGTTTGAGCCTATTATTTCGGATATAGACCATGCAGATTTGGAGAAAAAAGAAAAATATCAACTCATTGTTAATTTGGAAGGACTGTTTGAGGCTTCTTTTGAATTTGTGTTGAAAGTGCAACAACAAATGATAAAAGAAGGCAAAGAAAAATCTATCAAAGAATTTGTACGCCACAAGGTAATCATTCCTTCCAAAAAAATTAAGATAGAGATGCAAGAGGTGCTTGACCGTTATAAAGAATCGGAGAAAGAACAATTTGCAAAAGCCCTGACCAAAATCAAGGGGGCAGCCTACGTCAAGTCGCACCGCTGCACAAGTGGCAAAGCTACTGTACAGTTTTTTGCAGACTTTGCAGAGTACAAAACCCAAAATCCTGCTACTTCGCTGACCGAAGCCCAATACAACGACTATTTCAGCAAAGACGACAACATTAGCAAGATTTTGCTCAACGAATCTATCAGACTGTTGGTTAAGTTAGAGTTTTTAGACAAAGTTACGTTTCAGTTGCCTTTTGATGGCAAAACGTACAATATGGCAATCAGCAGAAAAACAGCCGAAGAATATTTTGACCTCGATTTGGTGGAACTCAACATAGACAAAGACCTCTGGCGTGATGAGTTTGTAGGCAAATATGTTTATAATCAAAAAGAAAGGCTGCGGTTTATGAATACTTTTGTGAAAATAAACTAAAAATAAATTATGCAAACACCACTACAAGGCTACAATGATAAAAACATAGATTTTTATCGACATATCAAAATGGAAACTTTCCAACATTTGGCAGGGGTTATTGGGTTTCACACCGATGTAGATGTGGACATTTTGTTCCCTATCGTAAAAGAGGCAAAAGTGCTGGTCGAATTAGGGGCAGGTTATGGTCGGGTGGTTAAAGCCTTGTTGCAAAAAGGTTTTGCGGGCAAAATCATAGCTGTAGAAAGAATAGAGGAGTTTATTGCTTACCTCAAACAACACATTCCTGAAATTGTCGTCTTGCAACAGCAAGATATCAAGCACCTCCAACTCACAGAGCAGGTAGATGCTATTACATGGCTTTGGTCAGGTATTTTGGAATTGTCGAAAGAAGAGCAAGCTCAATCAGTGAAACATTTGTATCATTTGCTCAATAAAAACGGCGTGCTGTTATTAGAAATTCCTCGTAAAGTGAAATACGTAGGTGTACACATAGGCGACCAAAAAATAAAAGTAGAAACCGAATGGGGAACTTTAGATGCCTACCTGCCCCGCCACGAAGAAATGGAACAATACGGCAAAGATGCAGGCTTCTCCTCTGTTCAACTCATTGAGTACCAGACAACTACGCAGTTAGACAGGTCTTTGTATGTATTTAGGAAATGAGAACCCATTTTTATTTCTTTGCCACCACTTATGTCCAAATTAAAGCAGAAACTTTATAAGTTTTTGAGGAATTTTTACGACCCCTCTTTTCATATTTTTGGAAAAAATTAAATGAAAATAAATGGAAAAAATGCAGCGTTGTCTTTTATTATTTTATTTAATTGTTTAAATTTGTACTTAAATAAAAAAATTAGAAGCTATGCAATTCGCAGCCATAAAAAACGACCATGCGTAAAGATTATTTAAAAGGAGAACCTGAAACTACAAGTTCGGCAGAGAAAGAAATAGAAAAAGCCCTAAGACCTCTATCCTTTGAGGACTTTGCAGGACAAGATAAAATTGTAGAAAACTTGCGTGTATTTGTGCAGGCAGCCAGCAAAAGAGGAGAAGCCTTAGACCATGTACTCCTCCATGGACCTCCTGGACTTGGCAAAACTACTTTGTCTAATATTATTTCCAATGAATTGAAGGCAAATATCAAAATTACTTCGGGTCCTGTGCTGGACAAGCCCAGTGATTTGGCTGGTTTATTAACTAATTTAGAGGCAAAAGATGTGTTATTTATCGATGAAATCCACCGCCTAAATCCTATTGTTGAGGAATATTTGTACTCTGCAATGGAAGACTACAAAATAGACATCATGCTCGACTCTGGTGCCAATGCAAGGTCTATCCAGATTGCACTCAATCCTTTTACTCTCATCGGGGCAACCACAAGGTCTGGCTTACTTACAGCACCTTTGCGGGCAAGATTTGGAATTACGGCAAGATTGGAATATTACGACTCGAAATTGCTGACTCAAATCGTCAAGAGGTCTTGTGAAATTTTGCAAACTCCCATAGCAGACGAGGCAGCTTTTGAAATAGCACGCAGAAGCAGAGGTACACCACGCATAGCCAATAATTTGCTCAGACGAACCAGAGATTTTGCGCAAGTAAAAGGTGATGGCACTATTTCTGTAGAAATTGCCAAAATTGCCCTCACCGCCCTCGAAGTAGATGAACATGGTTTAGACGACATGGACAATCGTATTTTGCTCACAATCATCGAAAAATTTAAAGGAGGTCCTGTAGGTATTTCCACCATTGCCACTGCCGTAGGCGAAGAAGCTGAAACCATAGAGGAAGTCTACGAACCTTTTTTGATACAAGAGGGCTACCTTAAACGGACTTCACGCGGCAGAGAAGCTACTGAATTGGCTTACAAACACCTGAAAATGGAAATTCCGCCTTTGCTGTTTCTGTAATTTTTTATAACTATTTAGTAGGTTATCTGATTTCGGTTTCTCAAAATCAAAATAGGTTGTTGAAGAGGTACGAAAATTTTGTAAAGAGTTGTAAATGAGCAAATTAATAATTAAGAACTATAAAAATCAAACCTAAGTAGAATATAGTAAAAAAAAAATGAAAAATTTTTACCCTTTTTGAACTTTCTATATAAAAAAATTATTAACTTAGTATTAGAAACAACTTAGAATTAAATTAAATTTTTCTAATAGCTAAATTTGTAATACTATGGAAACACTAAGCAAACGAAAACAGAAAGCAAAGGCAAGACTGAGGAAAATACAAAACAAAAACAGGGCTATCAAACTGCTTATTGTGTTTGGACCTGTTATTTGTTTCTTATTTGCTTATTTTATTGCGAGCATTTATTTTGCTTACGCAACCAAACAGCATAACCGTTTAGACCATTCCAAAAACATTGGTGGCTTGTTCGAGAAGGTTAAGCAAAAAGTCTTGAACGAAGAACCTAAAAAACAGAGAGTTGAGAATACTGTGCAAGATTAACTTGTGTAGTTGCTCTCTTTGTCTGTTGGTTGGCTCAATTTATAAAAAAGATGGCATCTTATTCAAAGATGCCATATCTTGTTAGTAGCTTTTGGGTAGTTACCAAATATGTTACAATTTTTTACTAATTCTGAAAGTGGTCAACATTCTAAACGTGGGAAAGCCGTCTTCGTCTTCTCCTGTTACCATTTGCGTATCTTCTGTAACCTCATATAATTTGTAGGCTTCTTTGGTTTCTCCTTTTTTGAGGCTCGACAAAATAGAGTTCACTGTTTGGGCTTCCTCATATTGTTCCTCTTGTACGAGCTGCTGCTTATAAACCTCAAAAGCTTGTACCAAATCACCCGATGGTTTGGCTTTCTTGCGTTTTTTGTAAATTTTCATACCAACAAATGCCAACAGAGCCAATAAACCTGCTGCGGTCAGAAAACCGAAAACAAAGAAAAAACCACCAAAAAAGGCTTTTAATATTTCTTGTAGCATAAGAATATAAAGTTAGGTAAGTGATGTAGAATTTGTCGCAATTAGATTAACGCAAGAACTTATTAAAAAGTTTTAGGTTTACAGATTTTTTTGCCACCAAGCAAAGTGAACTGGAGCCCAAAACAACCAAGCATAATCCCATTGCGGATTATTAGATTTGGTAAACTGCTCAAAATCTGCTTGTATTTTCTTTCCATCGAAGTAATTACTTTGCAAAAAAGCTGTCGAGTTCATTTGGTCTGCCATCCACGTTTTTAGGTTGCCTGTAAACCACTCTACTATGGGGGCATTGAAACCTATTTTTCTTTTGCGAAGACGAGTTTCATCGGGCAGAATTCCTTGCATTGCTTCACGCAAAACTCTTTTGGTGTAGCCCCCGCCAACTTTGGAGGTAGTAGGCAAAGAAAAGACAAACTCCACCACCCGATAATCCATAAACGGCATACGGCACTCTACACCACTTGCCATCGATGCCCTGTCGTATTGGTTGAGAATGGAGGGCAAAGGTGACTGAAAAAATTGTTTGTATAAAGACCTGTCTAATTCATTCCATTCAGGGCGAAGTTGCTGGCGAAGGGGAACTAAATCGGAATGATAAGGTGCAATAATTGTTGGCTTGCCTACCAATCTTTTGAGTTCTGTTTTTACTACGTCTTTGAAGGCTGCGTAGGTATTGGCTTTGGAACTGACCCCTGCAAACTCACCTGCTTGGGCATAAGTTTGGTAAATATCTATAAACCAATTCAATTTTTTTTCTTGCAAGGCTGCTTTCAATCCTTCACGTACAGGCGAATAGCCACCCAATAGTTCATCGGGTCCTTGTCCATCGAGAGTTACTGTAATGCCTTGATTTTTAATGTATTGGTAGAGTTTCCAAATAGGATAAAAAGCTAAGGCGTGCATAAAACCATCGCAACTTTGCATGGCGGTTTCCAATTCTGTGCCACTGGGCGGTGTGATTTGTACCACGTCTAACCGACTGCCTAATTGCTTAGACAAATAGGCTGCTTCTTGGCTTTCGTCTATCGTGGAGTTGGGGAAGGCTGCACAAAAACCTCTGTGCGTATAGTGTGCAAAACGGCTTCCTTCGGGCTTTAATTGGCTGATGATAGCCGTAATGCTGCCACTGTCCAGCCCACCCGAAAGGCAAGTACCAATAGGCACATCACTCCGCAAACGGAGTTTACAAGCATCGATGCACAAAGTACGCAAAATTTCGGCTTGTTCGACTAAGGAGGCTGGCACTTGCACCTGTGGCAAGTTGTACCAAGTTTGTATGGTAGCTTTGCTATTTTTTACTACCAAACTTTGCCCACCACCCAAAGCATAAACGTCTTGCAAATAGGTTTGGGCTGTGCCATGGAAGTAAGACTTGCCACGCAATAAATCTGCTACAACTACCTGATTGAGAGGGTGTTGCTTGCCCAAAATTTTGTGAATAGCCTGTATTTCAGACGAAAAAATTAGTTGTTTCTCGGAGAGATAATAGTACAAAGGTTTTACGCCAAATCTATCACGTGCCAAAAACAATTCGTTGGTTTGGGTGTCGTAAATAGCAAAAGCCCACATTCCGTTGAATGTATGCAGCATTTCCTGACCCCATGCGTGATAGGCAGCTAAGATAACTTCGGTGTCCGATTCGGTGTGAAATTGGTAGCCTTTTTGAGCCAATTCTTGCCTGATTTCCAAGAAGTTATAAATTTCACCATTGAAAGTTATCCAATACCTACCTGTTTGGTCGGGCATGGGTTGCTTGCCCGCATCAGAAAGGTCTAAGATAGACAAACGGCGTTGCCCCAAAGCCACTGTTTGGGTAGCTAACAACCAAGTGCCTCGCCCATCGGGACCCCGATGGGCTACGGCATCAGTCAATCTGTTAATGCTTTCTTCGCTGATGGGGTCTTGCGAAAAATGAAAAATACCTGCAATTCCGCACATGGTCAGTTCTTACTGTGTGTTAAAACTTTGGGTTTTGAGAAACCCAAAGCACTAAAAATTAGACTTCTTTCATATTGTGAAACACAGCCGTAACGTCATCGTCATCTTCAAATTTTTCTATGAGATTGGAGATTTCCTCTGCTTGTTCGTCTGTTAGTTCTACAGTATTAAGGGGAATACGCTGCAAATCTGCACTTAGTACCTCTATTTTTTGAGTTTCCAATGCTTTTTGCATAGCCCCAAAATCACTGAAAGCCGTATAAAGCACCAATTCATTGTCCTCGTTGAGTTCAAATTTCTCTGCTCCGAAGTCTATCAATTCTAATTCGAGTTCCTCTACGTTTACGCCTTCGGCTTTGAGTTTGAAGATACCTTTTCTTTCGAACAAGAAATTTAACGAGCCGCTGGTGCCTAACGAGCCGCCAGACCTTGTGAAGTAGCTGCGGACACTTGCCACAGTCCGCACAGGATTGTCGGTAGCCGTTTCTACTACGATGGCAATGCCATGTGGTGCATAGCCCTCATAAACCACTTCTTCGTAGTCTTTTTCGTCTTTTGAAGATGCTTTTTTGATAGCATTTTCAATACGGTCTTTGGGCATATTGGCTGCCTTTGCGTTTTGGATAAACATACGCAAAGACGAGTTGGATTCGGGGTCGGCTCCGCCAGCTTTTACCGACATGGCTATTTGGCGACCTAATTTGGTAAAGGTTTTAGACATATTTGCCCACCTTTTCATTTTGCGGGCTTTTCTAAACTCAAATGCTCTTCCCATAAGATAAAACTTGTAGTATTTTTAGAATTTCAAAGGTCGTATTTAAAATCGAGTTTTAAAAGAAAAACCTGAAAAAGTGAAAAAGAAACCACTAATTCTCTCTATCTTTGCCAAGCTAACTAATTTGCTGCTATGATTCACAGTGTTTGCAACTTGCTTACCCATAAACTGAACCAATATTTTAAAAGCCGTTTTGGGCAAACGGAGGATATTGTGTTGCTCTCCAACTTGATAGACCAAGAGGGCAAAATTGCGTTTGCAGAAGAAAATAGGTTGGTGGTTTCTTTGCTCACTATGGAACAAGAAACGGCAGCAGGTAGTCCGCGTAAAGTTGGCAGTGGCAGTTCTTCCTTTGTTTCACAAATCAACAGACCTTTGTATCTCAATCTCAATTTGTTGATTAGTGTCAATTTTTCGGGCAAACATTATGCTGATGGGTTGCAATTTTTGTCGGCTTTGCTTGCCTATTTTCAATCTAATCCCTTGATAGATAGGCAAAATACGCCTGAATTAGACCGAAATATAGACAAACTAACCTTAGAAATGGTAGATGTGCCGACTGAAACGTGGAGTAATATTTGGAGTATGGTAGGGGCAAAACATTTGCCTGCTGTTCTCTACAAGGTGCGTATGCTTACCTTCCAAGAAGGGTTGCTTATTGGCGAATTGCCTGTGATTAAGGAAACAAAGTTGTAAATTCACTTTTTATGATGTTTGGAGAAATATAACCACTTTTGAATGATAAATATATACATCGGAAAGTGGTTTTAGGATTTGAGCAGTAACAGTTCTTTAAGAACTTACTGCTATGCTGTATTTTTGAAATTAGAATCCCAAAACCACTTTCCGATGTGTCTATTTCTTTCTTATCCGATTTTTTTTCTAATTTATCGACTTTTTTCGGCTTTTCATCTAAAAATTGCGTTTTATCTTAAAAAATGTTAAACTTGCAGAAAGTTTGGCTTAAATTTCGCAATTCGTCAAATAACCACACTTCTATTAAGCAACAGCCAATATGATAACATTGCTACACAACAAACAGAGTTACAACAATTTAGCTTAATTTACTACTATGCGTATAGGGATTGTGATAAATTCTTCGTGGAATATTTATAACTTTCGTATGAGTTTGATTAAATATTTCAAGAGCCAAAACCACGAGGTCATAGCCATTGCACCTGACGACGGCTACGGACAACGGTTGCGTGAGGCTGGTTGCGAATTTTATGAGGTGGATATAGACTCCAAAGGCAAAAATCCTTTAAAAGATTTGCGTTTGGTTTATACCTTGCGCGAGGTCTATAAAGCCACTCGTTTGGACATTGTGCTACATTATACTGTAAAACCGAATATTTATGGTTCTTTGGCTGCCAAAAGTTTGGGTATTGCCTCTATCAACAACGTAACAGGACTTGGTACACTCTTTATTAGAGATAATTTGGTGTCAAAAATTGGCAAATTTATGTATAAAATGGCATTCAAATGCCCACAAGTTGTGTTTTTTCAGAATCAAGATGATAGAAAGTTATTTATAGAACAAGGTTTAGTTCAACCCCAAATTACAGATTTATTGCCCGGTTCAGGTATTAATATTGCTGATTTTCAGCCCTCTACCTTTAAACGAAACTCTGTATTTACTTTCTTGATGATAGCCAGAGTTCTCTACGACAAAGGCGTAATGGAGTATATAGAGGCAATTCGTATGCTCAAAGCACAAAAGATAGAAGTGCGTTGTCTGTTATTAGGTAAAATAGAAAATATCAATGGACTGGGTGTGCCACTTGCCCAAGTGCAGGCGTGGGTAGCCGAAGGTTTGATAGAATATTTGGGTACAGTGGAAGACGTAAGACCTGTTATCAACGAAGCTGATGCCGTTATTTTGCCCTCTTACCGCGAAGGTACGCCACGCACACTCATAGAAGCAGCAAGTTTGGGCAAGCCCATTATTACCACAGACGTACCAGGGTGCAGAGAAACTGTCAATCACAACTTCAACGGTTTTTTGTGCAACGTGAAAGACCCTCACGATTTGGCAGACAAAATGAAGGTCATGATGACCATTGGCGACCATATTCTCAGCAAAATGGGTACAAACAGCCGAACTTTGGCAGTAGAAAAATTTGACGAAACGATTGTGATTAAAAAATATGAAAGGGCTATTCGCAAAACAATGGAAGTTGAAACCATTTTAGAACCTGCCTTAAGCTATTAATTGGTTATTAATTGGTGTCAAAAAAATACAACACAAATGGCAACCTACATCAACCCTTATACAGACTTCGGTTTCAAAAAACTTTTTGGCGAGGAAGGCAACAAAGATTTGTTGATAGATTTTCTCAACCAACTTTTGCCTGCTCATCACCAAATTGCAGATTTGGCTTTTCGCAATGTGCAAAACCTACCCGATTTGCCCGAAGAACGAAAGGCTTTCTTCGATGTGCATTGTAAGGCTATTTCAGGCGAAAGATTTATTGTAGAGATGCAAAAAGCAAAAGTAAAATACTTCAAAGACCGCAGCTTGTTCTATATTACCTTTCCCATTCGTGAGCAGTCGCAACGGGGCGAATGGAATTTTAAGCTAGACCCCATTTATTTTGTGGCTGTGCTTGACTTTGAATATGACGAGGCAGAGGAAAAACGCAAATTTAGACGTGATATAGCCCTCAAAGACCAAGATGGGGAACTGTTTTACGATAAATTGCACTTTAAGTTTTTGCAAATGCCTTTGTTTACTTTGCAAGAACACGAATTACAAACGAAGTTTGATAAATGGTGCTATTTTTTGAAAAATCTAAGCAGTTTCGACCATATTCCAACTATTTTGAATGAGCCTATTTTTCAAAAAGCCTTTGAAACTTCCAGATTAGCCAATTTGACCGAAGAGCAAAGACGAGCTTATGACGAAAACCTGATTCAATATTGGGGTTTCAAAAGTGCAATAGAAACGGCAGTGGAGGAAGCATTAGGAGATAAGCAAATTGAAATTGCAAAAATGATGTTAGCAGATAACGAAACAAACGAAAAAATAGCGAAGTACACAGGCTTAACCATTGAGCAAATTCAGCAACTGCGTAAAAATTTTGCAAATTTGTAACCTAAAAGACAAAAAATAGGTTAATTTTGAACAAAATACACAAATGGCAACCTACATCAACCCTTATACAGACTTCGGTTTCAAAAAACTTTTTGGCGAGGAAGGCAATAAAGATTTGTTGATAGATTTTCTCAATCAACTCTTGCCGCCCCATCACCAAATTGCAGACCTCAATTTTCGCAACCCCGAAAATTTGGCAGATTTGCCTACGGAACGAAAGGCTATCTTCGACATCAGTTGCAAAGCTGTTTCAGGCGAAAGATTCATTGTAGAGATGCAAAAGGCAAAAATTAAATATTTCAAAGACCGCAGTTTGTTTTACGCCACGTTTCCCATTCGCGAGCAAGCACAAAAAGGAGATTGGGATTTTCGGTTGCAACCTGTTTATTTTATAGCTATTTTGGATTTTGTTTATGACGAGGAAACCGACAAGCAAAAATTTCTTAGAGAAGTAGCCCTGAAAGACCAAGACGGCGAATTATTTTTTGACAAATTGCACTTCAAATTTTTGCAAATGCCTTTGTTTACTTTGCAAGAACACGAATTGCAAACAAAGTTTGATAAATGGTGCTATTTTCTGAAAAATCTAAGCAGTTTCGACCATATTCCAACTATTTTGAATGAGCCTATTTTTCAAAAAGCCTTTGAAACTTCTAAATAGGCAAACTTAACGCCAGAACAACGCAGTGTGTATGACGAAAATCTTATTCATTATTGGGGGCTGAAAAGTGCAATAGAAACCGCAGTGGAGGAGGCTGTAGGAGGTAAGCAAGTTGAAATTGCAAAAAAAATTATTACTTTGGGTTTAGACAATGAAACCATAGCCCAAGGCACAGGCTTAACAGTCGAGCAAATAGAACAACTGCGTAAAAATTTTGCAAATTTGTAACCTAAAAGACAAAAAATAGGTTAATTTTGAACAAAATACACAAATGGCAACCTACATCAACCCTTATACAGACTTCGGTTTCAAAAAACTTTTTGGCGAGGAAGGCAATAAAGATTTGTTGATAGATTTTCTCAATCAACTCTTGCCGCCCCATCACCAAATTGCAGACCTCAATTTTCGCAACCCCGAAAATTTGGCAGATTTGCCTACGGAACGAAAGGCTATCTTCGACATCAGTTGCAAAGCTGTTTCAGGCGAAAGATTCATTGTAGAGATGCAAAAGGCAAAAATTAAATATTTCAAAGACCGCAGTTTGTTTTACGCCACGTTTCCCATTCGCGAGCAAGCACAAAAAGGAGATTGGGATTTTCGGTTGCAATCTGTTTATTTTATAGCCATTTTGGATTTTGTTTATGACGAGGAAACCGACAAGCAAAAATTTCTTAGAGAAGTAGCCCTGAAAGACCAAGACGGCGAATTATTTTTTGACAAATTGCACTTTAAGTTTTTGCAAATGCCTTTATTTACTTTGCAAGAACACGAATTGCAAACGAAGTTTGATAAATGGTGCTATTTTCTGAAAAATCTAAGCAGTTTCGACCATATTCCAACTATTTTGAATGAGCCTATTTTTCAAAAAGCCTTTGAAACCTCTAAATTGGCAAACTTAACACCAGAACAACGCAGTGTGTATGACGAAAATCTTATTCATTATTGGGGGCTGAAAAGTGCAATAGAAACCGCAGTGGAGGAGGCTGTACTAAAAGCAACAGAAGGCAATAAAATTGAAATCGCCAAAAGTCTATTGCAAACACCACTATCAAGTGCAGAAATAGCCAAGCATACAGGCTTAACTATTGAGCAAATAGAACAACTGCGTAAAAATTTTGCAAATTTGTAACCTAAAAGACAAAAAATAGGTTAATTTTGAATAAAATACACAAATGGCAACCTACATCAACCCTTATACAGACTTCGGTTTCAAAAAACTTTTTGGCGAGGAGGGCAATAAAGATTTGTTGATAGATTTTCTCAATCAACTCTTGCCTGCTCATCATCAAATTGCAGATTTGGCTTTTCGCAATGTGCAAAACCTACCCGATTTGCCCGAAGAACGAAAGGCTTTTTTTGACGTTCATTGTAAGGCTATTTCAGGCGAAAGATTTATTGTAGAGATGCAAAAAGCAAAAGTAAAATACTTCAAAGACCGCAGTTTATTTTATATTACGTTTCCCATTCGTGAACAGTCGCAACAGGGCGAATGGAATTTTAAATTAGACCCCATTTATTTTGTGGCTGTGCTTGACTTTGAATATGACGAGGCAGAGGAAAAACGCAAATTTAGACGTGATATAGCCCTCAAAGACCAAGATGGGGAACTGTTTTACGATAAATTGCACTTTAAGTTTTTGCAAATGCCTTTGTTTACTTTGAAAGAACACGAATTACAAACGAAGTTTGATAAATGGTGCTATTTTTTGAAAAATCTAAGCAGTTTCGACCACATTCCAACTATTTTGAATGAACCTATTTTTCAAAAAGCCTTTGAAACTTCCAGATTAGCCAATTTGACCGAAGAGCAAAGACGAGCTTATGACGAAAACCTGATTCAATATTGGGGTTTCAAAAGTGCTTTGGATACAGCAGTGGAGGAAAAACAAATTGAAATTGCAAAAAGTCTATTGCAAACACCACTATCAAGTGTAGAAATAGCCAAGCATACAGGCTTAACCATTGAGCAAATAGAAAAACTGCGTAAAACTTTCTTTCCAAGATGAATAACCTCCAAGAAATAGCCCTGACTCTTATCCCTGGTATTGGCAATGTTTTGGTCAAGCAACTGTTAAGTTACTGTGGCTCGGCAGAGCTTGTGTTTAAAACTACCAAAGGGAAACTACTCAAAATACCGGGCATTGGCGAAAAATTGGCAACGGCTATTGTAGAACAAGACGTGATGAAAGAGGCTGAAAATCAGCTACAATGGTTAGAAAAAACACAAAGCCAAGCCTTGTTTTATACAGACAAAAACTATCCGCAACGCCTAAAAGTGCTGCACGACTCACCTGCTTTGCTTTATGTGCAGGGCAACGTCAATCTGAATCACGAAAAAACTATTGGAATTGTAGGTACTCGCAATGCTTCGGAGTATGGCAAAAGTGTTACCGAAAAAATAATAGCCGACCTTGTCCTTCATAACCCTCTCATTGTCAGTGGATTGGCTTATGGCATAGACATTACAGCCCACAAAGCTGCCTTGCACCACCAACTCCCCACGTTGGGTGTAATGGCATCGGGCTTGCAAACTATCTATCCACCTACGCACCAAAAAGTGGCAGAGCAAATGAAAGCAAACGGTGGCGTAGCCACTGAATATAGTTTTGGTGTGAAACCCGATGCCCCTCGTTTTCCTGAACGTAACCGAATTATTGCAGGTATTTCAGATGTGCTGTTGGTGATAGAAACAGGCTTAAAAGGAGGTACTCTTATTACCGTAGATGTAGCAGCAGAATATAAAAAACCAATTTTGGCAGTACCTGGTAACTTGGGTGTACGCACTTATGAAGGTTGCAACGACCTTATTCGCAGCCATAAAGCCCTGATTTACACCAATGTAGCCGACTTGGAAAACATAGCAGGCTGGACACGCAAAGTAGCCAATACCTCTCAACAAGCTATACCCGCCATTGATTTGTCGGCAAATGAGCAAAAAGTCTATGATTTGCTCTGCCAACACAAAGAACTGCACTTAGACCAGTTGGCTTGGCAGTCGCAAATTCCACTTAACCAACTTGCCAACCTCTTGCTCAATTTAGAGTTTCAGGGTTTGGTTAAGAGCAAAAAAGGTAAGATGTTTGGGGTGTGAGTTTGGTTTGCAATTTTATATACTGCTTTTTATACGTTGGCAATGGTCGAAGACCTTGACAATCGTATAAAAATATGCTGGTACGATTGTTTCGTATGGGTGCTTTTGGTTTCTTAAAAGCAAAACGTAATCTTTTGAAACGAATAACTTTCGGTTTTGAGAAACCGAAAGCACGAAGATTCGGTTTTGAGAAACCGAAAGCACAAAAATACGATTGTCAAGGTCTGCGACCATTGCCAACGTAGCTAAATCCAATAACTACAATTTTGCTAACAGATTTTCCAAAACTTTTTCGGTCATTTCTTTGTCATACACACAATTTCCTATGCCTTGCAAGGCACAAGACCGAATACTTTGGTAGCTATTTTTCTTGTCTTGTTGTGCCAAACTGATAATTTTTTGATAGACTTCGGGCAAAATTTTTGGTTTTTCATACAATAAACTTACCAAATGAGCTATTTTTTGGTAATCTTGCTCACTTAACAAGCCTTGTTGAACAGAAAATAAAGCCTCTGCCACCATGCCCCAAGCCACTGCCTCGCCATGCAAAAGAGGAGAATGGGTAGTCAAAAAATAACTTTCTATGGCGTGTCCTATCGTATGCCCGAAGTTGAGAGTTTTGCGTAGCCCTTTTTCGGTGGGGTCTGCCGTTGTAATTTGCTCTTTAATGGCAATAGAATGTTTGACTAAATTATTCCAATCTAATTCTTTGCTGAACTGACTAAAAAACTCCAAAGGAGAGTAGTTCTGCCCAAGTAATGGTGGAGTTGCATGAGCAGTAACATTTCTTGAAGAAATGTTACTGCTGAGCATTATTTCTGTGGCACTGCCCAAAGGTGCATAAGTTTGGGAATTGGCAACAAAATTGGTAGCTATTTCATAGATTTCATTCCATTTCTTAGAGTCGGCTATCAAACAATGCTTTAACACTTCGGCAAAACCCGACCTTAGTTCCTGCAAAGGCAAAGTATTTAAAAAATTGGTATCAATCCAAACCGCCAAAGGTAGTTGAAACAAACCAATGTGGTTTTTAAATCCCTGAAAATCAATGCCTAACTTGCCTCCCACGCTGGCATCTACCTGTGCGAGCAAGGTTGTAGGAAGTTGAATAAAATCTATTCCTCGTTTGTAAGTGGCTGCACAAAACCCACCCATGTCGCCAACGACCCCTCCGCCTAAGTTGAGCAGCAAGGCTTTTCTATCTAACTGATAAGCAGTGAGTTGTTGCCAAATTATCGAGCAAGTTTCAATATTTTTATGCAATTCGCCTGCCCGAATGGTTAGGGTGCGGTGTGGTGGCAAAAAAGGTGCAAGCAAAGGGTAGCAATGCAACAGGGTATTATCATCTGTCAAAACGACTATTTGTCTATCTGCAAATTGAGCAAAAAACTCTGCTTGTAATGGTGCTATGTAAATGGAGGACATATTTTTTGGGGTAATAGGTGTTATTACGATAATTTTTGTATAGAAAGATCACCAATTTATGAATTAAATATGATGTTAGATGGCTAAATAAGAGCCACAAAAGTTCTGTGAGCAACCAAATGGGTTCCCCAGCCTTGTTTCCATTCCAATAAACCTGTATTCATGGTAAGCGGATGGCGTGTATTGCTAATACCAAAACTAAAATAACTGTAATTTTGCCAATATTTTTCGAGCAAATAAGCAAATAAAAAGTCTATGGCTCCACAAGATTTTCCTTCTGCGTTAGCAGCTATGTATTGCGCATGCAAGGTTTGACCATAATCAAATAAAACAGTGCCAGCTACCAATGTAGCACTTCGCCAAACAGTAAAAAGAAAAATTTTAGAGGGAAAAATGGTAGCCAAATTTGCTACTTCCACCCAACTATGGGTAGGTTGTACTCCAAAACGACTTGCCAAATTGCTAGTTAATAACTCCCAAAATTGTTCGTAAACTGTGTTTGTTAGCTGTATTTCCAATTTTGCATCTATTGCTTTGCGTAAATTGCGGAACTTGCGTTGTTGCCATTTATTTTGCAAAGCTACCCACGATTGATTAGCTTGCAAAGGTAGTATAGAGTTAAGGTCTATTTGACAAGTAATTTTGGGTTGTGTTTGCAACAGAAACTCGTCTGTTGCCGAAGGACAAACTTGGAGAAACGAAGGCACAGTTTTGTAAACTATCTTGCAGATTCCTTGTTCATGGCAATATTGCTGCAAATTCTGCCAAAGTTGTTGTTGAGTTACAAAAGAACAAGTAGTTTTGGTAATAAAACCACCAAAAGTAAGCCCCTGATGTGTATAAAGGTATTTTTCTTGGTTATTTTGGACTAAATTAGCGGGCAAAAGAGCAATTAATTCATTCTTGTGTGTGTAGAAAAGCAAAGAATGGTCTGCAAAACGGTGCTGGTGGTAAGTCATAAACTGCCTGTGAAAGAGGAACAAAGGCGTATTGCTCTGTAATAAAAAACTATTCCAGATTTCATGTTCAGCAGGCTGATATAATCTAATAATTACTGTTTTTAGCATATAACATTACTTTTTTTGGCGGTAAGGTTGTAATCTTACACAAAACATTTTTTTATCTTTTGAAACTAAGAAAGTATTTTTACCTTTGCAAAGAAACTCTGGATTTTCAATCTCTATCAATATGCAAAAAATCTTAGGTTGGTTGTTTACTCCGCTTTATTTGCTTATTTTTTTGTGGGCAATATGCACTTGTCATGTCCTCCAATTTTTGGGTAAGCACCTCATTGGCTACAAAGCCCAAAAAAAAGCTGCCGACATTATGGGTTGGTTTATTCTCTATGGTTTGCGGGTCTTAGGCACAAGAATTACCATTTCGCCTTTGCCCGACTTGCCAAAAGATAAACCTTTGTTGGTTATTTCCAACCACCAAAGTCTATTTGACATTGGCGTATTGGTTACGTTGTTTGCACCTCATCACGCCAAATTTGTTTCCAAAATAGAACTTTCAAGGGGCATACCGGGCATTTCTTATAACCTTCGTCATGGTGGCTCGGTGCTGATAGACCGCCAAAATCCTCGTCAGGCTTTGCCTGCTTTGCAAGAATTTGCCAAGTTTTTGGCTGCAAATAATTACTGCGGTTGCATCTTCCCCGAAGGCACAAGGGCAGTAGATGGCAAAGTTAAACCCTTCAAAGTCAAAGGATTAACTACACTGTTGCAAGAACTTCCTGATGCCACCATTTTACCTCTTGCCTTAGACGGACTTTGGGAGTTGGTACAATACGACTACAAACCTATTCCTTTTGGCGTGCATATCAAGGCAAACATTCTTACGCCTATTGACCGAACAGGCAAAACAGATGAGGAAATAGTAATGGAGTGTGAACAACAGATTCGCAAGCAACTCGGACAGTTAGACACACCCCCCGCAGGGAGTGAAAAAAAAAACTAACAGAGCCAGCAGAAGACTTTACGGCTCAAAATCAGGCTTTTTTGGCTACCAAAACCATAGGATTAGCCCTTTCGGGTGGCGGGGCAAGAGGCATAGCTCACTTGGGCGTGTTGCAATTTTTGAATGAACTCAACCTCAAAGCCTCCGTAGTTTCTGGCACCAGTGCAGGGTCTATCGTGGCGTTGCTCTATGCAGCAGGCAGAGAACCGAAAGACGTTTTGAAATTTTTGATAAAAACCAATTACCTTACTATTTTTCGTTTGGCTACCGACTTCAAAGGGGTGCTAAATATGAAAAGAACCGAAAAGGTTTTTAAGAAAATTTTGCAAGAAATAGACAGTTTCGAAAGCCTGAAAATTCCCTTGTACGTAGCAGCCACGTGCTTAGAGTCAGGCACGACTACCTATTTTTCAGATGGCGAATTGATACGGACAGTGCAAGCCTCGTCTTGTATTCCTGTGGTTTTTGCACCCATTATGATTGGGGGCAAACACTATGTAGATGGCGGTATTCTCAATAATTTGCCCGCCGAAGCCATAAAAGACAAATGCAACTACCTGATTGGCGTTAATATCAACCCACATTTTGAGAAACAAAATATTCGGAATGCAAGGGATTTGGTAGAAAGAACAGGTTATTTGGCTATTAGTCCCAATGTAGAAGTTTCCAAACAACTTTGTGATTTGTGTATAGAACCTCCACAACTTTACCGTTTTTCGGTTTTCGATATTGGCGAGGCAGAAGAAATGTATCAAATTGGCTATGCGTATGCAAAAGAATTGTTTAGAACTAAAAGGTTGTGTTTGTCTGACAATTTTTTGTTGAATGAAAACAATGTAGGCTTATGATTTATCAAATGCTTTGCCCAAAAGGTCTTTGATAAATCAAAGACCTATGTTTCCACAAAAATTGTCGGACAACCTATTTTTTTTCTTCTTTTTCTCCTGCATACCCAAAATGCAAATCATCAGGCTTTTGTTCCAGCGTAGGAGGAAAACCATTGAGTTGCCGCCATACTTCCCAATAGACAGGTACATCATCGAGCATAACCCAACCTCTTACCCCACCGCCTTGCCTCAAAACGTCAGGCCAAGGCTCGTCTGCGTCATCGGGTTTTACCAAAATTCTGTACTTACCCTCTTTGCTGTCTATATAATCTATCACAGCTATTTCGCCACCAAAAGTACCTACCGAAACCCTAGGCCAACCCGATGCTTGCAAGGCAGGAAAGCCGTCAAATTCTATTCGCACATGACGACCAATGGAGATAAGGGTAATATCCATTGCCTTCACATACATCTCCACAGCTACTTGCGGTTCACTTGGCATGATGCTTACCACGCCTTCATTTTCTTTGATAATTTCGCCAAGACCAGCTTGCAAGGCTTTGACCACATAGCCATCTTGCGGTGCTAATAAGCAATACTGGTCGTTGCGAATTTTCATATTCGCATATTCATTGGTCATTTTTGAAAATTCTCCATTTGCCTCTGCCAAAGAACTAATAGCAGAGCTTTTGTCGGAAGTGGCTTTTGAAATTTTGTCGGTATATTCGGCTCGCAAGGAATTGAGTTCTATTCGAGCATTTAAGATTTCGTTGCGTGCCATTAACACCTTATTTTCCAATGAAATAGTCTTGGCGTTAGACTCTTGCACCTTCAAACGGCGGCTTTCGAGGGCTGTTAGAGGAACTAAACCTTTTTGGTAGAGTTCTTCTTGGCGTTTGAGTTGGGCTTTAGCTATTTGCAACTGCACTTTTTCGGCTTCCCAATCTGTGCTGTCCGAAATCAATTTGAGTTGCGATTGTTTGAGTTTGTTTCTTGCTTTTTCTATGCTTAACTCCATGCCCTCCGACAAAGCCCCAACTTGGCTGCTCAAAGCAACTATTTTGGATTGGTAGCCCGCAATTCCTTCTTTTTTGGCAGTTAATTGTTCGCGAATACGCGTAAGTAGTTCGGGGTCAAAAAACTTGTCTTTTACCTCTGTGAGTATCAAAATGGTATCTCCTCTGTTTACATATTGCCCTTCGGTTACTTTCCATTCTTTTATTCTGCCCGAAATAGCACTTTCTACTTTCTGTGGTCTATCCTCTGGTCGCAAGGTTGTAAATTTGCCTTCTGCCTTGATATTTTGCTGCCAAGGTAAAAACAAGACCACAAAAAACAAGAGTAAGAAACTCAAAAGCCAATAAGTTAATATTTCGGAGGCTTTTGGAGTTCGCAACACATCTAAGGCATTTAGTTTTTCTTTAAACAAATGATTGTCTAAATGTGATTTTTCACTCGATATTTTTAGCATAGGAATAAATGTGAAGTTGTATATATCAAACTAATTTTTACAATCAAAATTCGGATAAAGGAAAACAGATACTGCAAAATAAACTCAAAGAAATAAAAAATGTTTAGTTCTTATTTATCTTTCTTTACTTACTTACACTTACCCCTGCACTTTCAAAACTTGCCATTTCATTTAAAAATCTCACTGCCGACTCCAATAAAGGGTAAGCAACGGCAACACCTGTGCCTTCGCCCAGTCGCATATCGAGTTGTAAAAGAGGTTTTAAGCCCAAATACTCCAACAATTTTTGATGACCCTGTTCAGCAGAAACATGGCAGGCGATGGCATATTGCCGAATAGTAGGCTGAAAAATGGTAGCCACCAAAAAACTTGCAGAAGCTATAAAACCATCGACAAGTACAACCATGTGCAATTTGGCAGCTTGCAACATTGCACCTGTTAGCATGGCTATTTCGAAACCACCCACCGCAGCCAAAATAGCCAACGGATTCTGTTCTTTTGCCTGTCCATTTGTTTGTTCTCCTTTTGTTGATACTTTCAAATGTTTATGCAATTCGTAGGCTTGGTTTAAGACTTGGTGTTTTCGTTGCAATCCTTTTTCATCTACACCTGTGCCTGTGCCTATGCAAACATTGAGAGGCAAATCTGTAAAAAATGCCATAAGCAGTGAAGCTGCTGAGGTATTGCCAATGCCCATTTCTCCAAAACCAATGATATTGCAACCTGTTTGGGCTATTTGACGAACTATTGCCGCCCCTTTGTCCATAGCTTGTTGAGCTTGGTTTTCAGTCATGGCAGTTTGCAAATGAAAAGGTTGCGTACCTTTTGCTATTTTGGCGTTGATAAGTTGCGGATGAGAGTCAAAATCAAAGTTTACACCTGCGTCTGCTACCTTCAAATTGATTTGGTGCTGACGACAAAAAACATTGATAGCTGCGCCACCAGCTAAGAAATTCATTACCATTTGCCATGTAACTTCTTGGGGATAGGCACTTACTCCATGCAATGCCGCACCATGGTCAGCAGCAAAAACGACAAGGTGAGGTTGGCGTAGTTGCGGTTGAGTAGTTTGTTGAATAAGCCCAATTTGTAAAGCAAGGTCTTCCAATCTACCCAAAGCACCCAAAGGTTTAGTTTTTTGGTCTATTTGGTGTTGTAATAAAGTTTGCATAGTTAATGTTTAGTTTTGAATGTTGAAGGAAAAATTCAAAATTACTGCTCCTCTCCTAATAAAATAAGGCAAAATACAGCATAATTCAGCATATCTTGGTAGTTTGCAGCTATGCCCTCAGATACTAAGGTTTGCCCTTGATTATCCTCTATTTGTTTGGTACGGAGAATTTTCATAAGAATAATGTCGGTCATGCTGCTTATTCGCATTAGTCGCCATGCTTCGTCATAATCGTGATTTTTGTTGGAAAGCAAATCCGTTGTTTGCTGCACTGCCTCATCATACCCTTGCATGACCTTAGCCAAAGGCAGTTCCATTTCGGTTTCCTGCTGCCAATGAATTTGCATTTGGGCAATGATACAATAATTGATAATACCAATAAACTCAGTAGGGACATCATCAGCCACTTTTTGCGTACCCTTTTCTTGTATAGACCTAATACGGCGGGCTTTGATATAGATTTGGTCGGTTAGTGATGGCAACCGTAAAATTCGCCAAGCAGTGCCATAATCTTGCGTTTTTTTCTCGAACAAACTTCTGCAAGTAGCTATAACAGCTTGATATTGTGCTAAGGTATTGATTTTCATTTGCAGTAAAAAAAGACTTCTATTGAATGAATAGAACTATTAGAAACAAAGATAAGAGTTTATTTTAAAAAATGTAGGTTGTACAAATTAAAATAGCAAATCTCAATAAATTCACATTTACCTTTACAAGTTTTTTTTCTTTTTTGCGTAGTTTTCTCCAAAAATATTTACATTTACGCAAAACTTCATTTTACTGTACTTTTGTCATGCTACGCAGTTGCTTGTCTTCCTTCAAATTGCACTTCTTTTTTCAGTTGTTTTTGTCTTGTTGGGCTGTTGCTTTGCAAGCCCAAGAATACCGAACAGAAATTTACCGAGTAGAGCAAGGGCTGCCTACTAACCTAACCAAAGCTATTTTGCAAGATAGGCTGGGGTTTGTTTGGGTGAGTACAGATGCAGGTTTGATACGTTTAGACGGCAAACACGCAGTTAATTTTGCAGACAAACTGCCCAGCAATTATGTAAAACATATTATCAAACGCAAGGGCGGAAATTTGTTAGTTGCCAATGACAAAGGAATTTCCAAAGTTACCAATAACATAGATACCGTTTTGTTTGAGCCTTTGGTAAAGGCAGACATAGAATTGTCTGATACGACCATTGCCTCGCCCAAATTTTTGTTAGAAGACCACAAGCAACGCCTTTGGATAGGGCAAGACCAGAATGTAAGCCTGTTGGAAAATGGCAAATTAACTAATTTTCGTTTTGGAACTGAATACCAAACCACAAGCTGGACAAGGGGCTTTTCGGTGGCTCAAAATGAAAGAGGACACGTTTTTGCTACCTCCCAACGAGGTACTATTTTCCGTTTTGACGAAGCCCAACGCCAATTTGTTAAATTAGGACACCCCAATGTGTTTGCCGTTATCAGTGCTTGTTTCCCCTACACACAAGACAGGTTATTGATAGCCACCGAAAATGGTTTAATGGAAATTCAACTCGATGCCAAAGGCTATTTTGTAAGTTGGAAAACTTTGTTGAACCTACCCAATATTTCTTTTATAGCCAAAGACAGCAAAGAAAAATTTTTGATAGGTACTTGGAATGCAGGACTTTACACTTGCAACTTGTTCCAAAAAAACCAACAGTTGAAAAAAATTTCCAAATTGCCTTTCAAAGTTATCAATGATATTTACATAGACAATAAAGACAATGCGTGGATAAGTTCTGATGACGGCGTGGCTTTTTTGCACAATTCTTTTTTTGTTCATGCACAAATCCCTACGGAAAGAAACTATTTGATAGCCGCCCAACAAGGGCAAGACAGTAGCATTTATGCTACCGAAGGGGCAGTGATTGTAAAGGTAAAAAACGACAGCACTTTTACAGGTAGTTTGGTAGTAGAGGGTGCAAAATACGGTTTGAAAGATATTTTGAGTGTTGCCCACAACCAACATGGTTTATGGTATGGCACTTCCAATGCAACGGTCTATAAATTGCAAAACAACCGCATAGACACCGCCGTTTTGAGCAAAAGTGCCTCGAAAATTATCTATTTGTTGAGTGATAAAAACCATGATATTTGGGCTTGCCAGCACGAAACCAAAGAAATAATGCGGATAACACCGCAAATGAAAGTCATCAAATATGGGGCAGACAAAGGAATTGTGAGCAGGGTCTATGCCATAGCCCAAGACCAAGACGGCAAAATTTATTGTAGTGGCAACAGCCAAGACGCATTGCTCTACGAATATGACGAAAAACAAGACAGGTTTATCAATATCAGCACACCCATTACTGTTACCAACAAGCAAAATGAATTTAGGATAGACGACCTCGCCATAGACAACCAAAAACAGATTTGGCTCGGTGGCACTTATGGACTGTTTCTTTACGGCAAGGACTCTACAAGGCACGTCATTTTACCAAAAAATTTGGAGGTTACGGCTGTTACCACAGGCAACGATGGCAGTCTTTGGCTGGGAACTAACGAAGGGCTGATGAAATATTACCAAAATGACTTGCTGCATTTTGACGAATTGAATGGGCTACCCTCCAAAACTATTGCACACAGAGGAGTATTTATAGACTATGACAGCCGAATCTGGATTGCAACGGCAGCAGGGTTGGCTTATTCGCAGGGCTTGCAAGACCAAACCGAAAAAACACCTACGCCTGTTTTCCTTGCTTTGCAAATCAATGGCAAAAGAATAGATGTGCAGGAGGATAAAAATTTGACTTTCCAAAATAATTCTTACTTGCAGGCAAGTTTTATTTCTTTGACTTTCCCCTCCGATAAAGTGCTGTACCAATACAGATTAGTAGAGAAAGAGCAAAAAACAGCGTGGTCAGAGCCTGTTACCAAATCTGAATTGCTATTGCCCCAACTCCACAAAGGCAATTACCTATTGGAAATCAGGGCATTGCAACAAGGGGCTTTTTTGTGGAGTAATCCTTTGCGGTTTCAATTTAACATAGAACCTGCGTGGTATCTCCGTTGGTGGGCTTTTTTGTTGTATGCAGCAGGGTTAGGCTTAGTTATTTACACCATTTTTAATTGGTACACCCAACGCCTGAAAAAAGAAAAAGAAGCCTTAGAAACTTTGGTGCAACTCCGCACCCAACAGATACAAGAGCAAAAAGACGACCTCGACAAGCAAAATCAACTGTTGGAACTCCAAAATATCAATATTGTAGCAAGTATTCAGTATGCAAAACAGATACAAGATGCCATGTTGCCTACGGCTAAGAGAATGGACGAATTGTTCCCCAATAATTTCATCTTTTTTAGACCCAAAGACATTGTATCTGGCGACTTTTATTGGTGCAACGAAACCAAATTTGCCCTGAGCAGAAAACTTGCCAAGCAGATAGTAGCAGCCGTAGATTGTACGGGGCATGGCGTACCTGGGGCTTTTATGTCGTTGATTGCCAATAGTTTACTCGACGAAATTTGTGTAATAAAAGGTGTAGAACACACCGATTTTATTTTGAGAGAACTCAACAAAGGTATCCAAAAAGCATTGAAACAGCAAGAATCTGAAAACATGGACGGCTTAGACCTTGCCCTCTGCATTATAGACAAAGCAAATCAAATCATAGAATTTTCGGGGGCAAAACGACCTTTGTTTTATGTGTATCAAGGCGAAATGCACACCATTAAGGGACATCATTACAGCATTGGCGGCTACCATGTGCCGCTGAATACGCTGTATCAACGCCACACTATTCCGTTTGAGCAAGAAATTTCGCTGTACCTAACTTCTGATGGCTATCAAGACCAATTTGGCAAGCAAAACAAAAGATTGTCGTCCCAGAATCTACGCCAACAGCTACTTGCCAACCATACCAAAGATATGGCTACACAAAGACAGCTTTTAGAACAACAATACGAAAGTTGGAAAGGCAACAATTTCCAAAATGATGATGTGTTGGTGTTGGGTTTGCGGGTGGTGTTAGAGGGTTTTGCGTTGCCAATAGTCTAACTAAAATCTTGTCGTCAATCCAAAGTGAATTTTCATTTGGTTGATACCAATGGCTTGTGTTTCGGACTTGCCCAGAGCAGCCACAAAGCTAAAAATACCTGCCTTTGTACCAAAACTAAATCCGCCACCTAAGCCTAATGGAGAATCCCAACGATAGGCTGTGTTTTTTGGCATTTCTATAAAAGCATGGTCTATGAAGGCAAATAAATTGGAGTTTTCGGCAAAATAAAGTCGCCATTCTGCGGTTTGTATGGCATAAAAAGGACTAAAAAAAGTCAATTCGTTGAAACCACGCAAAGTTTTGAAACCTCCTAATTGAAACAACTCATTGGTAAACAAATTAGAATTGAGCAAAATACCCGAATTGTGGCGAAAAAGCAAAGCCGTATTTTTGCCCGTAGGCACAAAACGACTGACCGAAAAATTAGCCTGAATTTGGGTG
The DNA here is from genome assembly GCA_013299115.1 of Cytophagales bacterium. Taxonomy (GTDB): domain Bacteria; phylum Bacteroidota; class Bacteroidia; order Cytophagales; family Thermoflexibacteraceae; genus JAAFKA01. Next base: position 35,216 of record JAAFKA010000038.1, read on the forward strand.
CTTTGCAGTTGCAAATCTTTGTAAATCGGATTATTGAGTTCCCACTGCGGTTTAATCACCTTGTTGCCTGCCGAAGTCAAAAATTGCAGTTGCCAACCCCTGCGAGGGGCTAATCTGTCGTCTAAGTTCTGAAATTCTAAGCCAATGCCATAGCGTTGGAGTTCGGTAGCAGCCACTTGTTTGTTGGGTTGATTGATTTGGGCTGAGTCGGCTGTGGTTTGCAAAAACTCTGTAAATGCCAGCAATTTTGCCCCGCCGCCCAACCAATAACCCAACTGCAAAGACCAACTAAAATTGACAAAAGAGGTATCTCTTTTATTCAGGTGCAATTTTGCCCCTACGTCTATTCGTGTTTTGAATAAATTGGGGTGTTCGTACTGCACGTTGAGCAGTTGCGACTGCACACGAGGACTCTGCCAATCTAATTGCAAGTTTTTTCCTGCCTGAAACAAGTTGTATAACTTCAAATTAATTTGCCCTGTAAGTTGTAATTGGTTGTTATTCAAAGCATTAGGCAACAAACCCACAATGCCATCAAATTGATTAACTTTCAAGGCTTCGGTGTGGAGTAAGACAAAAGCCCTGTCCCTTTCAAAAACAATTTCAGGCTTACTAAGCAATTTGAGGTAGGGCAAAGTTCGCAATAATTTTTCGGCATCATCTACTTTTTTTTGGCTAAAAGGCTGCTTGCGATAAAGTTTGAGGTAGTCTGCCAAAAACTTTTTTTTCATTTTCAAGGGGTTTTTGCCCACTATTATCAACGAATCGAAAACTATGGCTGTGCCTTGTTGATAATGCAAGGTAGCTGAAACTTGCTGGGCTTGTACTTTGACAGAATCTAAGAAAACAGTGGCAAAAGGATAACCTATATTTTGGGCATGAGCCAATAATTTGGTTTTGAGTTGCAAAAAATCAGTGTAATGCAGTCGTTTTTGGCTAAAATTTTTGGGTTTCCAACCTGCATTTTTCAGCATCTCGTCGGGAATGTTGGCTGTTTGCAGTTGCAACCATTGGTAAGGTTCGCCACAATACAGATAAGCAAAAATAGTTTGTTTTTTGATACGCACCGAGTCGAAAGAAGCTGCCAAATAGCCTGCTTGGTGGAGATTTTGCAACCCTTGTAGCAAAATTCTTTTGCCTACAAGGGTGTCTCCTACTTGGGTGGTGAGGAAATATTTTGCAAAAATATCATTCTTATTTTGCTGTGAATCAACTACTTGCAAACTGTATGACTGAGCAAAACAGTTGGAAGTATAGAGCCAAAAAGACAATAAAATAAGGGTTTTGGCAAACATACTGCTTACCCTTTTTTATTTGCTCCACGAATAGCCATTTCGAGTACGTCCCACATTTCGTTAGGAATTACTTCGAGGTTGTTCATTTCGCCTGCACCTTTTAGCCATTCGCCGCCGTCTATGGTTACTACTTCGCCATTCACGTAGCTACTATAATCTGAAACCAAATAGGCTGCTAAATTGGCTAATTCTTGATGTTCGCCGACTCTGCCCAAAGGTACTTTTTTGGTAATATCCAATTTCTCTTGCAATTCGGCAGGGAATAATCTGTCCCATGCACCTTTGGTGGGGAAGGGACCAGGTGCTATGGCGTTAGAACGGATACCGTATTTTGCCCACTCTACGGCAAGTGAACGGGTAAGTGCCAACACACCTGCCTTTGCACAAGCCGAAGGCACTACATAAGCCGAGCCTGTCCACGCATAAGTGGTAACAATGTTGAGCATTGTACCTTTCTGCTTTTTAGTTATCCAATTTTTGCCTGCTGCCAACGTAAAATTATAAGTGCCACGCAACACAATGTCTATAATAGTATCGAAACCTTTAGAATTTAGTCTTTCGGTTGGGCTGATAAAATTACCTGCTGCATTGTTGAGCAGCACATCGAGGCTACCAAAATTGTCTTCTATTGCCTGAATTACTTTTTCCACGTCCTCATAATTGCGAACATCGCAAGCCAAAGCCAATACTTTGCCTCCTGTTTCTGCCATGAGTTCGTCTGCTGTTTTTTGCAAAACGTCTAATTTACGACTTGCAATGACCAAATTAGCACCGAGTTGCAAAAAATATTTGCCCATAGACTTGCCCAAGCCTGTGCCACCGCCTGTTACAAGGATGGTTTTGCCTTTGAGAGCATTTTCTTTTAACATTGGTTCGTTATACATAAAATAGATTTTAGGTTTTGGTCAAAGATAAGTAGAATGGTGGTTAATTAGCAAAATAAACAATATATTTTCAGTATTATTGCAATAAATTCAGCCTCTCTATGATTTGGTCTTTGAACCTACGGCTAAAAGCTAATTGGATTTCGCCTACTTTTATGCTGTGGTCTTGCAAGTTGATATGGTCTATGTGGTTTGCATTAATAATCAAATTGCGGTTTACACGCAAAAAATCTTTTGCGGGCAGTTTCATAAGCAGTTCTTTGAGGGGCATTCTCACCACCAATTTTTGGTCTCTGGTATGTAGTTCTGCATATTTATCTACAATTTCTACATAGAGAATATCTATGATTTTGATTTTTTCTAACTTTTGTCCTATTTTGACAAAAAAAGAATCTTTCACCACAATATCTTTCTGCCAACCTTCATAGAGTTCGTTGTCTAAGCTGGCATTGGCATATTTATACAAAGCTAATTCTATGCTTCGCTGCAAAGTCAATTCATCAAAAGGCTTGATGATAAAGGCAAACGGATTGGTGTTTTTTGCCCTATCAAAAGTTTCCTTGTCCTGAAAAGAGGTAATAAAAATAACAGGCATTGGGTTTTTGGAATTGGCTATGCTTTGGGCTACGTCTATACCGTCTTTCATACCCTTCAAATGAATGTCGAGCAACACCAAATCGGGTTTTGTTGCTGCTATCAAGGTAAGCATTTCCTCCGCATTGTCCACTACTTTAATCAATTCGTAGCCTAATTCTTCTACCAAAATCTCAATGGTATTAGCAAAAATATGGTCGTCTTCGGCAATTAAAATACGCATAAGTTCAAAATTGTAGGGCAAAAGTAGCAAAAAATCTCAAAGAGATTCAACAGTTTATCAATAAAACCAAAAAAATGGCGTAAGTGGTTGATTGGTGTGTGTAAACGGTAAAAATAATGGTGTGAGTGGTAAAATTATATAGTTACCTTAGACTAATGTTATTGGGGTTGTTTTAGTGTGCTTTCGACTTTATTGTCTGTGTTTTTGGTTTTGAGAAACCAAAAACAAAACCGAAAGCATTTTATTTCAATTCCACCCCGCCAAACTTATCGACTGCTATCACAATTTTACCTTTTTGAATACTAAAAGTTACGTTGCCCAGTGTGCTGTTTTCAAACCGCATACGCCCTTGTTCTATAAAAACCTGCCCTCGTTGATTTCTTTCTTGCAAGGTGCTACCATCGGGTTGCTGAATCCGCAAGTGGTAAGTAAATACGCAAACTTTGTTTTCTTGGGGCTGACTATCGAGGATTTGCAAACCTATTATCAAATCTTTTTTGCCCTCTGCTGCGTAAGTGCCTGTGTAAATTTGCTTAAACGGCACACATTCCGCATTGGGGGCTGGTGGGTGGAGTTTGTGCTGCACCCACGTTTTGGTCGTTGGATAATATTTTGCCCCTGCCCACACCAAAGCCACTATTGCACCTGCCACCAAAGCACCTTTTAAAATAGTTATAAATTTGCCAAAAGAAAACTTAGTTTTTGGCGGTTTCGGTGTTTCAAAACGCAACTGCTCGATGGCTGCTGCCACTTCTTGCATCGTTTGGTAAGGACTGCCTGAACTTCCTCCGTTTGTCCTTTGGATAATAGGTTTCCAAAGCAACTGCTTTTCATCAGTCAAAAGTTGCAAAGCCTGCGGAGTGGTTTTGCCTGTGAGAAATTGCAACAAAATGACCCCAAATTCTTTGATATTTTGCTGTTGTTTGCTGCCAATGTATTGGGCTGCTGCATATTCTACTTTGCTACTTGTTAGCTTAACTTGCTCATTTTCAATGAATAAGTGCTGGTCATTCAGTTTGGCATGATACCAATGAAATTGGTGCAACTGCTGCAAAGCCGCCGCCAACTGCAAAGCATATTTTTTAATCAAGTCGTGGCTGGCTGTGGTGTTGGCAAGGGGCAGCGCCAATTTGTTCATCGGTGTTCCGCCCAACCATTCGGTGAGGTAATACAAAGCATTTTCCTCCGCACTGCTATACGCCACCGCATTAGCCAACTGCGGGTGTTGCATTTTGGTTTTCAGCCAATCATACTCCACTTTTAGTCGGTTGCGGTACTCTGCATTTTGTAAATACTTGTCTTTCAGGGCTTTCATCAACACCCAACCATGTTGTTTGTGCTTTGCCTTCACAAAAAAATACAACGTAGTTTCGCCTACGGGTTCAAAAGCCGTAAAAATAATTTTGGCTGCTTCTTGCATTATCAAGTCCTGCACTGCGGTCAATGATAAGTTATATTTTTTTGCAACTTGCTCTATTTCAGCTTGTTGTGTTGCTGTCAATTCGCCATTTTGCTCTTGTATCAGGTTTTTTATTTTCTGTTGCAACTGCTGCCAACCTTGTTCTTGCTGTTGCTGTTGCCATTGGTGGTACAGCTTTTCAAAGATTTGCAGTTGCAGGTCTTGGTCGTTGAGTAGTTGCAACCTTGCCCCGCCTATTTGGGCAGAGAGCAAAGCCACCAGCACCTGATTTTGCAACAGATTACCTGCCAAAATAATTTTTTGGAAGTTATGCACAAAATCCAACTGATTTATCTTTTTGACTATCAGGTTGTTGTCTAACTCTACACTATCTATTTGCTCTTTACTCAACAGCACTTCGCCTGCATAACCGTCTGAAAACTCTATACGAATTTGGCAAGTGCCACGCTGTTTCACGTCTTCTATCCAACGCCTTGCCTCGCCTGTGTAGTGGGCAATGAGTTTGTCTTTTTCTGCCTCGCCACTGTTGGTACTCGAATTTTTTAGGGCTTGTTCCACCACCAATTTTGCTACTTTTGCTGCCGTTTCTTTTGCTATAATGGGCAAAGTTTGCAGGGTCAAAGGTTTTTCGGGTGTTTGGTGCAAAAAATGCAAAGCCTGTTCGCCAATACTTTGAAGGAGTAAAGTATGGGTAGTCAATAAATTAGCAACAGCATGGGTAGTTTGCAAGATTTTGAAACCTAAATTTTCTTTCAAAAACTTTTGCAATCTTTCTATTACTTTGGGAGTTAAATCAAAAGGCAACACCAAAACCACCTGCACCGCAGCCGTTGGGGGCTGTTGGTGGGTTTGCAAATACTTTTCTTTGAGGTCTTGCAAGGTATCTGTGAGCAAATTGACTATCGGAAAATGATTGCTATGCAACTCAAAATCAGCATTTTGCTCTATGCCTTGCCACAAATTGCCATAGACCTGCCTACCTTTGGCGTGATGAAACGCAAAAGCCGAAATAGGATAAATGGTAGAGTTTTTGACCTCAAAAAATAGAGGAATTTGCAGAAAACCATCGGAAGCAAAGGCGGTGAAAGTTGCCTGCTGCCCCTCAAAAGTGCCTGCTACCAAATACTCGTGAGCAAAATATAAAAATAGGGGGGTCATTTAAAATTTTAGTAATGCTGTAGTGTGGGCTTCAGCCCGCACATTTTGTTCTTTATATTTTTGCCTATAACTACGCCAATTCCACATACCTATACAAATCCTTCATCTGAATTTTTAGGTCTAAACTCCTAATCACTACCTCCTTATCAATCCCTTCAAACAAAGTAGTGTGCCAGCTATTTTTATCAATTATCAAAAAAGATGCTACGCTATAAGCATCTTGCCTGAGCAAAATATATTCTTTGAGAGAGGGCAAGGTTCTATAAAAATCAAACTTTTGTCCCCTATCAAAAGCCTCTGTACTGTCTGATAGAATTTCAAAAATCACAGTTGGATTGTGCAATATACCATTTTTTTTGTCTATGTCAAGGTCGCCGCAGGCAATGGCAGCATCAGGATAGAAAAAAGAATTGCGTTGGGGAATCCAAATTTTGGTGTTGGTTGTAAAAGGTCTGCAAGGAGTCTTTTGCAGCACATTGGCAAATATTCCCATTAAATTGCCTTCAATACTGTTGTGGTCGCCAGACCCTCCTGCACGAGCAACGACCTCACCCATAAAATAATCATACTTTTCGGGCGAAGTTTCCTCATAAAATAAATATTCTTCGCGAGTAGCAAAAAATCTTTCCGTACTTTCAGGTTTGTGTAAGGCAGCCATGGCACGTGATTTTATGGTTTTTGTATTTCAATGACAAGGTAGGGCTTATTTTTTTGTAAAGCAATAAAATTACTTTTGTTTCATTTTCATTTTTTCGACCTGAATAGCAGGCAAATTTTCGTCTAAATTAACCACTTGGTCTATAATCATTTCGGTAGCCTTTATAAAAAAGACTTGGTTTATGGTTTCAAATCTGTCTGTTGGTTGGTGATAGTCTTTGTGGTCTTCCACCCCAAAATAGATGAACGGAATACCAGCCCTGTGAAACTCCCCATGGTCGGAGGCAAAAGTCCAATCTTGTTGTCCGCCACTTTTTTCTTCGGGTATGTCATGCCCATATTTGAGCCTGATGTCGTGTTTTTGGCTGTTTTTCTCCAAATAAGGTTTCAAAAAAGGGTAATGTGTCGTGCCACAAGCATAGAGTTCATTTTTGTCGTTTCGGCTAATCATATCTAAGTTTATGCACAAGGCAATTTTTTCTTGTGGCACAGGCGGATTGTTTACAAAATGTTTTGCCCCTTTCAACCCTATTTCTTCGGCATCAACAGCCACAAAAATAATGGTGTGTTTGGGTCTTTTCTTTACAAAATGCTCGGCAAGGGCAAACATACCTGCCACACCAGACCCGTTGTCGTCTGCTCCGTTGTAAATTTCATTATTTTTGATACCCAAATGGTCGTAATGGGCAACCACCACCAGCACGTTGTCCTTGTTTTCTGATGTGCCTTCTATGTAACCCACGAGATTTGTGCCGTTAATTTTTGTTCCATTGGAGGTTTCGAAACTAAAAGGCTGTTCATAACCGTCGCCATAAAACATGAGCTTGTAGTCCAGAAACCGTTGAATGATGTATTCTTGTGCTTTTTTGCTGCCATTAGTGCCTGTTTTTCTGCCCTGAAAAGCATCGGAGGACAAGATTTTTATATCAGACAAGAGTTGCAAGGCATTCAACCTTTCTTGGGCTGCTGCCTGTAAAGCAAACAAAGAAAAGAATACAATAGAAAAAAGTCTTGTTAGAGTTGTCATTTAATTTATGGATTTTAAGAAAAGTAGTTTCCCAAAAAACAAAGATACACACTATTTTTTAACCTACCCAAACACAATAGCATAGTTTTTGCAAACTTTATGTTAGATTAGAAATTTACGACTATGAGCAACTTTTTATTATCTCAACCGATGACAAAGAAAATAGCAATTTTGGCGGCTTTGGCAGTGTTTTTGGGTCTAAGTCATCTGGCTTTGCATCCTCCCATTCTGCAAGAAATAAGTGAAATGACCGACGGCAGAGATGGCACTATTTACAAGACTGTAAAAATAGGGGGCAAATATTGGCTGGCAGAAAACCTGATTTACGACACGCCGACAGGCTCTTTTTGGTATAACAACAAAAAAGGAAGTGGCAAAGGCAAATTGTATTCGTGGGAAGCAGCCAAAACAGCTTGCCCCACAGGTTGGCACCTGCCCACAGACGAGGAATGGCAAAAATTAGAAGTAAATTTGGGTATGGACACGCAGCAAGCCAAAGACATTGGTTTCAGAGGAACAGACCAAGGCAGGCAACTAAAAGCCAAAGGTAGCAGTGGCATGAACCTACAATTAGGTGGTTTCAGACACTCCGATGGCACGTTTGGAGATTTGGGCGAAAAAGGCTTTTATTGGACAGCCACTCCACACAGCATCACAGGAACAGCCTTCCGCCGTTCTTTCAATAATAGTTCAGAACAGGTCTATCGGACTAATCACGATACCAATTATGCGTATAGTTGCCGTTGTGTAGAAAATTAAAGGTAGTAGTGTTTTCGGTTTCTCAAAACCGAAAAAAAAATTAAAATTAGTTTTTTTGCAAAAATTAACAAAAAAAGATTGACTTTTGCATACACTTGTCATTAAAAGCAAGTGGTAGTGTATAATAATTTGGTATTCATTTAGTTTTTACTTACCTTTGAGTTTGAAAACAACCAAAAATTTATTCGACACCTAAAAGGTGTCTGATAAATGAGATTTTGAAATTTTGTATCGTAGGCTTTAGCCTGCATTTTAAACTATTTTACTTAGCAACTTATTTCTGTCAAAAATATGATGAATAAAAGTGCATATCTGATAGGCTGCACCGCACTATTTTTAGGATTAATCCTGAGCAGTTGCAGCAAAGGGAAGCCGACCAGCATGAAGCCGGGCAAGCAAAGTACAGCCACAGGTTTGAAATACAATACAGGTGGCAAAGCTAAAGAGAAAGAATTTGCAGTTCGCAAGTTCAAAGGGCAGCCCGATGGACCTAACTTGGTCTATATCGAAGGTGGTCGCCATGTGATGGGTTCGCAAGAGGAAGATTTGCTTACGGCAAGAGATAACATAGAAAGGACTGTAACCGTAGCCTCTTTCTATATGGACGAAACCGAAGTAGCAAACATCCACTGGTTAGAGTATTTGCAATTTGCAAAAGACTCTGGCGACCAGTATTTGGAGGAAGCCATGCCCGATACCTTAGTGTGGGCAGCAGAGTTGGCTTTCAACGACCCTTATATTGACCACTACCTCCGTTACCCAGGTTTCCGTTACTTCCCTATCGTGGGTGTAAATTGGAAACAAGCCCAAAACTATGCTGTTTGGCGTACAGAAGCCGTAAACAGAGTATTGGCAATGAAAAAAGGTAACAAAGAGGAAAAACAAATGGCAAAAGATGGCGGTGGTCGTATTCCTTTGGAGTCGGGCATCGTGTTGCCAGGTTATCGTCTGCCAACAGAAGCCGAGTGGGAATATGCTGCAAAAGCTATGGTGGGTACACAATACTTAGACGAAAACAACGACTACCAACGTATTTATCCTTGGGACGGACACTCTTTGCGTAACCCTTACGGCAAGCAAATGGGTATGTTCTTAGCAAACTTCAAACGTGGTCGTGGCGACTATGCAGGTATTGCGGGCAAATTGAATGACGGAGCTATGATTACCGAATGGATTTATGCTTATCCGCCTAATGATTTTGGTTTGTATAACATGGCAGGTAACGTAAACGAATGGGTAGAAGATACGTACAGACCTCTATCTTTTGAGGATATGCAAGACCTCAATCCTGTGCGTACAGATGGTAAATTTATGACCAAAAGTGCTGCCGACCTCAAACGCAAGAAAACAGTGGACTACATGGACGACGTGAAAATGTATGACAAAACTAACTTTGCAACCTTGGTTGATAACCATGTAAGGGTTTACAAAGGTGGTTCTTGGAAAGACGTAGCTTATTGGTTAGCCCCTGGCACCAGACGTTATTTAGAGGAAGACTCTGCTACAGCTACCATTGGTTTCCGTTGTGCGATGATTAGAGCTGGTGCAAATAAATAGTTGATAATTACCACATTGGCAATGACTTAGCAGTCCCGTTAAAATCTTGACAATCGTAGAACTTTAAGAGTAACCCCCACAAGAATTTCTTTTCTTGTGGGGGTTTTGTTACTTTATTATCAATAATGAGCACAAATGGTTGCACAAATACTTATAAAAATAATTGCTGTCAAATCGTGTAATTTCTTATGATTGATACCAAAAGCAGATAATTTAGAAAAACTTATTAATACGCAGATTCAACTTTGAAATGCAATTTTATTTTTGGTTAAATTTTGTATTGGACTGTCAAATTCTAATGTTTTTCTTGGTCTATTATTGAGTTTTCTCTGAATTTCTGCAATATTTTCAACAGAATA
>JAAFKA010000039.1 GCA_013299115.1 Cytophagales bacterium
TGTTTGCGGGAGTACCAATGAAGTACCATCAATAGCCTCCAAAAAATAGCCTTGCCACTTTCTTAAACTAAGTTCAGTATTTATATTTATTGTTTACTTTCTTAGCTTAATAGCATTGGACTAAAGTCTGCTATTGATGGGACATGAAAATGAAATCAAGCCTTTTTATATTTTTGCAAAAAATATATTACCTTCTAAAATAAACTTAACATTCATTTTTTCAAATCCCGTATTTGTCTATCAAATAAACCAAAGCAGCCATGCCCGCAGCCCCCAATTTCAGTTCACGTTGGTTTACCTTGTCAAATGTATCTTGGGTGGTGTGGTGCAGGTCAAAATAGCGTTGCGAATCGGGAACATAGCCTATCAGCGTAGTGCCTACTACTTTTAGCGGTGTAATATCTACGCCAGCACCGCCTTTTTGGGCAAAATAAATGCCGTAAGGTTTGAGCAAGGGCAACCATTGGGCTACTGCCTGCACTTTGTCGGGTGTGGCATCTACATTAAAACCTCGTGGCGTAAAACCTCCTCTGTCCGACTCCAAAGCTGCCAAATGTTTTACCGAATTTTGTACTTGTTCAGCATATTGGCTATATGTAATTCCCCCACGATTGCCAAATTCCTCATTCATATACAAAATGACCCGAATGGTGCGGCGAGGGCGGATATTGAATTTTTTGAACAACTGCAAAACTTCTACGGCTTGCATACAACCTGCCCCGTCGTCATGGGCTCCTTGTGCCAAATCCCACGAGTCTAAGTGTCCACCAACTACAATGATTTCGTTTGGTTTTTCTGTTCCCCTGATTTCTCCAATGACGTTGTGCGAAGTGGTGTCTGCTAATCGTTGGCAATTTGTTTGCATAAAAAACTGCAAAGTAGGGTCGGCTACCAACTGTTTGCTCAACAACTCTGCACCGTTGGTGCTGATGGCTACGGCAGGTATTTGCCTCACATTGAGCTGATAAGTCATAGAACCTGTATGGGGCAAATCATCGAGGTTGGAGGCTAAAGAACGGACAACTACGCCCACAGCACCCAATTTGGCTGCTTCTGATGCTCCATTTCGGCGAGGTTTGCCAGCCTCCCCGTAGGCTTCGAAGGTGTCGAAGTAGGTAACATTGAGGGCTTGATTGAAAAATACAATTTTGCCTTTTATTTTTTCTTCGCCCAAAACTGCCAATTCCTCTATTTTTTTCACTTCTATTACGCCAGCTTGCAAACCTTTTGCTCCTGTACCTACCGAGCCGCCCAACGCACAAATAGGAACAGCAATTTTGCCTTTTTTGCTTACCAAATGTGCTTTTTCTGCTTTGCCTCTTTTCCACTGTGGTACTTGCACAAGTTGCAACCAGACCGAATCTAACAACATAGAATCCAACAAAGATTTAGTCCAACGCACTGCTTGTTCGGCTTGGGGTGTGGCAGTAAATCTTGCCCCTATTTTTGTGCAGAGGTAACGCAAATTTTCATAGCACTTGCCCTCCAACAAAGTTTGTTGGTAGAGTTGGCTGATGAACAACGAATCTTGCAAAAAAGGTAATGGATTGGTAGCAACAGTCACAATACCTGAATTTTCGGCTTGTTTAGTTGGTTGCTGGGCTTGGCAGGTGGCGAAAACTAACCAAGAGAGTAAGAAAAAAAGTTTTTTCATATAACAGAATGAGTACATTTTGACGTAGTGCCACAGATGCAATGAAGTTGCATAGCTAAGTAGTTAGACTTAAATAATCGACAGTGTTTTAATGTCTATGTATCTGATTATCATAATTATCCGACACCTCAAAGGTGTTGGATAATTGGGTTTAACTACTTATTTTTTACAAAGATAAGAAGCTAACAAAAAAACAGAGGTGATAAATATAATTTTTATCCTGAGCAAAGTTATCACAAAACCTGCATTTCACAAGTTTTTAGTGTTTTATTGTTACAAACTTTAAGGCAACAACAAAGACGAATCTCCAAAACTCAAAAAACGGTAGTGATTAGCTAAGGCTTCTTGGTAAATTTTTCGCCAATCTTCGCCCACAAAAGCAGCTACCAAAAGCATCAGCGTAGTTTCGGGTTGGTGAAAATTAGTTATCAAGCCTGTGCAGCACTGAAAAACATAGCTGGGGACTATCATAATTTGCGTTTCGCCTGTGAGGTGGTTGAGTTGATGACTGTCCATAAAAGCAAGCAAATTTTGCATTACCTCTTGACAAGTCGGCAGACCAGCAAAATCTTGTTCATAAGGTTGCAATTTGCTGATAAAAAAATAACCATTTTTCAGATTTTCTTTCACTGTTGGGTTGTTTTTCCACACCTCCAATGCCAACCAATACACACTTTCCAGAGTCCGCATAGAAGTAGTACCAACGGCACAAACCTTGCGTGCAGCCAATAAATTGCAAATATTTTCCCTCGATACAATGATTTGTTCGGTGTGCATGGCATGGGCAATGACATCTTCGGTGCGAATGGGCTGAAAAGTACCGCCACCTACGTGCAAAGTCAAAAAATCCTCGACAATTCCCTTTGCTTGCAACCCCTCCAATACTTCGGGAGTAAAATGCAAACCCGCAGTAGGTGCAGCCACAGCCCCCTCATTTTTGGCGTAAACAGTTTGGTAGTTTTGTTTGTCTTGGGCTACTACTTCTCTTTTTAGGTAAGGAGGCAAAGGCGTATTGCCAAAAGTTGCCAGCACTTCGGCAAAAGGTAAGTCGGCAGGAACCCACCGAAACTCTACCAACTGTTCTGCTCTGTCGGTTAAAGTTGCTTGCAAATGCCACGTTTGGTTGCCTGTTGGCGTATCTTTTTGCAAAGTTCTTTCCAAAATAATGCCCTCTTTCCATTTTTTCAACCCTCCAATGATGCACTTCCACACGCAATTTTGCGTCTGCAACATAGCCTGACTTACCACAGCAGGTTGCACAGGATTGAGCAAAAAAATTTCTATTTCGCCACCACTTTCTTTCCTGAAATGCAGCCGAGCAGGAATAACCCTTGTGTTGTTGAAAAACAGTGTGGTATCAGCTGTTAATTCCTCTCCAATGTGTTTAAATTGGCTATGTTTGATTTGCCCTTTTCTGTAAACCAACAAGTTAGACTCATCTCTTTTTTCCAAAGGAAAACGGGCTATCAACTCATCGGGCAAGTGATAATGAAATTGGCTGGCTGCAAGGTTTGGAAATTGATGCATGGTTTAATTCTTAATTCCAAGAAATAATAGCTATATTTTTCGGAAGCAATTTTGTGGAGAAAAATACTCTTTTACCTCTTACATAATGAAAATTTGGTAGTGCCACACAAGTAATGCTACAAGTACGTTAGAACTAATATTTCTCAAAGAAATGTTAGTTCTGAGCATTACATCTGTGGCACTACCGAAAATTTATTAAAATTTCTCAAAGGTAAAAAAAAATTGAAAATCTTACAATTTTTTTTAGTTTGTAGCCTATTCTACACCCTTTTGCATTTTTTAACACCCTTCCTTTTCCAAAATCTCTTGTTTGTTGCGGTTTGTTTGCAAATTTGTTGTAATTTTAAGCCCGTTTTATGCAAACAACATGAACCAGCTACTTAGCGAATATTCATTTTCTTATCTTTTTTTGGGTGCAGGGCTGGCTTTGGGCTATGCTTGGTACTTATACAGGCAATCTTCTGCCACGCCTTGGAGCAAAACAACCAATTATTTGTTGGCTGCTTTGCGTTTTGTGGTGGTGTTTTTTATCTGTTTTTTGTTGCTCAATCCTTTTGTGAGGCAAATTGCCAATGAATACGAGAAACCTGTGGTGGTTTTTGCCGTTGATAATTCGCAATCGGTGGCGTTGGGTGCAGACAGCCTGAAAAGAAAACAAGTAGCCAAAGATTTGCAACAATTAGCCACCGACCTCCAAGCCAAAGGATTTGAAACTACGATACAAACTTTTGGGCAGTCAGCCGAGCAAAATTTGCAAGATTTTGGGGCTTTAACTTTCAATCATTTGCTAAGTCCTTTGGCGGAGTTGTTGCAAAACATAGGGCAGAGTTATGAAAACCGCAATTTGGCTAACATTGTGCTGGTATCTGATGGCATTTACAATCAAGGCAATTCGCCACTCTACGGCAGTTACAAAGTGCCTGTGCATACCATCAGCATTGGCGACAGCACACCCAAAAAAGACATCATACTCAAAGCTATTTACCACAACGAATTGGCGTATTTGGGCAATAAATTTCCAATTAGCACCGAGTTGTATCAATCGGGGTTTGAAGGGCAGACCGTAGAGGTGCGACTAAAACAAAACGATAAGACCATTGAAACCAAAACCATTACTTTTGCAAAAAACCAAAGTTTTCAACGAATAGATTTTCTGCCTTTGGCTACCCAAAAAGGTATGCAGCACTACGTTATAGAGGTGCAAACTTTGGCGGGTGAGTTTACGACCCAAAACAACAGCCGTCATGCCTACATAGACATACTTGATGGCAAACAAAAGATTTTGCTCTTGGCAGCAGCCCCTCACCCCGACCTCAAAGCTATTCGGGCAGCCATAGAGAAAAAAGACAACTATACTTTACACCTTTTTATTCCTAATATTTCTCCCGAAGGAAGTTATTTGCCTAACGAAAAATACGATTTGGTGATTATGCACAACTTACCAAATAGGCAAAATTTTGGTAGTGCTGTTTACCAAGAATTTGTGAATAAAAACATTCCAATTTGGTACATTGTGGGTACAGAAACCAACTTGCCTGTACTCAACCGCCAGCTTGATTTTTTGAAAATTAACAGTAGAGGTATGCAATACGACAAGGTTACGCCTGCTTACCACGCCAATTTTAACAAGTTTACCTTTGAGGAAAACAAAAAAAGCAAGTTCAAAAAATATCCACCTGCCACCACTTTTTTTGCCACTTACCAAGTAGGAGCAACAGCAGATGTAGTTCTCTATCAACAAGTTGGCAATGTGGTAACGCAAAATCCGCTGTTGCTTGTCAATGACAATCAGGGCAACAAAACAGGTGTATTGACAGCCGAAGGAATTTGGCAGTGGCGTATGCAAGAATTTACGCAAGACGAGTCGCAAGAGGCTTTTGATGATTTGATACAGAAAACAGTGCAGTATTTAGCAAACAAAGACGACAAACGCAAATTCAGAATAAAAACTTCGCCAACAGACGAAAACAATGGTGGCGTAACCATTTCGGCAGAAACCTATAACGATATTTACGAAAATATTTATGGGCAAAAAATAGAATTGGAGGTCATAGACGAAAATAAAGTAGCAACCAACTACAATTTTACGAACACAACCACCAACTCAAACTATCGAATAAACGGACTGAAACAAGGAATCTACAAAGTGAGGGCAAGCATCACCATCAACAGCAAACGTGAAACTGCCCAAGCCGAATTTACTGTAACAGAACAGCAAACCGAAGCCCTAAGCACCGTTGCCGATTTCGATATGCTTCGCCAGCTTGCCAAACAAACAGGAGGCATTGCAACCAACTACCAAAATTTGCAACCCTTGTCGGCTGTTTTGCAAGCCCAACCCGCCACTAACCTTATTCATTCGTCTGAAACTATCAAAGAATTGCTGCACCTCCATTGGTTGTTTTTCCTCCTGATGGGGCTGCTTGCTTTGGAGTGGTTTGTGCGGAAGTTTAGGGGGAGTTATTAAGGTGTGTTTCGGTTTTGAGAAACCGAAAGTAATGTAGTGTATGCGTTATGTGTATGGTAAGTGCTTTTGTTGCTCACAACCAAAAGTAAATAGTAAAAATAAATGTATTTAATACTTAAAAAAGTATAACTTTGCAAAAAAAGCCACAATGGAAGCAATCATAGAATTAGAGAAAATACAAACTAATCATTCTTGGAGTTTTACAGATTATTCAGTAAAAGATACTTCATATATTACACATAATTACTACACTTATCCTGCTAAGTTTATTCCTCAATTAGCAAGTCGTCTAATTTTGGAACATAGTCAAAAAGGAGATGTAGTAATAGACCCTTTTATGGGTAGTGGTACAACTATAATAGAAAGCCTAGTAAATGAAAGAATTGGAATAGGTACAGATATAAATGAAATTGCTTGTTTGGTGGCACAAACAAAAACAACCCCTATTCTTTCAAAAGAATTGGTTACGGAGTTTTTGAAATTGGAAACAGAATTAAAAATTAGTATGAATGGAAAAAAAGATTTTTACTTGACACAAGTTTTTGAAAAATTTAATTTTCACGAAAGGATAGATTATTGGTATAAACCTCAACAAAAGGCTGACTTAGCTATTTTACTTTTTAAAATTTTAAGTATTGAAAATCAGGTAATTAAAGATTTTTTCTTAGTGGCTTTTTGTCAAATTCTTAAAACTTGTTCTATTTGGCTACAAAAAAGTATCAAACCTACCAGAGATTTAAAGAAAAAGGATTATGAAATTGTGCCTACTTTTTTGCAACAAGCAAAAAAGATGATTAAAAAAAATGAGAGTTTTTATAAATTATTGCCTAAAAATGTTGTAGAAAATATTGCAAATCACAGAACTGTTGTGTGCCAAGATGCTCGCAAATTACCCTGCGAAACAGCAAAAGCTAACTTAATTGTAACAAGTCCGCCTTATGTTACAAGCTACGAATATGCTGATTTACACCAACTTCCACTGTATTGGTTAGGTCATTTAAACGAATTAACGCAGTTTCGCAAAAAATTTATAGGTTCTTCGCACACGCAAAGAGAAATTATAGATTTGCACAGCAACTTAGCCACTGAAATTGTAAATCAGTTAGGTAATAATAAAAAAGGTCGTGAAGTGCGAAATTATTTTGCAGATATGTATGAAACTTTTAGAGAAATGCACAGAGTGTTGCAACCAAAAGGCAAGGCTTGTATAGTAATTGGCAATACACAATTTCAAGGAGTAGCCATTAAAAATGCAGAAGTTTTTATAGAACAAATGCAAATGATTGGTTTTCAGGTTTTTGATATTATCAAGAGGGAAATCCCCTCTAAGATGTTACCTTCTACACGAGATAGCAATACAGGGCAGTTTGCTAAAATAACAGAAGCTAATTTAACATTGGCTTATCCAACTGAATACATTTTAATTATGCAGAAATTATGATAAAAATAGAAGATGAATGGGCTTTTATTACATACGAAGTTCACCACAACAAACCCAAAACTACACCCTACAAAGGGAATGATTTGCTAACTCGTGAATTGTTGTTTATGCTACAGGCTTTGCTTTCTACCTACAACAGAGATAAATCAGAGTTTAATCTTATGATTTATCAACTATCAAAAAAACAATATCTTAAACTAATTTCTCAAAAAAATGACAATCAATGACCTTATTACAATATATGAAAGTAAAAAAGTCCAGTACGGTAAAAATGCGTATAAACATATTTCTAATTTACTTTCAGAGGCAAAAGAACAACATAAAATAGATTTTTTGCAAAGTGATGTGGCAAAAAAAGCCCGCAAGGAAAATAGAGAGCCAGACCATGAACAATCTTGGCGTGCTTTCAAAGGCAAAAACTTGGAAAAACTTATTGAGTACATCATCACTGACGAGATTCAAAAATTAGGTTTAAAGGTTATCAACGGCAATTCTTTGGAAAGAACCGAAGGTAAAAACCTTTCTGAAGAACTAAGCAAAGTGAAACGCAATTTGTTAGTAGATTATGGCGAATATGGTTGTCACTTGCCCGATGTAGATTTGATAATTTATGAACCGCAAACCTCCAAAATTATTGCAGTTTTATCAAGCAAAGTTACCTTGCGAGAAAGAATAGCCCAAACAGGTTACTGGAAACTAAAATTGGTAGCTGATAAAATTACCAAACACATAAAAGTTTACTTTATCACACCCGACGAAGATGGAACTTTGACTGTAAAACAACCTACCAAAAAAGGCAGGGCTATTGTGGAAACAGATACAGACGGTTGCTATGTTTTGAGTGAAACTAATGTAGAGGAGAGCAACAAGGTAAAAATGTTTGACAAATTTATTCCAGATTTGAAAAAATTGATAGGGCAATAGCTGCTTTCGGTTTCTCAAAACCGAAATAGGAGTTTCTCACCCTCCCTGAAAAGTGCTATAACAGGGTTTTAAGAAACCCTGCTTTGAGATTTGAGAATCTCAAAGCACGCAACATTGTCATTTGCGTTGCAAAATACTTGTGTTGCAAAATAAAAAAAATTTAATAGTAGTAACTAATGCAAAAAAACTTAGAAAATATTGTTTTTCATCATAAATTTTACTCCATTTTATTGGTATTATTTATGGTAATTTTCAACTTTGTTGGCTTTGCCCAAAACGGCAAAAAGACAGGTATTTCTGTTGTGCCAGAGGAAAAACCGACTCCCGTTGAGTTGTTGCAGGCAGGCAAACTGCAAGGCGACAGACTGAATGGCGAGGATATTCGCATAGTAGTCAAAGATTCGCTAATTCCCAATGTTGTCTTTCGCCAAAATGGTTCTTACCTTTATTGCGACTCAGCTTTGCAATTTTTGGCACAAAACAAACTCAATGCCTACCGAAATGTGCGAATAGTCGACTCTGATGGCACAAACATTACTGCCGATTCCTTGCTCTATGACGGCAACACACGCATAGCACGCCTGCGAGGGAGTGTGGTACTCACAGACGAAGACCAAACAGTTTATACTTGTTGTATGGATTATAACATGAACACAAAAGTTGGTTCTTACTTCAATGGTGGTACTGTCATAAGCAAACAAAACACAGTGGAAAGTGAAAAAGGCTATTACTACACCACAACCAAAATGGTTTATTTTCGGGACAAAGTAGCCTATTCCAGCCCCGAAACTTCTTTGCAATCTGATACACTGACCTATAACGTAAGGGCTAAACAAGTGCTTTTTAATGCCAAAACTTACATTAAGACCAAAGAGGGGCAAGTGGTAACAGACAAGGGCAAATATTTTACAGAAAGTGGCAAAACAGAGTTTACAGGCAGGTCTAAGATAGATACCGAAGACTACACCATTAGCGGTGATGTATTGGATTATAACAAAAAAACAGGCAAAGGATTGGCAAAAGGCAACGTAGAGTTTTTTGGCAAGAAAGACAACATCATTATTTTGGGAGATTTGGGCAAACACGATGGCAGCAAAAAAAGGTCGGAGATTTATGGCAATGCAGTGATGATAAAGCCCATAGAAGACAAAAAAGTTTCCCGCAAAAACAGAGATACCTTGTTTCTTTCGGCAGATACCCTAATTTCTATTAACGATACCACAAGCAAAAACCGCCGTTTGCTTGCCTATAACCACGTGAAAATGTACCGCAATATTTTTCAGGCAAAATGCGACTCCTTAGTCTATAATTTGGTGGATTCTATCATTTACTTCAATTACAATCCGATTTTGTGGGCAAATAACTCCCAAATGACTGCCGACTCTATCTATATCAAGTTGAAAGACAACCAGATAGACAAAATGAATATGGAAGTCAAGGCTTTTATTATTTCGCAAGACACCATAAAAAACTTTAATCAAGTGAAGGGGCGAAAGATTTTGGCAAACTTCAAGAACAACAACCTCAACAAGATAGACGTAAATGGCAATGCCGAAAGTATTTTTCACGTCTTAGAAAAAGATACGCTGATGATGGGTTTGAACTTTATTAAATCTTCTGAAATGTTTTTGTTTTTCAACGATTCGAGCAAGCTGCACGAAATCTTGTTTTTGAAAGAACCCGAAGGCAAATTTATTCCTCCTCACGAAGTCAATACAGAAAGTAGTCGTTTGCGAGATTTTAATTGGCGAAGTGCCGAAAAGCCCGAAAAAGGCGAAGTATTGGGAATTCACAACAAAAACCGTTTTAGAAGTGGCGAATTGGCAAATGCCCTGATGATTGTAGATGACCAGTACAAGGTGTTTTTGAAAAATAACAAGCTGTTTTTCTACAAAGGAGATGCCGAAAAACGGGACATCATGCCCAAAATTTATATCAAAGCCTATCCGATAGACAAAAATGACCTGCCAATAGAAAAACGCAAGGAAGGTTATGAGGAATTATCTTTTGAGATTCCAGAGGAAAACCTCACAGGCACAGTAGCCAAATACGACATCAATTTGCCCGACTTTAAACTCAAAAAGTTGGTTATTTACCAAAAAAGCACCACCAGAGGGCAACTTTGGCAAAAAAACTATGACTATCCGCTGAAAAGGGAAGTGAAGAAAGCAAAAAAAGGAGTTTAGGTTTTCATTTGCAATGTGAATTGGTAATTAGAGACTGTCCGAAAAGTCAAACTATGTAGTACATTCTTATTTTTCGGACACCCTCTCCCGAATTTGCAGCAATTTTAAGGAAAAAAGAAAACTACCAAAAAAATATTTGCTTTTTTGAAACAAAACAGCTACCTTTATCGTAGTTATTTGAAAATATTATTGAAGTATTCTATTTGCTTTTCGTTACAAAAGTTGCAAGCAAATCAATTCAGTTAGATTGAATTTGCAACAAAACATATCAAACTACTAAATTTCACAACAGAGTTATCATTTTTCGATGATAATTCGGTTGTGTTATTTTTTTGTTGCAATTTCGTACTAACTTTTAAAATCTACCATGACAAACAAGTATTTTTGGGCATTTTGCTGCCTATTTATTTCCTCATTTGCCACAGCACAAGAAAAATGGACTCTACAACGCTGTGTCGAACAAGCTATTCAGAATAATATTAGCTTGAAAATCAATAACCTAAACAACAAGGCTAACGAGTCGACCTTAATGCAGTCCAAAATGGCAAGACTGCCTAACCTCAATGGACAACTTTCACAAAGTTGGAACACAGGGCGAAGTGTAAACCAAGTTACCAACCAATTTGTGGACAGAGAAGTTTGGAATAACAACTGGAACTTGTCTTCCAGTGTAACTCTGTTCAATGGTTTTGCCTTGAGCAATACCATAAAGCAAAACGAATTGAATTGGCAGGCAAGCCAATTAGACTACGAAAGGTTGAAAAATGATGTTACCCTCAACGTGATTAATGCCTATTTGCAAATTGTGCTAAACAAAGAGCTGATTGGCGTATCGCAAATTCAGTTACAAAACACCCAAGAGCAACTCGACCGTACCCTCAAACTCATAGAAGGAGGCAGATTGGCAGAGGCAAACAAGTATGATTTGATTTCGCAGAAGGCAACAGACGAACTCCGCATTGTGAATGCAGAAAATACCTTAGCTATTGCCGAATTGAGACTAAAACAACTTTTGCAACTCCCAGAAGATGAGCCTTTTAGTATAGAAATTCCGCAAATAGCAGAGCCAACAGATGCAACCTTAGCCACAGCCAAAACAGTCTATGAAACAGCAGAAACTACACAACCTGTCATAAAAAATGCTGATGTACTCATTAAAAGTGCAGAGATAGGCGTGGACATCGCCAAAGCCAACCGTATGCCTACACTATCTTTCAACTTAAACTTGGCATCACAGGCTTCGAGTGTGTATTTGCCTTTGTTTGGCGAAAGACGCATCACGACAACCATAGGCAATACAGGTGCTTTTGTAGGTGGTGCTTTGCCCCCAACCAATCCTGATGACGTAAGATGGGTAAGAGCCCCACTTACGTCTGTTTCTATCGAGCAAACCAACCCTACTGTTTTTGACCAGTGGTTTACGCAAAACCTTCGATATGGCGGCTTTTTGAGTTTGCAAATCCCTATTTTTAATCGTGGACAAGCTATCAATGCCATCAACCAATCGAAAATTCAGGTGGAAAGAACCAAATTGCAAGCCCAAAATGTACGTAATACTTTACGCCAAACCATAGAGCAAGCCGTAGTAGATGCCAGAGCAGCCAACAAGTCGTTTTCGGCAAACCGAATCAGAGCAAATGCCCTGACCGAATCTACACGCATAGCCGAGCAACGATTTATGTTAGGGGCAGTAGATGTGATGACCTATACGTTGAGCAAAAACAACTTAGCCATCGCCCAATCAGACATGATAAGGTCTAAATACGAATACATTTTTAGACTCAAAGTCTTAGATTTTTATTTGGGTAGAGAAATAAAATTGTAAAAAGCTAATGTAGTTTTGCCTTAGGCGAAATACACAAACGACATGATTAAGGACAAAACCTATAAGTTTTAAAAACCTTAGTAGGTTTAGTTAATAGTCAACCTTGTAAGGTTTTAAAAACCTTACAAGGTTTTGTGGATATTCAACCTTGTAAGGTTTTTAAAACCTTACAAGGTTTTCGTTTTGATATGAAAATAGTTATATTTGCCTACAAATTTAAACACAATGCTTGACGAAGTCAAATACATTAAAAGAGTAGAAATATCAAAACTATGGGATAGGTTTGATATAGAATGGGATTTGCACCCCGACGTAAATATTTTGGCGGGTGGCAATGGAAGTGGAAAAAGTACAATATTGGATTGTATATATGGTTTGCTTGCAACAGGTAAAGTGGCTTCTAAGTACAATAATTTTGCCCATAGTGTAAAAATATATTTTAATAATGGTAAATCTATAAATTTTACAGACAAAACAGAGCAAAAAATAGATAGTAAAGAAACCAATATATTTTTTGGGCTCATAAGCACCTTTGAACAAGATTTTGTACCATTAGAAGTAGCAAGAGTACTGACCTATAATAATCCTCTTGTACGCACTAACTTGGACTTGATTATTTCTGATTTGCAGAAAAAATATTTGAATTATCAGGTAGATATTGGTAAGAGGAAAGACGAATTAACTGATAAATTAGATAATCCCAAAGAAAAAATTACTCAACTAAGGTATCCACACAATAGATTTCTTGCTATCCTTGACGAATTGTTTAGCGAAACAGGCAAAAAAGTGAATAGGGAAACCAATGAAATTTCATTTATTTTAGAAAATACGCCTATTTGGGCTTATCAACTTTCATCAGGAGAAAAACAGCTCTTGATTATTCTCTTGTCTGTTCTTATTCAAGATAACAAACAAACTGTTTTACTGTTAGATGAGCCTGAAACTTCCTTGCATATAGAATGGCAAAAGAAGCTCATTGGTTTTATTCCAGAATTAAACCCAAATGTACAGCTAATTATTGCGACCCATTCACCCGCCATGATTATGGACGGCTGGTTTGATAAGGTATTTAATATAGCTGATATTGTTGTAAAATCTATCAAAATAGCAAGTTGATGACTAATAATTTTACTGATTATTTAAACTCCGATTATTTAGAGGCTTATGCTAATTCTTTGCCCAAAGATGCACCTAAATTGGTGGAAGTCTATGTAGAAAGTGAAGAAGACATTACTTTTTGGCGTAATGTTTTGCATAGTTACGAAACTCCTAAATTGAGATTTGAAATAAAATTACCTTCGCATGATACTTTGGCAAAAGGAAAAAATAAAGCCTTAGCACGCAGTAACGATATTTTTGGTGCAGTAACGGGTAAACTTGGCAAGCTCCTGTTGATTTGTGTCGATAGTGATTACGATTATTTACTTTGCGACCTCTATGAAACAGAGGCGAAAAAAGCCGTTGCCAAAAAAATACAAGACAGTGAATATATTTTTCAGACCTACGCCTACGCCATTGAAAACCTGAAATGTTATGCAGATAATTTGCATACAATTTGTGTGGCTGCAACTTTTAATGACAGCTACAAAGTGAATTTCATAGCTTTTATGAAGTTGTATTCAAGCATTATTTACGATTTATTTTTGTGGAATTTGTTATTTTATAGCAAAGGGCAAGATGATAATTTTACTTTGGCAGCTTTTTGCAGTGAGATAAAAATTTTAGAAACTCCCAACCTTGCAGATTTGAATGTTACACTCAACAAAGTAAAAGAAAGAGTACAAGCAAAAATTGCAGTCTTGGAAACCAATTTTCCTGCACAAAAAGCCGAAGTGGTGTGGTTGGGCAAGCAACTAAAAGGTTTGGGTTTAGAAAAAGACAATGCCTATTTGTTTGTGCAAGGGCATACTATTTTTGATAATGTGGTGTTGATGTTGCTAAAAGCTATTTGCAAAGAACTAAAACACGAAAAAGAAGAAACTATTAAAGCATTGGCAAAGCACGATGCCGAAAAAGTAAATAATTTGAACCGATACCAAAAGCAAGTAGGAAAAATTGACGAGTCAGTTGCAAAAATATTAGCAAACAACACCAAATTTGAAAATTGTTTTTTGTTTGCAAAACTCAAACAAGATATAGCCAATTATATGAGTAAACTTGATTTCAAGTAATAGCAAGAATCTAACCCAGATTCTTCGCTATGCTCAGAATGACAAAATGCAAAATCGTTAGTATCTAAATCATATTTTTTTAAGTCCGTATTGTTTAGTTTCTTAGCTTGATAGTATTGAGCTAAAATCCCAAAAAAACCTCACTCCGACAAAAACACCCTTTTCACCCTCTCCGAAACAGCCGTTAAAATTTCGTAAGGAATAGTGCCAATGGAAACAGCCAAGTCTGCAATAGGAAGTTCTTTGCCAAAAATAATGACCTCATCACCCTCTTGGGCATCTATGCCTGTAATGTCCACCATGCACATATCCATACATACATTGCCTATAATGGGAGCTAATTGCTTGTTTATCAATACTTTGCCTTTGCCATTGCTAAACAATCTATTGAAACCATCGGCATAACCTATGGCAATGGTGGCAATTTGTGTGTCTTTCATAGCTTTTCCTTTTCGACTGTAGCCAATGGTTTCGCCTTGCTGCACGTGCTTGATTTGCGAAATAATAGTTTTCAACCTGCCAATGGGTCGCAGTTGGTCTTGGCGTTGTCCGTTTGCCTCCACGCCATATAGTCCGATACCCAACCTCACCATGTCGCCTATACGTGGGCTGATTCCTTGCTCGATTGCAGTGCCGTTGAGCAGGGCTTGAAAACGGACAATTCCTGCTGAATTGCAAGCATGATACACCACTTCATAGCCCAAAGCCTGTTCTATTTGCTCGGCAAGTTGGCTGAATAAACGGAGTTGGTGCAGCGAAAAATCATTAAACTCCTCCGAATCTGCCCCCGCTAAGTGAGTGAAAATACTTGCAATTTTTAGTTGGGGGGAGGCTTGCAAAAGAGCAACCAAACGAGGTATGTCTTGGGATTCGAAACCCAAACGGTGCATACCTGTATCTATTTTGAGGTGGGCTGTTACGTTTTTTGGTGGCAAAGTTTGCAAATAATCTAAAAAACTTTGCAAAATAGCAAAACTATACAATTCGGGTGCTAAATCGTATTGCAACAACTTATCGAAAGTATCAGGCGATGGATTCATCACCATAATGGGCAAGGTAATGCCCTGTTGCCGAAGGGCTACCCCTTCATCTGTATAGGCAACTGCCAACATATCCACTTTTTGGTAAGCAAGTAATTTGGCTATTTCAAAACTGCCACTGCCATAAGCAAAAGCCTTGACCATGACCATTAATTTTGTTTCAGGTTTTAGCAAACTGCGGTAGTAGTTCAGGTTGTGGGTGAGTGCCTCCAAGTTGATTTCTAAGACTGTGCCATGAATTTTTGCTTGCAAATGCTTGACTATTTGCTCAAAACCAAAACTTCTTGCTCCTTTGACTAAAATATTTTCTTGCCTAAACTGCAAAATTTGCGGTGTATTGGGTGTAAGTTTTTCATTAAAAGTTGTTCGCAAAACTTGCAAAAATTCTTCGGTAGTATCGAAAAAAAGTTTTTCACGTTGGGTAAAGCAAGCTGCATATTGCGAAATTTCTCTGCCTATACCTATCAATTTATCTATTTGGTGAGTAGCCAACCACTCTGCCAACTGCGGGTATAATTCATCAGCAGTTTTGCCACTTTCGAGCATATCCGATAAAATAACTGTATTTGTCAGTTTTTGCTTGTGCTGTTGCAAAAAATTAAGAGCAACTTGCAACCCCGCCCAGTCGTTGTTATAGGTATCGTCTATGAGCAAGCAGTCGTTGATTCCGCCTTTAATTTCGAGTCGCATACGGACAGGTTGCAAACTTTGCAGCAGTTGGGCAGCAGCAGCCCACTCAAAACCTAAGCACAACAACAAGGAAAAGCAATGTAAGGAATTTTCAATAAACGTAGCATCTATAAACGGAATACGCAAGTCTTGTGGTTGGTTGCGGAACAGCAGCTGAAAGTGGGTGTGGTCTTTTTGGGTCTTTTTTTCCAAAATTTGCATAGCAGCCAGCGGCGAATAACCCCAAGAAAACAGCGTAACATCAGGATATTGCATTTGCCAAGTAGCAATGCAGTCGTCTATTTGGGTGTGGTCTTTGCAATAAATCAGCAATTTACTTTCGGTAAATAGCTTCAATTTCTCTAAAATTTTTTGCTCTCTGTTTGCAAAACCTTCGTCATGGGCAGTGCCAATATTGGTAAAAATTCCCAAATAAGGGCAAATCATAGCTTGCAACCTCTGCATTTCGTTGGGTTTTGAGATACCAGCCTCAAAAATTCCTATGTCGTGTTGCTGATTGATTTGCCAAACCGACAACGGCACGCCTAACTGCGAATTATAACTTTTTGGGCTTTTAACCACCTGATAATGCCGAGCCAACAACTGCCCCAACCATTCTTTGATAATGGTCTTGCCGTTGCTGCCCGTAATGCCCACCACTGGCAAAATAAACTGCCTTCTGTGCCAAGCAGCCAAGAGTTGCAACGCAGCTAAGCTATTTTCGACCACAATAAAAGTGCGTTGGGCTGTATTCAGGTTCTCAAAAGTTGCGGTTTGAGCAAAAGCAACCTCCACCACAAAGTAATTTACGCCTTGTTCAGCAAGTGCAGGCACGTATTGGTGTCCGTCATGGTTTTTGCCTTTGATAGCAAAAAACACACTTTGGGCAGGGTTAATTACCTGACGACTATCTGTAATAAGCTGTTTATCAAGTATTTGCGAATAAGATTTGTTAATGGGAAGTAACATGATGATTTATTGGTAATCAGTTATCTTTTTAAACAAATACAAAAAACCAACAAAAAGCAAAAAAGTAGGAAAAACCACCTCCAAAGACGTAGTTTCATTGCTCATGACGTCTATGGCTATTAGTTTTTGTTGGTAGAGATAAATCAGGAGCAGCGTAACGCCATTGTTGATAAAGTGAGCCAAAATAGGCACGTACAAATTGCCTGACCACACATATAAATAGCCAAACAAAACACCCAACAACAGGCGAGGTACAAAACCATAAAATTGGAAGTGAACAGCACTAAACACAATACTTGCGACCAAAATAGCCCAATGAATATTTTTTACGAATAGATTAATTTTGTTTTGCAAAATTCCCCTAAACAAAATTTCTTCGCCAACGGCAGGTACTACGGCTAAAACCAACAAGGCTACCAAAAAATCTATGAAATTGTCGAAAGTAGTGAGGAAAGTAGTCAATTCTCTGCGTTGGTCTTCCATTTCTTTTGCCCATTCTTGTATGGCACGCCAAGCATCTGGTAGGGCAATGTTTTGGTTAATTTCCAATAGCCAAGACATAAAAGGCATAGACGTTACTACCAACAAAGGCGTAAGCATTGCCCAAGGCAAATGAAAATTAGGTTGAGGATTGAGATTTACACTTACATTTGCCTCGTCAAAATATTTTACATAGAGCAAAGGGGCAACGGCAAAGGTCAGCACCGAAATTACGCCTTGCATCTGCATCAGCACCATGCGGTACTGCGGATAGGCTAAGGGATTTTCTAAAATAGGCTCTAAAACGGTGAGGTCGAAGTTTACCAATGGCAAGGCAAGTCCCAAGGCAATGAAGTTGGAAATAAACAAGACCAGAATAACAGTGAAAAATAATTTGGCTAACGACCACCAAATATCAGTAGCTGTGTAAGAAACAGAGGAATTGGACATGAATGGGAATTTTAAGTTTTGAATAGAACATTACAACCGTTGCACGTTGATGCAAGCTGTCCCCACGTTGCACGTGAGGCTATTGTTGTTTAACCCCTTCGGGGTTATAATAACAATGCAAACAACCTCGAAGAGGTTTAACAATAATAGCCCCACGTGCAACGTGAGGACAGCTTGCATCGACTGCAATGTAGGACACCTTGCAACATTCGCCTAAAGGCGAATATACGTTACTTGTTTTTTGTAAACTGCTCTACCAACGCCTCTGTAATTCCCGATGCCGAAAATCCGCCATCGTGAAAGAGATTTTGCATTGTAACTTTTTTGGTAAGGTCAGAAAACAAAGAAATCACGTAGTTAGCACAATCTTCGGCTGTTGCGTTGCCGAGTGGCGACATTTTGTCTGCATAATCCATAAAAACATCAAAACCACTTACGCCTGTGCCTGCGGTGGTAGCCGTTGGCGACTGCGATATGGTGTTTACCCTGATTCGTTGTTTCACACCCAAACGGTAGCCGTAACTGCGGGCTATTGATTCGAGCATAGCCTTTGCCTGTGCCATGTCGGAGTAATCGGGGAAGGTTCGTTGGGCAGCTATGTAGGTAAGGGCAACAATAGAAGCCTCATCATTGAAAATGTTGAGTTTTTCGCCTACTTGCATCATTTTATGAAACGAAATAGCCGAAATGTCCATTGTCTTGAGCATAAACTCATAGTTTAGGTCGCCGTAGTCTTTCTTTTTGCGAACATTGGGACTCATGCCAATAGAGTGCAATAAAAAGTCTATTTTGCCTCCTAACTGCTCTTCCGATTTTTTGTAGAGGTTTTCAATGTCTTCTATGCTGGTGGCATCGGCAGGGACAACCACAGTGTTGCAAGCCGTAGCCAATTCGTTGATAGCACCCATGCGGAGGGCTATGGGGGCATTGGTCAGGGTGAAAGTAGCCCCTTCGCGGTGAGCCAATTCTGCTATTTTCCACGCAATAGAGTGTTGGTCTAAAGCCCCAGAAATAATACCTCTTTTTCCTTTGAGTAAGTTATACATGATAGTAGCTAATGAATAATTGACAATGTTACAAAAATAATTGGAAAATTGGTAATTAAGAAATATTTTTTACCATTCTAAGCCCAAGATAGCAAATTATGAACAATTTTTGCTACTTTTGCAATAGCATAGAATGTAGCATACGCTTTAGCGTGTGAGTATAACATAAGAAAAGCCACACGCTAAAGCGTATGCTACATTTTGTATTTTGAATCTACTAACCTAAAAATAATAGTTGTGACTATCTCAAAAGAATTTAAAGTCGGTTTATTAGCCGTAGTTTGTTTTGTGTTGGTGTATTATGGTTTCCATTTTTTGAAGGGCGTAGATTTTTTTTCGCCTGCTCACCAATACATAGTCGTTTATGACAAATTAGACGGCTTAGTCGAGTCTAATCCTGTGCAAATCAACGGCTTAAATATAGGCAGAGTGAGAGAAATCAGGATAGACCCCGCCTTATCTCATCGTTTGCTGGTTACGATAGACATAGACCGCAGCATAGACCTGAACGAAAAAAGTGTGGCTTATTTGTCTTCTTTGGGGGTTTTAGGTCCCAAATGTATTACGTTGGAAGTAAACAAAGGCAGTCGCACCCTCCAAAAAGGAGATACAATCTTGTCGGGCAAGGTAGATGATATGATGGGTATGATGACAAAAAAAGCTACGCCTTTGTTAGATTCCTTAGACCAAATTATGGGCAACGTGAATGGTTTGCTTGCCGAATACAAAGGAATGAGTGTAGAAATTCGCAAAATTTTGGTTAATACCCAAAATATGACTGCTTCGTTTAGCGGAATAGCCGCCGACAACCGCCAGCAAATCAAAACGACTATGGACAATGCAGCCAAAATTTCCTCGTCTTTGGCAGAAAGTCAGAAAAAAATAGAACCTCTACTTACCAAAATGAACACCTTTGCCGACTCTTTAAATGCCCTGAAATTGGCTGCTACGGTCAATAAAGCAAATGCTTTGGTAGGAGAACTGAACAAAACCATGACAGCTATCAACACCAAAAAAGGCAGTGCAGGCAAATTGATTTACAACGACTCTCTATACAATGGGTTAAACAAGACGTTGCTTAGTTTGGATAGTTTGTTGGTTGATTTTCGCAAAAAACCAAAGAGATATGTGCATTTTTCTCTTTTTGGGCGTAAAGACAAGTAAAATAATGTTAAACCAAATAAGCTGATGATTATTGCCAACCCTATTTATGATGTGGTTTTCAAACGACTGATGGAAAACGAAAAGGTCGCCAAGTTTTTCATTGGTACTCTTTTGGAACAAACGATTGAAACGATTGAAGTCAAACCACAAGAATTTACGTTTATCAAAGACCTTAATCAAGACGACCCCGAAGTGATTAAGTACATTAAAGAGAAAGTGCAAGAAAGGTTATCTATCCATGTCTATCGGCTTGATTTTATTGCGACCCTCAAAACCGAAACAGGAGAATATAAAAAAGTATTGATAGAAATTCAAAAGGCAAAAAATCCAATTGACTTGATGCGTTTTCGCAACTATTTGGGAGAACAATACAAAAAACAGGACAAAATCAACAACGAAAACATGGTATTGCCTATTACTACCATTTATATTTTGGGTTTCAACTTGCCTGAAATAGAAACGCCATGTATTAAAGTTGAAAGAAATTACAAAGATTTGATAAACAAAGTTACCTTAGACCAAAAAAGTGATTTTGTCGAAAAGCTCACGCATGATAGTTATGTGGTGCAAGTAGATAGAATAACTGACCGTTACCAAACTCGTCTGGACAAATTATTGAGTGTTTTCGAACAACGTCACTTTACGGACGACAAAGAAATTACCAAACATTTTGCTCACGACCCCGACATAGACGAATTGAAAATGATGACCGACATCTTACGCCATGCAGGGGCTGACCCCAAACAACGCAAGGAAATAGAAGTAGAGCAAGAAGGTTGGCGAACCATAGAGGCTATGTTTGAGGAAGCAAGAAGGGAAGTAAAAGAAGCAAAACAGCAACAGGAGAAACAACAGGAGAAATATGAGAAGGAGTTAGCAGAAAAAAATAAAGTCTTGACTGAAAAAGACCAAGCCTTGACCGAGAAAGACCAAGCCTTGACTGAAAAAGATAGGTTGATAGCAGAATTAATGCGAAAATTAAACGAGCAAAAGTAAAAATGATAATATTCTTTATTTAAACTTTTGTACTTGTTTTTCCGCCTTTTCCTTGCACAAAGGCAACTATTCTTTTGTTTTTATTACTTAACTTGTTTCCAAATGAAAAAAATAAATCACTTTCTTCTGTTTCTTTTTTTGTTGTGTGGATTGGTGGCTTGCAATGAAAAAGCCGACCAGTTGGCACAAGAAAACGAAAACCTACGCAGCAAGGTAAAAAACGACAGCCTATACATAGCAGGGTTGAGTGAGGAGATGGATATTGTCTATAACAGTTTGGACTCTGTGAAGGTAATGGCAGACAGCCTGTTGCAAACTTCGGATATGATAAGGCAGCAAAAAGTGAGCAAAAAAGAGGCAAATCTGTTTATCAATTCTACGATGAGCAACATAGATTCGCTGATGCAAGAAAACAAGAGCAAAATAGCAGCCTTAGAATCGAAGTTGGAAAATTCGGCAATGAAAAAAGGAATTTTGCAAAAAATGTTAGACAGATTACGCAAAGATTTGAGTGAAAAAGAGGAAATCATTGTACGTCTTAACTCGCAAATTAATCAGTTGGAGAAAGATGTAGAGGGATTGAAAATAGAAAAACGAAATATTGTTACCAAATTGGTGGAAAGTCAAAGCAAATTGCAACAAAAAGAGCAAGAAGTGGACAAAATAGCCAAAGAAATGGCTCAGAAAATAAAACAAGTAGAGGAATTGGCTCAAACCAACAATGCAGGCTATTATTTGGTAGGTGCAAAAAAGGAATTGGCAAAAAAAGGGGTTATCAAAACTCGTGGGCTGCTCAACAAAGTAGATGGGTTGGGAGATGTGCTAAACGAAGACGAAATGCACCGCTTAGATATTAGTTCGCAAACCCTCAATATAGACATTGGTGCTTCTACTCTCAAAAGCAAAGATATTGTGTTAGTTCCCACCCGACCAGATGGTTATTACCTCATTTCGCAAGAGCATGGGCGTACTTATCTCCACATTATAAACAAAGATTTTTGGAAAAAATCGAAGTTTTTGGTAGTAGTCATACAATAAATTTTGAATTTTGAATTTTGAATGTAGCATACGCTTTAGCGTGTGTTAAAAAAATTGCTACTTTCTATTTTACCAAAAATTTAACTTGCATTTGTCAATCCAATTTTTTAATTTTCTTGCATAGCAAACAATGTTTTTTATGTTCAGGCAAAACTTTTGGATTATTACCTTTGCATTTTTATTGGTTGGGCATTTATTAGTTGCCCAAACAAAAAACAACGACACCATTTTTACGTCGGAGGTCAGTGAACTTATTAAATTGAGCAAACAGCAACAAGCAACTACTGAACAAACTACTTCTATTGCCAACCTCAAAGAAACCACGTTGAGAGAAACCGCAGGCATCGTTACGGTCATCACCAAAGAGGAAATTCAGGCTTCGGGTGGTCGAGATTTGATAGATGTATTGCGTTTAGTGCCAGGTATAGAGTTTAATAGTGATGTTTTTAATACAATTTCTACTTCTGTACGAGGGAATTGGGCAAGCGAAGGCAAGTTGCTTTTCCAAATGGACGGCGTACCGCTAACTGAAACTCTATTTGGCACGACCATACAAGGCAATCGGATACCTCTCAATCAGGTGGAAAGAATAGAAATTATTAGAGGGGCAGGCTCCGCCATTTACGGAGGTAATGCAGAGTTGGGCGTAATCAACATCATCACACAAAATAAGCAAAAACCTAACTTATTTTCTGCCTCCACCTCCATATCACGTATGGGCAACTACACAGGCAGGAGAAATTTAGATTTTATTATCCAGCGTCAAGTCGGCAATTTGGATTTCTCTTTGGGAGGTTTTTTGGGAACTTCCCTATTGAGTGATAGAAGTTATACGGAAGCCAACGGCAATTTTTATAAAAGCATAGCCGACTATTCTATCAATCACCAATTTATGCTCAACGGCACTTTGCGATACAAAAATTTTCAGTTTAGGGCTTTCAACGAAAATTATTATAACTACTACACCAGAGATACAGCCAGCCTTGCCAATCCTGATTCTAAAAATGGACTACCCCGTTTTGTTTATCCCATTGTTTTTCCGCACCAGCATTTTGAGGCAAGCTACCAAGCCAAATTATCTAAAAAATTGGTGTTTACTCCCAAAATAGCTTACAAAAGAATGCAAGCTTGGAATGTAATTGCCGACAATACAAGACCAACAGGAGATTATTTAGAGCAAGTAGGTGAAAGATTTTCGCTAAATTTGCTATCAGATTATAGTTTTACGGACAATATTCACAGCATCATAGGTGTAGAAAGTTTTATAGACCGAGGTAGCACTTCGCCTGATGCCCCGTTTTTTTCTAAACTCATAGACCAAAATGGCAACAGGGTATTGGAAGTTTCCAACCTTACGATTGCACCTTTTGCCCAACTCACTGCCAATACCAAATTTGGCAATTTTACCATTGGCGGTAGGCATACTTACAACAATATTTTTGGGCATCAATTCGTCCCTCGTGCTGCCTACACCAAAGCCTTTGACAAGCTGCACTTCAAACTCTTGTATAGCCAAGCCTTTCGGGCACCGAACCTGCTCAATATTTCCTACAATTATAACTTGAAGCCTGAAACGACCAATGTAACCGAATTGGAATTAGGCTATAAATTTTCTCCTGACCTGCAACTCACAACCAATTTCTTTGCTATGCAAATTTTCAATGCCATAGTTTATCTCAATGATGGTTCTAATGGAGGTTTTGGCTCTTACCAAAATTTGGGAGATACAGGCACAGCAGGGGCAGAAATGGAACTAAAAATTAAGAAAAAATGGGGTTTTGTCAATGCCAATTATTCCTACTACCAATCATTGAGCAATACCGTTGGCGTATATGAAGTTAATTATCAGGGCAATAACATAGACAAACAGCATATTGGCTCGGCTACACACAAGTTTACCCTCTTGTCAAGAGTAAAGTTAGGCAACGTATTTTCTATCAATCCCTCTTGCGTGGTCTTGTCCGAAAGATATGGGCAAGAAATTACACCCCTCACAGGCGACATTGCCATAGCCAAACAACCTGCCGTAGCCCTTTGCAACCTCAACTTTCATTTCCAATCTTTTTTACGCAATATCAGTGCTTCGGTCAGCATTTACAACCTTTTTGATGCACCCTACAATTTTGTGCAAGGCTACCAAAGTGGCAGAGCCTCTCTCCCCGCACCCAGCCGAGAGTTTGTGCTGAAATTGTTGTATGATGTGCAGTTGTAAGTAAATTTATCATTCGCCATTTTCAAAATTATGCAAATACAAAAACAAGGGCAAACTTTTAGTTTATTGCCAGAAAAAGCAATTTTTTGGCACGAAAAACAGACTCTGCTCTTGTCTGATTTACATTTGGGCAAGGCTACACACTTCCAAAAAGCTGGCTTGGCTGTTCCTATGACAGATTTGCAGGATTTGGCACAACTTACAGCTTTGGTACAGCAATGGCAACCGCAACGGATTTTGTTATTGGGAGATTTATTTCATAGCAAAATCAATACAGCATGGCAAGATTTTGTGAATTGGCGAAGACAACTACCTGCTATTCAGATAGTTTTGGTAAAAGGCAATCACGATATTTTACCTGTGCAACGCTATGCAGAGGCTGATTTGGAGGTAATAGACCAATTAGAAGAAGCTCCGTTTATATTTACACACCAACCTCTTACTTTGCCTCACCCTTCACTTTACAATCTTTGTGGGCATCTGCACCCTGCTGTGCTGTTGGTAGGCAAAGGCAAGCAAAAACTGACCTTGCCCTGCTTTTTCTTTGGCAGTCAAGTTGGGTATTTACCTGCTTTTGGGTCTTTTACAGGTTTTGCCAAATTGAAACCTAACCCAACAGACGAGGTGTATTGGGTTGCGGAAAACAAAGTTGGTTGTCTGACAGTTTTTGTCTAAATGTAGGTATTTGATAAATCAAATGCCTCGTGCAAATTTGGCACATTTTAGAGTTTACCTCGTTATCTGTAACAAGCCAAAAAGAGCCAAAAACAGAGCAAAAGTAGTGTAAAATACCGACCTTTGATAAACTTTTACTATTTTTTTCCTTAATTTTGTAAAAAAAACTTTTAAAATTTGCTGAAAAGATAAAAGAATTATAATTTTCTGCGTTTCTCTGCGTAATCTTAGCGACCTTTGCGGTGTGATTTTGGATTTTCTACCAATATCAAGTGCCTAACGGCACAAAAAAGAGGAGGGAGGGGGTGCATTTTGTTTACTATAAATATTTCGTGCCTAACGGCACTTAAAAAAAATATACGGCTTAAAACGTGATTTTTGGGCGTGGCGTGGAGGGCTTGCGTTGCGTTTTTCTGGGTTTTGGGTGCAAAAAAACGAAAAGAATTGCAAGCTAAATCTGTAAAAAATACAAGTAAGATAAAAGGTTTTGCGGGTTACAAATTACAAAAGTGTATTACACGTCAAGTATCTTAATAGTTTCTTGCGTCAGCTATCCGTTAATAATCACCGCAAACACTTAAAAAAGAGCCAATAATCTTGTGAGAAGTCGTACTACGTTGAGTTTTACGCTACAATTTTTTTCAACAAAGCTACCTTCAATAGCCCTGCCACGCTAATAGCATCAGTTATTTTGTTGTTCATTGCCATTTGGACAGCCTCCTGCAAAGACAATTTCCATAGTTTAAGTTCCTCTGTTTCTTCAGGTTCAGTTTCGCCTGCTTCCAAGTTTTCTGCCAAAAAAACATAACCAATTTCGTCTGTTACAGAGTTTGAGGTGTGCAGTTTCATTAGTTCTGTCCAATGGTAAGCCGTAAAACCTGTTTCCTCTTTGAGTTCTCTTTGTGCAGATTCCAAAATGGAAAGTCCCTTTTTGCCTCCACCCATCGGAATTTCCCAAGAATATTCTTTCAAGGCATAACGATATTGCCCAACGAGCCACGTATTGCCTGCCTTGTCTATGGGAATGATGCCAATGGCTATATTTTTAAAACTAACCAAACCATAAATCCCTTTACCACCTTTGGGATTAATTACATCTTCGTGTCGCACTTGAATCCAGTTGTTTTCATAAACCACCGCAGTTTGCAGGGTCTGCCAAGGGTTATGGTGTTCGTCTATATTAGTCATTGTTAGCATTTATTTTGTCTTATTAATTCAACCATTTATGACGGAGTTTGTTTTCGAGAAATTGGTGGAGGGGAACTATCAAAACCGCCAAGCAAGCATTGGCAAGTAGGGTCAAAAGAGGTTCTTTTTTTGTCAGAATATCTATGTAAGGGTCTGTGAGAATAATAATAAACTCAAAAAGCAGCAAAAAGGAAAAAAAGAGCAACTTTTCGACCCAAGTATCTGCAATTTGAAATTTACCAAAAATAAAAGCACAACTAAACAAAAGCATAGTAAAGAGCAAAATACCAGAATATTGTATGTTATTTTGCCTTTCTTTGCTTGCGTTTTGCTGCTCTATTTGCCGTTGCCTTTGTTGCATCTCAAAAGAGGCTTGCATTTCGGCTATTTTTTTCTTGTTCTCCTGATTGTTCAGTGTGTCATTCATTCGCACTGCCCAACGGAGATATTGGTAGGCATCTTCGAATTGTTTGAGGGTGGTAAAGGTTTGTGCCAATTTTTCGCAACATTCCTTGATTTGGGGTTTGAGTTGAGCATTTTCGGCTATTTTCAGGCTTTGCAAGTACAAAACCAAAGCCTTTTTAGAGTGATTTTGTTCAAGTTGGAGGTTGCCCTTGTGTAGCGTGGCTACGCAAAGCCCGTATTGGTCGTTGATTTGTTGGCTCATTTCCAAACTTTTTTGGAAGTAGTTTTCTGCTAATACGTAATCTTTTTGCGACCAGTAAATTTGCCCTATGTAAAGAAAAGAATTGGCAAGTCCCCAAGTATCTTGTATTTTTTCTCTTATTTTCAGGGCTTCCACTTGGCAAAGCAGGGCAGAGTCCATTTGGTTGCGAGTTTTGTAGGCATTGCCTAAGCCGTTGCTCAGTAAAGTAGCTACAAATTTTTGGTCTTTCACAAGTCTTGCCAACCGCAAAGCTTTGTAAAAATATTCTATTTGTTTGTCTGTATTGCCTTGTGCCTCATAAACAGACCCCAGATAGCCCAAAACTTTGGCTATGTTGGCAGTATCTTTTAGTTTTTCGTAAATGGGCAAGGCTTTGATAAGGTATTCGGAGTTTTTGAGCATATTGCCCTGAAAATAGCAACTCCCCGCCAACTGTTTATAAGCATCGGCTATGCCGCATTGATACGTATATTTTTCGCCTTCGGTTAGGGCTTGTTGGGCGTAGTTTGCGCCCAGCAAGGGCTGCGAGGCTATGTATTCGCCTGCAATGGCATTGAGCAAATCTATTTTAGTTGTAGGCTCTTTGGTCATTTGCAACTGCTCAAACAAACTATCCAAAACAGTTTGGTTTTGGGCAACAGTTGTAAAAAAGATACCAAAAAAGCAAAATAAACAGCCAATCAAACGGCAGTAGTAGCAATTTTTCATGGTTGAGAACAGGCTTAGTGAAAAGAAATAAACACTTCAAATTTTGTGCAGAGTTTTGAGGTTTTAGAAAAAATAAGAATTTATATTTGCAGTATGGCAATAGAAAGACAATTACACAAATTAGTATATATTTAAAATTACTATCCAATTATGAACGTAAGGCACAACACCATTCTCATCACAGGAGGTACTTCGGGAATTGGCAAAGCATTGGCTGATTTATTGGCAGATTACGAGAATCAGGTGATTGTGTGCGGAAAAACAATGGAAAAAACACAGCATCTTCCACCAAATGTTACAGGATTTTGCTGTGATTTGAGCCATAGCGAAGGAGTAAAAAGCCTACAAAGCTACCTTTTAGCAAATCATTGTTCTCTCAATATACTTATTAACAATGCAGCTACACTTACCGATTGGAATGTGGCTTCTGAGGAGGCTATTGAAGCTGAAATTTATCTTAATTTGACAGCACCGTTGCTGTTATCTCGTTTTTTTGTAAACCAAATAGACCCAAGAAAAGAAAATACAATAATCAATATTTCCTCAAAAGCAAGTTTGCAACCAATGACTAACTTTATTACATACAGTGTATCTAAAAGAGGATTAAGTTTTTTTTCAACAGCTATGCGATGCGAAGTAAAAGATAAAGAAATTAAAGTGTTTGACATTATTCCACCCGCAGTAAAAACAAATTTGTTTGATACTTTTCACCAAAAGCAAAATCATGGTACAAATAACATAACTTATGTAACGCCAGAAGCATTTGCTCTGTTGTTGGTAAATGCTTTGGAAAAAGGGCAAGAAAATATTAATTTTATAACTAATGAAACAAATCATAGCCCAAATACCTGAGCAAATAGTAGAAAAGCTTGCTTTGCTTACTCCTAATTTTGCTGCTCGTGCCTCACAATATGAACAAGAAAAGTGCTTTCCTAAACAAAATTTTGAGGATTTGCACAAGGCTGGTCTGCTTTGTCCTGCTGTGAGTGCGGCATTTGGCGGCTTGGGTTTTGGCTCACACTTGCAACAATCTTTTGCATTGTGGGCAATGACCAAATGTATTGCAAAGGCAGATATGGCGATGGCAAGGTGTTGGGAAGGACACATCAACGCACAAATTATTTTGGAAATTGCAGCCAATCAAAGACAAAAAACTCTTTGGTTTGGTGAAATGATAGCAAAAGGCACTTTGTGGGGTTGCTGGAGTGGAGAGCCTTTGCAAGCTACCCCTTTTGAAAAAAGTTCAACTGGCACATTGGTTACAGAAACTTCGGAAGGTTTTTTGTTGAATGGCAGTAAAGTATTTTGTTCAGGTGCATCAGGGGCAGATTGGGCTATTCTTTTTGTTAATACACAAGGCGTGGGCGGGGCAAGACACAGCAATAGTCCGCAAACAGTGATTATGTTGGCTTGTCCGATGGCTGATAAAACTATTCGTTTAGACGATACTTGGTGGCAACCTATTGGTATGACTGCCTCCGTAAGTTTTAAGGTATTGTTTGACAATACATTTATACCCAAAGAAAATTTGATAGGCTATGCAGGACAATTTATGACAGAAGAAATAGCCACTTATTTATTGCCACATTATGCCTCAAATTTATTGGGAGGGATGGAAGCTATTGATGAGCAAGTCATACAATTTGTACAAAGACAAGGGAAAAGCAAAGACCCATACATTCAACAACATATTGGAAAGATGAAACTGAACCTGCAAACTTGCCAAATGTGGCTGCAACACGTGGCTAATCTGTGGGATTTGCAACAGCTACCAGAAGCAAAAATGGCAGGAGTTGCCTTTCGATATCAAGTGGAAAAGTTAGGTTTTCAAAATCTGGCTACTGCTCTCGATGTCTGCGGCTCACGTGCTTTGATAAAGCCCAGCCCTATTGAAAAAATTTATAGAGATTTTTCTTTTTATGCCAAGCACGACAATGCAGACCATTTGCTTGCCAATTTGGGCAAAACAATTCTGGGAGAGGCAAGTGATTTGGCATTTGCTACGAGTAGATAGACTAAAAAAAATATAAAATAAACAACAACCCATGAACATTCTTATCTTAGGCTCAGGGGGCAGAGAACACGCCTTTGCCACCAAAATAGCCCAAAGTCCTCTTTGCACACAACTTTTTGTGGCTACGGGCAATGCAGGAACAGCTACCATAGCTACCAATGTGGGTATTAATCCTTTGGATTTTGAGAGAATTGGCAATTTTGCCTACGAGCATCAAATTAATATGGTCATTGTAGGCACAGAAACTCCGCTGGTGGCAGGTATTACAGATTATTTTGAGGCAAGAAAAGACTTGCAACATATCAAAATCATAGGACCCAGAAAAGCAGGGGCTATGTTGGAAGGGAGCAAAGATTTTTCTAAAAAATTTATGCAAAAATACAATATTCCTACCGCAGCCTACCAAACTTTTACCAAAGCTACGCTTGCCGATGGATTGCAATACATAGCCCAACATAGCTTGCCTGTGGTCTTAAAAGCCGATGGATTGGCAGCAGGCAAGGGCGTAATCATAGCTGAAAATCACCAAACAGCCCAAGAAACCCTGAAAGAAATGCTCAACGGCAAATTTGGAGAAGCAAGTCAAACAGTAGTCATCGAGGAGTTTTTGGCAGGCATAGAGCTGTCGGTTTTTGTCTTGACCGATGGAATTGGCTACAAATTGTTGCCTTCTGCCAAAGATTATAAAAGAATAGGCGAAGGGGACAAAGGACTGAACACAGGAGGTATGGGGGCAGTTTCGCCTGTTCCTTTTGCTACGTCTGAATTTTTGGAAAAAGTAGCGCAGCGAATAGTGCAGCCAACTTTGCAAGGTTTAAAACAAGAAAATATTGATTATCAAGGGTTTATATTCGTGGGTTTGATGAACAAAGGCGGTGAGCCTTATGTCATAGAGTACAATGTGCGTATGGGTGACCCCGAAACCGAAGCAGTTATTCCACGTCTGCAAACAGATTTAGTAGCCTTGTTTGATGCAGTAGCCACCAAAAAATTGAGCAACTTCCCTGAACTTGCCATAGACCACAGAACAGCCACCACCATTTTTTTGGTATCAGGAGGTTATCCCGAAAATTTTGAAAAGGGCAAGGTAATTGGCAATTTAGAAAAGGTGCAAGACGTGCAAGTGTTTCACGGCGGGACTACTCGCAAAGACGACCAAGTTTTGACAGACGGAGGCAGAGTCTTGGCTATAACAGCCTTAGCAGACGACCTGAAACAAGCCTTGCAAAAAGCCAATGCAGCAGCCAATCTCATCACTTTTGAAGGAAAATGTTACAGACGTGATATTGGGTTTGATTTGCAATAGTTCTGTATGCTGCTTGTGTAAGCCCAAAGTTACTTAGGAATAGGTATTACCAATTTTTGGCTTTCTCGCAAGGCATCAGCTTTTTTGATTTGGTTTGCCCGCATGATGGTTTTCACTTCGGCTTGGTATTGGCGTGCTATTTTTTCTAAAAATTCGCCTTTTTGTACCTTGTGTATAGCCCGCACACGCAAGAGCAAAGATTGCCCTTCTTTGAGGTTGTCCGTAGCCAATTCATTGAGTAGGCGAATAGAGTCAGTTTTGCAGTTAAATTTGTCTGCAATGCTACCAATAACCTCGCCTCGCTGCACTTTATAAACAAAAATGGCGGTATCAGGAAATAGGCTGCGGTCGAAACGCAAGTCGGTAAGGCTGTCGGCTGTTGTTTTTTTGCGTTTCCAAGGCGGCGTAGTTTTGCTCATCATATCCACGCTAAAATAAACCACTGCTGCCACAAAAACAGCACTGATTAAGAGAAACAAGTTTCGTTTGTCTTTGTCCATATATGTAAAAAGGTTATGATTAACTGTAAATGTGTAAGAACCGACTCTATAAGGTTTTAAGTTCTTAATGGCAAAATTTTTTCAGTTAAAATTTTTTTCTAATCTCTTTGGGTTTAATAGCAACCACACCCAAAACTGCACACCAAAAATAACAGTGGCTAAAGTAAGGTGCAGAGGTTGCAAAAATGCTGGCATACTGCCATAAGCCATGCCTACACCTGTCAAGATTTCAAACCCAACCAATGCTAATAAGGCATAACCCCATGTTTTGAGTTGTTGTGGTTGGTGGAGAAGCAAATAAGCAAAATAACTATGCAAACCCAAAATAAGCAAGGAAAAACTACGGTGTATATAAAAACTTGCCCCTAATTGGTCTATCCAAAGTTGTCTGTCTGCTATTTGTGCAGCTATAATATCTATAGTTTCCCTCACTTGTGTCCCTAATATAATTTGTACAAGAGAACTTAGCAACCCAGCCCACATCAAAATATTAAGTCGTTGTGAATGAACAACTTGCAAAAATTTTGGATTGTAAAAAGCTCTTGCTAACCCATAAATCAAGACCACTACAATTGCCAATGCTAACAACATGTGTAAGGTTATTAAAAAAGGAAGTAAGTTGGTAGAAACAACCAAAGAGCCTAGAAAACCCTCTATACCCACCATCACAAAGGCAGCAAAAGAAGCCACCACTATTTTTTTGTCTGTTTGGCGATAGGGTAGAGAGAAAATAAAAGTTAAAAAGATAAAAAAGCCAATCAGCACCCCTAAAACCCTATTTATGTATTCTATCCAAGTTTTTATGGCATGAAAAGGTTCTTCTACTAACACAGAAGGGTCTTTGGTTATTCGATGACTTAAGTCCGAGAATCCAAGCAAATCGAACAACTTAGCCACTCTTTCGTTTTTGGCTATTCGTTTTTCTCTGTAAAGTTCTTTATAGTTGATGGGAAGTTCGTCTTCAGAAGTAGGCGGCACCCATTGTCCGAAACATTTAGGCCAATCAGGACAACCCATACCTGAGCCTGTGCTGCGAACTATACCACCAACTAAAATAAGCAAATAAATAGCAATGACGGTTAAAGTACCAAAAGTTTTAAAAGAAGGCATTTTGTTAAGCAGTTTCTGGTTGTAAAAGTGTTAGTACACAATCACTACTTGCGAAAGTATCACAAATAATTGATAAGCAATCGCAAAATTAACAAAAAAATGGGTAGTACCGCACAAGTCGTACTGCTTTTTTAATGAACAACAAAAAGACAAACCAAATAAGTAATTAAGATAAAATTTTGCAAAGATTTATTTTTTTGATAAATTTACACAACTAAAAAATAGCATAGTTTGTTTGGTACTACTCCAAAATTGGAATGGCACTATTCTAAAATTGCATACTATTCAACCATTTATGAAAATTCTCGATATTTTTTTTACGCTGTTGTTATTTTGCTTGTGTAGCCTTGCTCTCACAGCCCAAAATTCGATAACAACCACCCTAAAAGTAGCCAATTATACACTGCACTATGAACTCAGCCCCATTGGTGGCAACAAATACAAGTTTACAGTAAAAAATATAGCCAATGCCAATACTGATGCTGCCAATTTTTCTTTGGTTTATGCTTCGCAAGCACAGGTTTTTATGAATGGCAGCCAACTAAAAGAAGTGCGGATTTATGCAGCCAAAAACAGCACAAGCAATGCCATTAATTGGAATATTTCCTTGACAGATTGCCTTCGTTTGCTCTTTGACAAAACCCAACCAACAGTTGCTAACCTACAAACAGCAGGAAAATTATTAGACCCTTATTTGGTTGGTACTTTGCCCACTAACCTAACTTTTGCCAAAAACCCAACAGAAAAAGAAGTTTT
Source organism: Cytophagales bacterium (assembly GCA_013299115.1). Taxonomy (GTDB): domain Bacteria; phylum Bacteroidota; class Bacteroidia; order Cytophagales; family Thermoflexibacteraceae; genus JAAFKA01. The sequence goes on from JAAFKA010000039.1 coordinate 33,184, forward strand.
GCAGGCAGCAGCCAAACAATTTATAGAAAGCTATTACAAAATAATGAGTATAGAAAAAAGCAAAACAGCCAACACCGCACTCACAGGCAACGTACAAACAGAAACCAACGGCACTTATCAATACGAAATAGGGCAAGGAGCAGCAGCCAACGACAAGGAATTTTATGTAAGACAGGGAGAAAAAGGACTACTTTTGCGAACTATTTTGAGAATAATAGAAGATGACAAAAAATTGATTATCAGGATTTTATATGCAAAGCAAAAAGATTTTTCATGGGAGATTTACGGCAGTGATTTCTGGGAGATGACCTTAGACAAAAACACACAACAACCCACAGCCCAAAAAGAAGGATTGTTTTTGCCACCTCTTTTGACAGGGCAACAACAAGCACCAACGACTCCTTACACTAACTCCGCAGAAGGTTTGCAAAAATTAGCTGCCGAGTGGTTTATTCAGACTTATCAAGGACGGGTTTTGTAGCTAATTGCGGTTATCCGACAATTTTTGTGGAATCAAAACAACGTAGGCATTTGATTTATCAAATGCTTTCTTAAAAGGGTCTTTGATAAATCAAAGACCTACGTTTTATCAAATGCTTTCTCAAAAGGGTTTTTGATAAATCAAAGACCTACGTTTTATCAAAAATTGTCGGACAACCATAATTGCTAATCAAAACCTAACTATCCTATAATTTTTGCCCCTTCTTGATTAATCGCCGAAACATAGACATTGCAGCCAATTTGCTCATTTTCAAATACTTTGCTCATGGCTTTTGCCACTTTTTGGGCAGATTCCTCGCCACGACAAAGGGCAAAAATGGAGGGACCAGCACCAGAAATGCTGCTACCCAAAGCACCCGAATCTAAGGCTGCTTGTTTCACTGCTTGAAAATGTGGAATCAGACATGCTCGCAACGGCTCGGCTACGTGGTCTTGCAAAGATTGACTGATTAAATCGAAGTTTGACGTGCAAAAACCTGCTACCAAGCCACCCACGTTGCCCCATTGCTTAACGGCAGTGCTTAGTTTTATTTCCTTTGGCAATACGCCACGCGAAACGGCTGTACTCAACTCCAAGTGTGGATTGACCACTACTGCCACCAATTCGGCAGGTACAGGTATTTTGCAGACTGCCAAAGGCGAATAACTACGCACCAACACCATGCCTCCGAGCAAAGACGGGGCTACATTGTCGGCATGGGCAGACCCACAAGCCACTCTTTCGCCCTCCATAGCCCAAGGCAAAAGGTCTGCCGTAGGTTTCAATCTCCCTAACAATTCGTTGATAGCCACCAAACCCGCCACTGCACTGGCAGCACTTGACCCCAAACCACTTCCCAAAGGCATTTTTTTGTGCAGCCAAATTTCTACGCCTTGCGCTAAGCCAAAAAAATTTAGATATTGCTGTACAGTTACGCTGACTGTATTTTTTTCGGCTTGCAAAGATAATTTGCCATCATCGCCTGTTATCTCCTTGATGATGACCTGCTTATGGTCTGCCAATTTCATTATCACCTCATCGCCTGGGTGGTGCAGAGCAAAACCTAAGACATCGAAACCACAAGCAACATTGGCTACGGTGGCAGGGGCAAAAACTTTGATAGAAGAAAGCATATAATTTTGTAGTAAGTGCGTAGCTGTAGAACGGACTTTAGTCCGTTTATTTTATTGTAAAAAATGGTTTACTACGGACTAAAGTCCGTAGCTACAGTTTTATTAATTTATCACCTGAAACTCCTGATACACCACCGCAATTTGGTCTAAGGTTTCCCTTATTTCGGAGGGCGATGACGACTCCACCATACGCATACGAAAAGGTTTGAAGTCGGGCAAACCCCTAAAATAATTGGTATAGTGCCTACGCATCTCAAAAATGCCCAATTTTTCGCCTTTCCATTGCAGCGAAAACTCAAAATGTTTTTTGCAAGCATCTACTCTTTGTTGCAGCGTAGGCGGTGGCAATTTTTGTCCTGTTTTGAAATAGTGCTTAATTTCGTTGAAAATCCAAGGATAGCCAATCGCAGCCCTGCCAATCATAATGCCGTCCACACCATAACGGTTGCGATATTCCAAAGCCTTTTCAGGCGAATCGATGTCGCCATTACCAAAAATTGGAATTTTAATGTCGGGCATATTTTTTACTTCGGCTATCAGTCGCCAGTCGGCTTCGCCTTTGTAGAGTTGCTCACGTGTACGCCCATGTATGGTAAGAGCCTGAATACCAACATCTTGCAATCTTTTGGCAGCTTCCAAAATATTAAGAGAAGACGAGTCCCAGCCCAAACGAGTTTTGACAGTAACAGGACGTTTGCAAATTTTTACAATTTCTTCGGTTATTTTTTGCATCTTAGGCAAATCTTTCAACAGACCAGCCCCTGCTCCCTTGCACGCCACGTTTTTGACAGGGCAACCATAGTTGATGTCCACCAATTCGGGGTTGGTGTTGTCGGCAATGGCTGCTGCCTCCCGCATGACCTCCACCTTGTCGCCAAAAATCTGAATACCAATAGGTCTTTCATACTCGAAAATATCCAATTTTTGTATGCTTTTGGCTGCATCACGTATCAATCCTTCGGCAGAAATAAATTCTGTGTACATCATGTCCACGCCGTTTTCTTTGCATACAGCCCGAAAAGGTGGGTCACTTACGTCTTCCATCGGTGCTAAAAGCAATGGAAAATCTCCCAAATCTATGTTTCCTATCTTTACCACGTTGCTCAATAAATTTTAGATTGTACCATTTTGGTTTGCAAGATGGCATCTTGCGAGTTGTCGCACCATTACAAAGATGTCATCTTGCAAACCAAAATGGTACTCAATTTCTACAAAGGTAAGTATTTTTTTGTTTATAAAAAATTTGTATTCATTCAAAAACTTTGTATGCTTGGCACCGTATGTTTGCCTAAAAACTAATTATTGTGAGTTTCAACCTAAAGAAACAAAAAAACTATTGGGCAACAGGTTTTGATTGGTAGCACTTTTTGTGGGTTGTTGGCAATAAGAAGGTAAAAAGCACTATTTTTGCAGTAACAATTTACTTATCTCAAAAAAAATTGTAACATTGCAACCACAAAATTAATTGATAAAATAAGCAAAATCAATTTATCCTTTTTGAATGACCAAATACCAATTTTATTTTCTTTTTTTTCTCTTGACTAACCTTTTTGGGGTTTGTAGCTTGGGTTTTGCCCAAAACACAGATAGTTTGTTGCAAGTGGCAAGGACAGAAAAAAGTAAGAAAAACTTTGCTCCTGCCCTGCGTAATTACTTGCAAGTGATGAAGTTATGGGAAAAAGAACAGGCTACCAAAACTGGTGTTGCCAACAAAAAATTAGCACCTTTGTATGTGGAGATTGGGCAAATTTATGAGCAGAGCAAACTGCACGACAACGCCATTGCCTACTTCAAAAAAGCCAATGCCTTAGACGAACAAGCCAATACTAATGAGCTGATTGCCAATGAATTGCTAAACTCTAATAAAAACAAAGAAGCCTTAGAGTCTTATCAAAAAGCATTGGCTGTGTATCAAAAACACAACGACTATGCAGCCATTATTCGCAATTTATCGCAATTAATGACTTGCTACCAAAACCTGAACCAATACGACAAAGCCCTCGAAACAGGTACAGAAATAGTAACTCGTGCCAGACAGGTAAACGATAGCAAAACCGAAATGATAGCCCTCAATAATTTGGGCTACGTCTATCGTTATTTGCGAAATTACAGCAAGGCTTTCGAAACTCTGAACAAGGTGCTTGCCCTCAAATTTTCTTTGCAAACTTCTCCCCAAGAAAAAATAATTACTTTGACTAATTTGGGTGTGGTTTCACAAAATTTGGGCAACTATACCAATGCTTTGGAGTATTTGTTACAGGCTTTGCAGTTGGCAGAAAAGCAAAAACTGAAACCAGAAATTTGCAAGTTGCAAGACCTCATAGCCGTAGTTTACCTGAATAATAAGGACATTTACAATGCCGAATCTTCCAATGATTTCTCAATAGACCTTGCCGAAAAACTGAAAGATGCCGAACTGTTGCAAGAAGTTTACAAGACCAAATCCGATATTTTACAGGCAAAGGAGGACTACCAAGAGGCGTTGAATTTTTATAAAAAGCACCTCAACCTCAGAGATTCGCTGACCTTAGCCCAGACCATAGCCCAGCAGGAATTGTTGCAACAGCAATTTGCCGTTGAGAGAGATGAAAAAAACACCTTGGATGCCATTTCTAACGAGGAGGCACGCAAAGCTGCTTTGCAACAACTTCAAAACGAGGTGGAAAAACAAAAATTGGCAATAGAAAAGCAAAAAGAAACCCAACGTGCCGATGCCGAAAGAGCCAAAGCTGCCGAAGAAAAACAGATAGCCAATCAAGAAATAGCTGAAAGAGAACTTAAAATTTTGAAACAACAAAACGAGGCGGAGCAAAGAGAAAGGCAATTTTTGGCTTTGGAAAAGGAGAAAGCTGTGCAAGCCTTAGAGTTGGAAAAACAAAAAGCACAAGAAAAAGAAACCCAACGCCAAGTTACGCAACTGAAACAAGACAAAGAAATTCAGGATTTGCGGGTGCAACAGCAAGCCTTAGCTACTGAAAAACAGGCAAGAGAAACCCGACTGTTGTATGCTATTTTGGCTGCTGTTTTGTTGCTCATTGTTATTGGTATCATAGCTTACTTCAATATTCGCAAGAAAAACAGCCAATTAGCCCAGCAAAAAAACGAAATTGAGCTAAAAAATGTGGAGTTAGAACAAACCCAAGAAGAAATTAAAGCCCAACGCGATGCCCTCGAAGTCAAAAAAGAGGAATTGAATTATGCTTACAATAACATCAAAGCAAGTATTACCTACGCCAAACGGATTCAGGCTGCTATTTTGCCTCCGCTGCCTAATATACAGGTCTATTTGCCTGAAATTTTTATCTTGTTCAAACCACGCGACATTGTGAGTGGAGATTTTTATTGGTTTGCCCCTACTTCTGAAACGTCTTGCGTGTTGGCAGCTGTAGATTGTACGGGCCATGGCGTGCCTGGGGCTTTTATGAGTATGATTGGCGACTCTTTGCTCAATCAAATCGTAATAGAAAACCATATCACTTCGCCTGATTTGATTTTGGCAGCCCTCAACAAAGGCATTAAAAACTCCCTCCGCAAAGGAGAACAAGACGCAAAAGATGGTATGGATATGGCTATCTGTTGGGTGGACAAAGCCCAGCAACTGATAGAATGGGCAGGGGCAATGAACCCCGCCTGTGTGGTGCAAAATGGCGAATTGCGTGAAATAAAAGCAGATAAAAAACCAATAGGAGATGTGGACACCGAAGGTTTTTGTTTTACCAAACATATTATTAGTTGCGAAGTGCCAACGACAGTTTATTTGTATTCAGACGGCTACCAAGACCAATTTGGTGGGGCAGAAGGCAGAAAATTTATGATTCGCCGTTTCAGAAACCTCCTTGCCGATATTCATACGCACCCGATGCCCACGCAAAAGGAAATTTTGGAAGACACTCTTGCCAACTGGTTAGGCACGACACACACCCAAATTGACGATATTTTGGTAATTGGTTTTAGATTAGGATAATTTTTATACTTAAATATTAACCTCATTGAAAAAACTTTTCTGTTTATTTGCTGTGCTGTTTTTTGGGCTTTGGGGCAACAAAAACAAATAGACAGCCTAAATAAAAAATGCAAACAAAACCAACTTACGAACCAGCCACACACCGAGCAAGCAGTCATTTTTATTCGTTTTTCGCCTACTCCTGAATTGATTAGGTGGGTAAAAAATCTAACAGGTGTGCGGTGGAGTCAAAGCCAAAAAGCATGGTATGTGTTGGACACTGCCTAAAAAACCGTCTATTTTGCCCAAAGTGATAGACACGAAAGACATTAAGAAACTGTTTGCAGTTACAGCCAATTTGAAACACAACACGATGCTCAAGCTTTGCTACGGAATGGGTTTGCGGGTGAGTGAAATAGTAAACCTAAAAATAACGGACATAGACAGCCAAAGAATGCAGGTTTTGGTGGAACAAAGTAAAGGCAAGAAAGACAGATATATAAACCTACCCCAAAGTATTTTGGAACAGTTGCGAGCATACTACAAACAATAAAAACCCAAAAAATATTTATTTGAGGGTCTAATTGGCGAAAAATATAGCATACGCAGTTGCCAAAAAGTATTTCAGGAATCAATGCAAAAAGCCAAAATCAACAAAACTATTGGTATTCATGGACTTCGCCACAGTTTTGCTACACATTTACTTGAAAATGGTACAGATGTAAAGTTTATTCAAGAATTGCTGGGACACAACGACATCAAAACCACTTTGCGTTATACACACGTGAGCAAGAAAAACTTAGCAGCCATAAAAAGCCCCTTAGACAGCCTGTAACCTGTAGTGCGGACTTCAGTCCGCATATTTTTGTAGCATAGGCTTCTCCTGTAGTGCGGACTTCAGTCCGCACATTTTTGTAGCATAGGCTTTAGCCTGTGCATTTTATGTGCTTGCGGTTGCTCACAACCGCAAGTAATAACAAACTAAACACCAAGACATGAAAGGACTAAACAAAGTTACCCTCATTGGCAATGTGGGCAACGAACCCGAAATAAAAACTTTGGCAAACGACATAAAAGTAGCCAAATTTAGCCTTGCCACCACCGAAAGCTACAAAGACCCACAAGGGCAAACTCACGCAGAAACCGAATGGCATAGCGTTGTGTTGTGGCGAAATTTGGCTGATTTGACCGAAAAATATATACACAAAGGCAGTTTGCTCTATGTGGAGGGCAAACTCAAAACCCGCAGCTACGAAGATGAGCAGGGCAAAAAACGGTATGTTACGGAAATTATAGCCGAACAAATCTTGTTTCTGGACAAAAAACTGTAGCATAGACTTCAGTCTGTGCGAATGTAGCATTGGTGTTTATCAAGTACGCATTTTGTATTGTTTTCAGCCTAATTTACAACTTACAAGGTGCGTATTTTGTATTGTTTAACTTTGATTTTTGGCAAAAAATATAGGTTGAATGATTTATTTTCTATGTTTTTTTGTTTTTTAGAAATTGAGTTTTTATATTTGGAAAATATACGCAGGTGCGTATATTAGATAGTTGCCTGCCATTTTAGAAACAACCATATAACCAAACAACAATGCAAACCAACAGAATTACCTCAATACTCGAAAATTATTGCGAAATACAAAATCCTGAAAAAACAGGACTTTTGTTGCTCGACTT
>JAAFKA010000004.1 GCA_013299115.1 Cytophagales bacterium
ATTCTGTTGAAAATATTGCAGAAATTCAGAGAAAACTCAATAATAGACCAAGAAAAACATTAGAATTTGACAGTCCAATACAAAATTTAACCAAAAATAAAATTGCATTTCAAAGTTGAATCTGCGATTATAGGTCGGGCAATGTGAGTGCTAATTTTCCAATGGATTTGGATTATAGGTTTAGGATTAGAAATAATGGTGCTTTTCCGAATAGTGTGTATACTTTTTTTGAAACTGCTTTTGGTGGCTTGACCCCTAATAGTACAGGCAATTTTGCTGTGGCTACTCACCAGCCTAAAACTATTCATATTTGTATGACGAATAATTTTAAGTTGAATGATGTGTATTTGCTGGGGAGGGTGGGGGTTTGATGTATGATGTAGGATTTACGATATAGGAGATATGAAATAGTGGATTTCGTATCTCCTATTCTTTTTTGGTGGTTAGATGGTTGAAAATCAATGACCTAACTACTTTGCTAACCACTCCGCAAATAGTTGTTCGGTTTCTTTTGCCTGCATTTGGTTGTAAATTTGTAGGGCTTGGTTTAGTCTATCGTTGTCATACTTTACTCTGCGAGCAAATAGAGCTTTTGCGTCATTCCTTTCTTTTGGGTCATTGATATTGTACCTATTGGGTTGTTCCAAATTTAGGTAAATGACTGCAAATACGGCTTTATGAAATATCATATTTTTTTGTTTTTTACAAAGGTAAAATAATTTATGAAAACATATAAAATAATTGTGAAAATATTTGCAATTTATGAAAACATATACTATCTTTGTAATGTAATCAAAATGATTACAAAGTTCTTTAACAAAAACTACTTCAAAACGTATGAGAAAAAGACGTGAATTAGAATTGTTATTAGTTTACCAAGACATGGAAATTGATAACATCAAAATCATCTTAGATTTAGGTAAAGATAAGATGACAAAAGCTGAGATAGACAGCTATCTCGACAAACTTTCTAAGGCAATGCAAACGAAGGAAAATTTGCAAAAAGAATTAGAAAAGTTAGATTGACAAAGTTAAGTTAAACACAGTGTAGGGTTGCAAAACCCTACACGATTACACTTTAAATGCAAATTTATGAAAAATCAAAAGCAATGGCTGGGCTTACTGAATGATGCCCAAAATGCCAAAACAGAAGCCGAAAAAGTGGCTGCAAAGGTGGCTTATGACAACTACTATAATTCTTTAAGTAGTGCTGAAAAAGCAGAAACCAATGAGGAATTAAAAGTATTGTTGGATAGCAGAATAAATACTGTATTTGCTAATTTGGAGGGCATAGCCCAACAGATACGCAAAACAGCGTAAAGATACTTGCATACGTTTTGCAAGTTTTTGTTAATTAACTAATTTAAACCACCTTACTTTTAGTTTGGTGGTTTTTTTGTGAAAAGTGGCTTTCAACGGCTGACAAGGGCTGGTGTTTGAAATTCAAACGGCACTACAAACGTCAAAAAACTCATTATTTTGGACACGAGTAGGTATAGTTCGTTTAGACTTTTTTATCAAAAGTGAAAGAGCAAAAAGATTTAGGGATTGGGCAGAAGCATTTATTGCTAACGGTATTTCAGAAGCAATAACTCCTACAACTGAATTAACTCTTACTCCACTACATGAAAAAATACGAGGAGGTAAATCTTAAAGATAGTTTGTTTGAAATAATGTTGTTGCTTGCAGAACAAGCACCGCATAAATTGATAGCAAGCAAAGTAGCAGTTTTATACAATCACTTAGGCAAAAAAGGGGGTGTGTTATGCTAATCAAGGTAGGCACAGAGGAGATAGGTCTATTTGAGGATTTGCTCCACATAGAAGAACCTAATAGAATTTCGGAGAATTTGGATAAGGTGCAAAGTTTGATTGTGTGCCACTGTTTGGAGGTATATGGCATGATACCAGAACTGCACACTACTTTACAGACTTTGAAGGAGTTTTTTAAGGAAATAGAGAAGTTGCAAAAGTGTTAAATATTAGTTTAATGGTTGTTAAATGGCTATTTCTGAAAAGAGGTAGCCATTTTTTGTTGATTATGATGGTTGGTTAATTTCCCTTTCTAAAATTATGCTTTTGATTAGCTCTTTTTTCTGCTCTAATGTCCAGACTAACTCTCTTTGTAAATTAATGCCTTTGGTTGGTAGGTACACCTCAAAATCAAAAGGTGTGCAACTGGTAGGGTTATTGATTAAATCTGTAATATAGGAAGTTATATTACTTGTTTGAGGTTTTAGATTAGCAATATTAGCTAATTCTTTCGTTTTAAATTTCTGTATTAAGCTCATTTTTTGCGTTTTTGATAGAACAAACAACGCTAATAGATTGGCACGGTGCAAATAGTTTGGCAACTATTTTTAAGTTAATTAATTGATTATCAAGTGTTTTTGTTTTTTTTAAAAAATTTAAAAAATTGTATTTTTTTTGGATTGACAAAAATTCTTATTTTTGTGTGGACTTTGTAAAAGTGGGTGTGTGGAATTTGTGTTTATATAAGTATAGCATTATTGATAGTAAAATAGTTATTACAGGTTCTTATAATTATACACGCAAAGCAAAGGAACAATTTGAAAATATACTCATTTCTATGAATGAATTGCAGATAGTTGAAAAATTTGAAGTAGAATTTAATGAGATGGTGGAAGTATGCCTTAAAGAAAAAGCTGCAAAGGAAGAACAAGATAAACTTAGTTTGCTAAAAAATACTGAAAACCTTAAAATCAATCAAGAATATGCTTTGGGTAATATTTTAGCACATCTTGAGAAAGAGAATATAAAACTATTGCTTAATTATGGCGAGTGTTATGTTAATGAAAATCAACAGTTGTATCAGCTTTTATTTGATACAGCTAATGAAGCTGATAATGATACACCTGTTTATAAGGAAGTTCTACAATTATATCAAACTGCAATTAGTAAAAATATAACCGTAGATATGGAGTACCTATATTTAAATGGCAGTACAGAAGTACAACTTGTGGTAAAATCTATAAATGAAACACACAAAATTAGCAAAGGGTGGATTGAAACACATAATTTTCAAATGCCACAAGAATTTGATACTTCATTAGCTTCTATTTCCAAAAATATCCTAAGAATTAAATACAAAATTGTTCAGCTAGAAATAAACAAAATGATTGAAGAAAATGCTGAAAAAATTAATGAAGGAGATTCGTCTTTTTTCCAAGAATTTGAGCAACTTCTTAAAATAAAAAACAACCTTGCTAAAAAACTAAATATAGTAATAGATAGTTGGACTGTTAAAAATCTATAGTTTTTTTTTCTTTATATATTTTTTTGTTCCCCAACGCCTAAATAAGTATATTTGGAAAATAAAACTAAAATTTGTTTAAAATTTGTGTAAAGATGTCATCTTTTCGAAAGATGACATCTTTACACAAATTTTAAACAACGGGCAAACAAAATTAAAAACAGAAACTATGGAATGGCAAAACTATATAGTGTCTAATCCCAAAATTTTATATGGCAAACCACACATCAAAGGCACAAGAATTGGTGTAGATTTGGTGCTTGAAAAACTATCTTTGGGCGAAAACATAGAGCAGTTGCTCAATTCCTATCCGCATATAAGCACTGCAAGCATTTTGGCGTGCTTGTCCTTTGCAGCAGCACATATACGCAGCGAAATTTTATGATGATTTCTTTAAAATCGTTTTACAACTTTTTAAGCTATTATAATTCTCGCCAAATACCATCAAATATTTCTATAATTTTAGCTACATTTTCGGGAGTTTCGATAGGTGTGTGTTCGTCAGTATTATGTAAACTATGCGTGTGCCAGCCAATTCGATTATCTCTATCAATTCCCCAAATTCTTTGCTGATTAAATAATAGACTAAAAGAAAAACTATAACGAATAGAATTGTAGCGAAACACCAATAAGTAGTTTTTTTGCAAATAGATAGTGCCTTTTACAAGTTTTTCCTCTATTTCTTCTATTGCTAACTGTTCTACATAGTCAAGTGCTGCAATAGCTGTTTTTAATTGCCCTAAAAATTGAGAGATTTCCATTGTGCAAGCAAGTTTTCATAATATTGTTTCATCGAAACGGCATCTTCCCAATCATAATATTCTTGTTCTGTTTCGTATGAAAAACCATCAGGCAAAGTGGCTGAAATAGCTTCATATTCCGCAAAAGATAGTTGATATTTTTTGCAGAATTTGGTATCAATAGCTGCCCATTTTTCTGCTTGCAAACTTGTATAAGCAACTGCCAACTTCAAAATAGCTTGTGATAAAGCTGTTTCTTGGGTAATTTGCAACAAGGTTTGTGCAAAATTATCAGGCATTTGTAGGGTTGTAGTCATTTCTTACTATTTTTTCTGTCATTACAAATATCAATAACCCAAAGTTACACAAAATTATCAAATTCCCACCTCTCACCCCTCATTTTTTAATAGATTTTCTTATTTTTGCCTTTCAACAGAAAGCAAATACAATTCAACTAATCAAATTTGGCGGGACTTCCGTTCAAAATTAAAACGGATTTAATTCAAAAGCAGCTTGATAACTTACAACTTTTTTATCTTTTTCATTTTCAATCCATAACTTTTCTAAATGATTAAAATCTACAATTTCTGGAACAGTCATTGTTTCAAATTTTGCTACAACTTTGTTCATAATTGCTAACTCTTGTGCAGAAAATACATCAGTTGTAGGACTTGCTTTTGTAATAAATTGTTCGATAGTCGTACCTTCTGCATTTAAGATTTTCTTTATTTCCAAGCCTGTATTTTCCTTTTCTATTTCTCTAAATATTCCCTCATAATTTACAGGCACCATACCATACGTATAGGCTTGATAACGAAGTCCTGTAACAGAAAAATTTGTCTGTTTAGCATATAAAAAGTCTGTATAAAATAACAATTTATTTAAGGCAGTTTTATAAGGCTGCATTTTGTGTGCAAAAAAGCTAATCAATGCACTAATTTTTTCCATTTTTGACACACTATACCCATTCAAAACAGTAGGTTTTGTACTCAATTCTAATTTCTCAAAAAGTTTTTGTTTGGTTGCCAATTCCAATTCTACTTTTTCTATTTGTAGCATTATTTTCTTTTTTTCTGATACTTTTATCGTTGATTTTTCAGTCAAACTTTTAAAATTTTGTGGGTTTTTGGCTAAGTCTATCAAATTTGCATTTGACAAACTTGGCATTTCGCCACTTTCATAATTTGCATACATATTTGCACCAAAACCCAAAATATTTGACATCGTAGCAGCCGAAATGCCATATTGTTCACGTAAAGCCTTAATTTCAGAAGGAAACGGAATGCTATGTTTCTCCCTATATTGATTATAGAGTTGATTGCTATTGAGGGCTGCAAAAATTTCATCTTCAAATTTTTGCTTTGTATCCTCACAAAAATAGGTATGAAAATAAATATCAAAGGTCTCTTTTCTAAATGTAGCAGTATAAGTTTCTACATTTATTGTCATTTCTTTTCCTGTAAATGGACTTTTCATAGTTTTATTTAGTTTTAAATGGATATTTCATTGGAGTTTTAAAATCTGAAATATGAAAAGAAATACAAATAGTTTTCGAATTAGGATAACCCAAAGTAATTTTTATATAGATTTCTTTCTCTTTTACAATCTTGCCGAAAATCCACATTTCTGTACCATACACACCAAATTCTTCTACTTTTGCTTCCGAAAAATCTGTTTCTTGGAGTGTCCTTAATTCTTGTTTTATTTGTTCTGTTGAAATTTCTTGTAAATTTCTTGTTTCATAATTCTTTTTTCGGTCGTGAAGAATTGTGATACCCAAAAAACCAAGTTTAATCTTAAACTCTTTCAAAACTCTATTACTTCTGTCTTGGTTTTTGTTAAGGTTTTGTCTGTTTTTTTCATTCGCTATCCAAAGTTAATAAATAATTGTGATATTACGAAAAAGTTGAATATTTTATTTTAAATTGCCTGAAAATAAACTTTAAAGTGTAATTTATTAAAATTATTTTGTACCATATTGTAATGATTTACCAAAAAAAATGACATTATCTATATTTTTAAATTATTGCTCTTAATTTTCTGAAAAATTACAAAAAATTTTTATTTTTGCTTTTCCATAAAACAAAAAAGTTTCTGCTATTTTCATAACAGAAACTTCTTTTAAAACAACGTGCCAAAGATGCAATATTTGACTATTGCCCCTACGCACCCAACGTCCAAAACCGTTTTGTTCTATGTGCAAAGGTAGCAAAAATTAGCCTTAAAATAAAAATAAATAGAGTTACACAAAATAAAATAAATAATTATTCTTATCTTTATCAAATGCAAGTAGAAACCATAAATATTTATGATTTACAAACTGTAACAGAACTTTCGGCAGTAAGGTGTAGTAGTTTTGCAGAAGCTGCGGCTGTTTGCTTGGCTCGTTATCACGAAAATAAAGTGAATGTAGTCGTGTTGGGAGATTTGCAAAGTGAATTTGAGTTGGTTTGGGGACAAGTCAGTGAAGAACAAAGAAATTCGTACAATGATTTGGAGGAAGCAACAGAAGATGGGGCTTATTGTTTGGCAATTTGGGTAATTGAAAAATTAACGGAATATCACACCTTACGCAAATCTCAAAAGCAAACAGGAATTGATTTTTTCTTAAATCACAAAACAGACACACAAAATCCAAAGCCACAAGCAAGATTAGAAGTTTCGGGAATTTTGAAAGGTACAACAAGCAAAATTAAAGCAAGGTTAAATCAAAAAATAGCACAAAGTATGCAAAGTGATGATTTAGAAATTCCTGCTTTTATTGTGATTGTTGAATTTAGCAAACCAAGTATAACTGTTAAAAAAAGATGAAAGAATTTAACGAACTGATACAAAAAGCTGATTTTCACTATGATACGGCTTATTTTGGTAGAAAAAAACAAAGTCTTTCTACACAAGAAATTACTGATAACTTCGGCAAAGCTATGCAATATTGGAAATTGGCAGTAGAATTTTTGCTCGTAAATCCTACACTTTTTGACGAACAAACCAAAGCCATTTATTGCCAGCAAGCTGCTGCAACTGCTTATGAATGTGGTGAATTTAGAGAATGTGAAAGAATTATTGCCTTGTCTTTGTGTGGAAATCCGCCTGTGTCTATTGCTGTAAACTTGCGAAAATTGTGGCAAAAAGCACTAAAAGAAATTAATAAGTTACCCGAAAATATGCTAAAAATTAGGGCAGCAGAAACTAAAAAAGATAAGAAAGTTGCTTTGCAAAAATAGCTTTTTGTAAGACTTCTTGGATTTGCAAACTTTGTATATTCGTAAAAATAAAAAATCCAACGGCTAATCATCAGCTTTTCTATACAAGATTTGACGACGTTACGTGCTATTTTGCTTTGCAGCAAAAGCGTCGCACACACATCCGCAATGTTTCGTCCATATCTTGTATGCAAAGTTACACAAAAAAATCAAATTCTTACCCAAAAAAACCACAAAAATTATTAGTTTTACTTTTCGCAAAACCTTCAAAAATGAACATAAAAGATTTAGTAAATTTTAGCGTTGCCAACAAAGACAAATACCAAAAAATAACGATAAACGAATTAGAAAAGTCGGAGGTTGAGAACATAAAAACCCATACAAACATAGATTTGACAGGTTATAAAAGAGTGATGGATAGCCACGCCATAAATCACGTGATTAAAAATCATGGAAATGTAAAACGTGAAATTTTGCGAGGACAAATAGCGATGAATGAAGAAGATTTTGAAAAAATACCTGAAATTATAGCCAAGCCTGATACCATAGAATATGCAGGGAAAAATGATATTGGCAGAGATTTAATAAAATTTACACAAAGCAAAGAGGAAAAAATAATTTATGTGGAGGAAGTCAGAAGTGGGAAAAAAGAAGTAGCTTTGCAAACTCTCTATAAACAAAAAGTCCGTTAAACTTACATTTAACGGACTTTGTTGCTACATACGGATACCTACTTCTCCCCGTATCTACGTCCTTAACGATTAGCTTTACAAAGCTACACAAAAAAATCAAATTCTTATCCAAAAAAACATAAAATTTTAGCTAATTTATTATCTTTACTGCAAATCATTGTCTTATGCAAATAGCCATTACCAACAGAGGAAGCAACCAAATACAGCCTGAGATTATCAAACAAATGAACAATGCCCAACGCAGTATTTGTTATTAGCAAGTTTGATGTGCAGTTGGCTTGAGGACGCTGCCAACAGAGAAAAAACAAAAACTATTAGTTACTTGTATCTTTTAATAGCTATTATTCGTAATTTTGATAAAACAGTTATCGTTATGGTTCAACTCACTACACCATTAAGTAATCTACAATTAGAGCTACTTAAATTATATGTTCGTAATGTGTCGCAAGAAGATTTGCTGCAAATTAAGTATATGCTTGCTCGTTATTTTGCCCAAAAAGCTACAGATTTAGCCGACAAGGTGTGGGTAGAAAAAGAATTAGATGCAGAAACTATTTTGCAAACTCACCTAAGAACTCCTTATAAAAAATGAAATTTGTTTTAGATACAAATGTATTGGTGGTTGCTATTTCTCGCAAATCTCCACATTATTGGATTTGGCAAACTTTACAAGAAGGTTTGTATGAAATAGCTGTAACAACAGAAATTTTGGCAGAGTATGCCGAAATGCTAACCAATTATTTGGGGCAAGATGTAGCCTATAACGTAGTAGAAACATTAGCAAACTTACCCAATGTAGAGCATATTACAAGATATTATGCTTGGCAGTTGATAAAAGTAGATGTTGATGATAACAAGTTTGTGGACTGTGCAGTAGCTGCCAATTCAAATGCTATTGTAACGGAAGATAAGCATTTTAATACATTAAAAGACATTACTTTTCCTGCGGTGCAGGTGATTAGTATTGCTTCATTTAAGGAAATTATCTTGGGAAATTAAAAAACTATTATTCATCATTGTCTTATGCAAATAGCCATTACCAACAGAGGAAGCAACCAAATACAGCCCGAAATTATTTATCTCCCTTGTTGATTTGTGATAGTATCTTTTCTATTTTGCTTTCCAAGTCTGCAATTTTATCTTTTAATTCTTTATTTTCTTGTATAAGTGTTTGATTTTCATCATTATCTCCAAAATAAAAGTATTGATTACTAAAAACAACACTACCTCCATTTCCTGTACTATTATTCGTAATAGATACGGTATCAGGCAATAATTCCTGTACTGGTACTTTTAACTTTTCTGCAAAAGTAACCAATTTATTGTAATCAATTTGTGTTTCATTACGTTCATACCTTGCGTAGGTAGAGTCTGGTATTCCTAAAAGGTCTGCCATATCTAATTGTGTCATATTTCTGTCCTCTCTAATAGCTAAGAGTTTTGTTCCTATACGTAGTTTCATTTTGCTGTCATTTTTTGTGTAAGTAAAAACTCATTTTTTGCTCTTTTAATGCTCAAAAGTATCTTATATTTTTGGGATAACAAAAATTAAAGAAATATTTTGTTTGTGTACACCGAAAAATATAAGAGTAGCTTTCTATTTTCAAATAGCTTGTAAATTTATGCGAAAATATTGGTATAATCAAATAGTGCTTCAACCCTGTACGGCTTGTAATATCAACTGCAATTATTGCTATTTAAAAGGTCGAAATAGACAAACGTTGATGTCGAAAGAAGTTGCAAACATTTTAGCAATGCAATTGGCCGAAGATGTTACAACTAAGCCGAGAAAAATAGAATTGATTTGGCACGGTAGTGAGCCTTTAACAACAGGAATACAGCACTTCACAGATTTATTATCTTCATTCGATAACCTGTTTGCAAAAGGTTATATACGTCATTCTATTCAGACTAATGCTATCTTGATTAATGAAGAATGGTGTAAGTTATTTAGCAAATATAAGTTTAACATTGGTGTAAGTATAGATGGGACAGAAGAAATGAACCAAAATAGAGTAGATTGGGCAGGTAAAACTACTTTTAAAAAAACTTTAAACGGAATAAAAAAACTTAAAGAATATAATATCCCATTTGATATAATTGCTGTTGTATCTAAAAGTGGAATACATAAAGCAAAAGAGTTTTATAATTTCTTTAAAAATTTAGGTTTACGACACCTCAACATAAATATTGAAGAAAAAGAAGGAGTTAATCAAAATCCTTCGTTTATAGATTATGAGGATGCAAAAGAGTTTTGGGCAGAATTATTCATTGAATGGCAACAAAATTCTAATTTCATTAGAGTACGAGAATTTGACAAAGTAATTCGTTGGTTAGGTACTGTAACAAATAATAACAAAAAAATAGAGCAGCATACAAAAGTTAATATCTGGCCTACTATTGCTACTAACGGAGATATTTGTGTTTTATCACCAGAACTAATAACTTTTGACACTAAATTTATTATTGGTAATATCCTAAATAGTACTTTAATGTCATACATAGAACAGTGTAATACGATATGGTATTTAAGAGATTATGAAAATGGTCGTAAAAAGTGTAGTGAAACGTGTGATTATTACTCATTTTGTGGTGGTGGGTATGCAAGCAATAAATATCACGAAAATAATACAATGAATAGTGCAGAAACAACTTACTGTAAAAATGCAAGAAAAGCCTTAATAGACGGTGTTTTACCTATTGTATTGAAATCCAAGTAATTTTCTTTATCTTTAAACCTATTATTTTATGTTGTACGCCCCAAATAGCTTAGAGAAAAGAGTTATTGATAACTCTAACTCTGTTCATAGTTTCCTTCAAAATCTTAATAATAAGCAAAAGGAAGTTGTGATTAGTGGAAAAAATTATTTTCAATCTTTTATGTCATTAGCTGGTAATGCAGAGTTCGGAGATAGTGCATTTTCTGATACTGGTGATTTCAGTGATTTTGGATATGATGATGGTTCTGGCAATGGTTCTGGTGATACAGATGGAGACGGGTTTAGTGATGGTGGAGGTGGTACATACGAACCATAGAAGCTAATTTTACTGCATTTCATAACACTTAATGTCCAAAGAGTTGGCAAATAACTACTCTTTGGGCTTTTTTATTTAGTAAAACATTCTTATTTTTTACGATTGTCAAAGTCTTGCCGACCCTCGCCAACGTAAAAAATGCCAACGTAAAAAAAAGTTTTTGCTAACCTCTTTCTATTCTTTTTTGTATCTTTGTGTAATAAAACGTAGGAAATTATGCAAGCCATAGAATTTACGACTACCATAGAAAACCAACAAATAAATATTCCCTCAGCTTATTGGAATGTTTTTATGCCTCACACGCAAGTCCGTATTATTGTGTTAATAGATGAAGTTGCACAGGAGCAGCAAACGTGGGCAAATACTACAACTGAACAGTTTTTGGCGGGCTACACAGAGGAAGATGCTGTATATGATAAATTATAATCTGCGAAAAAATGTATAGCATTGGAGATATTTTACTGATAGCTTTTCCTTTCACGGCTGGTGGGGCAAGCAAAAAACGACCAGCATTAGTGCTATTAGACACAGGAGATGCTGATGTATTGGTAGCAAGAATTACCTCACAAACCAACCATAGTGAATATGATGTAATGATTGAGGAATGGGAAAATGCAGGTTTATTAGTATCTTCTTATATTCGTTTACACAAATTAGCAACCTTAGAAAAAGTGTTGATAGACAAGCAATTAGGCGAATTATCGGCAACTGATTTGGAAAAAGTGAGAGAGAAATTAACAGAAATTTTTGGTGGGTAATAAGTCTTAACAAACGTAGGATTTGTTTTTTATGCTTGTCAAGACTTAGGCAGCCCTGTCTCGACCCTTTTCAACGTAAAAAAAATATTTTTGCTAACTTCTTTCTATTCTTTTTCGTATCTTTGTGTAATAAAACCGTAGGAAATTATGCAACTTAATTATTTGACAGACAACCAAAATAAACGTAGGTCTGTTGTTGTGCCAATAGAAGAATGGAAAGCCATAGAAGCTAAGTTATTGGCTTTTGAACAGCATTTACAGTTTTATGCAGACCTGAAAATGGCTTTTCAAGATATAAAAACAGCCATAAGTACACAAAAACGTAAAAAAACATTGTCTGAACTTATCCAAGAACTTAACGAAGATGTATCAAATTGAGGTTTCGGAATTATTTGAAAAGCAAGCCAAAAAGCTAATCAAAAAATACCCTTCCTGATGTCAATAGCATTTCAATAGAAACTATCAAAGGTTATGTAGCTGAAAATTATAGAAACTTTTGGTTTAACCAATAAGAAAGACGATAAAAAGGAGTAAAAATGTTTTTGCTAACCTCTTTCTATTCTTTTTCGTATCTTTGTGTAACAAAACCGTAGGAAATTATGCAAACAGCACCTATTCAAGTTCCCTTAGATGTTGCTTTATATTTTGTGCAACAACTTCCGCCCACTTATCAAGAAGCTATTTTTGAGTGGCTTGCACTTGCTCATAAACAAAGAGAAAATACAATAACAGAAAACATACAAGCTGTTGATAATGAGCTAACTAATTATGAACAACTGCCTTTAAAACGTGGTGCAGGAAAACATTTAATTGGTTTTATTGCAGACGATTTTAATGAACCTTTGGAGGATTTTAAAGACTATATGTAAATTTAATTTAAGCAAATGGCTTTGTGTTACACAAAAAAATCAAATTCCCCCTCCCACTCCTCATTTTTTAATAGATTTTCTTATTTTTGCCTTTCAACAGAAAGCAAAATACAATGAAAATAATAAAATTTGGCGGGACTTCCGTTCAAACCTCCGATAGAATTAAGGGAATTATCGAGATAATGAAAGCCGACAAAACCGTTAGGGTAACAATTTGTTCGGCTTTGGGCGGCATCACCGACCAACTCATAGAAACTGCAAAAAAGCTACTTGGCTGTAACATAAATATAATATAATGAAATTTCTCCCAATATTTTGGCGTTTTTGACCTATTAATATATTTTAAATATATTTTCTTTCCTATCTTTGTGAAAAATATAGCAATGGAAATTATAGCAAATAATCATCATACAGATACAATAGTAAACACTATTCATTGTATAGATTGTGTAATAGGTATGCAGCAACTACCTGATAATTTGGTGGATTTGGTAGTTACCTCACCGCCTTATGACGACTTGCGGAATTACAATGGTTATGCTTTTGACTTTGAAAAAATAGCTAACCAACTTTTTCGGGTAGTTAAGCAAGGTGGCATAGTGGTTTGGGTGGTTAGTGATAAAATTAAAAATGGAAATAGGTCATTGACAAGTTTTAGGCAGGCTTTGTATTTTCAAGAAATAGGTTTTAATGTCCACGATGTGATGATTTATGAAAAGAAAAATACACCTTTTATGAGGTCTAATGCCTACACAAATTGCTATGAATTTATGTTTGTCTTTGCAAAAGGAAGCCCCAAAACTTTTAATCCTCTCAAAACAGCAACTGCAAGAAGTGGTAAAGAAAAGTTAGTTGCAAACAAAAAGGCTGATGGAATTAACAAGAAAGTTTGGGGAGAACTTAATACCGAAAAAACCCTAACTAATATCTGGCAATATGCAGTGGGGTTGGGTGGCTCAACAAATGATAAAATAGCTTTTCAGCACACTGCTATTTTCCCTGAAAAGTTGGCTGCTGACCATATTCTTTCTTGGACAAATGAAAATGATATTATCTTAGACCCTATGTGTGGCTCTGGCACAACTTGCAAAATGGCGAAACTATACAAAAGAAATTACATTGGTTTTGAGATTTCAGAAGATTATGCAAAAATAGCAATAGAAAGGATTAAACTATTGGACAGTATGCCTTTGTTAGAGTTCTAAGTAGCTTTTTCGTATTTTTTGAGATAGCTGATTACTTTTTCTAACAGTTGAATATCGTCTTTAAATCTACCTAAACCTGTATTGCAACTATCACAAATCCATTCCCTGCCCATCCCTGTTTTATGGTCGTGGTCTTTTACTATGTTGGCAGTTACGCCCACGATAGACATTTTTTCACAAATTGGGCAGTTGAATAAAAGTGTTGGTTTGATGCTGTCCATCCTTTTACTTTCTGCTCGCAAAAATGCTACACCATCTATACCAACTCTGCAAACAGTACAGCTTGGTCGTGTGGTTTTTCTCCCTTGTGCATCTGTTTGGTTAATATCAAAATCTTCGTAATCATTTTTTAAGATATGGCAAACATTGCAAATTTTTACAGGATAAGGTTTTCCTGTTTGGGTAACATCTAAAAATTCTACGTTAGACAAACTAACAATTAGAGTTTGTTTTTTGCCTATAAAAAATACAGTAACATTTTGATTATTCACATCAGCAACCAAACCAACAGAATTTTTTTCAATGGTTGATATTTTGGTTTTGGCAATAACAAAGTCATTTATTTTAATTAATGTCATAGAAATTTATATTGAAAAGTTCTAATTTACTTTATCGTGTCATCAGAAAATCTTTTAAATCACAGTTTAATAGTTTACTAATTGAACTTTCAACCATTTCATTTTTTTTAGATTTTTGATTTTTTGAAAAAAAACTGAAATAAACTTTATTTTCATTATCAAACTCAATCAAAAAGGCTTCTTTTAACGAGGGGATATTTTGTAAACAATCTTGTATCTTTTGCTTTATTTTAGTTTTTTGCACGCCTTTTTTTGTTATTTCAGCTAGAAAAAGTAATTCATTTGTTCCTTTTTGAAGAATTACAAAATCTAAATTGTACTTTTTTTGTAAATCATTTATTCCTATTTTATCAATAGAAAGTTCAGATAAAGGCATATAGTTATTCAAGTCTGCCTTATTTCTTACTTCAAAAATTAAATCAGCAATTATGCTCTGATGCAACAAAGAATTACCAATACCACCAAGTCCTTTGTTTCCTTGTGGTGTCTTTTTTTTATTCGTTGAAGTTTTTTTAGCTGCTTTTTGAATTGTTGTTTGTTTCTTTTTCATTTTGGTATTGTAGTTTAAAGAACTGAATAGGTTATTTGGTTAAAATTTATGTTTTATTTACTGCTCATAATCAATAATTTTGTCAATCAGAAGTTGTAATACTTCATCTGTACTTTGCAATAATTCTTGATTGTTTAGAAAAAGATTTGATAAAGGAATTTTGAAATAATCAGCAAGCATATTGAGTTGTTTCAATGTATATTTGTGTTTAAATTTAGGACTTTCAATATTGCCAACCTGCCCCACACTTCCTAAGCCTATAATTTCACAAATTTGGGCTTGACTTATATTTTTTTCTTCTCTCAAATTTTTTATTTTCTCAATAATCAAGAGTTGATAAGTTGTTTTTTCTGACTTCATTAAAATCTATTGTATTTGTTAATTTAGTTGTTTTTGATATTATATTTACCCTCATTTTGAGAGTAATTTAAAAACACTTTACTACTTCCGTTCTTTATTTTGTTTTCCCTCTGTTGCATTTTTCCCAAAAAACAAAAAAAATCTTTATTTTTGCCTTTCAACAGAAAGCAAAATACAATGAAAATAATAAAATTTGGCGGGACTTCCGTTCAAACCTCCGATAGAATAAAGGGAATTATCGAGATAATGAAAGCCGACAAAACCGTTAGGGTAACAATTTGTTCGGCTTTGGGCGGCATCACCGACCAACTCATAGAAACTGCACGCAAGGCAGCACAAGGCGAAGAAAGCTACCAAGTGCTGTTTACGGACATAGAGCAAAAGCACCTGAACTGTGCCAGAAATTTGGTTTCGCCAAACAGGCAAGACAAAACTTTGTCGGCAGTGAAGGCTATGCTCAACGAATTGGCAGACTTGCTGCGGGGAATTTCCTTAGTCAAAGAGCTGAGTAACAGAACATTAGACTATGTGGTCAGTTTTGGCGAAAGGCTTTCTTGCTTTTTGGTAACAGAGGCTTGCAAAGAAGCAGGACTTGATGCCGTTTATTTGGATACCCGAAAAGTGGTAAAAACAGACAGCAATTTCACGTCAGCAGCCGTAAATTTTGAACTTACCAACCAACTTATCAAGGATTTTGTAGCCAAAAATCCACAAATGATTATTGCAACAGGTTTCATTGGCTCAAATGCTGAAAACATCACCACTACACTTGGTCGTGGCGGGTCAGATTACAGTTGCTCCATTTTTGCAGCAGCACTTGACGCAAAAGAACTCGAAATTTGGACAGATGTCGATGGCGTAATGACCGCAGACCCTCGCAAAGTGCCACAAGCATTTTCGCTGCCTACACTCACGTATGAGGAGGCAATGGAAATGTCGCATTTTGGGGCAAAAGTTATTCACCCGCCGACAATGTTGCCTGCAATGAAAAAAAATATTCCCATAATTATTCGCAATACGTTTAGACCTGCCTTTAAGGGAACAGTGATTGGCAACAACAAAAACCCCGAAGGAAAGGCAATCAAGGGCATTTCTTCCATTTCTCACATTGCTTTGTTGCGGATAGAGGGCAGCGGAATGATTGGCGTAGCAGGAATTTCTGCACGTTTGTTCAATTCATTGGCACTTGACAAAATCAGTGTGGTTTTGATAACGCAAGGTTCGTCAGAACATTCCATTTGTTTGGCAGTGAAACCCGAAGATGCCCAAAAAGCAAAGAAAACCATAGAACAGGAGTTTAAATTAGACATTCAGGCGGGGTATTTGGAGGAGGTTATCGTGGAAACGGAGTTGGCAGTGGTGGCAGTGGTAGGCGAAAATATGCGAAACACATCGGGCATTGCAGCCACACTGTTTAAGGCTTTGGGCAACAACGGAATAAACATTGTGGCAATAGCCCAAGGGAGTTCCGAATTAAATGTATCGGTTGTGATAAAAAGAGAAAACGAAACTAAGGCTTTGCGGGCAATTCACCAAGCTTTTTTTCTCTCTGACGTAAAAACTATCCACCTATTTATCGTTGGTGTGGGCTTAATCGGGGCTGAATTGTTGGCACAGTTGCAACAACAGGCAGCTTTTTTACTCCAAAATTTTAGTTTGGAACTCAAAGTAATTGGGCTGGCAAATAGCGTAAAATACTTGATGGACAAAAACGGGTTGGACTTAAAAAATTGGAAAGAGGCACTCAAAAACTCCGAAAAACCAATGGCTATTGCCCAATTTATCCAAGAAATGAATTTGTTGGGTTTGCCCAATATGGTTTTTATAGACAATACCGCCAATGCAGAAGTGGCTGCATCTTACCAAAAACTATTGAAAAACAGCATTTCTGTTGTTACGCCCAATAAATTAGCCTCATCGGGCAGTTACGAACAGTTTGCAAACCTCAAAGCCGAAGCCAAAAATCATGGCGTTACTTTCCTCTACGAAACCAACGTAGGGGCTGCCTTGCCTGTCATCAGCACCCTGCGAGATTTAGTAAACAGTGGCGACAAAATCCAAAAAATTGAGGCGGTGCTATCGGGAACTTTGTCTTTCATTTTCAACACCTTCAATGGCACGCAACCTTTTAGCGAAGTGGTAAAACAGGCAAAAGCAAAGGGCTACACCGAACCTGACCCTCGCGATGATTTGGGTTGCACGGACGTAGCCCGAAAAATTTTGATTTTGGCTCGTGAGTGTGGGCAAGGTTTGGAGTTGGCAGACGTGAAAATCAACGGTTTTTTGCCCGAAAGTTGCCTGAAAGCAGCCACCGTAGAGGATTTTTTCAGGGAATTGGAGAAAAACGACACGCATTTTGAAAACCTCCGCCACCAAGCAGCCAAAGAAAACAAAGTTTTGCGTTGCATTGCCAAATATGAAAACGGAAAGGCAACCATCAGCCTCCAAGCTGTTGATGCCAACCACGCCTTTTACAACTTGTCGGGCAGCGACAATATCATTGCCTTCACCACTGCCCGTTATCCGCAACGTCCCTTAGTGGTGCGTGGCTCGGGTGCAGGGGCGGAGGTTACCGCAGCAGGGGTGTTTGCAGATGTGATAAGGGTGGGGAATTATTTGTAGGTTTTGTTACGTTGTTTTTGTTACGTTGTCAATTTTTCTTACGTTGTCAATGGTCGCAAGACCTTGACAATCGTAAGAAAAATTGACAACAAAACTACGCTTGTCAAGGTCTGGACGGGGCTGCCTAAGCCATTGACAACGTAGCAGGATTGACAATCGTAAGAAAAATTACATTAATTTTGGGAAAAAGCTATGTTGTCAATTTTCTACGCTTGTCAAGGTCTATCGACCATTGACAACGTAGAAAATTGACAACGTAGAAAATTGACAACATAGAAAAATTGATAACGTAGAAAAATAGCAATATATTAGCAACAAACAAAAATCAACAAACCTATGAAAGCAAATGTAATTCCTTTGGAAGCAGATAAATTTTACCACGTTTACAATAGAGGTATCAATGGCACTAATTTATTTTTGACTAAAAATCATTACAAAAAGTTCTTGGAAAAATATACTTTTCATTTGCAAAATGTGGTAGAAACTTATTGCTATGCTTTATTGGCTAATCACTTTCATTTGTTGGTAAGAATAAAATCGGAGGAGGACATTCGCAAAAGCTTTCCACACCTAAAAAATACAGATACAGACCATTTGATTAGCAAGCAATTTGCACATCTTTTCAATGGTTATGCCCAATATTTTAATCATAACACCAAAAGAACAGGTGGTTTATTTGAAACTCCTTTTCGACGTATTTGGATAGATAGCGAGGCTTATTTTAGTCGTATGGTTTATTATGTCCACTTTAATCCACAAAAACACGGTTTAATTTCAGATTTTAGAGAATATGCTTACTCCTCTTATCAAAGTCATTTAAGCACAAAACCTACAAAATTGCAAAGAGAAAATACAATTTCTTGGTTTGGAGATAAGCAAGACTTTATCATTTTTCACGCATCAAATCCTGATTTAGCAGACATCAATCATTTGTTCATTGACTTTGAATAATCTTTTTTAGTTTTCTCTTACGTTATCAATTTTTTTCTTACGTTGGCAAGTTTTTTTACGTTGTCAATTTTTTTTACGTTGTCAATGGTCGCAAGACCTTGACAATCGTAAGAAAAATTGACAACAAAACTACGCTTGTCAAGGTCTGGACGGGGCTGCCTAAGCCATTGACAACGTAGCAGGATTGACAATCGTAAGAAAAATAACATTGATTTAAGGAAAAATATACGTTGTCATTTTTCTACGCTTGTC
This sequence comes from Cytophagales bacterium, assembly GCA_013299115.1. GTDB lineage: Bacteria > Bacteroidota > Bacteroidia > Cytophagales > Thermoflexibacteraceae > JAAFKA01. The sequence goes on from JAAFKA010000004.1 coordinate 19,090, forward strand.
AAGGTCTTACGACCATTGACAACGTACAAAAATGACAACGTATAAAATAACAACGTAGAAGAAACTGCAACAAAAACTATATGCTTTAATTCTTAATAAACTTTCGGACAGTAAAAGATTTGTTAGTGCTTATGGTTAGCAAGTACAGACCTTTGCTAAAATTATCTAAATTAAATTCTAATTTAGATTGATTAGTAGCTTTTTCCGAATGTATGACTTTCCCTTCTACGGAGTAAATAACAACATTAGTTTCATCTGTTAAAGTATTTTGAAATTCGAGAAACAATTTTTTATCCGTAGGATTGGGATAAACTTTGATTGTATTGTTGATTATTTCTTCCTCTAAACCTGTAATAATACTTTGTACTGCATCGGCAGAACAAGTACCTATGGTAACTCTTAGCCCATAATTGCCACTCTCCACTACTCTATGTGTTTGTCCTGTTGCACCTGCAATGACATTGCCATTCAGATACCACTGATTGCCTGCATTGCTACTTGATACAAGCGTAGGATTAGCGTCGTTGGGTATCAAAGTTGTTCTAAATGTTGGTGTGGTTGGTGTTTGATTGACTGTCCAACTCATACTTTCAGAGTTTTGACTAACACAATTACCATTTTTTGAAGATACCGTAATGGTAAAATTTCCTGTTCTTGTATTGGTATTAGTTCTAAAAGTGTAACTATTTGTAGTAGTTTGCACTGGTGGCAACCCACTAATAGACCAATTATATTCAGTAGCACCTGTTGAATTTGCAGTAAAAACTACCACCTCTCCTTGACAAAAACTATTTTTATTTAGCATCACTGTCGGTCTTGTTGGTGTTGGATTTGCCGTAATATTAATGCTATTTGAGGTCAATGTTGTTGAGTTTTGTGTAATTGCAACGGTATAAATTCCTGTTTGCGTTACTTGCAAGGTAGCCAATGTAGCACCTGCAATGTTTACATTATTGCGTTGCCATTGATAGCTAAATCCTGTACCTGTATTTGCTCGTAGGGTGGCTGTTTGCCCATCGCAAAAAGTTACAGCATCTGTTGTGCTAATTTGTGCAGCAAACTTTGGCAATAACTCGGCTTGCCTCATACTTTCCAAAGCATTTATTTTGCCCCAACCCCAAGTATTGCTGCCTGTGCTGGCTATACTGCCTGTAAAACTGTCTAATCTACGCCCTTGATTTTGTAAAATTGTCCTTACCTGTTGTGTGTTAAGTGTAGGGTTTGCCTCCAATAGTAAACCTACAATACCTGCTACCAGAGGCGATGCCATAGAAGTACCTTGCAAAGCACCAAAACTGCGACTTTGATTAGTAGCACTATTGGTAATTATACTTACGACATCACTATTATTTGGTCCATAATTTGTGTCAAAAGAATTGACTGCTGCCACTATCCATTGTCCTGGTGCCGTAATATCGGGTTTTGTTCTCCCGTCTAAGGTTGGTCCCCTGCTCGAAAAATCTGAAATAGCCCCTATGGTACCGCCACGATTGATAGTTTGCCCAGTAGAACTTCGCCAAGAATTTTTGGTAATATAAGAACCTACCGAAATGACTGCATTGCTATTTGCCCCTGTGCCACTAATTGTATAATCTGTGTTGCCCTCTTGAAAAACAACAGGGTTGTTGCTGATAGACAAACTCGGTGTTGGTGTTCTTACAAAATCACCCTCGTTATCATTCCACATATGGACATCGCTATTGGTGCTGGTTACCAAAACACCTACAAAGTTTTCTGTGGGATTGTCTATATCAAGAGTAATATTAGGTCTATTATTAAAAGTATTTGAACTTTGGATAGTTGCACTAACTTTGACACTGCCTTGTGGGGTGCTAAGAGTTTTGTTTTGGTCTTGGTCTGTTGTCGAAAAAAAGCCTGTTTGTGCACCAGATATTAGCTGCCCTTGTGCATTGACTACAAAAACATTTAGCTGAAAACTACTATTGGCACTGCCCCAAACGTCAATCAATCCTTTCCCTCGCTGCTTATTTATAGGTTCATTTGGGGAAAAATTTAACAGGCTTGCTCTATACACATTAGAAGTATTGCGAAAATCATACGAAAAATGTAATTTATCACTACCTTCATTTCCTGCCGAAGCAACAATAATTTTACCATTACCAATTAAGTTGCTATATGCTCTTTCTCTTTGCGTAGTTCCATCGTGTGGTCCCAATGTTCTGCCCAAGCTCATATTGACTACGCAAGGTTTGTTTACAGAATTTGCATAATCAAAAATATACTTAACTGCATTCTCTAAATCGGAATTACCTGAAACAAGTACTATTTCTGCATCATAGGCAACACCTCGATAGGCTGATATAATACTACCCGAACCTGCGGCTATACTTGCTACATGCGTACCGTGTGAACCGTCTGCTGTTCCGTCTGCTTTTGCATCATGACGAGCATTATTTATTGCCGAAAATCCGACCAATTCTCTGCCACCCGAAAATCCAGTAGGAGGTAAGCCATTACTATTTTTTTGTTCCCAAACTCTACTAATCCTAAAACTATTTCCCTGTGCGTTGTTAAAAGTAGGGTGAGTATAATCAAAACCACCGTCAATTACCCCAACAACTATACCCCTACCAGAATAGGCTTTGCTAAGTCCTGTACCTGCATGAACAGTAGTTACCAAAGTTTCAGTTCTTGCTGCGTCTAAATTTTTTTTTTGAGGCACATTGATTTCTACATAAATAATGCCTTCAATAGTTCCTATTTTGGGAAGGCTATAAATAGGTAGTTGCAATGTCCAAATATCACCAATTTTAGAATTGACAGCAATATTTAAGTCTTGCAAATCCTTTTCTTTGATTTTTTGTAAATTAACAGTAATTACAGCACCCACTTCATAGCCTTTTGCAGTTTTCGCAAGAGCATATTTTTCTTGTATTTCTTGCGAAACAACCAAGCTATTTTCAGCCTTGCCTTGTGAAAGTGTTTCTTTTAGTCTTAATTCGTCTATGCAACGCTTGCTAAAATTAGAATATTGGGCTTGTTGTGCCATACTGTTAAAATTGATTATAAATGATATAATCAAGGAGAATAACAATTTTGCTTTCATAAAGTTGTTTTTTATTTATTTTTGCAATAAGCCATTTTTCTATCATTCAAACCAAATATCAAGTTTTCTTAAAAGAAACTTTTAGGAATTTTTGAAAGTATAAGTTTTATTACTTACTTTTGTGAAACAAAAAATCAAACAAATGAAAAAACTAAGCGAAAAAATTGGCGAAAAAATAAGATTGGTTCGTGAAAAGCAAAACCTTACCCAGCAATCTATGGCAGACGAATTGGGTATTACCTCCAATGGCTATGGCAAAATAGAAAGAGGAGATAGTGCTATAAACCTCGATAAATTAGACAAAATAGCTGAAATTCTGAAAGTCAAATTAGGAGATTTGATAGACTTAGAAAAATCAGGCGTGGTAATAACAGACAATAAAATTAAGAACATTGACAAAATCGCCAGCATCATCATCTGCGAAGTTTCCGAAAAAGAACGTGAACTATACGAAGCCCAGATTACGCAACTCAAAGACGAAAACCTGTATCTGCGGGGCTTGGTGGAGAAAATGGCGGGGAAGTAGGCGGAGGTGTTTGCAGATGTGATTAGGGTGGGGAATTATTTGTAAGGGGATATTACTTTTTTCAACCCCCGCAAGGCAGGGTCGATTGTTTCTAAAAAAAATGTTTACCTTTGCAAAAAACTTATCAATAACAATGGAATTTCAACTACCCGATTTTTTAACAAAAGTTCAAGATTACCGCAGACTACGAAGAGTAGCATGGCAACCAAATTTATCGCAAATTTTGGCTCGTTGAGAATAAAACAGCCATGCCCAAAGGCTGGAATGGGATTGAAAGGCTTATCAAAGTGAGGCGTTGGGGGCTAAGAAGTGGGAAAAAATTTGAACAAACGGCTTATTATATCACCAGTAAGTTGAACAACATTGCACTGACTTTGATGAAAGTAAAAGGTTGGAAAACCAATGCAGATACTTTTGCTAAAATATCAAATAAAATTGACGAATTGATGAAATTATTTACAAAAAAAGAGAAACAATGGACCCTGCCCTTCGGGGTTGTAAAAAAAAATGCCAAACCAACCTCGAAGGAGTTGAACAACAATAGCCCTACGTGCAACGTAGGGACACAAAGCACTTGGCACCACCTTTATTTAGACTTTAGCGTAGGCACAATTTTATCTTTGTAATCTTGCACTGCTTGCAAAATGATTTTGTAGGCAACTTCTCTGTCTAAAAATTCCTCTACCATTACGGTCTTGTTCTCCAACTTTTTATAGTCTTCAAAAAAGCTACGCATTTCGTTGATAAAGTGCAAAGGCAACTGCCCAATGTTGTTGATATGGTTGATACTCACATCATCGGCAGCTACGGCAATAATTTTGTCGTCTGCCTCACCAGAGTCGAGCATACGCATTACGCCAATCACTTTTGCCTTGACTATACACAAAGGTTGAATTTCTATCATAGACAAAACCAAAATATCCAAAGGGTCATTGTCATCACCGTAGGTCTGCGGAATAAAACCGTAGTTGGCGGGATAATAGACCGAAGAATAGAGTACCCTGTCTAATTTGAGTAAGCCGCTGTCTTTGTCCAATTCGTACTTAGCTCTTGAGCCTTTGGGAATTTCTACAATAGCCGAAACTATTTGTGGAACTTGTATGCCTGTTGGAAGGTCGTGCCATGGATTCATATTTGTAATTTTGAATTTTGAATTTTGAATTTTGAATTTTGAATTTTGAATTTTGAATTTTGAATTACAATTTTTTAAATTCCCTTTGGGGGCAGGGAACTTTTTAATTTTTTATTCTATAAACCAACTTCACATACACCTCTCTGCCCTGCCAAGGCATATCGATAAGAGAACTTACGTCGGCTTTCCACGAAGTTATCCGATAATTGCCATCGAGCAAATTGAAACAACCCAAACCAAGAGCGAAGTTTTTAAAAATCACATCATTGACTTGCGTGTAGAGATTGATATGTATTTCTCTTGGCATAATTAGCGGCTCTCTCACATCTCCTCCTGTTTTGTTTATCCTAAACTTGTTGTTGATATACATAGCCGAAAGGTGGGCATTCCATTTGGGCAAGATTTTGACAAAGACCTGTAAATTTGCCTTTTGCGAAGACACACCTGGGAATACGCCACTCACACGAGGCAATTTTAAGAAAGAGGCTGTTTCCACCACATTGTAAAAAGAGTAGCCCAAATTGACGTAGCCCCATTTGGGTTGCCAACGCAACTCTGCTTCTACGCCTCTGGTGGCGGTGTTACCCAAATTTTCGTAAGAGGCAGTGCCATTGCCACTGTTATCTAAACCATCTTTGCGTGTGATAAAATTCTGAATTTGGCTGTAATAGACGTTGGTCGAAAGTTGCAAATTGCTGCGTGGTCGCCAACCTATTTCAAATTCTATCAAAGAAAATCTTTCAGGTTCTATGTTGCCAATTCCTTTTTCGGCAAATTCGATGTTGAACAAAGTTGGGTTTTTGAAAGCCTGCGAATACAAGGCTTTGAAGTGAAATTTCTCAAAGGCTTTGGTAATGGCAAGGCGAGGGACAACCACAGGCGTAATGTTGCCGTACCTTTCATACCTTGCACCTGCGGTGATATTGGCATATTTGGAAGTAAAATTGACTTCTGCAAAACCAGCCAATCCCAAATAATTTGCCGAAATATCTCCTGTTTTAAACCTCCTGCTTGTGGTATAAATCACATAGTCATACAGCACTTCTCCTCCTGCTGTTAGAGATAAGTTGTCTTTCAACTGATAGGCTAAGTAGTTTTTGAAACCATACCTGTCGTCTATGGTATTGAATAAACCCAAAACATTTAATTTGGTGGTATCTACTAAATTTTGACGAGGAATATTAGTAAAGTTATTAGGGGTCTGTTGCTGCCAACTAAATTTGCTATGAAAAGTTAATTTGCTACCTAAATCTGTATCATAAGAGGCTTGAAAAAAATTATCATTGGCACTCAACACTGCATCGCCAATATGTACTAATCTGTTTCGCACAGTGGAATTGATATAACGCATTGTCAATTTTTTGTAACGCAAACCAAAATTCCAATAGCTATTGGTGGTTTGTATTTTGTCCTTCGTATTAACCCTGCCTGTGTACAGACCATTCTCCTCATCTATTCTATTGTTGAATTTGCCTGCAATTTGCAATACGTTCAAATCTATTTCTACGCCATTTGCCAATTTGGTAGCACCCCACCCTTCAAAATAGTTTCGCATCAACCCACCATCAGCCAATCCCACAGTAGCCGTTGCACCGCCTTCAAAATTGTTTTTGGCTTTCTTAGAAATAATGTTGATTACTGCCAACCCCGCCATGCCACCGTATTGAGCCGAACCTGCACCCCTTATGATTTCTATTCTGTCGATATTGTGCAGCGGATACCGCATCACAGGATAGATACCGCCAAAGGCAATGCTATTCATCATCACGCCGTCAATGGTAAATAACATTTTGGCTTCGCTGCTATTGCTGCCACGAATGGTTAGCAAAGGAGCAACGTCATAAGCCACGTCAAACCCTGGCACTGTTCGCAATACATCTAATAAATCTTTTGCCCCACTATTCAGAATTTCCTCTTGTGTTATCAAAGTTACAATACCCGGAGATTCTCGCAACGTGGTGGTCTGAAAACCTGCAACAGATACCGTAGCCTCGTTTTGTGTCCGTCTTTTGAGTTGGCTCAATTCCTCTATATTTGGTTGATATAAAGGCGTGGAGGTAGTATCTTTGGAAGTTTCTTGGGCAAGAATAGGCGAAACAAGCAAAAATAGCCCTGCACACAAGCAAAAAAGTAAACGCAAATAGTTCATGATGCTAATTTTCTCAAAATTTATGACTACCAACAATAGCTATTTTCATAATAGTTGTGTAAGTTTACAAATAAAATTCTATTATCAAAATCATTATGACCATTTTAGCCAACAAATTTGTTAAACATTTTGCCTTGTTATTGGTCTTCGTAAGCATTACATTGAGTTGCGATACAGCCTTAGACCCACCAGAAGTGAAAACGACCCAAGCCATTCGGTTAGACAATCTCTTTGGCACGTGGAAACTAATTGGAGCAGCAGCCTCTATCAATGGTGGTGTGTTAAAAATAGATGATTTGTTCGACCCCACCAAAAATCCACAAGCAGCCCAAGTGGTTTGTATCAAAAATAGCCTACTCGAAATTAGACGTGGCGGCACATTCAGCGAAACTGCAATATGCTACGGCACAAACGGAAACACAGCCACCGAAATAGGAACTTATACGTCCACCTCCACAGCAACTGAAACCGTTGTTACGTTTAGCTATGACAAAGGGGCAGCAGCCATTCCTTCCAAAGTTTGCAACATTGACGACCTTATCAACGGCACCACACTCAAAATGACTTTCAATACAACTCAACAAGGCTTTAATTTAGCTATTACTTATACGTATGAAAGGCAATAGATTTCTTGCGGATAGACTAACTATAAAAAACGTCATAGCACTTGAAGTGGTATGACGTTTTACTTTTTTGATAAGCAAAAGTTGCCTATAAATCAACAAATTTGCCAACTAACCAAAGGATTAGACCTAAAACTAAAAGACCGCCGCCGCCGCCAAGACCAGCGCCGCCACCTAAAGCTACATTTAATACACTCAAAACAATTAATACCAAACCGACAATCATTAAGATAATACCAATAGTCATCAAGGTACTATTTATATCTCCATTTGTTTTTTCGGCTTTTTTGATTTTATTGAGCATAGATTTAAGTGCAAGCCGTTTGGTAAACGCCAATTTAGAAGTTTTATCTAATTGTTGCTCTACTGCCACGCGTAGTTGCGAAAGCTGCATGGCATTGGAGGCTTGCGAAATGCTTGCGTTGTTGCCTGCGGTTAAGGTATTGGTGTTGTAGGCACCGCTTATCCCTGCTGCCTGTGTTTGCAGTACTACTGCCAACACAAAAAGAATACTTAAAATGATTTTCTTCATTTTGAATTTGTAGGTTTAATTGAAAATTTTGTTACAAGATGTAAAATATTTGATTTACTCCAATAGAGGTTATTACGATTTGTACCGTACCTTTTGGTGGGGGTTGCCTCCAACTGCGAGGTCAATGATTTGAAAATCAAGAAGTTAATTTTCCATACAAAAATTATCGTAATAACCTCTAATACAAGTTAAGTATTTGATAAATCAAATACCTATAGTTGAGGCTTATTTTTTTTAGCATCATACAATTTCTTTGCCCCATAACTTACCCCCGCTGCTACTAACCAGCCAATTCCTCCGTCTATAGGCACACCGCCTCCGCCACTATCAGGAGTAACAGGTGGGGGTGTAGGGTCTGCAAATACTAAGTTGGGAATAATAGCCAGCCCAAAGACCAACAACCCTATACCTATCATTTTCTTTGTTTTCATATATTTTTAGCGTTTTATTGATAAGTTACTCAAAATTCGTACAAATTTTGGTAGCTTTAAAACGAAGGTAGTCTTTTTTTCCTTATTTTCATAAGTTTACGTATTTTTGCCTTGCTATGCTCAAAAAACAGTCTATTCCTACGTTGCTTGCTGCCTTGCAAGAAGCTGCTCGCAAGCAAGATACGCAGCAAATTATAAAAATTTGCAAACCTTTATTGGCTGCCGACCTTACGCTGTTGCTCGACAAACTCTCAGCTACAGATTGTAAACTGATTTTGCAAGTGATTCCAGCTACCAAAGCTGCCGATATTTTGGCAAATCTCGATACAGATAGACGTTTGCCTTTTCTCAAAACTTTTTTGCCCGAAGAATTAGCTCCTTTGTTGAATGATATGGAGTCAGACAATGTAGCTGATATTCTCAACGAACAGCATGATGCCCTGTTTCTCGACCAAGTTACGGCTTTGCTTTCTGAAAGTAAAGCAAAAGATGTAAAGACTTTGCTCCACTACGACCAAGATTGTGCAGGTGGATTAATGTCTGCCGAATTGATTAAGGTCAATGTAAATTGGACTGTAGCCCAATGTATGGACGAAATCAAAAAGCAAGGCGAAAGAGTAAAGAAAGTTTTTTCGGTTTATGTAGTCGATGACAAAGATACTTTTTTGGGTCGAGTTTCTCTTAAAACTATTGTAATTTCGGACAAGGAAACCCAAATATCTGAAATTTATTTGACAGATGTGATTAGCATAGAAACCTACCAATCGCAAGAAACGGTGATTGAGGTAATGAAAAAGTACGACCTCGAAACCATTCCTGTTGTCAATGTGCAAGGGCAGTTGGTCGGCAGAATTATGATTGATGACATGATAGACGTGATGCAAGAGCAAGCCGAAGTAGAACGAAGGGCAATGTCGGGCTTGACCGAAGACGTGGACGAGTCGGACTCTATTTGGAAGTTGGTAAGGGCAAGGCTACCTTGGCTGCTGATAGGTATGTTTGGTGGCTTGGCGGGGGCTACCTTGCTTGGTGGTTTCTCCAAAGAATTGCTATTAATCCCTGCTATGGCGTTTTTTATTCCATTAATCACAGCCACAGGGGGCAATGTAGGTATTCAGTCTTCTACTTTAATCGTACAAAGTTTGGCTGAAAGCAGCACCTATAAAATTACGTGGTACGAAAGGTTAGCTAAGGCTTTGTTGGTGGCGGTACTCAACGGGGCAGCCATCGGTTTGATAGTTTTTCTCTATAACACCTTATTTATTGGCAATACTTCACTTGCCTTTGTCGTTTCGACAGCCCTGTTTTGCGTAGTCATCTTGGCATCTATCACAGGCACAGTTACTCCAATTATTCTAAACCGAATAGGCATTAATCCTGCTTTGGCTTCGGGTCCTTTTATCACAACGGCAAACGACTTGTTGGGCTTGGCGGTTTACTTTTGGGTGGCAAGGTGGTTGATTTGAGCTTTTATGAATAGGTTTACAGCCTACTAATAGAAAAGTGGAAAGCCCTAAAAAGATGAAACCCCTGAAAATCAGGGGTTACATTCCAATTAATAATATAAACTAAACTAACAAACAAACTTCTGAATGTATAAACAAGAAGTAGTAGATTTTGTTTTACTTTTTGAATTTTTTTTTCAAAAAAGTTAAACATTTTTTTATTAAGTAACAAAATAAAATAAAGGCATAAATTGCAACCTTGTAAGTAATTGAACTTAATTGCTTAATTATACTCCATAAAGACACAAACTCCATAAAGAAAAATCTATAACAAATACGCAATGAATACACAAAACCTATTCAATCTCCTGCAAACAGACTTAGCAACGGGCTTATCTGCTGCCCAAGCTGCCCAAAGACTCCGCCAAAACGGACAAAACAAAATCACTTTGCCCCAAAGCACATGGCAAATATGGTTGGCTCGCCAACGAAAAGATAAATACCTTTGGTTGTTGCTATTTTCGATGCTTGTGAGTATTGCCACTTATTTTCAGGGTAGTGAAGACAAAGATTTGTGGCTCAATGTGCTGTTTGTCTTGCCCATTTCGCTGGGAATTGATGCTTACTACACTTTTCAGGCTGTGCGGTGGATAAAAAAACAGGCTGAACAAGCCGAAACAAGCTATGAGGTGTTGCGAGGTGGGCAAATTATCAAACTCTTTGGTTATGAATTAGTAAAAGGTGATGTGCTGTATGTGGCACAAGGGCAAACTTTGCCCGCAGACCTTTATTTGGTAGAGGCACACAATTTGGCAGTAAACGAGGCAGTCTGGACAGGTAGCCCCAAAAGTATAGAGATAAAAATAAACTCTCTTGTCAATCTATCCAATTTGCAACCCACCGACTTGCAAGTATTCAGAAAAGGCTGCAAAGTGGTGAGGGGCAGAGCAAAAGGTGTGGTGCAAGCAACAGGCAATGACACCGAAACAGGACAAGTTTTGCAGGCTTTGCTCCAATTACCTAAGCAAACAGGTATTTTGCAGACTACAATCAATCAGCTGGCTGTTTACTTATTTGCTATTGCCAGCTTTTTTACAGTGTTTTTTTATGCTTTGTATTGGATAGAAGTAAAGCAAGGTATAGAAGTAGGCTTAGAATTGAGCAAAGAAGGGGAAATTTTGCAACTATTCAACCTCCTTGTTTTAAAAGGTCTGTATCTGCAAATCAAGGTTTCACAAGCCATTGCCATTCATAGGCTCAGACGCAAGCAACTCATTGTGCAAGCCTTTGACAGAGCCGAAACTTTGGGCTACGTAAATAGGTTGCTCTTAGACAAAACAGGAACTTTGACCGAAGGGCAGATGAAAATAGACGGTTATCTGTTTGCTAATCAAGAGTTTACAGTTTTAGATAATTCGGTTGTGAGCAACCTCATACACAACGACAAGCAAAACAATTCGGTTGTGAGCAACCTCATACACGGACAAAACTTTACTTTAAAAGATTTTTTATTGGCAGGTTACTATGCTGCGGATATAAAATTGGAGAAAAACAACAAGGAAATAGCTTTTACAGAGGATTGGGTTTCGTCTATGGCTACGGCTTGGCAGCAAACCAATATTGCCCAGAAAAATCCAACTGCTGCTACCTCTTTGCCCACCATCATTGGCGACCCTTTCGACAGTGCATTTGGGAGGTTGTTGGTAGATAACGAAATAGACAATGGGCAGTTGCCTTACGAACAAGTGGCGTTGTTTCCTTTTGACAATGCACACAAAACCAGCCTTGCCGTTTTGCAACCCCGCCACCAACAGCCCGATGGATTGGCAGAGGGGTTGGTGGTCATCAAAGGGTCATCTTCGCAACTGCTCAATGCTCTTTGCAGCCACTACCAAGACCAAGACCAAATTTTGCCCCTCGACAAGCAAAAACGCAGTGAAATAGACCAAAAAATACAGGTGCAACGCAACCTCACAGGAGCATCAATAGTTTCTATTGCCTATAAACGAATTAAATTGCGTAAGGTCTATACAAGAGAAAACCTTGAAAACCAACAAGATTTTATTTATGCGGGCTTTGTGCGTATCTATGAACCCTTGCAAGAAGGCATCAATACTGTTTTGCAAACTGTCCAAAATTACCAAATAAAAATCTGCGTACTCACAGGAGATAGTGCCGAAGCAGCACAAGCTATCTTACAAAATCAGGATTTGAAACAGCATTTGGCAGCAATTAAATTGGCAGCAAACACAACCAATTTGGTATGCACAGCCAAAGATTTTGCGAGTAAAAAGGAACAGGAAAAAATTGGTTTTCTAAGTCAAGAGTTTAGTATGATTGCAGGTTGTACAGCAGAAGATAAACAGCAAGTAGTTGATTTTTTGCAGACTCAGCAAGAAACCATAGCTATGATAGGCGATGGCAACAATGACGCAAGGGCTATGCAGCAAGCCCTAATTGGTGTAGCCACTACTCAACAGTACAACGAAGTGCTATGGAAAACAGCAGCCCTACTGACCTTAAACAAAAAAATTGCAGGCATCAGCCAAGCTATTGCACAAGGAAGATTGATTTTTTATAACTTCCAAAAGCTATTGGCAGCAAATTTTCCTTTGAGTATGGTCGCCATTTTGCTTTTTCTGATAGGTAATTTGCAATTTTCTTTTTTCTACCAGCCTTGCGACTGCCTCGAAGCCCCCACCCTTACTTTGCTCGACAAATTCAAAGTGTTTTTAAGTTGTTCGGTAGAAATTGGTATCAACAAACACTACTTTGCTGTTTTGTTTTTTGTAAAAACCTTGCCCATCATCATGCTGGCGTATGACGACACGCAAAACTCGGTTGCTTCGCCCAATTTTCGCTATGCTTCCTTGCTCACACCCAAGCTGTTTTGGGATTCGTTGCTCACCAGTTTGGTATTTACTTCTCTCTTGGTGTTTGTATTTTTTTGGGCGTGGTCAGCAGAAAGCACGCCTGCCGATTGGTTGATGACTAATCCTCACCTTTTGAAATCTTTTATAGTCTATCACAAAAAAACTGTGGGTATTAGTAGCACTTTTTTTGTTTATCTCACCATTTGTTTTTTGCAAGTTATCAACATCTTGTCGGTTCGCAGCCCGCATAGTTTGTTTGCAGCCTCTACCCTACTGAATAAAAAACTCTGGTATTCTTTTTTGCCTATGTTTTTGTGGGCAATTTATTTATGGTTTGCTTTTTATAATCCTCTCTTGACTTATTACCAAATCTCCATAACTTTTCATACGTGGTTTGCCCCTGTGGTAGCTGCTGCCTTGTTTTTGTTGTTTGTGGAGGGGAGGAAAAAGTGGTAAATGTTTAGGAGAACTGCCTTTAGCCAATTAAAATGTTTGCTTACAAGTTTATTTACTCAAATAACTAATTGCACTTAATTATCTGATACCTCAAATTATGTTTTCTGCACCACTTTCCACCCAAATCATAGGCAAAAATCTTGTTTATTTGCCCACTTGTGCCTCTACCAATGCCGAAGCACAGGCTTATCTGCAACAATCCTATCCCTTAGAGGGGACTGTTGTTGTTACCTCCGAGCAAACCGCAGGGCGTGGACAACGTGGCACTACTTGGGAAACTGCCCCCCACCAAAATCTCACGTTTTCTATCATTCTTGCTCCAAAATTTTTGCAGGCTACTGAGCAGTTTCAGCTCAATGTGGCGGTTACAGTTGGCATAGTGCAAGCCTTGCAACGCCATATTGCCCTACAAATTAAATGGTCAAATGATTTGTATGCAGAAGGTAAAAAAATGGGCGGAATTTTAATAGAAAATATTTTGCAACATAATTACCTGAGATACAGTATCATAGGTATTGGTATCAATGTCAATCAAATTGATTTTGGGCAATTTGCACTCACCGCACCGCCTACCAAACAGCCCACTTCTTTGCACGCACTTACCCAACAGACTTATAATTTGCAACACCTATTGAATGATATTTTGTTGGGCATAGAGCAAACTTATTTTCAGTTGCGAACTAACCAATTTAATTTATTAAAAATGCAATACCTCCAACACCTTTTTTGGTATCAAGAACTACATACTTTCGAGGTGGCAGGCAAATTAGTTGAGGGCTACATCACAGGCATAGACTCGCAAGGCAGATTGGCAGTTGCCATAGAAAATACGTTGCAATATTTCGATGTGAAGGAGATTGTGTTTGTACAATAGACCTTATTTTGGTAATGACAGATGAAGTAGTTAGACTTAAATAATCGACAGTGTTTTAATGTCTATGTATCTGATTATCATAATTATCCGCCACCTCAAAGGTGTCGGATAATTGGGTTTAACTACTTAATAATGTAGAAACTCTATGAGCAGTAATATTTCTTTGAAAAATGTTACTGTACAAAATCAAAAATATTTGTAATTTTTTATAATTTTGCAATTACTTCGTATGAAATAGGGTAGTGCCGCAGATATAATGCTCAGAACTAACATTTCTTTGAGAAATATTAGTTCTAAGGTGTTTGTAGCATTACTTGTGTGGCACTACCTGAAATAGCAAGTAGTGTGTGCAAGATAAAAAACACACAACTTATCTAATTTTTGTTTATTTACAAACCAAAATCCATGAACAAACATTTTGCTTGGTACTTTTTGCTGCTGCTACTCAATCTGTTGGCAAGTTGTAAGACCACCGAAAACAAAACCCCAAAAATAGACGAAACACCACTTGTGCAAGTAGGCAAACAAGTGGTTTCGGTAGATGAATTTCGTTATATTCACGACAAAAACAACGCCCAAGACTCTGCTGCCTACGCAGAAACCAACCTTCGGAATTATTTGGAACTATTTGTCAATTATAAACTCAAAGTTTTGGAGGCGGGGAGTTTGGGCATGGACACTACTGCCGAGTTTAAAGCGGAGTTGGCACACTACAAACAACAACTTTCAAAACCTTATTTGACAGACACCGAAGTTAGCAACCAATTAGTGAAGGAGGCTTACCAACGGTTGGGCGAAGAAATTAGGGCTTCGCATATCTTGTTGCGAGTTTCGGTTATGGCTGCCCCTGCCGATACGTTGGCTGCTTACAACAAATTAACCGATATTCGCAAAAAAGTCTTACAAGGCGAGGATTTTGCTACCCTTGCCAAACAACATTCGGAAGACCCCAGTGCAGCCCAAAACAGTGGAGATATTGGCTATTTTACGGCTTTGCAAATGGTCTATCAATTTGAAGACATGGCATACAAAACTCCCTTGCAAGGAGTTTCGCCTGTTTTTCGTACCAAATTTGGGTATCACATCTTGAAAGTTACCAAACGCCGCCAATCCAGTGGACCTATCAAAGTTGCTCACATTATGGTCAGGGCAACCGAAGGCATCAGTGCAGAAGACTCTTTAGCTGCAAGCAAAAAAATTCAGGAAATTTATAGCCGTTTGCAAAGCAAAGAGGATTGGAGTGTACTTTGCGAAAAATATTCAGACGACTTAGAATCTCGCAACAAAGGCGGCGAACTCAAATGGTTTTCACCGGGCAATATGTATCCTACCTTTGACGAAGCTGCTTTTGCTTTGCAAAACAAAGACGAAATAACTACACCAGTTAAAACAATTTACGGCTGGCATATCATTAAGTTGTTGGAGAAAAAACCCTTAGAAGGTTTTGAAACCTTAGAGCCTGTGCTGAAAAGAAAAATTGCCAAAGACTCTCGTTTGGAAATAAACAAAGCACATTTGGTAACAAAAATAAAGAAAGAAAACAAGTTTGTGCAAAGTGGCAAAGCCGAAAAATTGGTAATGAGCAAAGCAGATACGGCTATGCTCAAAAAAGGTTGGAAATTTAACCGCAATGACAAGGATTTGCCTACGATTTTGTTTTCGCTAAACAAGCAAAAATATTCGTTGCAAAACTTTTTTACAACCTTAGAAAAACAAGAACCACCTACTGAAAAAGTAGTTGCACCTTACTATGTCAAGCAAAAATATCAGGAATTTGTCAATCAAACTTTATATGACTACCAAAACGACCATTTGGAGGAAAAAGTCCCCGAATATCGTTACCTGATGAACGAATACAGAGATGGGACTCTGATGTTCAAAATAATGGAAAAAAATATCTGGACAAGAGCCTTGACAGATACTGCTGGTTTACGCACTTATTTTGAGGCTAACCGCAGCAAGTATCGTTGGAAAGACAGGGCTGTTGCCACCATTTACACTTGTGAGTCAGAAGAAATGTTGAGAAAATTGCAAACAGAAATCCAAAAAGACTACCATCTGAACAAAGCAGCCAATTATAAACCTGTTTTGTTTGAGCCTAATAAATCTTACTTAGATTCTGTTCAGCAAGACTACCTCGATGACTTGGTATTTGCCCTCCGCAACGACACACTGAGTTTGGTCGAATTGCAAGGTTATGCCCTCAAAAACGAAAAAAATGAGGTGGCTGTCAAAAGAATAGAAATTATCAAAGAATTTTTGGTTGCCAATGGTATCAATTCTCGTCAAATAGCTTCCAAAAATTTGGGCAAAACGACCAATAACAAAAAAGGCGGTGTGGATTTGGTATTGTACTCAAAATCGAGCAAGGTATTGCTTGCCAATTTAGCTGCTGAAAATCCGTTGGGCATACAACTTTCAGAAGGCACTTTTCAGCGTGGCGAAAATGCAGCTATAGACCAAAGTAGCTGGCAAACAGGTACTTACACTGTAAAAGATAGCAAAGATGCCAACAGGTTTCACTTTGTTACAATACACAAAGTGATGTCCGCAGCCAACAAAAAACTGAACGAAACCAAAGGGGCTGTGGTATCGGACTTCCAAAATTTCTTGGAAACTGAATGGATGCAACAACTCAGAACAAAATACGAGGTGAAAGTGCAGGAGGAGGCTTTGAAAAGATTGGTAAAATAAAAAGATAAATAGAGGTTATTACGATTTGTACCGTACTCTTTGGCGGGGGTTGCCTCCAACTGCATGGTCAATTAGTTGAAAATCAAGAAGTTAATTTTCTATACAAAAATTATCGTAATAACCTCTATTAGACCTATAAGGCTTTAAAAACCTTATAGGTACATTCGGCTAAAACTAATAAATTTGCCTCGATACTACTAATTTTATTGAGATAAAAAATGCTCAACAAACTACTTTCTTTTTTTTCAGGCAGGCAAATCACTGTCAATGCCCAATTTGCCAAGCAACGCATGGCGGCGGGTGAACTGCTGGAAGGTAAGTTGCTGATAACCAATCTCTCCGCTCACGAAACTTTATTGCAAAACTTGAAAATAGCCTTTATTTCTTCTTTTCAAAGACCTCTGAAATTTCAGATAGAAAAAGAAAATTATTTGCTTTTCCACGCCTTGCTACGTGATAAATTGACTGTTTTGGGCAGTGAAACCTGCGAAATGCCGTTTAGTTTTCCAATTCCTTTTTATATGCCTGTAGTGCCTGCAACGGCTTTGGTTAAAACTTCGGTCAGCTATGCCACCTTACAGACTGCCCACGACCAAGACGAACTATTGATTTTGCCTTCTGTTCGGGTGCAGGCTTTGTTTGATGCTTTTTGGGAATTAGGGTTTAAACACACCGCATTGAGTGGCTATGTGGAACGTCATTTGCAACAACCCCTACAAATTTTTTCGTTGAAACCTATCAAAGAACCTTATTTGGGCAAGTGCAAAGATGTAGAGTTTTTTGTGGAAGAAACAGCCGAAGGATTGACTATTTTTATGACTATCAACAAGATGCGAAAAGAATTTTTGGGGACTACTCTCGACAATCCCACCCAAAAATACAACAAAGCTAAGTTTTTCATTGCTCCTTTTGAAATGATTGATAACAATTTGTTGGCTTACTATATAGACAAGTTATTGAAAATGAATAAGTAATTAGTTCTTTTCACTACCTTTGCACTTTCTTATTCATTCCTAAATAGCTACCTCTCAAAGTATAGTTGGCTACTTCAAAATATGGTGAAACCTATCTGCTTGTTTATCAGCACGTTATTATTATTCTTGTTAAATAATTTTTGTGTGTTGGCTCAAAGTCCTCCCTTGTCGCAGCACCCCATTGCTTTGCAGTTGCTCAAACAAGGCACGCAAAAAATGTATAACTATGAATTTGCGACTGCCCAATACCACTTCGAACAGGCAGAAAAATTGCTACCCGAACACCCCGCAGTGCCTATGTTGCGTGCTGTTTTGCTGTATTGGCAAAATTTGCCCTTGCACGAAACCAATCCGCAATTACCAAAAGTGGCAGCTTTGCTCAAAAAATCTATTTTGCAAGCCCAAGCCATGCAAAAGAAAGACAAAAAAGATGTGGAAGGTGTCTTTTTTGAGTTGGTTTCTCGCAGTATTATGATGCAGCACTACGCCAAAGTGGGGCAATCGATGAAAGCCTTAGCCGAAGCCAAAGATATGTACGGGTTGTTGAAACAAGGTTTTGATTTGTTGGATACTTACAATGAATTTTATTTTTCTACGGGTTTGTATAACTACTACCGCGAGGCTTATCCTGATGAAAAACCTTTTTATAAGCCTTTTATGTGGCTTTTTCACAGTGGCGACAAGCTGCTGGGGCTAAAACAGTTGGAATATGCCTCACGTCATTGCACCATTACCCAAACCCAAGCCTACTTTTTTTTGACCCATATTTACCTCTCTTACGAAAAAAATGTGCATAAATCCATTGGTTATGCCAAAGATTTGACTGTTTTGTTCCCCAAAAATCGTTATTTTCTGAACAGGTACATAGAAACTTTGCTGTTGGCAAAACAATATGAAACGGCTTTGCCCCTTGTGCAGCAACTGTTGAAAGAAACCTCACACGAAAATTATACGGTCTTGATAACTAATATTCAGATGGGAATTTTGGAGGAAAAAAGAAACAAAAATTTGGTGGCTGCCAAAACCTATTACCAAAATGCTTTGCTTTTTGCCAAACCTTTTGGCAATACAGGCAAACACCAACAAGCCTACTGTTATTTGGGATTGAGCCGCATAGCTGCCCAAGAAAACAAGCCCAAAGAAGCAAAAGAGTTGCGAAAAAAAGCAGAAGAGTTGGCAGAATATCAATATATTTTTAGGTTTGAATAATTTTTTTGTATATTGGCTTTCATACGTTGGCAATGGTGCTTTTGTACGTTGGCAATGGCGTTTTGTACGTTGGCAATGGTGCTTTTCGCACCTTGACAATCGTACAGTTTCTGTTTACATACGATTGTCAAGGTCTGAACGGAACTGCCTAAGTCATTGCCAATGTACAACATGGTTATATTTTCTATTTTTTTACCACTATGCAACGGATTGGTTACATTTTTTGTTTTTTTTGCTTGCTTTTTTGTGGCAATCAGTTGCTCTATGCCCAAACCAAGCAAGGTCTGCCTTTTATTACCAATTATAGCCCCGAAGAATATGGTGCAGACCCCCAAAATTGGTATCTCACACAAGACCAACAGGGCATTGTGTATGTAGCCAACACCACAGGCATCATACGTTTTGATGGCGTGGAGTGGACAAAAATAGAGTTGCCCAACGTCATTGCAAGGTCGGTGGCTACGCTGCCCGATGGCACAGTTTGTGTCGGCTCGCAGAGTGATTTTGGCTATTTGGAGGTCGATGCAGCAGGGCATCAGCACTATGTTTCGTTGGTAGAAAAACTGCCCGAAGCAGACCGCAAATTTGCCGATGTGTGGTCTTTATACACCAACAAACAAGGGGCTTTTTTCTTTACCAACAGCAAAATCTTTTTGTGGGACAATCAAGGCAAATTTACAGTTTATAAAGCACCAAAAAAATTTAATTTTTGCTTTCAGGTAGAGCAAACCCTTTATTTTCAGGAAGATAGCTTAGGGTTATACCAATTAGCAAATGGAAAAATGGATTTGTTTCCGCAAGGCGAATGGCTGCGTGGCAAAGAAATGCGAGGCATTGTAAGCTATGACGAAAATCATTTGTTGCTATTTACCAACAAAGATGGTGCTTTTTTGATAAACAAAAAAACAGGCAACTATCGAGCCTTTGCAACCACTATCGATGACTTTTTGACGAGTACCATTATTTTTGACGTACAAAAAATAGACGAAAACTATTTTGCAGTAGGCACATTTAGAGGAGGTTGGGTCATTTTAGACAAGCAAGGCAGGGCAAAACAAGTGATAGACGAGGGCTATGGTTTGCGAAACAACAGCGTAAGGCGAAGTTTTATAGACTCACACAAGGGCGTATGGTTGGCACTAAACAACGGCATAGCCCGCATAGAACTCAATTCTCCCCTGTCCATTTTCGACAAAAAATTGGGGCTGCATGGCATAGTCAATCAAGTAGTGCAGTTTCAAGACAAGTTCTTTGTAGGCACTTCTTTGGGAGTTTTTGAGCAGGCAATACGCCAAGAGCAAGTGGGCTACCCATACACAGGTTTCAATCAACTTGCCAATTTTAAAGACCAAGCGTGGGGTTTGTTGCCCCTTGCCAATGAATTGCTAATAGGCTCTAATACAGGGAGTTATGTCTATTCGCAGGGCAAAATACAACAACTTAGTTCGCAAGCAGCCTTTGTGCATTTGCTATTGCCTAAGCAAAATAAACCTACAATTTTGGTGGGCTTACGCAGTGGCATAGAAATTTTGCAGTTCGATGGCAGAAAATGGTTGTCTTTGGGCAATTTGCCCTCGATAACAGGCGAAGTTCGCAGTTTAATTGCAGACCCAAAGGGAAACATTTGGGCTGGCACCAAAGTACATGGCGTATATAAAATTAATTTTGAAAATGATTTGCAAAAGCCTGTTATTCAGCAATTTACTACCAAAAATGGCTTGCCCGATGACAAACAAACTCGTGTATTTTTTGTCCAACAAAAAGTATTGGTAGGTTGCCCAAAGGGTTTTTATGAATTGGACACTGCCACCCAACAATTCAAAAAAAATGCAGCCCTAAGTCTTGTAACCCAATATTACAACCAAAACAGGGAGGCTTGGCAGTTGCAAGAGGACAGCAAGGGCAATTTTTGGGTCTGGACAGAAAGATTTAAAGGGGTTTTGGAAAAAAACCAACAAGGGCAGTTTCGGCTATACACCGCCTTGCTTTCTCGTATTCCCCCTGAAACTGTTAATCAAATTTTTTGCTCGTATCCACACACCTACATAGCCACCGCCAATGCGTTGTATGTGTATGACCACCAATTTTTTCAAAATTCTCTGGCTGATTTTTCAGTCCTGTTGCGGCGGGTATCTTTTATCACGCAAGACAGCACTTTGTCGGGTTCTCACTACAAAG
Source organism: Cytophagales bacterium (assembly GCA_013299115.1). Classification (GTDB taxonomy): domain Bacteria; phylum Bacteroidota; class Bacteroidia; order Cytophagales; family Thermoflexibacteraceae; genus JAAFKA01. The sequence continues at coordinate 40,253 of JAAFKA010000004.1, forward strand.
GCAAGTTGCAAAAATTGCCATTTAGCCACAACAGCCTTAGTTTTGATTTTGCAGCCACGCACTTCGACAGTCCCGAACAAAACCTCTACCAATATCAACTCGAAGGTTATGAAAAACATTGGTCAGCTTGGGGACACCACAACCAAAAAGATTACACCAACCTCTGGAATGGAAAATATACGCTTAAAGTAAGGGCAAAAAATATTTATGGCAACATCAGCAACGAAAAAACATATAGTTTCGAAATCATGCCGCCTTGGTACAGAACCAATGTTGTCTACGCCTTGTATCTTCTTTTGTTGGGAGGACTGTTTTATTTGGCAATCAAGTTTTACACCTTGCGTTTGCGAAAACAAAACGAAAAATTAGAAAATTTGGTACAACTTCGCACAGCCGAAATTCAACAGCAAAAAGAGGAGATAGAGGCACAAAGGGACAATTTAGAACATCTCAACTCCCAAATTCGCCAACAAAAAGCTGCCGTAGAACAAGCCTACGACAACATACAACTGTTGAGTGAGATGGGAACTTCTTTGACTTCGTTGCTCAATGTAGAAACCATCATCACCACTTGCTACGAAAACCTGAACAAAGTGATGGACGCACAAGTTTTTGCAGCAGGAGTTTACAATGCAGACAAAAACCGTCTGGATTTTTATGGTATCAATGCCCGCAATGAGCCTATACAATATGGTTTTGACTACTTGACAGACGAAACTTTGTTGAGTGTGTGGGCTTTCAACAACCAAGAAGAGGTGTTTATCAATGATTTTGCAAGTGAATACCAAAATTATTTGCGTGCAGTGAAGCAACCTTATGAAAAACCTCGCCAATCTTTGCTTTACTTGCCTTTGCGGACAAAAAACAAGCAATTAGGCGTAATTTCGGTGCAAAGTTTTGACCGAAATGCTTACAACGACCTGCACCGAAGTATTTTTGCAGGTTTGGCTACTTACATTTCCATTGCCTTAGAAAATGCCCATATTTACAGTAATTTAGAAACTAAAAACCAACAAATTACCAACAGCATCCGCTATGCCCAAACCATTCAAAGTGCCATATTGCCTACGGAAACAGAGCTAAAAAATGCTTTTGGGGACAACTATTTTGTGTTTTTTCAGCCCAAAGATGTGGTATCGGGTGATTTTTATTGGCTTTCTGAACAAACAAACCAAACTTTTTTTGTCTTAGCCGACTGCACAGGGCATGGCGTGCCTGGGGCTTTTATGAGTTTGATAGGGGCTACGCTGCTCAACGAAATTATTAACCAAAAACAAATTCTTTCGCCTGCTGCGGTGCTTTCTTTGCTACACGAGGAAATTCGGAGAGTCTTGCGACAAAAAGAAACCAACAACAGAGATGGCATGGACATTATTTTGTGTAAACTGCAAAAGCAAAATAACAAACCTGATTTATCAGACACCTCAAAGGTGTCTGATAAGTATTTCCAGACCTGTACCAAAAATTCATTAGTTTATTCAGGAGCAAAACGACCACTTTTTAGGGTCAGCACAAACTATGAATTAGAGCAACTGAAATCTACCTACAAAGGACTCGGTGGCGGCAACAAAGAACACATTGATTTTGAGGAGTTTACAGTGCAGTTGCAAGTTGGCGAAACTTTGTACCTCTGTTCAGACGGCTACGCAGACCAAAGCAACGGAGAAAACGAAAAAATAGGCACACCACGCCTCCGCCAACTGTTAGGAAAAATAGCCAAAGAAACCGACATGACCCAACAAAAAGCTGCCATTGCCGACTTATTTTTTGCCCACAAAGGAACAGAAATTCAACGTGATGATGTGACGGTGGTGGGGATAAGGGTGGGTTAGAAAATGGTGTTTTGTACGTTGGCAATGGTCAAGACGGGGCTGCCTAAGCCTTGACAATCGTACAAAATTTGACAACTGAAAAAACTACCCAAATTTGTTAAGCTGCTGCTGGGAAAATAAGGACAAGCAAAGTATAGTTGCTATTTTACTCACAATTTTTTAGAATACTTACTATTTGATTTTTGCTTTAAATATTTGTATCTTTGGGCAAAAGACGATAACTATGCAAGAAAATCTATTATTACGAAATATAGCTTTTGAACTCCAATATGTGCCTTCTGAATATCTGAAAGCACTGTTTGAGATAATTCATGCTTTTAGGCTTAATTTGCCACAAGTTGTGCCTGCAAGTCAGCCACAAAATGTGGTAGATTGGGATTTGTTGCTCAATGAAATCATGCAAAATAGGCAACAAAATAATCAAAAAATGTTTGAGAAGGTAGATTATTTGCACAAACAATGAAAAAGATTACGAAAATATCATCGGTTTGTCATTAGAAAATTGGACAAGAGAGTAAAAATTTATTTTCTCTTATCCAAATTTCTTAACTCTCTGCTGGGAAATGGGACACGCAAGGTATAGCTATTTGTATCAACTTGGTTTATACTTCTTTAATTTTGAGGGTACAAACCGCATACTGTCTTTTTGCACATTTTCAAAATCCTCTATATTAAAGGGCAAAGGCTTTGATAATAGTGCATTATACAAGGTTTCATTTAAGTTTATAGCGCTATCAGTTTCAAAAATTCCTACCAAAACTAAGTTTCTTTGGGCATCATAGTTTGTATCTGTACCTCTATAAATTCCCAAATTAAGTGTATGAATAACTTGTACTCTATCATTGTCGAAAAAACAACCAGCTAATTTAGTAGCTCTATTTTCTGCCAAAGCTACATAAGCACTATCTCCACCACCTTTTGCACAAGCATTGCCAATACAAATAAGACCTTTGCGAGATTTAAGTAAGTGCATAAAAGTCATGCATTTGCTAATAGTTTCACATACATTTGTCTGTATATTGTCACATTCTATTCTATCTGTTTTTCCTTTTGCCCAATAACAAGTTTTTTCTAAAACAGTTACCCCAAAGGTAGCCTTCTTACCTTTGGTATCTTTTCCTGTTATAGTTTTTATATTTTTTATCAATGTATCAAGTTCTTGCTTTACAATACCCAAATTAAATGATATATTTTCTATGTCCTTACATTGACTATGAGGAATTTCAAAAGAAGTATCTACACTGTAAATAAAACGAATTATTTATACTAAACACAACGGTTATGGAAATGCTAAGTAATAAAATTTTGGAAACAAAAACAAGTGTAGCGCAACAAAATGTTCCACTTGACGAGGCAGCAGACAACAAAGCTGCATTCGAAATCTCTATCAGCAAAGAAGGCTTTAGTTCCAAACTTTCTTTTGAAGGAATAGCCACTCAAGCAATAAACGAAATATTATCTGAAATGTTTAGGTGGTCTGTCGTCATTGTTATTATCAGAGAAGTTTCAGAAATTTTGTGTAAGTTGTTGTAAACAAGGCAATTAAATGAATGCCCCAGCAGTAACATTTCTTTAAGAAGTGTTACTGCTGGTGTTTTGTACGATTGTCAAGGCTTAGGCAGCCCCGTCTTGACCATTGCCAACGTACAAAACTACGCTTGTCAAGGTGCGAAAACACGGGGCTACCTAAGCCATTGCCAACGTAGTTTTGTACGTTGGCAATACTCGAAGACCTTGACAATCGTACAAAAAACACTTCCTATTTTCTCAGGTTCACTTTTTCACTAAGTTCTTTGCAAAACGCAAAGGCGGTGGGGAATTGATAAACTGATTGTGGATTTTCCTCTGAATGAGCAACTAATACATTTTCCAAATAATCTCTACGCAAATTGACAATATACCCATAATTCAAACCCAACGTGTTAATCATTGAGGTTACTCTTTGTGCATTTCCTTTATCTAAATCAAATGCAGGGTAAAATTTATGTTCTTTTCGGTCATACGAAAGCAAAGTAAATGGATTATAAGTTGCTGTATCTGGTTTCAAAATACCATCAACAGGCTTTGTGCCTTTTACACCTCTACCGTTGATGACTGAAAATACGACAAATAAATTATCCCAAAGCCAACATCGGGTAGGTTTTAAGTCCTTGTTAAAATGTTCTAAATGTATAGGTGCTTCTATGTTGTATTTTGTTTTATCAAATTTTCCGTTGCTAAACCCATTTTTTAAGGTTGCTAACTGTTCGGATGAAACAAGTTTGTGTTCAGTATAGGCACACAAACCTTGTTGAACTACCAAAAGTTCTGCGATTATATCGTGGTAATATTCGCCATTGGAACTTGTGTAATTGCCATGCGGTTCATTTTTTGCCAACCATTCTTGGTATTTTGTGGCAAATTGGATTTCTTTAATTACCTTTTTCATTACACAGTCCAGCCTAATTTATTTGCCAATTTACGATATTCTTGTAATGTATTTTCAAATTCAGGGCTTTGCATACCGCCAGCACTTTCTTTAAGTTTCTCTATTTTTGCCTTATAATAGAGTGCCATAGGCAAAAGTTCTTCTCTTTCTGGTGTCCCTTCGCTGTCAAGGTCAAAAACACGAGTGAGAATGTCGTCCCAACGCAGATACTGCGGAAAAATCGTATAATTGTCCACATGATTTTGCCCTTCATAATAGAGTTCTCTGTAAACTGTTCCGTCTTCCTTAAATTTTAACTCTACCACTTCCCAAGGCTCAAACTGCGAGGCTATCAGCGGCGAGTGAGTAGCAAAGAAAAACTGGGCTTCTTCGGCAAGTTTGGTGTAGGTTTGGATTAAAGTGCGTTGAATGTCGGGGAATAAAGAGTTTTCTGGTTCATCTACCAAAATAATAGTTTCTTTTGTATCAAGCCCCAACAAAGGCATTATTGACAAAACAAGTTGTTTTGTACCTGTACTCCATTTTTCAAAAGGAATAGGAATTGTTCCTGTTTGTAATCTTATGAATCTTAGGTCTGAAATCTTATCAAAAATGCTTGTTAATTCAATATTAAACTTTTGTAATATTGGATTAAGAGCATTTGTTAATTTTTGAAAAGGATACTTCTGGCTTTTCTCTAAGTTTTCATATTCTTTTTTATATCTATTCTCTGCCTCAATATTGTTATCTATAGAAGCCCTACCTATTAAATTAGTAAGCCTATTTCTTTCGATAATATAATCTTTTGAGTCAAACAAAATAGCAAACCAAATATCATTCAAATTATTTTGTAAGAAATCAAAATATTTTTTTTCAGATATTTTCCTTCTTATTTCAGCATTTTCTTTCTTTATATTCTCATCTTCAGTGTACAAATTTTCTATTGCACTTTTTGTTGTTGCTACATCAAGTAGCATAGAAGCATTTTGCATATACAGCATACCAGCTTGTAAATAAATGTAATAGTTATTCAATATTACTTTATCTCCATCTATTCCATTCTCTACATAGCCAGAATCATTATATTCGCTAAAATTATGTTCCTTTAATGCCTTTTTATAAGCAATTTTTTCATTATTGTATAGGAAAGAGATTGTATAATGATCTTTTTTGACATCCTCATTATAAAATTTACGATTAAAATTGTTTTTATTTGAAACAAATACTGCTAAGACTTCCTTAATAACTTCCAAAATAGTAGTCTTCCCCGTCCCACTTTGCCCAATAAAACACACTTTTTTTAGTGGCTTGCCTGCGTCATCATGTCCTTCGGGATAGGTCAAATCCAGCGTAAAATCTTTGAACTGTTGGTAGTCTTTAATTTCTATTTTGGTAATTTTCATGGCTTGTGCTGTGTGTGCTTATGTGCAAAATTAAATAATTTGGGCAATTAGTAGAAAGAATTGGTGTTTTTTATGAAGTTTCTTGCAAAAACTACATTTTGAGATTTGCCAACTGAATTTGCAAACTTTTTGCTTTGTCCAAGTCGTCTAAGCCATTAAGGTTGGTGCTTAGTGTTTCTAATTGCTTGATAGTTTCCATTTGCAAAAGCAATTCATTTCTGTCGAGGTCGTTGAGGGCTGTGAGGTCATTTTCCATTGCCAATTTTTCTACTTTGCCCACCGCCTTGCGGAGTTCCAACTTGCGTAGGTTACTTTCTTGCATCTGTTTTAGTTTATTGGCAATCTCCTGAAAAGATTTAATGCGTGTGTCTACCAATTCTATGCCTTTTTCTGCACCTGCCAATAAGAGTTTAGCATTTTGTAATCCTTCGCCATTCAGTTGAGGCAAATAATCTTGGTCTATGAAATACAACACATTGTTTGGATTTTTGTCGTATTGGTACAAAATCTTTGCTTGCGGATTTTCCTTCAAATACAAATTGCCACGTTGCACATACACAGCCTTGTAAGCCTCCAATAAGCCTTGCTCAAAATTTGTTTTCAGTTTCAGGTCTTGTTGCAAATACGTTTCGTTTTCCTTTACCAAAGCTTTGATACGGTCTGTTTCTTGCAACAAATTGCCTTGTCCATAGACCTGCAAGGTACGCAAAAAGTCAATAAAATCTGCTAAGGCAAAATCTTGTGCAGCCACTTCCAATTTTTTACTTGCCCCATCGCTAAGGTGCAAAACGGCTTTTTCGTTTACTTCTGCCCAATCTTCTATGTTGTATAGCCCCAATCGTTGCATTTTGCCATCTTTCACCAAACTCAATTCGGCTTTTTGGATTTCGGCAAACAAAATGGTTTTTTCGCCTGCTTGGTTGCGTGTTACCAACGTATTTTCGGAGAGCAACACCTCGTTTTTGCTGCGGTTAAAGTAGTAAGCAGCCCCTATCAAACCACTCAATATGCCCATGCCTTTGACTACCCAACCCAAAATACCTGAAAACAAAGTTAAGCCTATAACTAAACAGATGCCGCCAAGCCCCCAAAAAATTTGGGCTTGTTTGGCGGGGCTGCGTTGGTCTTGCAAATGATGAATGATGTCCATAAGTTTTTATTGCTATTTCTTGGCGAGATAATTTTTTAACAAATGATTTTTTTCTCTAAATGTATCGTAAATATAACTATTATCTGGCAAGCTTAAGCTATTTTGGTTATAAATTCTTATTTTTCAAAAATAAAATCTGCTTTGGTCGTTGTTTCTAAATAAAATTGTATATTAGCAACCGAATTCTGCTTATTATCTATCTATTTTTGTCTAATTGCTACTATGAAAATTATTGCCGTTGGTCGCAACTATGCCGAGCATATTCATGAACTTCAAAACGAAAGACCAACTACCCCCGTTGTCTTTTGCAAACCTGATACCGCCTTGCTCAAAGACAATGCGCCGTTTTACTTGCCCGATTTTTCGCAAGACGTGCATCATGAGTTAGAAATTGTATTGAAAATTTGCAAAGAAGGCAAAAACATCGATGCCAAGTTTGCCAACAAATACTATGACGAAATAGGTTTGGGCATAGATTTTACGGCAAGGGACTTGCAAAACGAACTGAAAGCCAAAGGCTTGCCTTGGGAAATAGCAAAGGCTTTCAATGGCTCTGCTCCTGTGTCAAATTTTGTCCCGATTACGGAGTTCCCAGACCTACGCAATTTGAGTTTTGACCTCTTGGTCAATGGAAATTTGCGTCAGCATGGCAATACGTCGATGATGTTGTTTGATTTTGACACCATTATTGCCTATGTTTCCAAATTTTTTACGCTTAAAAAGGGAGATTTAATTTTTACAGGCACACCCAAAGGCGTAAAAGCCGTACACATAGGCGACAGATTGGAAGGATTTATAGATGGCAGAAAATTTTTTGATTTTGAGGTCAAATAAAACCTGAAAATCTATGCTACACTCTCGAATTTATTTGGTCGGAATGCCTGCTTCGGGCAAATCTACGCTGGGCAAGCACCTTGCCGAACTGCTGGGCTACCACTGCATAGATTTAGACAAATGGATAGAAACCAAATACCAAACCACCATTCCACAAATCTTCGAAAAGCAAGGCGAAACTGCTTTTAGGCAAATAGAGCAAACTACTTTGCACACTTCTTTTGGTTGGGAGCAAACCATTATAGCCACTGGTGGCGGCACTCCTTGTTTTTTTGATAATATGGAGCAAATCAAACAACATGGTTTTGTCATTTTTTTGTCGGTCAGTTTACCCGAATTGGTGCTGCGTATTCGCAGACAAACCCACATTCACCGCCCCCTGTTCCAAGAGCAAACAGACCAAGTGCTCCTCCTCCAACTACAAGAAAAACTCGACCAACGCATAACTTATTACAAACAAGCTAACCTTATGGTCAGTGCCGAAAACCAAAATGCAAGGCAGTTGGCATTGAGTTTAAAAGATTTTTTTCAGCGTTGGCAAGATAAGTTGTAAATATTTAATAAATTTGAAAAAACTTACCATTAAAAACTTACAACCCTAAAAAATGTTGTTGCGTTGTCTTTTTCTGTTCTTGTTTTGCTTTGCAAATTCATTAGCTTTTGCTCAGACCAAAGGCAAAAACGAATTGTTTAGGGAAGCCGAGTCTTTTTTTACCAAAAAAAAGTACGCAGCAGCCGTAGATTTATACGAACAGGTTATAGCCATTGATGCCAGCCACACCAAAGCCATTTACAAAGCAGCCATTTGTTACCTCGAAATGGAGCAGTTAGAAAATGCTCTCGAATATTTTGAAACTTTTAAGCAAAATCCCGATAGCACCCTCAAAGATTTTGGTTTTTGGTATGCAAAAGCAGCCTACTACAACCAACAGTTTGATACGGCACAGGTTTATCTGAAAAAAACCTCGTTTACTTTTGGCAAAGAGGCAATGCAGTTGTTGCAAAATATAAACAATGCCGTAAACATTCAAAAAGCCCGCAAAGATTACGTAGTAGAAAATTTGCCTGAACCTATCAACAGCAACAAAGCCGAATTTTCGCCTTTGGTAAGCAAAGACAAAAAAGTCCTGTTTTACACCCGAAATAATCACGAAGCCAAACTGCACGAAGACGGTAGCCAAGCCGTTAAAGAATACCAAGTATTGGAAAGTAGCCTGAAAAATGACAACCAATGGACAATACCTGCACCGCTGCCCACGATTGAAAGCAACAAAATAGTAGCTACACAACTCACCGCAGACGACCACCAACTTTACTTGCAACAGGAAGGAGATTTGTTTTTTTCAGACAAGGTAAATGGCGAATGGACAAGACCTGCCCCTTTGGAGGGCTATGTCAATCAGCCCAACTTGCAAGAACAAAGCTGTTTTGTTTATGATTTTGGCAAAAAAATGATTTTGGTTTCTAATCTCAATACCAAAAATGGAGATTCCGACTTGTTTGAAGTAAGCCTGCGACGCGATGGCACATGGGGAATTCCACAGCCTTTGACTTTGCTCAATACTATAGAAGATGAAATGACACCTTTTGTGGCAGAAGATGGCAAAACTCTGTATTTTAGTTCAAAAGGACTGCAAGGTATTGGAGGTTTTGATGTCTATCAAGCCAAATTTGACGAGCAAACGCAGACGTGGGGCAAGCCCGAAAATATGGGTATGCCCATTAATTCAGTTAGTGATGACACCTATTTTTCTCTCTATGACGACATGGGCTATTTGGTTTCGCAACGCACAGGCGGAAAAGGCAAAGAGGATATTTATAAGGTGTATTTGTTTTCAAAGGTAAAATTAGGAGGCAAGGTTTACAACCGAGCAAGCAAAGAGGCAATTCCCAACGCCAAAATCAGATTCATAGCCGACAATTTGCTATTAGAAACAACCACCAACGACAAAGGAGATTACGAAGTAGCCGTACCTTTCAAAAATCCTTTGCAAATTAAGGTCTTTTTGCAAGACAAAGTAGTGTATGAAGAACATTTGGAACTGCATATTCAACACAAAAAAATTCACAACGTCAGCCGAAATTATTATGTGGATTTAGACGAAAAAAAAAAGATAGTCCAGAATAGACAATCCATTCATTTGTTTGGAATTATCACAGATGCCACCACTGCACAGGCTTTGCCCTTACCTTTGCAGTTGGCAGATACCCTGCATACCGAACTCAAAGCTACTTCTTCTGACCAAAATGGCTATTACAGCTTGTATTTTGCACCCGAACAGGGCAAATATAGAATTAATCTACACAAAAAAGGTTATCTTTATTATTCGCAGTTGCTCAAAGCCGACCAACTCAACAAGCCTACACTTGAACTCAATATTGCCCTGAAAAAAATAGAAATTGGGGCTACTTTTGCCCTGCATCACGTCTTTTTTGAAACAGGATTGGCTATTTTGCAAGCAAATTCTTACCCTGAACTGAATAAATTGTTCTTTTTCCTCAAAGAAAATGCCGAAGTGAAAGTAGAAATTTCGGGACATACAGACAACAAAGGCAATGCCCAAAAGAATTTGTTGCTTTCTGAAAACAGGGCAAAATCTGTTTTGCTTTACCTCCAAAACAAAGGAATAGACCCCAGCCGAATGATTTTTAAGGGCTACGGCGACAAAAAACCTATTGCCAGCAACGACGACGAAATAGACGGCAGAGAACTAAACAGGCGGATAGAAATAAAAATATTGCCGAACTGAATCTGAGGCTTAAAAAAATTAAATAGTAAGAATTTACTAACTTTCGATTTTTTGCACCAACTTACAAAGTATATTTTGGCTTCATTGCCAACCATTGGCGGGTTGAGAAACTCTTTGGCAAGGCTTTATTATGATTTGGAGTTAAAAAAACAAAAACTTTTGCACCAATCCACAATAATTTTATTAGCTTTGTGGCTTAAAAAAATAGCAAAATCAATCCACTGTTATCATGTTCCTTAGTTATACAGCCACTCGCCAAGCCTTATTGTCAGGCAAAACCACTTGTAAAGACTTAGTAGCCCATTATTTGCAAAAAATAGAGGCTCGAAATGCAGAATTAAATGCCTTTGTAGAGGTTTATGCCCAAGAAGCCATGCAGCAGGCGGAGGTCATAGACCAAAAAATAAAAGCTGGTACTGCGGGCAAACTGGCGGGCATGGTCGTGGGTTTAAAAGACGTATTGGCACACCAAAATCATGGCTTGCAGGGAGCTTCCAAAATTTTAGATAAATTCAAGTCGCAATTTAACGGAACAGCCGTACAACGGTTGCTCGATGCCGATGCCATTGTGATTGGTCGCCAAAACTGCGATGAGTTTGCTATGGGTTCAACCACCGAAAACTCGGCTATGGGCATCACCCGCAATGCTTTTGATACTTCGCGTGTGCCTGGGGGCAGTTCGGGTGGCTCAGCAGTGGCGGTGCAAGCCGAAATGTGCCTCACTTCCTTAGGGTCAGATACTGGGGGGTCTGTTCGCCAACCTGCTGCTTTTTGCGGTTTGGTGGGTTTAAAACCAACCTACTCACGCATTTCTCGTTATGGTTTGATTGCTTATGCGTCTTCTTTCGACTGCATTGGCGTTTTTGCTCACAATGTAGAAGACACTGCCTTAGTTTTAGAAGTCATTGCAGGGCAAGACGACTTCGATAGTACAGTTTCACGCACACCTGTACCTGCTTACACGCAAAATTTGGCTTTGGAAGGCAAACCAAAAATCTGCTACATCAAAGAAACTGTTGAAAATGAGGGACTTAGCGAAGATGTGAAACAAGCTACAATGAAAAAAATAGCCCAACTCAAAGCACAAGGTTTCACTGTGGAGTCGGTAGATTTTCCTCTGCTCAAATATATTTTGCCTACTTACTACATTTTGACCACTGCCGAAGCCAGCACCAACCTCTCTCGATATGATGGCGTGAAATATGGCTACCGCAGCCCCAATGTAACAGACCTGAACAGCCTTTACAAAAAAACAAGGTCAGAAGGTTTTGGCATAGAGGTCAAACGCCGTATTGTGCTGGGTACTTTTGTGTTGAGTGCCAGCTATTATGATGCCTATTTTACCAAAGCCCAACGGGTGAGAAGATTGATAAAAGAGAAAACGCAAGACTTGTTTAAGACTTACGACCTGATTTTGATGCCCGTAGCCCCTACAGTTGCTCCAAAAATTGGTGAATTGGCAGCTAATCCACTGCAAATGTACTTAGCTGATATTTTTTCGGTGCAGGCAAACGTGGCAGGAATTCCCGCCATAGCCGTACCCAACGGCACAGACTCGCAAGGCTTGCCCATAGGCATACAAGTAATGGCAGACTTTTTTCAAGAGGAAAAAATGCTGGCTTTTGCCAAGTATTTAATGGAAAAGTAGCAAATCAAGAAAGCTGACAACTTTTCAGTTGTCAGCTTTGTGCAGTAGCGGTGCTAGGAATCGAACCTAGATATGAAGCTCCGGAAACTTCCATTCTATCCATTGAACTACACCGCCAACTCTTTTACCATTCTCACACGCTAAAGCGTATGTTACTATTCTCACACGCTAAAGCGTATGTTACATTTTAAAATCTACCAATATACATAGCACCGCCTTCTTTGATAAGTGCTACTACCAACCAGACAATAAAAGCCGTTGGTAATAACAACGCCATAATCAAAGATTTTACTTCGTGGCGAAGGTGCATAAAGTCTGCTACAATGTAAAAGGCTTTTGCAATGGTTAGTATCAAGAAAATGATGTTTCTACCTGTGCCTGCGGGCATGGTAAATGCAAGTAAAAATTCTACACCTGTGATACCTGCCAAAATAGCAGTAACAGTTAAGATTTTTCTTACATTTTTGGCTTTTGCTTCTTCAGGCGACAAGTTTTCTGCGTGTGCTGCCATAATATAATATTTTTAGAGTTAGAAAGACGATTAGAAATTTAATACTGCAAACCTTGTTAGAACTAACATTTCTCAAAGCAATGTTAGTTCTAACAATTATCTACCAAAAATTAAATAAGGTAGAAGAAAGTAAATACAAATACCCAAACCAAATCTACAAAGTGCCAATACAAACCAATTTTTTCCACCATTTCGTAGTGTCCTGTTCTTTCATATACGCCCATCGTTGTATTGTAGAAAATCAACATATTCAAAATAACCCCGCTTGTAACGTGAGTACCGTGAAAACCTGTGATAAAGAAAAATAAGTCGGCAAACAAAGGAGGACCATATTGATTTTGCACAAGGTTAGCACCCAAAAATAAGTTGCCATCAGGCATCAAAGTACCAATAGCACCTTTGCCATGAATAAAGTGCGACCATTCCCAAGCCTGACAACCTAAGAAAGCCATGCCACCTAAGATAGTCCACAACATCCATTTTTGTACGTCTGCTTTGTCCATTCTATGTCCTGCTTCTACGGCAAGCACCATTGTAACACTGCTCACAATCAAAATAAAGGTCATAATACCTACGAAAACCAAAGGCAGATGCACTTCAAAAAACGGAATAGCATCAAACACTTGCTCAGGCACAGGCCAATAATCTATTGAGAAAGAGAAAGGCGTAGTTTCAGGCTTTCCTGTTGCTGCCAAATATTCGCCAAAAGAAGAGTGCGAATATCGAATCATGCCATAGGTAATGAGCAAACCTGCAAAACTAAATGTATCTGACAGGAGGAAAAACCACATCATGAGTTTTCCATAGCTTGCTTTAAGGGGTTCTGTACCGCCGTCCCAAATGGTACGGTGTTGTCCGAGTACAGGGGCATTAGTAGTTGTTGCCATACTGCTTGGTTTTATTATGCTGAATATTTTAGGTTTTTGTTAGAACAAATAATTGTAAAGCCTTGACAATCAACTATTTGGCAATTAATTAGTACCTATTTGGTAAATAGTTTGACAAATAATTGGTTGCTATTAGCACGCAAGCTAATAATTTTTTTGTAAATATATTTAAAAAAAATTTAGAATAGCAAAGCACAAATAGAAAAAAACCTTATTTTTTTATAACTTGCTAAATATTTGCTTAAAGGCAAATATAATTTTATTTATTATCATTCGTCTCAAGGCAAAATAGACTGTTATGCAAACAAAATTTCCTTTACATTTTCATTTGGTAGCCTTATTATTTGGTGGCATTTTATTTTTCTACCTCTTAATTGTAGGAAACTTTATCTTAGTACCTCTTACATTTTCGGCTTTGCTCACTTTATTTTTACTACCTTTTTGCAAAAGATTAGAAAGTTGGAAGTTTCCCCGTTGGTTGGCTATTTTGGTAAGTTTGCTACTATTAATTATAGTTTTTGCAGCTATTTTGACTTTGATTTACACCAATTTGCGGTCTTTTACCCACGATTTGCCCCAAATGAAAAGCCGTAGCAAAGAGTTGGTGCTGCTGTTGCAACAGACCATAGAAACCAAATTTGCTATTTCATCAGAAAAACAACTGTCTTGGCTCCGCCAAAATGTAGATGGTTTTATCAATGCAGGTGGCGACTTGCTCAACAACTTGCTCAATTCTATGACTACTTTTTTTTCGCAACTTTTTATTATTCCTGTTTATTGTTTCTTTATGTTATTGTATAGGCATATTTTCAAAAACTTTTTGCACAAAATCATAGACGATTCTTACAAACAAAATGCAATGAAAATAGAGCAACAGGTTCAAAATGTCATACAAAAATATATCGTAGGCTTGTTTACTGTCATAGCCCTCATTGCCTTGCTCAATGTGGTGGGTTTGTTGGCTATTGGTTTGCCTCATGCTATTTTCTTTGGTATTTTGGCTGCTTTTCTCACCGTTATTCCTTATATTGGCATTGCGTTGGGGGCAGCTTTGCCTGTGATTTATGCTTTGGCAATGACCGACAGCCTATATATGCCGTTGGCGGTTTTGCTGTGGTTTGTGCTGGTGCAGGTTTTAGAAGGCAATTTGATTACGCCCAATGTCGTAGGCTCGCAGGTGAGTATCAATCCCTTAGTGGCAATGATAGCCTTGTTGATAGGTGGCAGTGTTTGGGGCATGGCAGGTATGATTTTGTTTGTTCCACTAACAGCTATGCTCAAAGTGGTTTTAGATAATATACCTGAACTTGAACCTTATGGCTATCTGTTAGGTGAAGGCAATCCGCCGCAAGCACCGACTCCTCACTCTTCGCCTCGATGGTGGGAGAAGTGGGTCAAGAAAATAAGGAAGGTTTAGCTTGGAGTTTCACTTTATTTTTTTCGCAATTTACGGAGTTGGTAAGCAATAGACAACTGGTGGGCAGGCAAAAGTGTAGTGTGAGTAGTCAAAGCATAGTCGAAATGAAAGGCTGCCAATTCTAAACCTATTCCATAAGAGTACACCAAAGGATTGGCTGATAAGCCACTTCGAACAGCTAATTTTTTGAGGGGTTTGTACTCTGCCCCACAACGGACATTAGCTGGAAAATCTATATCTTTTATGACTTCCACATTGAGTATCAACTTTTCGATAGGTAAAAAACTCAATCCTGCTTTCATAATAGTAGGCAACTTTTCGTTTTGATAGTTAGAAAGTTGAGCTTGGTTGAGATTATAAACATGAGCAGCCACAAAAAGGTGTTTGGTAAACTGCATTCTGCCTCCAAATTCTATGGCTATTACACCTTTGGTAGTCAAGCCTTGCATAGTCATCTGCACATAGTTCATTTTTAAGCCCAAACTTACGTTGTTCAGTTTTTGAGAAATGCCCAATCCTGCATTCACTTCGTTAAAAAGTTGGTCGCCAAAGTGAGAAAAGGTAACACCAACTACTGTTTTTTCTTGTATCACAGGTAATATTGCCCCTGCTGCCACCGTATTAAGTCCACTAACTGTAAAACGGTTGTCGGCTGCTGCCATGATAGTCGTTTCGTTTGCCCATGCCAAAGCTCCTATGTTGTTGAAAACAGCCCAAGAGTCTGGCAAATTAACGGCTGCATTGCCCATACCCACTGCTCTTGCCCCCATGCCTATCCGTTGAGCAAAGCTGTTTTGCAAAGCCAAACAAAGCAAGACCAACAAGCTAAGGAGAGAAAAATAGGAGTTTTGGGTCATTTTTCAAGGGTATAATTTTGAGATGTTTAGTCAGAATAAGTAATAAACAGCAAGTATTATCTTTACAAAAGTATTATCTTTACAACTGTTGATTTTTGTATCGAATATACGTTTCCAAATCTTTGTCCCCTCTGCCCGATAAATTGACAACGACTACATCAGATTTTTTAAATTCTAATTGGTCGAGGGCTGCAAAAGCATGGGCTGTTTCTATGGCGGGAATGATGCCCTCTGTTTTGCTTAGACTAAATCCTGCTTGCATAGCTTCGTCATCTGTAACATTCACAAATACAGCACGTTGCGTATCGTAGAGATGTGCGTGAATAGGTCCAATTCCAGGATAATCAAGCCCTGCCGAAATAGAATAAGGCTCTATCACTTGCCCATCTTCTGTTTGCATCAAAATTGTTTTGCTGCCATGCAAAATGCCCATACGACCCAGAGCCGTAGTAGCTGCCGACAAACCAGATTGCACGCCTTTTCCTCCTGCCTCTACGGCTACCAACTGCACAGTCGGCTCGTCTAAAAAGTGATAAAAAGCCCCCGCAGCATTGCTACCGCCACCTACACAAGCCACCACATAGTCGGGCAATTCTCTGTTGATTTGTGCTTTAAGTTGCTTGCGAATTTCGGCACTGATAACAGCCTGAAACCTCGCCACCATGTCAGGGTAAGGGTGAGGACCTACCACAGAGCCTATGATGTAATGCGTATCTGTTGGGTTGTTTATCCAATGACGCATTGCCTCGTTGGTTGCATCTTTGAGGGTTTGGCTGCCGCTGGTGGCAGGCACTACGGTTGCCCCCAAGATTTTCATTCTCTCTACATTGGGTTTTTGCCTTTCCATGTCGTGCTTGCCCATATAGACCATGCACTCCATGCCCATCAAGGCACAAACGGTGGCGGTGGCTACGCCATGTTGCCCTGCTCCTGTTTCGGCTATAATTTTTTTCTTACCCAGCCGTTGAGCAACCAAAATTTGCCCTATGGTATTGTTTATTTTGTGGGCTCCAGTGTGGCAAAGGTCTTCTCTTTTGAGAAAAATGTGGCAATGATATGTTGCCGACAATCTTTTGGCATAATACAAAGGCGTGGGTCTGCCTACATAATTAGTAAGCAAGTCTTGAAACTCTGCTTGAAAAGTTGGCTCATTGATAAGAGTCAAGTAGCTTTGCTGCAACTCCTTGATGTTAGGGTAGAGCATTTCGGGAATATAAGCCCCGCCAAATTGCCCATAGTAGCCTTGTTCGTTTACTGTATAGTTCATATTGTTGTTAGGTCTTATGCAAATTTATAAATCTCTTACCACACTTTGCTTGTTCCAACGCAAATACCTCCGCACATTCATCCAGAAGGCAAGCACCAAATATACAAAAATTGGAGAACCAAAGGTCAAGAAGGACAGGTAAATAAAATAAAGCCTTACGCTGCTGATAGAAATGCCCATTCTTTCGCCTATTTGGGTGCAAACGCCAAAAACACTATGTTCTAAAAAATATCTTACTTTGCTCATAAAAGTTTTGCTTTGTTTTGTCTTTTGTTTGTTCTACTTTCTTAACCTAAGTTGCGTAGAATGTAGCATACGCTTTAGCGTGTGATTTTTCATTGGATTTGCAAAGCAAATTCAGTGAAAAATGCCTATCACCCAGCGTATTATACAAAAACCATACGCTAAAGCGTATGTTACATTCATACTACGCAACTTACGTTACGTATTAACTTTTTTGACTACAAATAGTTTGCGTTTGCCAAAATTATAAAGCATTGGTTGTGTCCCAAAGATAACGCAAAAAAACTAACATTTCTATAAGAAATGTTAGTTTAAATTATGTTTTAGCATCATTGGTGTACTATTGCCAATGCTTTTAAAACAAGACTAATTATTTTTGTTTAGTTTCTGGCGTAGGCGTTGAAGTAGCTGCTGTTACCTCTCCTTTGATAGTCAAAACCTCTGTAACACCATTGCTCAACGTAACTGTAATAGTTTTGGTAAAAGGACCTGAAGCTGCTGCATTGTAAGTAGCTTTTACAAAACCAGTTTTGTTAGGTGCTATTGGGTCTTTAGACCATTCTGGCACTGTGCAACCGCAAGAGCCTGTGGTGTTTGTAATAATCAACGGTGCATTGCTTTTGTTCGTAATTTTGAACTCACAACTTGCAGGTGTACCTTGTGGTATTTTTTTGAAGTCATAAGTTTGTGTACTCCATTGATGCGTGGTGGCTACTGTTGGTGCAGTTGAACTTGCAGCATTTTGGGCATAGACTGCTACGCTACACAAAAACATGAGAGTCATTAAAACGTACTTTTTCATAATTGTAAGAATTTTTGAGTTAGAAGATAATACAAGTTTTGATTTGATTTTGATATTACAAAGGTAAGCAAGAAATCTTTTGCTTGGTGTTAATAAAACTTCAAAACTTGTTATCGAGTTGTTAAATCTATTTTACAGTTATTTAGGTATATTTTCAATGCTCTTTTTGTGTTTCAATAATTGTGTGAAAGGTAATTTTTTATTCAAAAATCCTCAAAATCCGTCCATTCAGCGAAGTTTGGTAAGTTTTAATACCTTTTGAGCCGAAGGAGTTAGTACCTCTGCCTTGCAGGTCGAAAGTAGCACCATGCACACTACATTGGAAATTGTTGCTTGTAGGTCTGTATGTTACATTTGGGTTTCCCTCATGGCTGCATACAATAGTAACGGCAGCAAAAGTGCCAGATGTAGTTCTTGCCACTACCACCTGATTGGCAGCATTTACCACAAAACCTCCATTGGCATTAAGCGGGGCATTTACAGTATCATCTAAATTTAACGAAAAATCAACCTTGCCCGTTGGTGTGGGATTGGGAGTTGGGCTGCTCACGTTAGACGAGCAAGCTGTTAAACCTCCCATGCAGTAGGTAGCAAAAATGGCTGCTCCACTGAAACCTAAACCTTTTAAAAATTCTTTGCGATTCATATTAGTTTTGAATTTTTAGTTTTGAATTTTGTCCCATTAGGGGCTTTATATCGGTAGCAAATTAAGTCAAAGTAAGTGAAAATCAAAGCAGTTTTTATTTTAAATTTCCTCTCCAAATCGCAGCAAATTGCCACTATTATCTAAAATAGCAAACTCTTTCATTCCCCATGCTTTTTGGCTCAAATGCCCTTGCGGGTGAATGATGCCCAAAGTTTGGTAGGTTTCATAGAAAAATTCTATGCCTTCCACGCGTATATAGCAGCCTGAATTAGCAGCCAAATAGTCATCTTTTGCCAACCAAAAATGAATTTCGACCTCCTGAAAATCCACTATTAAATAATCTTTGTAAGAAGTGATGGAAAAACCCAAGTGTTCATAAAATTTGGTGGTTGCCTCCATATCATTACAAGGCAGAATAGGCACAGCAGCAGATAATAAGGCTGTCATAGGCAGTTGTAAGCTGTTTTTAGGATAAGACTCCAAAGGCTAAGGCGTATATTACATTCATACTATACAAAATACATTAAATAACAAAAAGCCTTACAGGTTTCGAAAACTTGTAAGGCTTAAGGAGGGCAAACTAAATTACCCTTCTATTACATTCATCACAATCGGAATGTCTATGATTTCTTTGAAGTCTTCGCCTGACTCTTGCATATCCTCATCATCTTCTTCGTAGAACCAATTAATCACGATGTCCTGATTTTTTATCTGTTCTAAACGTCTGAAAATTTCGACTAAACATTTAGACGAACTCGTGTTAAAATATTCGAGTTTTATATCAAATACGGTCTTATTAGCAGAGTGCTTAACATAATCATCGAGCCACTCAAACAAAGGTTTATAAAACTCTATTGAGTTTTCAGGTATAGACCTTCCTGCCATAAGGAATTTGCCTCCCTGTGCATTGAAGCTTAGTTTAGGCGTTTTAGCAGTTTCTTCTAAATAAAAGTTTTCCATATTTTTATACGCTATACAGCGGCTACTTTAACAGTTAAGCTGAAAAAAGAGTATTTGTCATTAATTTGTGTGAATACGTATTCAAGTTTGTTGCTTGATTTACGTGCAATGTCAATAATGCCTAAACCAGCACCACCTTTCGAGGAGATTTGACCATGGTCTAATGTTTCGCGATACTTGTTCTTGAGTTCTTCGCTTGACATGGCATTGACATCATCAATTCGTTTTTTGAGTGTAGGCACATCTGTATTGGGTATATAGTTACCAGTGATGATATTATAGTTTTCGTCAACTCTTGCTAAGACAAAAATTATAGCATCATCATCTTTGATATCTTCGGCAGCTATATAGTCAAAATGATTCTGAATATTTTGCAATATTTCTACCAAAATGCTAAATAACCGTTTGCGTATAGCTGATTTCTGCTCTACTTCTGTGAGCTTGGTTTGGGCTATAGCAATAATGCTATTTAACAAATCTCCCGATGCAGCACCTTTGTAAGACATAATGATGCCATTTGACTGCATTTGATTATAGTATTGATGTACGTCCAATGTTTTGAAAGATTTTGCTGATACCAAAAAACTAAGTAAAAATATAAACCCGTTTTATCCTTGTGAATCTATTTGTGTGCAATTATACATTTTTTTTATTAAAAAACAAAAGCACAGCAAATTTTTAACTCTTTACTAATTTTTTTTTGTGGTTGTATATTTTTAGTTCAATAACTGCATAAAGATACTTGCAGAGTTTTAAACAACTTCTATTCTATCAAATACTTAGCCAAAAAAGACTTACCTGCATTTTGATAAGCAATGTTAAGATTTATTTTTTAATTTTTGCAACAAAAGTTTATTTTTTTTTTCTACTTATTTTTTCAGCGAAATTCCGTTAGGTGCTAAACTAATAAAACCACCTTTATAAAGGTTGCCTATCAATTTCTTAAAAGTTTTTTTGCTCATCTGAAATGCCTGTTGAATTTCCTCTGAACTGCTGCCATCATGGTAGGGCAAAAAGCCACCTGCTGCCTCTAATTGTTGCAAGATAATTGCAGAATCCTCTATGATACCCTTAAAACCTTCTTTTCTAAGGCTTAAATCTATTTTATTGTCTTCTCTTAACTTTTTTACAAAGCCTTTTGTTTTATCTCCTATTGCCAATTTCTTAAATACTTCGTTTTTATACAAAATACCTGCATATCGGTTGTTGATAAGGCACATAAAGCCCAGCGTGGTCATTTCATAAACCAATAAATCTACTTCCTCGCCTTCTTGGAGATTGATATGTTGCTTTTCTATGAATGTACCTATTTTGCCTATGCCTATGATTCGATTGGTGCGTTGGTCTAAACTAAGGCGGACTATGTGTTTTTCGCCTACTTGCATACGCCTGTGCTGCTCACTAAGTGGAACAAAAAGCTGTTTTTCTAAGCCCCACGACAAAAAAGCCCCAAAATCTGTGGTGTGTTCTACGTCTAAGCAGGCAAAATCTCCTACCTGTGCCAATGGCGTGAGGGTAGTGGCAATTAGTCGGTCTTCGGAGTCGGTGTAGATAAAAACCTTAACAGAATCGCCAATTTTTGTACCTTCATGCACATATTTTTTGGGCAGCAAGATTTCGCCTAAATCTGAGGCAAGGTATAAGCCAAAAGGCACTTCTTTGACTACGGTTAAGGTGTTGAATTTGCCTATGTCCATTTTTGATGTACTGAATATAGTTATAAGTTTTGGTAATTACCACAAAAAATATAAACTAACCAATTATGCTAGTAAATTTTTTTATTTTGTTGTGAAAAGGGACTTTGTAGTTGCCCGCAAGTAAGACAAAGAGCTACCAAGTGTTTTTATTGCCTCTACACTCAAAGATAGTATAATTGTTTATAATCTCGCCAAACTATTTTCATTCTGAAATGAATTTGTTGCAAAAACAAGCCACCTAATAATAAGTTAGTAGCCCAAACAACTATAACTTGTTGGCTTGTAACTTGTTGCAAAGCCAAACAGGGCAGAGCCACCAAAGCCACTACCAACAAAGTTGTTACGAACTGACCCAGATAAATAATAGCCCACTGTTTCATTGCCCACCAACTTGTAGCCACATTTGCCAACCAAAAAAGAACAAAAGCCAAAATAAAATTTGTACTTTGTCCTTGGTAACTTCCTATAAACCCTGATAAGCCTAACAAGGCATAAAAACAAAGCATGACATAAATAAAACGGTAAAAATAATTAAAATCAGGCACGCAAGAGTCTGCAGTTTGTTTGATAGCAGGGGCAATAACTTTTCTATTGTATGAAATCAAAAAATAGGTTTGCTGCAAACCCTTGAAAAACAAAATATTACGAAATAAAGGCTTTAAAAAAGGCAATCGATGCCCCACAATATAGAGCATACTCTCCAAACCATAATGCACCTCATGGGTTTGTGTATTAACCAGAGCTATTTCGTTTTTTGCTCTTGCTCTGTCCACTACTTCACAAGCAGGAAAAGCATCAAGTTGGTCGTATTTCCAACGTCCTTCTTTGTCCAACCAACCATATTTTGTAAAAGCACCTGTGTAAACGGCACACATAGGACACTCGTGGTCGTAAATGATGACGTGGTTTGATAGAGTTTTCATAACTTTCAGAAAAAAATGAAACTTTTTCTTTATAACGCAAGAGAAGTAAAAAAGTTGAGTTTCCAAACAAAATTTGGTAGTTTTTTATCAAAAAATGAATTAAAGTTGTCCATTATTGGTTAAAAATAAAAATTACCTTGGTAGTGCCAGACAAGTACTGTCTTAAAACTAATATTTCTCAAAGGAATGTTGGTTTTGAGCATGACATCTGTGGCACTACTATTACTTCTAATCATTTCTAAACGTATGTTAAAATATCTTTTAACCTTTTTGTTGGGCTTTTGTCTGCAAATAGGATTTGCTCAAAGTAAAGAAACAGGCAAAGAAACCGCAGAGGTTAAAATCAAAACTTCTGCCCAGTGTGATATGTGCAAAAAACGGATTGAAAAAGCCTTAAAAGTAGAAAAAGGCATCAAAAAAGCTGTACTTGACGTGGACAGCAAGGTGCTAACTGTGGTTTATCAAACCAAAAAGACTGATGTAACTGCTATTAAAAATGCCGTAACAAAAGTTGGTTATGATGCCGATGAGGTAAAAGCAGACGAAAAAGCCTATAAAAAATTGCCTGATTGCTGCCAAGTTGGCGGACATTAACAAGCCGTATATTTGCCTTGTATGACTGTAACATACGCAACTTACGTTAACTAACAATAAAACTAACAATAAAACACTAACAATTAACAACTACTATTATGGTACTAAACCTTTGTATTATTGCCTTTGCCATTACTTTGGTCTATTTGGCGGTTGCAGAAAGAGTGGCAACACACATTCGTTTTTTGGTTATAGAAGGATTGTTACTTTTTGTCATTGCTCTTATCGAACTCAAACATATAGATTTTGCTAATTTAGCTTTTATCTTGGCAGAAACTTTGTTATTCAAGGCATTGGTAATTCCTTATTATTTGCAGCAAATCATAGAAAGAAATAAAATTTCGAAAACAGTCAATACCACTATTCCAATTTTTTATATTCTAATTATGGTGTCGGTAGCCATTATTTTATTTTTCATTTTTGCTTATAGTTTGCCTTCGCAACAACTCAAAATTAAATATTTTACAGTTTCTATCTCTGCTATTTTCACAGGTTTTGTCTTGATAATGACTCACCGAGAGGTAATTAGCCATTTGATTGGTTATTTAATCATAGAGAACGGCATTTTTTTGCTTTCTGTAGCCATTGGCAGCGAAATGCCTATGATTGTCAATACAGGTATTTTGCTTGATATCCTGATTAGTGTGGTTGTTTTGGGGGCTTTTGTCAATCGAATTGGTAGGAAATTTACAGAAATGGAAGTTACTAAATTGTCAGAACTGAAAGACTAAAAAGCCTCTGAAATCAGCACATACAAGTTGGTCGAGTTCAGCCGAAAAGTATTTTGGCGGTTGTCTTCGTTAAAGCCTAAACCATAGTCGAGGCGGAGATTTAATCTTTCGCCTTTGATAAGTGCAAAACGCAAGCCTGCCCCTACTGCATATTTGAGGTTATCGAAAGAAAATTTGTCGAGTTTATCACTTACTCTACCTACAGAGGCAAAAGTAGCCCCGCCCAAACGCCAAATCAATGGAAAACGGTATTCGGCTTGCAAGGCAAGGGCGTGGTTATCTTTGTACCTGCCTGCATAGTAGCCACGCATCATGGTATTGCTACCCAAAATCCCCAAGTTGCGGAAGTGTGTCTGCCCGTCTGTAAACGTACCTGTGAGTTGAAAAGCCAATACTTGATTGCGTGTGGTTTTAAAATATTTGCGAACATCAAAACGGACTATGTTATGTTGGAAATCACTGCCCCACAAATTATTAAAATCGAGGGCTGTAAGCTGAATTAAACCACCTTTGTTGGGTGCGTAGGCGTGGTTGCGGGTGTCGTAAGAAACTACCAAACCCATGCCCACACTCAAACCGCCATTTTTGCCATAAATAGGCGAATTGGCAAATACACCATTGGTGGTGTACTCTACATCAAATATTTTCTGCAACTCTACAATGCCACCAACAAACAATCTTTTATAAACCCGCCGCAACAGTTGCGGATTAACCAAAAATTGCGAGTAACTATATACTTCTTCGGCTTCTTGTTTGCTATTGTTGCCAATTCCCCAAAATCTATCGGGAAATTTGCTTGCAGTGTTCTCAAAACGCAAAACATATTTTTCTTTTGGGAAAAAAATATTGCCACCTATGCCTATGATAATTTGGTTGCGGGTGGTATAAATAAGTCCTGTAGGAATGGTGGAAGTTCGCAATAAGGTATCATTTTTTTTGGTTTTAAACACATAAGCCGTAGCAAAACCAAACCCAAAAGCTGTTTCAGCAGAGTAGGCAGCCAATGGAAAGACCAAAAACTTGTTCCGTTGTGCTTTACGAACAGAGTCTTCTCTTCGTTTTTGCTTAATGGAATCGGTAAAAAAGTTTTTACCTAACTTATTAGTTACCGCCAAGGTGTCTGACAAGTATTTTTGGGCTTTTGAAAGTAATTTATTGTGTGGCGTAGCTTTTTCAACTAATTTTTCTTTGACAGGTACAAACAAACCAGCCACCAAAGCAGACGACCAAAGGCAGAGGAGAAATGATAAAATTGCAAATTTCATAGCTTTACTTCAATTCTTTTTCTTCGTATTTAGATGGGCATTTCATCAAGATTTCACTGGCAACAAACACGCCATTTTGGTATTTGCCAATGACTACTACTTTTTCGGATTTTTTGAAGTCTTGCATAGCAGGTGGCGGATTGTAGCAAACTACTTTCTGAATTTCTTTATTTTCGTCTATCAGGGTGAAAGACAAATAGTTAGCATCTCTTAGTGGCTCGTATTCTACGCCTACCACTTCTTTTGCCTCGTTTTTTGTAAGTTCTCCTACAATATGTACTTTGTCTGTTTCTCCATTAGTAGCCATTGTTTTGGCTGTTTTGAAATTGACATATTGACTTGCATTGCCTGCAGAAGATACAATAATGCCAATGGCAATGGCAATAACCACAATACCAATTAGATGTGATATTTTCATTTTTCTTTGCTGTTTTTGCTTTGCTGCAAAGATATGAAAATAAAACTAAGTCTAATAAAGAGTGGGTAGAATTTATATCTGCTATGAATAGAGGTTATTACGATAATTTTTGTATAGAAAATTAACTTGTTAATTTTCAGCTAATTGACCTTGCAGTTGGAGGCAACCCCCGCCAAAGGGTACGGTACAAATCGTAATAACCTCTATTCAACCTTCAAAATTAAGCATTAAAAATTACCTACCCAAACAAAGTTCTTGTTTTGTCTTTTATCCATTGCCTAATCACTTTGCCCTCAATTTCGCCACCTTCGTAGGGTAAGGTAGCCAAAAAATCACGTTTGAATACCTGATACCACCGCAAAGCAACGGCGGGCGTGGCAAAATGCCACAAAATATTGAGAGCAAGGTCGGCAGCACCCTCAGAGGTGTTGCCCCATTCGTAGCCCTGCGTGGCGTGCAAAAATACCTTGTGTGTTACATTGGTCAGAGGTGCATCGTCATTACCACGTTTCAGTAGCACATTTTCGGTTAGCATCCCACAATAACGGTCTGCAAAAGAATGACGATAACGCAAAACATCTGCCTGAATTTTCTCCCAACAATCAGGACCTATACCACGAGCAATGCTTTCAGGTTCGGTCAAAGGTTTATTGCACAATAAACAAGTTTTCATAAAGAGAATCGAAAAAAAGATTACTAAAATTTGTAAAAACAAAAAACCTTCCTACCTTTGCAACGGCAAATCAGTACGACCTGCTCCCTCTGAACCCCGCCAGGGTCGGAAGGCAGCAACGGTGTGAGGTCGATGCGGTGCGATATTGGTTTGCCTTTTTTGTTTCAAAATTTATTTTATGCTAAACTGCCTTGTTGCAGTTTTTTTTGTGCCTTTTATAGCCAATTATCAGAATTATCCGACCCCTCAAAGGTGGCGGATAATTAGATTCAACTACTTATTACCAACAAGATAAAAACTTCTAATCAAAAAATGAACAACTGGGTAGAAAATAATAACCGTTTGAGCAAAACTTTTGTGTTTGCAAATTTTGTAGAGGCTTTTGCTTTTATGACACAAGTGGCTTTTCTTGCCGAAAAGCACAACCACCACCCCGACTGGACGAACATCTACAATAGAGTGGAAATCAACCTCAATACGCATGACGCAGGGGGGACTGTAACCGACAAAGACCGAAAATTGGCTGCTGCCATAGACCAAATCAAAATTGCCTAACGTGAATGTAGCCTACGCTTTAGCGTGTGAAGACTAAAATGTAGCCTACGCTTTAGCGTGTGAAGACTAAGATGTAGCATACGCTTTAGCGTGTGAAGACTAAGATGTTTTTGGTTGCTCACAACCGAAAACATTGCGGATTTGAGAATCCGCAAGCACTATAAATAAAAACAAGCACTATAAATAAAAACAAGCACTATAAATAAAAAAAGGTATGCCAACAGCACACCTCTTTAACCTTAACCAATAAACAACACATAAAATAAACACATGTTGGCTGTAGGGGAAGGAGTCGAACCTTCAAGAGGTGGTTAGTTTTGTTCAGGAAATAAAGCTACAAGGCAAAGGTTACGATGACCTATAACTTTACTTCCTGTCAAAATTTGTCCCATGCTCCTCGCCCACGAGAACGGTGGGTATGGCTGCCAAATTTCATCACCCTACAATAAAATTTATCAAAGAAACTGAACAAGTAATTTGAAAATTTCGCAACTTCGTAGTTGCTTACTATTACTTGTGTTTGTTGCTTTTTAGTTTGCTCATTCTCTTTCTGAATGATTGACAATACAAAGATAATAGGCAAAATCTATTTTTGCAAATTTTTTAATAAAATTTAATAAAATTTAGAAACTTATCAAAAATACAATCATTTCATTGCAATTTTTTTAATAACAGCTTTTAAAAATGGACAAGAATTTGAAAATTGATAACATCGATATCAAGATTTTATCTGAATTGATGAAAAATGCCACGACGCCTTACACCGAAATAGCAGACAAAATTCACCTATCAGGGGGAACTATCCACGTGAGAATGAAAAAATTGGAAGATATGGGTATTGTGCAAGGCTCGTCTTTGTCTGTAGATTTTAGTAAGTTGGGCTACGACATTACAGCCTTTTTGGGCATTTACCTCCAAAAAAGTGCTTTGTATGAGCCTGTAACCCACGAATTGGCTAAAATTCCTGAAATCCTAACTTTGCACTACACCACAGGGGCATACAGTATTTTTGCTCAAATTATTTGCAAGGATACCAAGCACTTGCGGGAGGTCTTACACGATAAAATTCAGAAAATCAAGGGAATAGAAAGAACTGAAACTTTTATTTCTCTCGAAGAAAAACTCAAAAGACCTGTGCAGTTGCAACCAGATGATTACAAATCATAATAGTATTTGATAAATCAAATACCTACGTAGGAACTTGATTTATCAAGTTCTCTGAAAACTCGTGTTCTATTTCATAAAAGCTTGATTTTTGCTCAAACTATAAAGATGGCTGCCCCTGTGGGTACAGATTTTCTCGCCTAACTCACAAAAGTTTTTTTTACCTGTGATTGACCTAATTGAACCAAGACAGGAGTAAAATACGATAATAAAGATTTCATAGACATAGATTTGAAACAAAGATAGCTTTTTTTCCTAAATTTGAAAAATCTGTAATGTTTTCAGTACACAGCACTATGAAAAAGCCAATGTTTCCTATATTATGAATTTGATAAAAGGAGGTGCTGCGTACTTGTAATAAGCCGTTTGCTCAAATTCTTTCCCACTTCTTAGTCCCCAACGCCTCACTTTGATAAGCCTTTCAATCCCATTCCAGCCTTTGGGCATGGCTGTTTTATTCTCAATGAGCCAAAATTTGCGATAAATTTGGTTGCCATGCGACTCTTCGTGGTCTGCGGTAATCTTGAACTTTTGTTAAAAAATCGGGTAGTTGTAAATCCGTTTTTATTGACAATTTTTTTGCAAAGATAAACATTTTTTAGAAACAATCGACCCTGCCCTAAAGGGTTGGTTTGGCATTTTTTTTACAACCTCGAAGAGGTTGAACAACAATAGCCCTACGTGAAACATAGGGAATACGACGCTGTCGTCTTGCAACAACCTCGAAGAGGTTGAACAACAATAGCCCTACGTGAAACGTAGGGAATACGACGCTGTCGTCTTGCAACAACCTCGAAGAGGTTGAACAACAATAGCCCTACGTGAAACATAGGGAATACGACGCTGTCGTCTTGCAACAACCTCGAAGAGGTTGAACAACAATAGCCCTACGTGAAACGTAGGGAATACGACGCTGTCGTCTTGCAACAACCTCGAAGAGGTTGAACAACAATAGCCCTACGTGAAACATAGGGACACAAAGCACGTGAATCTGAAACCCAATCAAAGGCAAAACACGTAGATATAAAATTTTAAAGACAAAAAAACCTCCAATTTTCCAAACCTTTTTTCTTATTTTACGTTGCAAAGGCTATCTAAAAATGATTTATGATTTATGATTTATGATTTTTCTTTTGTTTTTGTGTAAGAATGATAGATTTGATAATTTTTAGCATTTCGGTTGCATCTTGATAGATAGAAGTAAATTCATCTTCGTTTAGGTAACTGGTTTGATGTAATAGTTCTAACCAATAACAAGTTTCATCACATTCTTTTTGTGCGATGGCTAATTGATGAATAAAGTCGGCTGCACTTTCTGCATTGGTAGTTTCACGAATATTTGCACCAACAGAAGTACCAGCACGAAGTAGTTGTTTAGAAAGTACAAATTCTTTGTTAGTTTCTCTATGTGTTAAATATTGGTATAGTCTTACCACTCGTAGTGCCAAAGCAAAACTTTTCTCTTTTGTTATATTTGCCATAAAAAGATTTATGATTTATGATTTATGAATTTTGCAATTTTGCACAAAAAAATCATAAATCATAAATCATAAATCATAAATCATAAATCATAAATCACACATACATCATGAAAAAAATATTTCTACTTTTTTGGTTTTGTTTAGGAGCAATGCAGGGGTTTGGGCAGAGTGAAACAGTTGCTACTTTTGCAGCCCTACAAACAGCTATCAGTAATGGCAATGGTTTTGCTGGAGATTATACGATTACAATACAAAACAGTTTTACATTTACAAATGCTAACACAGCAGCCACAGGCACAACAGCCTTACCAGCCGTAAATAAAACTAATGGAAAGCTAATTATCAAAGGTGATAATTTTACAATAGACAGGGCTGTTGGATTTCCTATTGCACCAGTTGTAAGATTTTTATTAATCAGTACAGCAAGCACCGTAGAAATAGAAAAACTAACTATCAAAGGCTGGGCTTTGTTGAATGATAGAGGGGCTGGAATCAACAACACAGGTACATTAACCTTAACAAACTGCACAATAGAAAACAGTGCTATTTCTGGTACAATCGCAGAAGGAGGTGGTTTATACAATGCTGGAACAGCTACTTTGAATAACACCACCATAAAAAACAACACTATACAAGGTACTGGAAATATTTTAGGTGCTGGAATTTGTAATGCAGCAGGAACAACTATCAACCTCAATAACTCAATCATAGAAAGTAATACATTTGGGTTTTCAACAGGAGATTTATTGGGTGGTGGAATTTATAACGCAGGCACAGCCAACATCACAAACACAACTATCAAACTAAATACAGTTAATATTTCTGCTAATAATGCCAATGGTGGTGGGATTTATAACATTGGCACTTGTACTATTTTACGTTCTACTATCCACAATAATGAGGTAGGTTCTGCAAGTATTGTTACTAATGGAGCAGGAATTTATCATGATACAGGTTCTCTTACAATACAATATAGCACAATATCCACAAATAGCATACTAACAGGTTTAGGTTCAGGCGAAGGTGCTGGCATTTATTGTGGTAATGGTAATTTTACATTAGAGAACATAAGCGTAGTAAGAAATGATAACCAAACTTCTACCAGCAGTGGTTTGTATGCAGCTTTGAGTGGTGGTACTATTCGCAATTCTTTGTTTTTAGATAACACAAATAATGATGTTTTTTATGCTACAGGCTTACCAACAATGACTAACAATATTGCTGCCTCTGTTACAGGTTTCACACCAGCAGGGTTTAACACAAGCATTACTACCTCTGACATCATAGACAATGTACTTAGGGACAACGGAGGTGCCACCTTTACCCACGCCTTAGTTGCCAATATAAACAACGTGGCTATTGAAGGGGGAACAGCAATTATATTACCAACAACAGAAACAGACCAAAGAGGAGAAAGTTTATTAGGTGGAAACAGAGATATTGGAGCTTATGAGTTTGGGACTTTTTATGTTACGAATGGCTTGAATGCTGGGGTTGGTTCGTTAAGAGAGGCTATTACTGCAAGTAATTTTACAACTACACCAACTCCGTTGCCTGATTTGAATGGTAGTACTCCCAACAGAACCATTAAATTTAAAATTCCTTCTTTAACTCCTCTATGTTCCTTGACCTCTGCCTTGCCTACTATTACCAAACCTGTTATCATAGACGGTAGCACACAACAAAGTTTTTTACCTCTTTCAAAGAAAGTAGAAATTGATGGAACTTTTTTAACAGCAGGAAACGGATTTACTATCTTAGCCTCTGCACCCAATACACAAGTCTATGGTTTATCTTTTTTTAGAATTAGTAGTGGTGCTGGGATTGCTAATAATGCCAATAATGTAACGATTGGGGGTTTGGGTAATAAAGGTAATGTTTTTCAGGCTTGTAGTTCTAATGGGGTGTATGCTGCCAATGGCAATAATACAATTATTGAAAATAATTATTTTGGCTTGTTAGAAACTGGTGCTTTAGGAACAGCCAATACAAGTTACGATATTTGGGTGGGTGGTGCAGGTGCTATGACAGATGTAATAATAAAAAATAATGTTTTAGGTGCTATGAGAGGGGGGATTGGATTTGGGTCAAGCCTGCCAACGAATACGGTAACAACAACAACCATAGAATTTAACCGCATAGGCTTTACTGCTGGCAATGCGAATATTACAAGCCTCACTGGTGTAGGTATTCACACCAACGAAGGCACAAATGGAATTACCATTCAGAACAACGCAATAGGCAACCGAAGCAATGCAGCAGGAATAGTAGTAATGCCAAGAACAAGTAGTGTAATCATAAGAAATAACGGAATTGGCATGGCTGGTGATATTGCTGTGAATTATGCTGCTGCACCATGTCAAATAGGAATAGATGTGCGTGATATGATAACAAATGGAATTACCATAGACGGAAATTATATAGGAAGTGCCATACAAGACGCAATAAAATTAAGTTCAAATATTTATGCAGGTGCAAATGCTTGTAATATCCAAAATAATTTTATTGGTATGACCCCAGCCCCTTATGCTGCAAGACCCAATAATAATGCAGGTATTTTTTTAGGTGATGGCACTACACCAATTAGTGGTATTACTCTTTCTAATAATCATATAGGCAATAGTTTAGTCGGCATTTATGGTAATGCTCTACAAAATTCTACCATTAGCCAAAACAAAATTGGACTTTATCCTCTTGTGCTACCATCAACAGTGGAAATTGCTG
Source organism: Cytophagales bacterium (assembly GCA_013299115.1). Taxonomy (GTDB): domain Bacteria; phylum Bacteroidota; class Bacteroidia; order Cytophagales; family Thermoflexibacteraceae; genus JAAFKA01. The sequence goes on from JAAFKA010000004.1 coordinate 72,092, forward strand.
CCCCAAACTCCAGAGGGTTAGTAATTGAAGGCACTATGGCTGCTTCAAGTAGCTTAACAATTACCAATAACACTATTTCAGGTAATACAAGTGGTTTAGGCTATGGCGTACAAATAGCCAGTGCTACTACCACGCCTTTCGTTTTCACAGGCAACAAAATAGGAACTAATACTGCTGGTGATACTGCCATTCCAAACGGAACAGGGATTTTGATAGGCACAGGGGCAAGTGGGCTGACGATTGGGGGGGTAGCTGGGCAAGAAAATATAATTTCGGGGAATAGTGTAGATGCACTGATTATTAGTGCGAATAATACCACGGTAAGAAATAATTACATTGGTTTAGACATCAATGGCACAGCACTTATTCGCAATCAAAATGGTTTAACTATTACAGGGATAAATATAACAGGCACAGTAATAGAAGACAATACTATTTCTGGTACTGCTATTGCAGGTGGTGATGCTGTAACTTTAAAAGGAATACCAACTTCTTTTAAACGAAATAAAATAGGGACAGACAAAGATGGCAATGCTTTAATTTTAGCAACAGGTGTTTTTGCTATTGGAGGGCGAGGTGTGTTATTAGAAAGTTTAGCTCCCACCCCTACGCCACTTAACATAGAAAATAATGTAATAGCTTCTTGCGATAATTCGTGTATAAGAGTTGAAAACTCTTCTAATATCAGTATTTTTAATAATCGGATTGGCGTAAATATAAATGGTAGTAATGTAGGAGGTACTTTGGGTACTAATAGTGTAGGTATTTGGTCTGTTGGTACTTCAACTAATAATGTAAGAATTAAAGGTAATATCATTTCTAATCTTGTTACAGGGGTTTTATTAGACAGACCAGCTATTGTTGAAAATAACAAAATTGGTTTAGATTCCGCAGGCACAGCAGCCCTCCCCAACTCCACAGGCATCTCCATCGGCTCAGGTTTATCAGGCATCACCATTGGCGGAGCAAATGCAACTGATGGCAATTCTTTTGCTGCAACAGATAAAGGTATTGACACAGCCTCTCCTTGCATTATTAGAAACAATTTATTTGGAGTGCAAACAGATAGAAATACCTTATTGCCACCTTTGACTCTACCCAATAACTATTTTGCTGCCCAAGCCATTCACCTCAATACAGGTTCAGCAGGTAGTTCTGTAACAGGCAATATTATCTGCCAAGCCCATAATACAAATAGTTATACCATTGGTGTTGCTCCTTTTCTTATTACAGTTGCTGGCACTGCCGATGCTATCAAAATCAATGCAAACAATATTACAGTTGATAACAATAGAATTGGTATTACAGGCAATGGTGCAGCAGGAGGCAATGATGTAGGAATAACTTTTACACTGAATACAGCTATTGGAGATTGCGATATTAGCAATAATATTATCTCCAATAATACCAATGTAGGTATTTATGCAGGTTGTAATCCTTCTACTTTGGGTAATAGCATAATCAACAATCATTTTGGAATGTTGAGCAGTGCTTCAAATTCAGATATTTCTACCAGTCCCTCACAAGTTGCCATTGCTTTAGACAGAGGTGCTGGTTTTAGTGCCAATACGTTTAATATCAATGACAATGTAATAAATAATACCAGCCGAGCAGGAATTATTTTGCAATCTAACAATAATACTTTACTAAGAAACAAGATAGGAGTAAACGGAAATTTAATAGCCTCACTCAATACAGGCATAGGACTCATTGTAGGTGGCTATGCTGTTACAGGTGGTGGCTCGAACAATACGATTGGAAATGCAAGTAATGGCAATGTCATTGCTAACAACACACAAGGTATTTTAATTGCTTCGGGTGCAGTCGGCAATAATACAGGCAATAATAATTCAATTACCAACAATCAAATTTATAGAAACCGAGGACAAGGTATCAATATTGGGATTGGAAACTCCAACCGAATCTCCCAAAACTCCATCTACTCCAACGGAACAGCAGCCACAGGTTTTGCGGAAAAAGGAATAGACCTCAATTTATCTTTGCCACCTGCCCAACAAGGCAACAACGGACAACCAGCACCTACCATTACCAATGCTGCCATAACTTCTGCCAACAGCATTACAGTTACCTTGACGGTCAATCCATTGGTAGCTGGCACACACACCATCGAGTTGTTTAAAACAGCCAATAGTGTACCTCTTGCCCAAGTGGAAGGAGAAATTTATTTAGGTAGTGTAAACCAAAATTTTACGGTTGCTGGTTCTCAAAGCATTATAATAACTATCAACCCTACAAATGCACCTATTAGTTCTACGGATTATATCACTGCCACTGTTACCTCTGTCATCACTTCGCCTGTTGTCAATATTAACACTTCCGAGTTCAGCACACCCTATTTGCTTTGCTCCACAAGTATTACAAGCATCACCACCCAAAACACCACCACCACCTGTTTTGGCACCACTGCCGATGTCCGAATTAACCTAAACACCCTTGCCAACGCATTGGCAAAATTTGACATAGACACAGACGGCAACGGAACTTACGAATACACAGGCGTAAACCTCCAAGTCGATGCTGCGGGCAAGTTTTTGTTATTGCCCGCAGTCAGCGGCGGCACAGCCTTTGCCAATACCAGAGTTTTCGACCAAACATTGAGCTGCTTGTCGCCCGCCTTTGCCAATGGTTTCACAGTTTCCAATGCCACGCTGCCCACGCCCATCATCAGGGCTGCAAGGGTGGTGCAAGCCACTTCTTGCAGCACACCCAACGCAAGGCTGGTGGTAAGGTTGCAAAATTTTGTCCCCAATTCTTTCTATACAGCTCGTGTGGGCGGTGCTTTGCCTGTTTCTGCCACCATCGTTGGCGATTCGCTAAGTTTTTCTTTGGCTACTGTTCCCTTTGGCACACAGTTGGGTACAACCTTGCAAGTAAGCCAAGCCCCTAACTGCGTTTCTGCCCCTTTTGCGTTTTCGGCACTCTTGCAAGCCCCTACGCAAAACATAGACACCACATTGGTAGTCAGCACGCCAAATGATGAAATTTCGCCCAACTTTGCAGCCCAAATTATAGTTGCAAATTCCAGAGATAGCATCGAATACAGCTTAGTTTTACGCAGTACCAACCAAACCATAGGCAATGCCCAGCAAGGTCGCAATGGCACAAACCTCACGTTCAGTACAGGCAACTTGACCACCGAAGGTAGTTATACTTACAGCATTGTGGCTCGTCATGTCCGCACAGGTTGCAGCCTGCCCTTGCAACGCACCGTTGTTATCAAAGTATTTTCGGGCATTTACCCCGAAGAATTGGATATTTTGCGTGAAGTTTACAACAGCACCAATGGCAATAATTGGGATATTCGCTGGGATTTTTCCCAAAGTTTCACCACTTTCTTAGGCGTAAAAACCTTTGGGGGCAGAGTTACCGAAATCAAACTCCCCGCTAACAACCTCACAGGCGTATTGACTAACCGAACTTTGCTCTTGCGTAAGTTGCAAATCTTAGACATCACAGGCAACAGCCTCGACTTTGGCTCTGTTGAGGCTTTTGTCAGTCAAGCCTTTGCCTTCACCTATTCCAATCAGGCACGCATCAACCGCAGCATAGACACCACCGCCTACACAGGCACGAGCATGGTGTTGAGTGCCAGCAGTCGTGGCACAGCCAACCTCTACCAATGGCAGAAAGATGGCGTAAATATTTCGGGGGCAACCTCCAATAGCTTGACTATCAACCCCTTGCAAAACACAGATGCAGGAATTTATACCTGCATAGTCCGCAACACCATAGGCACGCAACTTACCTTGACCCGCAACACTATCCGTTTGCGAACCATTACCCGCAACGTGAGCAGCACAGACCTTACGCTGTTGATAAAAATCAACGAAAGTTTGGGCGGGGCAAATTGGACTAACAAATGGAAACTCGACGGTACAGTCCCCGTTGCCGAATTGTATGGTATTCAGATGGAAGGCGACAAAATCAAGTATATCAATTTGGCAAACAACAATTTGATTGGCACTATTCCCGACATCATTCCTGTTGGCAACAATATTTTGTCCGACTTGATTTACCTCAATCTATCGGGCAACCAAATTTCGGGTATGATACCTGCCACGTTGGGCAATCTCAAAAAATTGCAATATTTAGACCTTAGCAACAACATACTCACAGGCGAAGTGATTAGGGAAATTGGCAACTTGCCCGACCTCGTAACCCTTTGGGTGGGTAACAACCAATTTAACAACCTGCACAGCAATTTGGGCAACTTGGCTAAATTGGAAAACTTTTTTGCCCAAAACATCAAAATCACCACTGTTTTTGCAGATTGGTCTAAACTGACTGCCCTCAAAAAACTGAATTTGAGCAACAACAACCTCAAAGATTTGCCCCAAAGTATAGACAAACTAATAAATTTGGAAAGTTTGGAATTGGCAAATTGCCAATTTGAAACCTTGCCCAATGTTTTTGGCAATCTCAAAAAATTGCAAGAACTCAGCCTGCAAAACAACAAATTGGCTACTTTGCCTCCTTCTTTTGCCACCCTCACCACGCTGCAAAGAATGGTGCTGCACACCAATTTATTGGATTTTGCCGACCTCGAACCACTGCAAACCTTGCCTGTATTGAACACAGACGGGGCAGTCTATGAACCGCAAGGCAGAATAGGCACAGCCCAAGAAGTGTTGTTTACCGCAGACCAGAGCCTCGACATCAGCCAAACCATAAACGGAACAGCCAACAGCTACCAATGGCTCAAAGATGGGTTGCCAATTAATACGCCCAACCTCAACCGAATTTTCCGCAGCCCTGTAGCTTTTTCAGATGCAGGAGTCTATACTTTGACAGTCAAAAACAGCCTTGCCAAAAGATTAACCTTATTCAGTCAAGCTATTTTGGTGCGGGTTTCTTGTGGCAACTCCACCAGCGTAGCCATAGAGCAGGCAGGTGCAGCCGGATATTGCGAGGGCGAAGCCATTAACACAACCCTCACAGCTAAGGCTTTAAACAACGTGCAAGCCGTTGGTTATCAGTGGTTTAAAGACAACGCAAGGTTAGTAAACGAAACTACAAGCCGTTTGTCAGTCATTTTGTCGGGCAACTACGTAGTGCATATCACCGCAGCCGATGGTTGTGTGTTTATCTCCCAACCTGTTGCCTTGCTTGCCTTAGCCAAACCTAAATTCAATTTGCAACAGCAACAAAACAGATTGGAAGTAGCCGTAACGCAAAGCAAAGGCAGAGTAGAATATGCTTGGTATCTGAACAACCAACGCATAGTCGATGAAAACAGCCGTACTTTTCAGGCAAGACAAGCTGGAGAATACTATGTAGTGGTTACGGACAGCCTAAACTGCCCCGCCAAATCGCAAACAGTTCGGGTTACTGTTACAAGTGCAGCCGAAGAATTGGACAAACAAGTAGCCGTTTACCCAAATCCTACGCAAGATTTCTTGACCATAGACCTGCCCACAGATTTTGGTTTCCAATCAGTAAAGGTTTACAACAGCGTGGGGCAAACTTTGCAACTACCTATTGTCAATCAAAGCCCACAAAAATTGCAACTAAACACCCAACACTTGGCATCAGGGCTGTATCAAGTGGAGTTAAGAGGCAAAAAAGGTGTGGTGTATAAAAAAATAGTGAAACAGTAGAAAATATTTAGTGAAACCTCGGCAGTGGTCAATAGACCCTGCCGATGGTTGAACGGAGGAGGTCGAGGGTCTATCGAGTATAACTTACGTTAATTAAAGAAATGATTTTTTCTCAAACTTTGCAACTACAATTCCAAAAAATACTACCTTTGTCTTGTCAATTTTAACCACCAACGTATATGTATATTCAGGTCTTAAAATCCAAAATACACCGAGCCAAAGTTACCCAAGCCGAGTTGAACTATGTCGGTAGCATTACCATAGACAAAGACCTTATGGAAGCTGCTAACTTAATAGAAGGAGAAAAAGTGCAAATAGTCAATAATAACAATGGAGAAAGGTTTGAAACCTATGTTATAGTAGGCGAAAGAGGGACAGGTATTATCTGCCTAAATGGTGCAGCAGCACGTAGAGTGCAGGTTGGCGATATTATCATTATTATTGCCTATGCCCTGATGGATTTTAACGAAGCTAAGGTTTTCAAACCTCAGTTGGTATTTCCTGATGAAAATAACAAATTAGTAAAGTAATATTAAGTTTTGGTAGTGCCACAGATGTAATATGTAGAACTAACATTCCTCAAAGAGATATTAGTTGCTCTAACCCAATTATCCGCCACCTTTGAGGTGTCGGATAATTCTGATAATCAGATACATAGACACTAAAACACTGTCGATTATTTAAGTCTAACAACATAGTTGCCCTAACCCCAAAAACACTTTCTGGAGTTTATATTAAATCTTATTCGTAGTTGGGTAAGTCCTTTAATTCTTTGTACAATCCATGTTCGTATGCAAAGTAATGATGTACTAAGCCATTGGTAAGAGCAAGGTAGGGAGCCTGAATAGTGAGATTATAGGTAAAAGTTTGTTCTAACACTTTTGCGTCTATGCGTATGTGTGTGGCTTTACACTCTACCAACAAAAAAGGCTGCAAATTCCGTTGATGGACAATAATATCTGTCCGTTTTTGGAGTTGATTGGTTTGGTGACTTTTTTCTACACTCATCAGGTTTGTGGGATATTGCTGAGAAACCAAGAAATTGATAAAGTGTTGCCTTACCCACTCCTCTGGGGTAAGAAGTACATATTTTTTTCGCACCTCGTCATAAATATAGAGTTGTTGATTATTTTTTTTCAGTCGGGGTGCAAAAGATGGGAGGTTGAGGTTTTCCATAGAAAATGACTATGATTAAGACATAGAGTATATAAGCCAAAGATACTCGGAATAATTGAAAAGTTAAAATTAAAGGCAAAGTTTACGAAGACTTACAAGGACTTACTTCATTTTTTGCCCCTATCCTTTCTGCAATTTGCTTTTTTACTTTCAAAAATGTATCTTGCTGTGCTATGAAAAAGTTTTTATTTATTTACTTGGGTTTTTTATTTTGCTTTTCGTCTGCATTTGCCCAATCTGTTTTCGTTTTAGATACTCCCGATAAAATCCTTTCTATTGGGCAGTCGGTAGCTTTTTATCAAGACTCTACCAATCTGTTGAAAATCAACGACTTGTTGCAAGCAGACAAGCAAAAATTGTTTGCACCCAGCCCCCAAGCCACGCCTAATTTTGGCAATACGCCTTATGCCATTTGGGGTAAGTTTACAGTCCGTTGTGCCACCGAAGGTACTTGGCTACTCAAAATAGACAACCCCATGCTGGACGAAGTGCAGTTTTTTAGCCCTGTTTTGGGTGCAGATTCCGCCTCCGCTACCACCTACACCACCACACGCATAGGGGCTACCCTGCCTTTTGTGCAGCGAAACTACCTGACGAATATATTTTTGTTGCCTTTGCAAACAACAAAAGATAATACAGGCTTACAAACGTATTATTTTAGGGTAAAAAGCAATTTTCCTGTGGAGTTGCCCTTGCAAGTAGGTACGTGGAAACCTTTTTTTGAGCAGCACCACCGCAATGATGTAGCCTATGGACTGTATTTTGGTATTATGCTGGTCATGGCTTTGTATAATTTGTTTGTCTTTGTTTCTGTCAAAGACAAAACCTATTTGTTTTATGTAGGCTATGTATTTTTTATAGCTTTGTTGTACGGCTCAATCAAAGGCTATTCTTTTGAATTTTTGTGGCGAAATTACGCAACTATCAATTTTTATGTGCCTACCATGGCTTCCATTGCCCCTATTTTTGCTCTTTTATTTGCTGCTTTTTTCCTACATTCCAAAGAATATACCCCACGTTTGCACAAAGTAAGCTATGCTTTGCATCTTTTGTTTGGCGTTTGCATTTTGCTCAATCTGTCGGGAGATTATCAAATTAGTGCTGCTGTTTCGCAAGGCGGGGCTATGCTGTTTGTTGTTTATTTGCTCACGTTGGGCATAGTCAATTACCTGAATAAGAACAAGATAGCACGTTTTTTTCTCTTGGCTTGGGTTTGTTATATTGTGGCTGTCATTGTTTTCATTCTCCAACTCAATGCGGTGCTGCCTTCTAATTGGTTTACTTCCAATTCGGTATTTTTTGGCTCTGCCATCGAAGTTATTTTGCTTTCTTTTGCCTTAGCCGACAAAATTGCGGTGTTGAAAAAAGAAAAGGAACAAACTTTGTTGGCAAACGAAATCTTGATAAGAGAACAAAAGCAAGAACTTGCCGAGAAAGTAAGAGAACAAACCAGAGAATTGGTAGAGGCAAACGAGGAGTTACGCAACTCAACGGAGGAGCTGCACGTGATGAACGAGGAATTGCAAAAAACTTTAGAACTTGCCAATTCGCAAAAAGCCGAAATAGACCAAAAACATGGGGAGTTGGAAAACTCTTACCGCAGCGTAAATATTTTGAGTGAAATAGGCAGACAGGTCAATGCAACGCTGGATTTGCGAATTATTATCAAAACTGTTTATGACAATATCAACGAGCTGATGCCAGCCGAGTTTTTTGGTATTGGTATTTATCGTGAGCAGGGCAATTTGTTGGAGTTTGACGGCTTTATGGAAAACGGGGCAGAATTGCCTTTTCACACCGAAAGTTTAACAGAAAATTGGCGTTATGCGGTGCAGTGTTTCAATTCGCAACAAGAAATTATTTTGCACCATGCCTCAGCAGAAGTTACGAATTACAAAGCAGAAATAGGTATTACCCCCGAAGCCATTTTGTACCTGCCTTTGGTCTATCAAAACAAACCACTGGGCGTAATCACTGTGCAGAGTGAAAAACCAAATGCCTACAATGCTTACCACTTGACTATGCTCCGCAGCATAGCCTCATACACTGCCTCTGCCTTAGACAATGCCCTGTCTTACAGAGAAATAGAGAAAAATAGAACGGAAATTCAGAAAAAAAACGAAGACATTACCGCCAGCATCAGCTACGCCAAACGGATACAAACGGCTATGTTGCCTACAAATTCGCAATTAGAAAGTTTGATAGGCAAAGGCAACTTTTTTGTTTTCTTCAAACCACGCGACATTGTATCAGGAGATTTTTACTGGGCTGCCGATATGCGAGGTGATGCGGTGATAGCCGTTGGCGACTGCACAGGGCATGGCGTGCCTGGGGCTTTTGTGAGCATGATAGGTAGCAGTTTTTTAGACGAAATTGTATTGGCAAACGGTTTTACGAACCCAACTACTATTTTGAAACATCTCAATAAGAAGATAGTAGAGTTTTTTAAACAAAAAACTATTCTGGGCGACGAAGCAGTGAGTGATGGTATGGATATTTCGGTTATTTCTTTATACAAAACCAAAAACGTGGCACCTGACCAGCCCGCAAAATTTGAAAAAGCCTTGTTTGCAGGGGCAATGAATCCCCTGTATTATGTGCAGGAGGGCAAATTATTGGAAATAAAAGCCACCAAAACTGCCATTGGTGGGGCAAGCAAAGATACCAAAGTGGTGTTTGAGAGTACGCCAATCAATTTAGAAAAACCTACTACTTTTTACTTGTTTTCAGACGGCTACCAAGACCAGTTTGGTGGCGAAAAAAACAAAAAATTTATGACTGCTAACTTTCGCAGACTCTTAGAAAGTGTGCAGGAGCAACCAATGGAAAACCAAAAGAATGTATTGGCAGTTACTTTAGCAAATTGGCAGGGAGCAGAAAAACAAACAGATGATATATGTGTGGTGGGATTGAGTGTGTAAGCAAATTTAATCTCCTACAAAAATTTACAATTACTTAACAGCATTTCCTGCAAATTTTTTCCAAATTGTTGCAACTTTGTCATAACTATTTTCTACTTCCAATAGTTTGTAGAATTATTGTTGCTTTTCATTTCTTTTCTCTCAAAAAATCCATGCGATATATAGACCTTGTGAACCAAACTTTCCACTTCCCAACCGAACTGTTTAAGTTGGAAAATGATTCACTCACTTTTAACGACATAGCTTTGCAGCCTATTATAGAGCAATATGGCACACCGTTGCGTTTGACTTATTTGCCAAAAATTGGCGAGCAGGTAAACAAATGTCGCGAATGGTTTAAAAAAGCAATGCAAAAGCATAATTATCAAGGTGATTATACTTACTTCTATTGTACCAAGTCTTCGCACTTCAAATTTGTGCTGGACGAGGTGCTGAAAAACCAAGTGGAAATTGAAACTTCATCGGCTTATGATTTGGTGATAATGAAAAAATTGTATGCCGACAAAAAAATAACCAAGCAAACTCAAATCATTTGCAACGGCTACAAACGCCAAGCCTATACAGATTTGATAAGAGAATTTATCAATGAAGGGTTTAATTGTTTGCCTATTTTAGACAATATGGGGGAATTGGAAGCCTACCAAAACCTGAACAAGCCTATTCAGGTTGGTATTCGGGTGGCAGCAGACGAAAAACCTAATTTTTCTTTCTATACTTCGCGTTTGGGTATTCGCCACAACGATATTGTGGATTTTTATAAGCAACAGATTCACGAAAATCCCAATTTTAAACTCAAAATGCTGCACTTTTTTATCAATTCGGGTATTAAAGATACGGCTTATTATTGGAGTGAACTGAACAGAATAGTCTATAAATACTGCGAATTGAAGAAAATTTGCCCCGATTTAGACACCATAGACATTGGTGGTGGTTTTCCTATTCAAAACAATTTGCATTTTGATTATGACTACGAACACATGATTAACGAAATAGTGAAAACTATTAAGTATGTGTGCGACAAAAATTTTGTGCCTACGCCTCACATTTTTACCGAATTTGGGAGTTTTACAGTAGGCGAAAGTGGCTGCCATATTTTTTCGGTGGCGGGCGAAAAGTTGCAAAACGAAAGGGAATTGTGGTACATGATAGACGGTTCTTTCATTACGCACCTGCCCGATACGTGGGGCATAGGGCAAAAATTCTTGATGTTGCCCATCAATAATTGGGAGCATGAAGCCCAAAAAGTAAATTTAGGTGGCGTTACATGCGACAGTGATGATTTTTATAATTCCGATGCTTACACTATCAACATTTATTTGCCCAAAATCAATGGCGACAAACAATACATTGGTTTCTTTCATACAGGGGCATACCAAGAGTCGTTGGCGGGTTATGGCGGCACGCAACACTGCCTGATTCCTTCGCCTCGTCATGTGTTGATAGACAGGAACGAAAAAGGAGAATTGACAACTTCCTTGTTCCACGCAGAACAAGATGCAGAACAAATGCTGAAAATTTTGGGGTATTAGACTCTAATTAAAATTATTTGTACATTTTTTGTCATTCTGAACATAGCGAAGAATCTGGAGTATTATCTCTGATTCTCTGCTATGTTTAGAATGACAAAGTGCAAAATATTAAGTAGTTAGACTTAAATAATCGATAATATTTCAAGTACTAAGTATCTGATTATCAGAATTATCCGACACCTCAAAAGTGTCGGATAATTAGGTTCAACTACTTACTATCTAATTATACAAAAAAAGCTACGGATTTCGTCTGTAGCTTTTTATCAATAGAGGTTATTACGATTTGTACCGTACCCTTTGGCGGGGGTTGCCTCCAACTGTAGGGTCAATTAGTTGAAAATCAAGAAGTTATTTTTCTATACAAAATTATCGTAATAACCTCTAATATACTGTTTGTTTTTATCTAAATTAAGCCTCAGTAGTTTCTGGGGCAGTTGGTGCAACGGGCGGAGGGACTTCATTTTTCTTTTTGATAGCCTCTGCTCTTGCTTCTTTTACTTTGGTTTCAGCTGCCAAAGCTGCTTTTTTCTGTTCAGCTTTTTTCTTAGCAACTTCTACACCGCTATTTTGAGTAGTTGCAACTTTTGCATCTTTCCATGTTTTCAATTTGGCATCAGCAGTTTCTTGGCTGATAGCTTTTTTGTTTACCCCTATTTGCAAGTGTTTTCTGTATAATACGCCTTGTTGCGACAATAAATGACGCACAGTGTCGGTTGGTTGTGCACCTACCATAACCCAATAAAATGCTCTTTCTTCATCTAACATCAATTTGTTAGGTTGAGAAGTAGGATTGTAGCTACCTATTTTTTCAATAAAACGACCATCACGTGGTGATTTTGAGTCGGCTACTACTACGTCGTAGATAGCCAATTTTTTACGTCCTCTGCGAGCTAATCTAATTTTTACCATGTTTGAAAAATAATTTTAATGGTGTGTGTGGAACTCGTCCACGTTTTCTTAAATTTTAGGTTGCAAAGGTAGCATTTATTTTTTGAATTTCCCAACTTTTTATATAGTTTTTTTATAGTTTATAAACAATTCTTGAAATGTGCCATTTTAAAAAGAATTGTAGTTGATACCTTTATTTTGTCGCATTACTTACTTAAAAGCTGTTCTTATTTAAAATCTATTTTTGCGCATTCGTTTTGTGATACTGTTCTGCCATCTGCATCAGCGGATAGGCTACGACTGAAAACAGAATAACCAACGTACCTGCATAAAAATAGAGGGTCATCATCTCCGATTTGCCATGAATGAGCAAAGCTGCAATCATACCATAAACAGGCGACAAATTGGAAACTAAGACGACTGTAAACGGAGAAATTATTTTCATTACCTTGATAAGCACCGAATAGGCATAGATAGACGACCCCAAAGCCACTACCAATATCAAAACAATATCGTTGTACGCTGGTATGTGCAACGAAACAGAATGAAAATAGTTGTTGATAGGAAACAAAATAATAGTGCCTACCCAAGCTCCCAACATTTGGTAAAAACTCACGACATAAACACTTTGTGATTTTGCAAATTGAGCATTTAGCACTGTAACCAAAGCCCCAAAAAAGGCTGCTACAATGGCAATGAACAAGCCCATGCCATAATCAAACCCCGAACTGAATATCATATAGACCCCAAAAATGGCACATACACCTGTCAAAATTTGGTAATAATCTAACTTTCGGTTCGTAACAATTGGATTGATAAAACTGACCCACAAGGGGCTGGTGGCTACGCCCACTAAGGTTACAGAGGAGTTTGCTATTTTGGCTGCTAAGGCGTGGAGAGTCCAGTAAACGGCTGTAATTAAACCTGTTATCAGCAATTCGGCTATGAGTCGGGTATCTAATTTGACGTTGAGTTTTCGCCACCAAACCAACCCACCAAACAACAAGGCTGCTAACAAGGTGCGGTAAAACACAATTTCTAACGAAGACAGATTGATTAACCTATTGATAGAAGGTATCAAACTGCTAATGAGAATAATAAAATGCAGTTGAAGGTAATAACTTCGCGATTCGGACATGAACAGTATTTTAAATGAAAACTAAACGTAGGTATTTGATTTATCAAATACCGATTTGACTTTGCAGGAACTAACATTTTTTTGAAAAATAGTAGTTCTTAGTATTATAGTTGCAACATTATTGTTTTTAAGTCAAACAAGCTAACTACGTAATTAAGAGTAAAAAGGTTACAAAATTCTATATAATTTTTACTTTTTTTCTTGTGGTTTCAAAATTAACTATTTAATAGCTTTTTTTACTTTTGGGTTCTCTTTTGTTTCTCAATTTTTCTATTTGCTCAATTTCTAAACCTGTTATCTTGGCTATGAACTCATTGCTTACTCCCTCCAAAATTGCATTTAATACAATTTCTTTTTTGGTATCTTTTGCTCCCGCCTTATACTGCACCTCCAATGAGTTTTCCATATCTCGGTATTGTTTCAGGCTGTCCTCATAGTCTTGCCTATCTTTGCCTCATTCCTTCTTTATCAATTTTTTTATTCCCCAGCCCAACAGCAAAGCAAGCACCACCACGAAAAATAGTCCTGTCAATAAAGGCATAAACAAAGCTGCCACCGAACCACCAATCGCAGCCGTATTTTCTGTGCTAGCCACCAAACTGTTGCCCATACCTACTGTGGCTTTGCTGGAAAGCAACCGAACAGCCGTAGTGCCTGCCTGCACAGTGGCTGCACTACCTCCACCCAATAGCAAGCTGAGTCCCCATGCCCAAAGTGGGTCATTGAGTGGCAAAACCGAAGCACTGACTAACGTACCTGCAATGACCGAAGACGGGGCTGCTATGGTGTCTAATAAATTGTCGACAAAGGGGAAATAATAAGCCAAAATTTCGGCAGTCGTAGCTGTAAGCAAACAACCAAAGGCTGTCCATGTTTGCAACCAAGCAAAACTATCAGACAAATGCAACAGTCCTGACAAAGAAGCTATGTTGGCAGCCAACAAAGGCACAAAAACCCTGAATCCACAGCAGGCACTCAAACTAATACCCAACAAAATACTTAATAATAAGGAGGTTTCCATTGTTTTTTATGCTAAATAAATATAAATTGTTTGGAAATTACACATGCTAAAGCATATACTATAACTCCACCCCTTGATAAATCTCCTCCACTTTTAATTGACTATTGATTGTAGGCAAGTGCAAAGTTTCTGTTAGGCTTTCATAAGTTTGGTAGAGCCAAGTCGTCGCAGTTTGTTTTAGGTAATGTTCTATCAATAATTGGTCTTGTTCTATCAAAATATATTCTTTCAAAGTTTCAATGTGCTTGTATTCTTTCAACTTCGCCACCCTGTCAATTTGTTGAGTGGAAGGGGATAAAACCTCGACAATTATAATTGGATTGAGTATAATCCCATCAGTTGTAAATTTTTCTTCTTTGGGTACAACTGTAACGTCAGGGATTCTATAACCTCCTGTTAAAGCAATGTAAATACTGGGTGCTTGGGCATATACAAAATAAGGTTTGCCTACCAGACTTGTTCGCAGGGCATAGTGCAAATTGGAGATAATTTTACCATGATTAGAAGTAGCCATTGGGTATGTTTTTAAAAGGTCATCAGGAGTAGAACTAAAAAGTGTTTGCAATACTGAGTCGGGCAACACTTCGCCATTAAACCGCCAATAAATCCGCCCTTGCACCATCTCAAACCATGCCCCAAATTTGTCGCACAAGTGCAGATATTCCTCTGCCGAATACAGGCGAGGCGGTGTAGCAATAGGCAAAATTTCAGTTGTAAGCATAAGAAAAATTAGTAAGTTTTTGTAACATTTACTTTTGGTTTACTACAACTCCACCCCTTGATAAATCTCCTCCACTTTTAATTGGCTATTGATTGTGGGCAAGTGCAAAGTTTCTGTTAGGCTTTCATAAGTTTGGTATAGCCAAGTTGTCGCAGTTTGTTTTAGGTAATGTTCTATCAATAGTTGGTCTTGTTCTATCAAAATATATTCTTGCAAAGTTTCAATGTATTTGTATTCTTTCAACTTCGCCACTCTGTCAATTTGTTGAGTAGAAGGAGATAAAATTTCGACAATTAACAAGGGGTTAAGCACCAAATTCTTTTCATTTCGAATGGTTTGCAAAGGTGTAACTGTGGCATCAGGTACTCTGTAACTTCCTGTCAAAGCTATGTAAATGTTGGGGGCTTGGGTATAAACTTTGTAAGGTTTACCTTGTATCGTATTGCGTAAAAGGGCGTAAATGTTACCCACTAAAAGGTCGTGATTTTCGGCTGCCATCGGATAGTCGTTTAGTAGTTGGTGTTCGTTAGAAGTCAATAAGATTTGAATAATAGAGTCGGGCAACACTTCGCCATTAAACCGCCAATAAATCTGCCCTTGCACCATCTCAAACCATGCCCCAAATTTGTCGCACAAGTGCAGATATTCCGCTGCCGAATACAGGCGCGGAGGTGAGGACGTTGGTAAAGTTTCTGTTGTAGTCATAAAAAAATTAGTATGTTTTACTTTTTCGGTGGAATTTTCATATCTATCTCCTCTTTTTTGCCCTCTTTGCTGCCAAAACCTGTATAATCTCCTTTGCCAAATTGCAATTTTTCGTATTCCACAGGCACTACTTCGAAACCAGCAGGCGTAATAATTCCCCATACTTTTTCTTTGCGAACTAAAAGCAAAGAAGCCAAAAATTTGTCGTCTGTTTCAGCAGGAAACAGCCATTTGATTTCGTGGTATTGGCAAGGTACTGCCAATTTTTTGTCGGCTTGCAATACACCAAATTTATTATTTTTGCCAACAATGGCTACTTGTTGGTGAAAATTTTCTGCATATTCCCAAGTATTTTCTATTTTCAGTTCAGATTGAGGGTTGATATAGCCAAATTTACCATCTTTTTTGACCAACGCCCAGCCGTCTGCAAAAGGAGCTATACTTTCAAACTCACGAGTGTAAACGTCTTGTGTAGTTAGGTTGATAATTCCCCATTTGCCGTTTTGTTTCACTTTGATAAGCAACCAAGTTTTTGCTTTGGGCTTTTCAGATTCTTTGAGGAGTTGCAAAAATTCTATGCCATCATATTCGGCTTTGAGTATAATTTTTTGGCGGAGTTCCATCAAGCCTAACTTTCTATCTTTGCGGACTATGGCAACTTCGGGCATGACCAAATGCTGGGCAGTGTCTTTGAGCAACCAAATATCTTCGTAGGAAGTGCGAATCAACATATTGCCACGTGCATCGCCCAAACCTATTTTGCCTAATTGTTTGAATTTCACAACCATACTTTCAGGTACATTGCTTTCGCAAGTTTCGGGCAAATACGTAATTTCGTCATAAGAAAAAGTGCAAATAGGTTTGCCATCGAGCATAGTCAAGGCACATAAATTGCCTTTTTTGACCTTTAAAATCCCTTCCCAACGGCTACAATCTTTGTCTTTGCCCCTAAATTGCGAAATTTCATCATAAATAATAGGCAACAGCACTTTGCCTGTGTCATTGGCAATTCCTTGTTTGTTATTGACCTTTACCACCAGCGTATAAACCTCAGCAGTTGGCGTGTGAATGGTGTCTATAATGGTTGCACTTTTCAAATCTATTTTTTCTTGTGCCACCAATGCAAAAGATAAAAACAAAAAGGCAACAAAAATTGATAGTTGTTTTTTCATAAATAATTCAACAAAATTTGTTATTTCTTTTTCTTTGGTTTTTCCAAATCACCACGTTTAAAATAGTTCCATTGCGGGTCGGTGAGGTCGTTTCCTCGCATACGGTTGCGTAGCCTATCGTAAAGTTGGTGTATGTCTATGGGGCGTATGTGGAGTTTATTCATACCACCAAAAATGACGTGCTTAGTGTGCTG
Organism: Cytophagales bacterium; assembly: GCA_013299115.1. Taxonomy (GTDB): domain Bacteria; phylum Bacteroidota; class Bacteroidia; order Cytophagales; family Thermoflexibacteraceae; genus JAAFKA01. The sequence goes on from JAAFKA010000004.1 coordinate 89,175, forward strand.
GTCGAAGGCTATAGAAAATATTTTTTGGTTTTCACTGTCTATGCGAACAGGCACAATTTTGTCTATTTTGCCGTTTTCCATCTGTTTCAAATCCCAAAGCATGACCACGCCGTCAAGTCCACCCGTAGCCAGCCAGTTGGCATCTCGGCTAAAAGAGGCAACCGAAACAGCCCCCAAATGCTTTTTGGTAAAGACTTGGGGCAAAGGCAAGGCAGATACACCTACTCGGTAGGTGGTGGCGTCGAATTTGAAATACAGCACTTCGCCTCGCAAATTGCCTACAACCAAATGTTTGTCCTTGTCATTGTAAGCCAAACTATAAAACGGACTAAAATAATACCTTTTGTGAATAACCGAAGGCAATTTATCCAATTCATTGAGGTCATAAAACAAAATTTGCCCTACTCTGTCCGCACCAATCCAGTAATTTTCGTGTACCACAAAGGCACTCACAGGATAAGTAAGCTGAATATCTTTGATAATTTTTTTGTTGGCAACGTCCCAAATAGTCAAAGATTTTTTGCTGTCTAAGGAAGTAGAAACCAGCCAATTTTTCTTTTCGCAATAGGCAATATTCAACACACTTTGGGCATTGTGATTATACAAAGTATTGGTTTTGCCATCTTCTGTATTCAACGTCATCACATTGCCATCGGAAGTACCCAATAAAATTTCGGTGCTTTTGGTTGGATTAAAGAGCAAAGTCCGCACTAAATTTTCGGTTTTGGGCAGACGATACTCCGCCAATTTTTTTATTTTTGGGAAGTTGGTTTCGTCTTCTTTGTTCAGTTTGCTCACCACCAACCTGCCAATGGTATCACTGTAAGCCAATTTGTCAGTTTGATAGTCCCAAGTCAAGCCCCATGCCTCTGCTTTTTGGAGTACGCCTTTGGTTTTATCAAACTTCAATGAGGCATCTTGCAAAGCCTCTATGATTTCCGACTCAAATTGGCTGGGCTTTTTCACAATATCATAGGCCGCCGCACTCAAATCGTAAGACGACAGAGCCAACAAAGCCCGCAGGGTATCATTTTCTTGCTCTACAGATTTTACGGCAAATTCTTTAGCATTGAAACGATAGAGTTGGAAGTTTGCCGACAAGTTGGCTGCTTCGGTTTCTTTTTTGGCATCATTTGCCTCTTTGGTTTTTAGCTCGGCAAGTTGGCGGGCTTTGTCTGCCTTTTCTCTTTCTACTTCCGATTGTTGCCTTGCCTCTACTGCTTGTTTGGTCTGCTCTTTTGCCACTTGTTCGGCTTGTACTGCCCTTATTTTTTCGGCATCAGCCTTGCGTTTTTCATTTTCTGCACGTGCTTTTTCAGCTTGTGCCTTCACTTTTTCCTCATTCGCTATTTGCTCTTGCAACAAAGCCTTGTTTTTTTCATCTAAGGCTTGTTGCTTGGCATCTTCGGCTAATTGAGCATTTTTTTCAGCTTTTTGCTGGGCTATTTGGGCATTGGCTGCTTCTTTTTCTGCCACCAAACTTTGTTTGTAGGCAAATCCTCCTGCTATCAACGCACCTATCAACAGCAAAACCGCAGCTACTAATAAAGCCTGTAAAACCCTTGCTTTGCGTTTTTCTGCCAACAACCCTGCTGCAAAAGCCTCCTTGCTTTTGAGAATATACTCTTGTTGCAATTTGCTGGGACGAGGCTGTTTAGCATTTTTTTCTGCCTCTTGCAACCAAAAATCTGCCACCGACAACTCCGACCCACGCAACAACAAATCACTATCTCTGTTGTTGTTGTTCCACTCCATAGCCCGCAACGACCATTTGGTATGATTCTGCACATATTCACGGTCTATTTCTAAGGTGCGGATTAACTCACTGAAAGAAGTATGAAAATCTACGGTGTTGGGTCTAAAATTAATCCACTGCACCGCAGCCAACGCAGGGTGCAAGGTTTTGGTATCTACTTCTTGCAATAGTAAGGTTACAAACCTTTTGTTCAGTTTTTGGGCATACTCCACCTCGTCTGCACAGTAAGGCGAATTGATAGCTTGCGGAGAAATAATGAACAAAAAGTTATCTGCCCCTGCTATGCCCTTGTAAATTTCTTGTTGAAAATCTGCTCCAGATGCTATGCTGTCTTGGTCAAACCAAGTTGTTTTGCCGTTAAGTTGGAGTTCTCCGTTGAGTTTGCGTGCAAAGTCGCCATCGGTACGTGAATAAGAAACAAAAACTTCTGTATTCAGTTGGGTGCTTTTGGCATCACTTTCCAAAATAAAAGCCTCGTGCAGCGTAGTGGGCTGGTGGGTGCTGCGTTGCTTGCCCAATTTGAGCCACGTCTTTGCCTGTTCGAGGTTGTAACCCCGCAACAAAATACTTTGGTTTTGGTTTTGTTGCTCCCAACGCAGGGCTTGGGTCAAAAAAGTTTTATGTTGTTCGAAGTATCTTTTTTCTTTGTTTATCTCCACCAATAGTTGTTCCATCGACTTTTGGTAAACAGCCTCGTCTGCAAATGCTTTTCGGAAATCTATGTATTGCAAAGGCTGCAAAATTTTAGGAAAATCCTCATTCGGAATGGTGCGAAGATAAATAGGAATAATCCGTTTGTGGTAGTTGGCTGCGTGTTCGAGTTCGAGCATACAGTATTTGGAGGCAATAGATTGGGGAGAAATCAAGAAAATAAAGTTGTCGGCTTGCTCTATCCCTGCATTGATTGCCCTGCCATAAATTTCGCCTGTATGGATGTCGCCTTTGTTTGTCCAAGTTGTGATGTTTCGCCGAGTCAAGGATTTTTGGATTTCCTCTCTCAACACCATATCCTCCGTAGCATAAGACAAAAAGGCTTCGGTCATCAAACCATTAGCATTTTTCTTCGCTTCAGCTATAAAATCGCAATGCAAATCGGAAGGCTGGCAAGGGGCTTGTTGGTTGCCAAATTCAGTATCCAACCAAGTTTCTGCCTCCTGTCTTTCTTTCCCCACCAACAACAAAGACGTACTACGCAGTTGCTTTTGCCACCGCAACGCCTGTATTAAAATTTCGGTGTGCTTATTTACATAGTCCTTGTGCGACTCTATTAAGCCTCGCAAACCAGCATAAGACTTGTCGTAATCATCTACGTCCTCTCTGAAATAAATCCAATTTAGTTTTTCTATCGTCTGGTGCATCAACCGCAGTTCTTCGGGGTTGGGCATCACGTGCATGATGGGAATAATCCGTTTGTTCAGCTTAACCGCATGAACCACCTCCTTCAAACAATATTCGGACTTCACCGAGTGCGGGGCAATGATAAAAATAAAGTTGTTGGCAGTTTCTATACCCTCATAAATCTGCTCCTGAAAATCTACGCCCAACGGTATATCCTCTTGGTCAAACCACACATCAAACCCTTCGGCAACCATGCGTTTGTGCAAGTCCGCAGCAAATTGTTTGCTGTCTTTGCGTCCATAAGATATAAATGTGTCTTTACACTTCACTGGCAAGTCTTGTTAAAAAAATAGTAGATTGTTTGTTTGATAACTTGCAAATTGTGTGCAAGAAAATGTTTTGACAAGTTAAAAACAAGAGAGGAGATTTGCAAGGATTTGAGAAAATTGATTATTATATCCTATGTTCTCTTTGGGCAAATATACTTTAAGCCGAAGGTAAAGAAAAGTAAAAAATAGTACCTTTGCCTTCGTCACTTTCCACCCAAATTTTGCCGTTTTGTTGCTCTATAAATTCTTTGGCAATAGCCATAGCCAAACCTGTTTTGGATTGTAGTTTGGTGGTGCTTGACGTAGGCAAATATTTTTGGAACACATTTTTCTTTTGCTCGTCTGTCATACCATTGCCAAAATCCTCTACCGAAAAAATAACTTCGTTTTCTTTTGGGTCTTCTACTGCCTTAACCACAATTTTGCCTTTGCTTGGCGAATAACGCAAAGCATTGGAAACGAACATAACAAAAACCCATGCAGTTTTTTCCAAATCTGCATTGACTTTTGCCATTTCGTACTCATAAAAAGTTTCTATCTTGATTTCTCTTTGTTCTGCCTGTGCAGCAAATACATCAGAGGCATACTGCACAATGTCTTTGGGGTGCGTGAGTTGATAGACAAAAGTGGTGTTGTCCTCCTCGTCTTCTGCCTTCATTTGCAAACTCAATAGTTCGGTTTTTATTTTTTGCAACTTTTCGTTTTCATCTCTTACTTTTTCCAACGCCTCTATTTCACGATTATTGAGGTCGCCGCTGCCCTCTGCCTCCAAAACTTTGATTTGCTGTTGAATAGCATTGATAGGTTTTTGCAGTTTGCGGGTTATGGTTTTGATAAAATCTAAGGTTTCACGGTCGTGTTCTTCGTATTCTGTGATGTTTTTGAGTATAATCACATAGCCTAATTCGTGAGGGGCTTCGTCTTCTTGCTCCACGTTTACGTCTATCACTTCTTGGTCGTAATAGCTTTCTTTGCCATCGGCAAACAACTTAATGTTAAAATCCTCGTTATTGCGGTTGAGTAGCAAACGTCTAAACAATTCGTTGAATCTTGCCACGTCAGCAGCATTTTTGCCTATAATGGCTTGGTCGTCCACGCCCAACAATTCTTCGGCTACTTTATTTGCAAAGAGAATAACGTCATTTTCGTCAAAGCCAATAATGCCATCAGTCATATTGTTGATAATGGCAGCAATTCGGTTTTTTTCGAAAGTAATTTTGGCTACGTTGCTGTGTTCGTATTGGTCTAATTTTTCGACCATACTATTAAAGGCTTTGGCAAGTTCGCCAAATTCGTCATTGGAAGTTTGTTGCAACCTTTCCTCGTAGTGTTTTTCCTCTATTTTTTTGATACTTTCTGTTAGATTTTTGATAGGGCTGGCAATGTATTCGGGGAAGGTAAAAATAAAGACAATGGTAAACATAAAGCAAATGGTGCCAACTAAGGCAATGTAGTTAAAGCCTGTTTTAGCATCTTCTTGTATCACTTCGTTTTTTATTTTCAGTTCACGCAGTTGCAAATCTTTGAGTTGGTAGCATTTTTCGTTCATCTTTTTTTCTATCCGATGAGCCTCTGCCCGTTTGATAGGTGAGGTCATCATTGCATATCTATACTCCTCAAAAATTTTGCGTATCTCCTTTGTCAATACTTTTTCTCTTTCATCAGTAGCAGCTTTTTCCTGTTTGGTAAGATTGAGTTCTACTTGGTGGAGTTGTTCTTTGTAAGCATTGATAGAAGTGCGGAGGGTGTCTTCGAGCAAGAAATCCAACTTGTCTAAGGCTCGCATCATGTCTTGTGAATAGACCACGCCCTCGTAGTGGTTGGCAATCATGGCATTTGCACTATTTTCTAATTTTTTTAGCGAATAGCCTCCAATCAATGTAAGCAGAATGATAAGAACAAATAAGGAAACCAAACCTGCGGAAATTTTGGTTTTTATGCGTGTAGCAGCCATTTTTTTGAGTTGTTTGTTTGTAGCAAACTTTTGTGTGATACAAATGTATAAACTTTGCAGAAGTTAGCAAATTTTACTTTCAAAATTGCACGATTGCCTCGAATGTAGCATACGCTTTAGCGTGTGTTAATACTACAAAGCACACGCTAAAGCTTATGTTACAATACTGCAAAGCACACGCTAAAGCGTATGTTACAACTTATCTTTCAACCTTTTTAGGTCTGCCTCTTGCTGGGCTATAAAAGCCAAGATTTCTTCTTTCGTCTTGTTTTTACTGTCCGAAAAATCGGCAATATCAATTTGCAAAATTCGTAGCAAGTCTAAGAATTTAGTCAAAGATAAATCAGATTTGCAGTTTTCATACTTGCTGTATTGCACTTGTGTAATACCCAGTTGGACTGCTACTTCTGCCTGACTCATGCCCAACTGTTTGCGGGCTTTCACGAGTTTGTCGACTATTTCTTGTGGTGTCATCGTGGCACACATGATTAAAAAAAGTTCCATGCAAATATAATTTTAAGTTTTATGAAAACAAACTTTTTAACTTAAATATAATTTTTTAACCCTTATCGGATTTACTTTTGGGTTTATCGTTAAAAGTGTTTCACTGAACGAATAGGCAAAGGTCGGTTTGATTCTTGTGATATATTCATATAGGCAAAAGCAAAAAATATTATTTATGGTTACTAAAAAAGTTTAAAAAATATTCTTTTAAGGAGAATAATATTTTATATTCGTTTTCAAGTACAAATAACTAAGAGCTAAAAATTGTATGTTGTTAACCAAAAATATATTAAATGCCTGTATAATTGTTGGCTCGGTAGGGCTATTGGCTTGGTATTTTTCCAATATTGTAACCTATTTTGTGGTTGCTTTTGTGCTGGTTTCTATCCTCAAAGTGCCTACGGATTATTTTTGCCAACTGCACTTGTTGGGCATACGACTGCCTCGTGTGGTGGCTGTGCTGCTATCTTTTGGCATTTTATTGGGCATTATTTCTATTTTTGCCTTGCTTTTTGTCCCTCTTTTTACTGCTCAACTCAAAATTTTGGCTTTCAATGATTTTTCTGAACTGCTGGCAAAGATAGACAAACCCATTTTTGCAATAGAAAAAATGCTGTTAGATAATCATTTTATTAAGAGAGAAGAGGGATTTTTGGTAGAGGCAATTAACAATAGCGTAAGTAGCTTTTTTGATAAAATCCAATTCGACAAAATTATTCCTAACCTTCTTAGTACAGCCTCCAATATTGTCATTGGTATTTTAATGGTTACTATTATTACCCTTTTTACGTTGATAGAAAAAGGGCTTTTTCGCAGTCATATCATTGCGCTTATTCCCAATAAATATTTTGAGGTTACAATCAATGCTTTGTATAAAATAGAAAAACTGATGTCTAACTATTTGCTGGCTTTGTTGCTGCAAATGTTGTCTATTTTTACCACTACTTCGTTGGGTTTAATCATAGCAGGTGTAGATTATGCCATTACCATCGGTTTGTTGGCAGCTTTAATTAATGTTGTACCTTTTGTGGGACCTATTACCAGTACAAGTTTTGGCTTGTTTGTGGCTATTTCCACCACCACCTTAGACCTCAACAACAGCGAAGTTTTTATGGTTTTGGTGGCAAAAGTGCTTACAGTTTTTGGTTGTGTGCAGTTTATAGATGCTTTTATTATGCAGCCCATCATTTTTTCTAAGAGTGTGAAAGCACACCCCTTAGAAATTTTTGTAATGATTTTTGTAGGCTCTACTTTGGCAGGCACGTTGGGTATGGTGTTAGCTGTGCCTGTTTATACGATATGCAAGGTTATTTTTATAGAAATGCGAAAAGGCTACCAAACTTACAAGGTTTTTAAAATAGAAACAGGGAGTTAATCGAATTTTACGCAATAAAATCAAAAAATCAAAAAAAAGTTTTATCATTGTGTTAGCATTCAAAATTTACCTAAATTTTTTATCATTATGAGCTTTGTAGGTCATTTGCGTTATTATGCGGGCATTTTGCTCATTATTTTCGGACTTTTTCTTACGTTTGGTGGCGTGGTGCAACTCAACGAAGGCAAAGAAAGCATTGGTAGTTTCCTTGCTTTGGTCTTTTTTATAGGCGTGTTGCCTACGGCTACGGGTGCATGGATGGTTTACACAGCCAAAAAAACAGGTCGAATCAAACAGCAGCAAAAGCAGGAAAAAGAAGTAATGGAGTTTGCTATGAAATCTGGTGGCAACATTACCATAGCCCAAACCGCCATGCTCACGTCTTTGTCCCCTTCGGAGGCAGAAAAATTATTGACCAATATGCAAGAGCAAGGAGTTTTTGTACTCAAAGTGAGTGAAAGTGGGCATATTGTCTATCAAATAGCAGGACTATTGGGCAAAGATGAAAAATTGATTGATGTGTAATTTTATTGTTATCTTTTACTTGCTTTGAACACCACACTTCGTTTCGTTTTACCTCCCGAAATTGCCTTCGACTCGGCAAATTTTCGGCAGTATGTTTTGCAACAACACCAACTACCCGATGAACCTGCGGTGGTGGTCAGGCAGTTACGCCGTTCTATCGATGCCCGCAGCAAACAAGTGAAAGTAAATGTAGAGGCAGAACTATTTGTCAATCAACCTGTTACGCCTTTGGTAAGCTACCAAAAAAATTATCCTGATGTGAGCAAAGCACCACAAGCAATTATAGTGGGGGCAGGCCCCGCAGGATTGTTTGCAGCCTTGCGATTGGTAGAGTTGGGCGTAAAACCTGTGGTGATAGAACGAGGGAGTGATGTGCGGACACGCAGACGAGATTTAGCAGCCATAAACAAAGACCACGTAGTAAATCCTGAATCTAATTATTGTTTTGGCGAGGGCGGTGCAGGCACGTATTCTGATGGAAAACTCTACACAAGGTCGACCAAGCGGGGAGATTTCAGGCGAATTTTGGAGATTTTCAACGTACATGGGGCAAGTGAGGAGATTTTGGTAGATTCGCACCCGCATATTGGCACAAATAAACTACCTGCCATTGTAACAGCCATTCGCCAAAGTATCTTAGATGCAGGCGGCGAAGTGCTTTTTGATACCAAAGTTACAGATTTTAGGTTGAAAAATGGACAAATGACAGGTGTAGTGTTGCAAAACGGCTCAACCATCGATGGAATTGGTGTTATTTTGGCAACAGGACATTCGGCAAGAGATATTTTCGAACTCCTGCACCAAAAAAATATTCTCATCGAGGCAAAGCCCTTTGCCTTGGGTGTGCGAGTGGAACACCCGCAATACCTCATAGACCGAGTGCAGTATCACTGCGACCAACGCGGCGACTATTTGCCCGCCTCCTCCTATGCTTTGGTGAGTCAAATCAAGTACAAAGGCAAAGAAAAAGGAGTTTTTTCGTTTTGTATGTGTCCTGGGGGCTTTATAGTGCCTGCTGCCACCGCCCCGATGGAGGTGGTAGTCAATGGAATGTCGCCCTCACGCCGCAATTCCAAATTTGCCAATTCGGGCATTGTCGTTTCCATAGACGAAGAAGATACTGCACCTTTCAGTAAATTTGGGGTGCTGGCGGGCTTGCGTTTTCAACAAAGTGTAGAGCAACAGGCTTGCAAAATAGGTGGCAACAGCCAACAAGCCCCTGCCCAACGGTTGGTGGACTTTACACAACGCAAATTGTCGCCTACTTTAAATGAAACTTCTTACCAACCAGGGCTGTTGTCGGCAGAAATGGATTTGGTATTGCCCACACAACTTGCGTATAGGTTGCGAGAGGGATTTAAAGAGTTTGGCAAAAAAATGAGAGGGTATTTGACTAACGAGGCTCAGATTGTGGGCGTGGAAAGTCGCACTTCCTCCCCTGTGCGTGTGCCACGAGATAGAGAAACCTACGAACACCTGCAAATCAAACGACTGTTTCCCTGTGGCGAAGGGGCTGGTTTTGCTGGTGGCATAGCTTCGGCTGCTATGGACGGCGAGAGGTGTGCAGAAAAATTGGTGGCGTTGTATAAATAAGGTAGTTTTAAAAAGCTATTTCGTTGCGACCTATTCAAATCAAAGATAGTACAATTACCATTTGCAATGGATTGGCAGCCGAAACAAGTATCTATTTTGATAATATAGAAAAATTTGAATTGACTACCAAACCTCCACAAGATACGAAAGCAATAAAAACAGCTCTACTGAAAGGTTTGGAGGAGCATAATGTAGTTTTGTATTTGAAAGAACCAATACAAGTTACTTTGTTGTTTGGTATCAAAAAACTGCAACTACGATTTTGTTCTACGCTGACCACGCCAAGTATTTTTCTCAGGTATTAGGAGAAAAATTAAGTAAATTTGCAAAAGTTCGTATGCAATTTTTCAGTCAGACTACTGTGCATACTGTTCTTTTGCTTCCAAAACCTCCTCTACTAAACGGTACGAAAGATTTTCGTCTGAATGGCGTGCTTCGGTTACGATGTACTCTACTACGTCCATAAAGGCTGTTTTATTGATATTATTAGCAATAGATTTGCGATAATAAGATTGTTCTAAATTGAGAATGAGCAATACATCTGCTTTGCTTAATTTACTTTTTGCTTCTTTTGACAAGCCGTAAAATACGGGTGATGCAAAATCTAATGAGTTCATAAAAGTTTTGTGTTGCGTTAAGTTGTTTGTCGCAAATTTGTTGTTGTAATACATACCTTGATTTACGTTGATTAGAAAATTTGGTTACTTTATTTTTTCAAACTACATACACAAAGACGCAATTCAGCGAATAAAAGTTACAACTTATCGAAAGTTTTGAACATTTTTATTTAGAAGTTCTTTTTATCAGCATCTCTGCCACTATCAAATTCGGCACCCAACTCAACCACGCAACCAAAATATACAAATCTTTGCCATACAAATCGGAAATCATAGGAAAGATGTAAGTATAAATTCGCAGACTAATAGCAGACAACGTGAGGGCATAGCTCCGAATCATCATTTGACGATGCTGCACCACATCTTTTTTGCGAATGGAAGTATAGGCAAAGAAAGTAAAAATCCACCAAAGCAGCGAAGTAAACACAAAGGAAACCTTAGCTGGCACACCGCCATTGGCATACAGAGCCATAATAAAACCACTGGGGCAACTCAAAAACAGCACAAAAAACACATACAACTTGCCTATGTTGCGGTGCAAATTTACACGATTTTTTAGCCATTGGTTGTTAAATTGTGTCAATCCTGCTGCTAATACAAAAAGGCTGGTCGTGATATGCAGATAAAAAGACCAATACCAAAATTTATTGTGTAAAATGCCTTGTTTGGTCAGCAAAAAACTTATTTCTGTATCAAAAGAAAGGTAAGGCAAGGTCAATTTACCCATGAGCAAAGCAAAAAAAAGCAAAGCCACAAACAAGCCTACATAAAAAGGATACGATATGTTTTGTTTTATAAACATCAATTCTGAAAATTAGGAGATAGTACCTTTCATACGATTGTCAAGGTGCGAAAAGCACCGTTGCCAACGTATAAAAACAAAAAAACTTTGCAAGCAAGTTAGTGCTTTTTGGGTTTATTTATTTAGTTTTGTCAAAAATTTTATGTAAGTTTCTATATGTTTAAAGACACCGAAGTAACCTCATATACCATAGCCAGCGACAATGTATTAAATCAAAGGCTACTTTTTGCTTATCTGCAAGCTGCCAATATGGTCAAGGGCAATATGCTCGAAGTGGGCTGCGGAGCAGGCAAAGGCGTAGAATTATTTTCGAAAGTGTGCCAACACTACACTGCCATAGATAAAAACGACCAACTCATTGCTCACCACACCAAAAAATATCCGCACTACAAATTTATCAACGCTTTTGTGCCACCTTTGGTGGGCTTGGCAGACAATAGTTTTGATTTTGTGGTGAGTTTGCAAGTGATAGAACACATAGAAGACGACCACGAATTTCTGAAAGAAATTTATCGAGTGATGAAATCGGGGGCAAAGGCTATTATTTCTACGCCCAATATCAAGTTGTCATTGACCCGAAACCCTTGGCACGTGAGAGAATACACCACACCCGAATTGGAAACTTTGCTTAACAAATATTTTGACAGAGTAAGTTTTGGCGGTGTTTTGGGTAGTTCTCGTGTGATGGAATATCAGGAAAGAAACAGAAAATCTATTGCCAAATTCAAAAGATTCGACATTTTTGACTTCGAAAACAAATTGCCACGTGCTTTGTTGCAAGTTCCTTACGATATTTTGAATAGAATGAATCGCAACAAGTTGAAAGAAAATAATGATGAATTGGTAGCAAGTATCAACCAATCTGATTTTTCTATTAGTGAAAATGCAGAAATTTGTTTAGACTTTTTTTGTGTGTTGGAGAAAAAATAATAGTAATTTGCGTAGCACAAATGTAGCATACGTTTTAACCTGTAGTATTTGCATAAAACTCTGCTTAGTGTGATTTTTTGCAGAGTTTGCAAAGCAAATTCAGTTCAACATTCAACATTCAAAACTAAAAATTCAACATTCAACATTCAACATTCAACATTCAAAACTAAAAATTAAGAATTCAACATTAAAAATTAATTTATGAGTATCCGCCAATCCATATTATTTCGAGTACGCATAGCTTTTTTGCTGCTGCTGTTGGTCTGTGGGGCTATTGTTGCTCGCATTTTGTACTTGCAAACCATCACGGGCGACAGGTGGCGAAAAAAAGCAAAAGATAGTGGCTTGGCGTTTCGCAGTGTTACGGCTATGCGGGGCAATATTTTGGCTTCCGATGGCAGTTTGTTGGCTACCTCCACTATGTTTTACCAACTTGCAATAGACCCCACCGTAGCTGATGACGAAACTTTTAACAAAGGCATAGATTCATTGGCAATGCTGCTGGCAAAGAAATTTGGTAAAAAATCTGCCAAAGAAATCAAAACCGAATTGGTGTTGGCAAGACAAGAAAAAAGACGTTACAAGCAATTAGTCGAAGAGCCTATTACCTACCAACAACGCAACATGGCTTTGACTTTTCCTATTTTGAGGGAAGGCAAACGCAAAGGAGGTTTGATTTTGGAAAAAACCCAAGAAAGATTAAGACCTTTTGGCGACTTAGCAAAACGTACCATTGGTTTTGTGCAAGAAGACACAGGTGGTTTGGTGCGGGGGCGAGGTTTGGAATATAGCTACCAAAATCAGTTGTCTGGCACAAATGGCGAGGCTATCTACCAACGCATAGCAGGCGGTGCGTGGAAACCCATAGGCGATGGCGAACAAATAAGACCCGAAGACGGCTTAGACATTGTTACGACCATAGACATTCACCTGCAAGAAGTGGTGGACAAAACTTTAAGGCAAGCCTTGATACAGCACCAAGCCGACTATGGTTGTGCTATTTTGATGGAGGTGCAAACAGGCGAAATCAAAGCTATTGTGAATTTGGGCAAAGAAAATGGGCAATATGTAGAAAATAACAACTATGCCGTAGGCGACATGGGTTTGTCTGAGCCTGGCTCCACTTTCAAAATAGCAACGATGGCTGCTTTGTTAGAGGAAACTAATATCAATTTGGCGGACACTGTGCAGACAGGCAACGGCAAGTACAAATTTGCTGAAACAGCCGAAATGACAGACGTAAAAGAAGGGGGCTATGGCAAAATTTCGGTCAAAGAAATTTTTGAAAAGTCGTCTAATATTGGCGTTTCCAAAATGGTTTTTAAGTATTTTAGAGAAAAACCAGCCAAGTTTTACGAATATTTGGAGAAGTTTCAACTCACTAAGCCGTTAGGCTTTCAGATGTCAGGCGAGGCAAGTCCTTTGATTAAAAAACCAACAGACAAGTCGTGGAGTAGCACCTCCTTGCCATGGATGTCCGTAGGTTATGAGTTGCGTTTAGCCCCTATTCACACCTTAGCTTTTTGCAATGCGTTGGCAAATGAAGGCAAATTTATGCAGCCTTTGATTGTGAAGGCAACGATGAAAGGCGACAAAATCATAGACAGATTTTCGTCTAAGGTATTGGCAAACAACATTGTATCAGAAAAAACTTTACGCACCTTGCGAACTTTAATGGAGGGCGTAGTAGAAAATGGCACAGCTACCAATATCAAAACCAAAGAGTACAAAATTGCGGGCAAGACAGGCACAGCCGAAAAAGTAGAAAAAGGTGTTTACATAGAAAAACATTATACTTCTTTTGTTGGTTATTTCCCTTCCAACCAACCCAAATATAGTTGTATTGTGGTGATAGACAATCCCAAAACAGCCAGCCAATATGGTGCTTTGGTGGCAGCTCCTGTATTCAAAGAAATTGCAGACTTTGCCTACCGTTCTTACCTGATGAACAATGAGTTTAAGAAAACAGTAGTCAATCCTCGCCCACCTTTGATTAGAGCAGGCTATCAAGCTGATATTCAGTTACTTGGCAACGAATTAGGTTTTAGAGTAGAAAGCAAAACCGAATCAGAATGGTCTTTTGGCAGAGTGCGTACAGATAGTTTGTTGTTGGCAGAAAACAAAGTTTTCAACAGCCTTGTGCCTAATGTAACGGGTATGAGTTTGAGAGATGCCCTGTTTTTGCTCGAAAATAGAGGATTGTCCGTAGCTTTTTTGGGTAAGGGCAAAGTTACCCACCAATCGGTAAGACCAGGCACCAAAATTATTAAAGGTACAAGAATTGTGCTGACTTTGGGGAATTGAAAAGAATGAGTAACTATTTTATACGTTGGCAATGGTCGCAGACCTTGACAATCGTATAAAAAAATAAAATCTAAAAATTATGGAAAACTTTATCGCATACAACCCCACCAAATTGGTATTTGGCAAAGGGAGCATAGCCCAATTAGGCAAAGAATTACAACCTTATGGCAAAAAAGCCTTAGTGGTCATCGGCAAAGGCTCTGTCAAGCAAAATGGGATTTTGGAGGCTGTTTATCAGCAACTTACCGCAGCAGGTGTGAGTTATACGCTGTATGAAGGTATCAAATCTAACCCTATTTACCAAGATGCTGATGCTGCGGTAGCCCAAGCCAAAATATTTCAGGCAGATATGCTAATAGCAGTAGGTGGTGGCTCAGTCATAGACTCTGCCAAAGCCATTGCAGCAGGTTATTACGTGGAACATTCGGTTTGGGATTTCTATTTGCGTAAAGCCCCCGCCCCCACCAAAGCCTTGCCCATTTTTGCAGTGCTTACGTTGGCAGCCACAGGTACAGAAATGAATATGTTTACAGTCTTGCAAAGTGATGACGAGAAGGCAAAACATGGCTACGGAAGTCCTTTGTTATACCCCAAAGTATCTTTTTTAGACCCCGAATATACCTATTCTGTTCCTCAAAACTACACAGCTTATGGCGTAGCAGATTTGATAGCCCACAGTTTAGAACAGTTTTTTGATACCAGCCATTCGCCTTTGAGTGATGCTTATGCAGCCGAAATTATCCGTTTGGCTATGCACTATGGTTTGGAAGTTCACCAAAACCCGCAAAGCTATGAGGCAAGGGCAAATATCATGTGGTTGGCTACCTCCGCCCTCAATGGGTCTTTGGCAGCAGGCAAGTTAGGCGGAGATTTTGGGGTGCATGGCATAGAACATTGTTTGAGTGTGTTGTTCGACATAGCACACGGAGCAGGACTTTCTATTGTTTATCCTGCGTGGATGCGTCATTTTTACAGCCAAATTGAAGGTAAATTGACATTTTTGGCACAGCGGACTCTGCACGAAAAAGCAACCGCCAATGATTTTATAGTAGCCTTAGAAAATTTTTTTACCACTATCAACACCCCTATTCGCCTTGCCAAAGCAGGAATAGGCAAAGACAAACACGCCTTAATTTTGGAAAACTTAAAGCAAAACAATCCCAAAGGTCGTTTTTTTAAGCTCACTGCAACAGATTATAGCAGCATTTTGGAGTTGATGGCGTAAAAAAATTGAGAGTTGTCAGTTAAGTCTAACTACTTAGGTTTTGGGATACACTCAATAAATTTATTTATTCAGTTTCTTCGCCCTCCTCGTATTCGCCTACGGTGTAGTCGTAGTCGTTGTTTTTAGCATATTTGCTGCACAACGCATCTAAATCTGCTAAAAAGTCCTCTTGATTTTCAGTGTAGATATAAAAACCTTCCATCCAGTAAGCGTCGTCGTCTTCCTCGTCTTCCACTACCTCAAAATCAAAGCCGTTTTCATCTGCGTAGGTTTCGCAAAGCTCCTCCAATTTATCTACAAAAGTTTCGCCTTTTTTAGTAACAATGTAGAAATCAAAAAGCTCTAACAAAGCATCGTCATCAAAATAATCCTCGTCATCATCATCGAAATCGTCATCATCTTGATTGTCGTCTGCTGGGTCGTCTTTGGGTGGTGGTGGCGGTGGATTTTTTTGAGAAGCAAGCCACAAATAAGAGGCAGTCTGCAATTTTTTAGCAGTATCGTCTGTTTGAAATGCAGTTTCGGAATAGCCTCTGACATTCCATTTTGCAACATTTTCTGATGGAGCAAGCAAAATGTGTGGGTAATTACTAAAATGTGTCATCTAACAAATGATTTTTACAAATAAATAGGCAACAGCAAGAAATAATGAGTAGTTTATATGCAACCTTGCTATTGATTCCCTAAATTAGTAAAAAGAATTGAAACTTCAAACACTTTTATTAAATTTGATAAATCAAATTTTTTATGGTATTATACTTCTTCCTGTTGTGTTTCCCCAATCTCATTGTTTTTTTCATCTGCCAAATCTTTGGGCAAAGGCAATTCTTTGAGGTTGTTGATACCAAAATAATCCATAAATTTTTCAGTAGTGCCGTACAAAACAGGTCTGCCTATGGTTTCAGCCTTGCCCTGCATCAAAATCAATTCTTTTTCGAGCAGTTTTTGTATGGCATAGTCGCAATTTACCCCTCTGATTTGCTCAACTTGGGCTTTGGTTATGGGTTGTTTGTAGGCAATAATAGCAAGAGTTTCGAGAGCAGCTTGCGAAAGTCGTTTTTTAGACTTTTGTTTTAGCAGCAGTTGTATAGTTGGTTGGTAGGTTGGTTTGGTCAAAAATTGGTAGCCGCCACCTGTTTGCACTAATTGGAAGGCAAATTCTCCTGTCAAATATTTATTTATCAAAGCCTCTACCAATAATTGAATTTGTGTAGTGGTTAGGGCTGTTTCTGTTAATTCTGCCAAACAATTTTGAATTTCGTCTATTTTTATGGGCATTGGCGAACAAAATAGAAGAGCCTCCGTATGTAAAACCAAAAAATCAAAATTGTCCATGAATTTTGAATGTTGAATGTTGAAAAATAAATAATTGATAATCAAATACTTATAAAACTAACAATTAAAAATTAAAAACTCAAAATTCAAAATTAAATAAAGCAGTTTTTCCTAAACTCGTCAAAATATTGGTTAAATTCGTCATCAGTAATAGAAGGTTCTACAATTTCGGTAGCCGTAGATACCAAACGGCGGTAACGTACCAAATTAGAAATAGCTGAATAAAACAACTGCATACCAGCTTTGCCACTCAATTTATGCAATAGTGCGTGTTCTATGGTCTTGTCTTTTTTGTTAATTACCCCAAAAATTTCCCAAGTTTTGTTGTGTTCCTTTGCCATATCTTCCAAATAGGTTAAAAAACCAATGGTGGCGTTGATGTCTAAAATACTTGCCACAATAGGAATAATCACAATATCTGACTGCACCAAACTGTGATACAACTCTACACTTTTCAGATTGCCCGGTACGTCCATAAAAATCATGTCGTACTTTCTTTTGGCAAGGGTCAAAGTTTTTTCGAGGTTTACTTCGGGTTGAGCCTGATTCCAATTAAAAGCAAACACATCATAACTACTCAGTCCTTTTTCTTGTTCTTTTTTATAAATAGTTTTGACAGATTGTTGCGGGTCGGAGTCTATGACCAGCAGTTTTTTGTCTGTCCGTTTATGAACAGCAGCAGCCGTAAGCATCAGCAAAGTGGTTTTGCCTGCTCCTCCTTTTTGGTTTGCAAAAGAAATGATTTTTGTCATGGCTGTATGGAATGTAACACTATGCTTTGCCTGTGTATTTTACAAAAATTATCACAATAAACTTTCCAAGTCTTAAAGACTTGGAAAGTTTTACCAAATTTTACTTGCAGTTGTAGCAACAGCAAGCACCTTAATTTTAAGCTATGCTTACAATTTAAAAGCAGCTTTCACTTTGTCCACGTGGTCGAGTTTTTCCCAAGTAAAGAACTCTAATTGTTTTTTCTCTTTGGTACGAACTTCTTGTTTCACGCCGTTTTCCTCTTTAATGCGTACATAATTTACCTCCACCTCTTGTGTATAAGGCTCACGACCTACGTGTCCGTAAGAAGCCGTTGGGAAATAAATTGGGTTTTTCAACTTCAATCTTTCAATCAAAGCCTTTGGACGCATATCAAAAATTTCGCCAACTTTGTTTGCAATTTCGCCATCAGACAATTTTACTTTGGCTGTTCCGTAGGTGTTAATGGTAATAGAAACGGGTTTTGCAACGCCAATAGCATAAGCCACTTGCACCAACAACTCATCTGCCACACCAGCAGCTACCAAGTTTTTGGCAATGTGACGCGCAGCATACGCAGCACTTCTATCTACTTTTGAAGGGTCTTTGCCCGAAAAAGCACCACCACCATGCGCACCTTTGCCTCCGTAAGTATCTACAATGATTTTGCGACCTGTCAAAC
Source organism: Cytophagales bacterium (assembly GCA_013299115.1). Taxonomy (GTDB): domain Bacteria; phylum Bacteroidota; class Bacteroidia; order Cytophagales; family Thermoflexibacteraceae; genus JAAFKA01. The sequence goes on from JAAFKA010000004.1 coordinate 107,194, forward strand.
CAGAGTCGCCATGCGGACCACCAATCACAAATTTTCCTGTCGGGTTGATGTGGTAAATGGTGTTGCTATCCAACAAGTTAGCAGGAATTACGCGTGGAACTAAGATATTGCGGACATCTTCGTTTATTTTTTTCAACATCACTGTTTCCTCAGCAAAATCGTCGTGTTGAGTAGAAACTACAATGGTGTGTACTCTTTTGGGTTTGTTGTCATCACCATATTCAATGGTAACTTGTGCCTTGCTGTCAGGGCGAAGATAAGGCATCAATTTTGGCTCCTCTTTGCGTATTCTCGCCAATTCTTTCATCAATCGGTGCGAAAAAGCCAAAGCCATTGGCATATATTCAGGAGTTTCTTTAGAAGCATACCCAAACATCATACCTTGGTCGCCAGCCCCTTGCTCTTTGTTTTCGCCTTCGTCCACACCACGTGCAATATCGGGAGATTGGCTATGCAAAGCCACGACTACACCGCAAGATTCGGCTTCAAATTTGTATTCTGCATTGTTGTAACCAATTTTTTTAATGGTTTCTCTCACAATATCAGGAATTTCTACGTAGGCGTTGGTTGTGATTTCACCCGCCAAAACTGCCAAACCTGTCGTAACTAAGGTTTCGCAAGCTACTCTTGAATGAGGGTCTTGCGACAACATGGCATCAAGAATAGAGTCGGAGATTTGGTCGGCAATTTTATCGGGATGTCCTTCTGATACAGACTCCGAAGTGAATAGATAAGCCATTGCTATTGAATTGTTATGAAAATGAATAAAACAGTTTTCTTGTAGTTTGCAACAACTTTGCTACAAAGTTGCTACACAAAATCGGGGTGCAAGTTAAAAAAATTTGCAGAAAATAAATAAACTGTTCTATAATTTTTCATAAAATCTAATCTGTACGCAAAAACTTGATAATTTTTTTATTTCCCTTTCCACTTCAAACCATATAAATCTTTGCGTCTATCATTCAAATTGCGAACACTGCCTTTGCTTTTGAGTTCTTTGAGTAAGCTCAAATCCACGTCTGCAATAATGGTCATCTCTGTATTCGGTGTAGCTTCTGCAATGATAGCATTGTTTGGAAACGAAAAATCCGAAGGCGAAAATACAGCAGATTGGGCATATTGCAAGTCCATATTTCGCACTTTTGGCAAATTGCCTACACTGCCCGCAATGGCTACATAACATTCGTTTTCTATGGCACGTGCTTGGGCGCAACGTCTGACGCGGTGATAACCATTTTGGGTGTCGGTCATAAAAGGCACAAACAAAATTTTCATATCTTTGTCTGCCATGATTCTTGGCAACTCTGGAAACTCTACATCATAGCAAATCAAAATGCCAATTTTGCACACATCTGTATCAAAAACATGGAGTTTCGAGCCACCTTGTACGCCCCATTCGTTTCTTTCATCAGGCGTAATGTGGAGTTTGTACTGTGCCTCATAAGTGCCATCACGTCTGCAAAGGTACGATACATTGTAGAGGTCGTGTCCGTCATAGTGAGGCATACTGCCCGCCACAATGTTGATATTGTAAGCTATGGCGTATTCCACAAATTTTGTCCGCAATTCCTCTGTATAATTTGCCAACTTGCGAATGGCTTTGGCTGCCGACTCCTCGTTGAAGTGTGCCATCAACGGAGCATTAAAAAATTCGGGAAAGACTACAAAGTCGGCTTTGTAGGCACTTACGGCATCTACAAAAAACTCTACATTGTCTAAAAACGACTTCAAAGAAGTTACAGTCCGCATTTGCCACTGCACCACACCCAAACGGATAATTTCTTTTTCGCCACCTAATATTTTCTCTTTTTCTATGTAGTAAATATTATTCCACTCCAACAACGTAGCATAAGCCTGTGATTCGGTGTCGTCAGGCAAATAATTGGTTAGAATCTTAACCACGTGAAAATCATTGCTTAGTTGAAAGGTCAAAATAGGGTCGTAAATTTCTTTTTGTTTGACCAAATCAATATATACACGCGGCGTGAGTTCATCTGCATATTTTTTGTAACCAGGAATACGCCCACCTAAAATAACTCCTTTGAGGTTGAGGTTTTCGCAAATTTCTTTTCGGGCATCATACAGCCTCCTGCCTAAGCGAAGTCCTTGATAATCGGGGTGAACAAAAACATCGATGCCGTACATCATATCGCCGTTTTCGTCGTGAGTCGTAAAGTTATAGTTGCCTGTAATTTGTTCGTAGGTGTGGTTGTCGCCATATTTTTGATAAGCTACTATCAAACTCAAGGCACAGGCTATCATTTTGCCGTTGTCTTCAATACAGATTTGTCCTTCGGGAAAAATTTGCAACAAGTTTCTTATCTGTTCATAAGACCACGTAGAGTCGCCAATATTAGAATAGACAAATGACATGATTTCGAGCAAATCGTCATAATCAGCTGTTCGCAGGTTGCGGAGGTTGAGCTTATGGGCAATTCCGTTGTCATTCTTAATGCTCGAACTGGTGTTAGCACTTGTATTTTTGATAGTAGTTGGCTGCATTTTAATTTTTAATTTTAAATTTTAAATTAAACAAAATTATTAGGTTGTGTATGGTGCTTTTTCACATCACACAAGCTGCTTTAAGAACTGTGCTGTATGATTTTTAGTTTCTATTTTTGTCATAATATCCTCAATAATTCCTTGTTCATTTATCAAAAAAGTAGTACGAATAGTTCCCATATAACTTCTGCCGTACATTTGCTTTTGCTGCCAGGTACCATAGAGTTGGTGTACATGTAAATCTGTGTCTGCCAATAACTTGAAAGGTAGTTTGTATTTTTCTATAAACTTGCGGTGCGACTTTTCATCATCACTGCTAATGCCCAGCACTTCGTAGCCTTCTTGTTGGAGGAGTTGGTAGTTATCTCTCAAATTACAGGCTTGGACAGTACAGCTTGAGGTGTTGTCTTTGGGATAAAAGTACAAAACTACCTTTTTGTTCAGATAGTCCGATAGTTTTACCACATTGCCATTTTGGTCTTTGGTTTCAAAATCTGGGGCTTTGCTGCCAATAAGTAGAGTCATATTACAAATTTATTACTATTTAACTCCTACCAATAGCTTTTTGTTTGTGAGGATTGAAATGATTTTTTCAATAGCTTTTGTAAAAATCCAAAAATTTGCTAATTTAGCAAGGCAAATGGATAGTGCCAAACAAGTAATGCCACAAATGTAATGCTCAGAACTAACATTTCTTTGAGCAATGCTAATGCCGAGCCTTGCATTTGTGGCACTACCAATAAATGATTGTAAAACAACTCAAACCCACAAACAAAATGCAAAAGTATTTATTTGTTATCAGCCTTTTTTGCTATTTAGCTTTGGCAAGTTGCCAGCCTTCGTTGCACAGCGAAGTGGTAGAAATCCCTTCGGGTGCGTGGAAAAAAGACAAACCTGTAGAGTTTAAGGCTACAATTAATGACATCAGTCTTCCTGTAAGCATCAATTTGGTCTTGCGTCATAGTTCCAATACCTTATATCACCACGTCAATGTGGCTGTAACTATGACCTCGCCCAGTGGTAAGAAAGAGCAAACTTTTCACACTTTCGACATCCGCGACAAAGCAACGGGAGAACTGAAAGGTGATGCAACTGGAGATTTTTGTGATACTGAATTAGTAGTTTATCCTTCGCTTGCTTTGACCGAAAAAGGCAATTATACGTTTAGTGTACGCCAAGAGATGGAAGAACAAATTTTGCCTTTGATGTTAGATATAAGTTTGAAGGTGGTACAAATAAAAAAATAAGGTAACAAAATGAGGCTGCCTGAAAGTCAAATTTGCATAACAGATTTTATTTTTTTTTGGCAGCCTCTTAAAAACTTATTATTCCCTCTTTTACTCTGGTTTCCACGTTGGTTTTTCCCATTGCATAGTCCTTTTGACAGCCTCCTGCCAACCTGCATACAGTTCTTTGCGTTTGTCGGCTGTAATGTTCGGCTCAAAAGTTTGTTGCAACTTCCAAAGATTGCTTACATCTTGTTTGTTCCATAAACCAGCCCCGATGCCCGCCAAAAAAGCTGCCCCACGTGCTGTACTTTCTATAATTTCTGGTCTTTGCACAGAAACTCCCAAAATGTCTGCCTGAAACTGCATGAGCAAATTATTTGCCGTAGCCCCGCCATCTACACGCAAAGTTTTCAGTGGAATACCTGTATCTCTTTGCATGGCATCGAGCAAATCTTTCGATTGGTAAGCCATAGCCTCCAAGGTAGCCCTGATGAGGTGGTTATTTGTAACGCCACGAGTCAAGCCAAAAATAGCCCCGCGTGCATACATATCCCAGTATGGTGCCCCCAAGCCACTAAACGCAGGCACTACATAAACCCCTGCTGAGTCCTCCACTTTGGAGGCAAAATATTCACTGTCTTTTGATTCTTGTATCAATTTTAGCCCATCACGCAACCACTGCACCGCAGCACCAGCTATAAATACGCTGCCCTCTACCACATACTCCACTTGATTGTTGATACCCCAACCAATAGAACTTACTAAGCCTTGTTCGGAATGTACCAATTTGTTGCCTGTGTTTTTGAGCAAAAAACAACCTGTGCCGTAGGTGTTTTTTGCCATACCTGCTGTAAAACAAGCCTGCCCAAATAGGGCTGCTTGCTGGTCGCCTGCCACACCTGTTATGGGAATTTCTACCCCATCAAACAATCTGCTGTCTGTATGTTCAAAATCCCCACTCGAATTGCGAACTTCGGGCAACATACTGGTCGGAATATTCAGTTCATCTAAGATTCTTGCGTCCCAATCCAATTTTTTTATATTATAGAGCATGGTACGTGAAGCATTGGAGTAGTCTGTAACGTGCAGCCAACCTCCTGTGAGTTTCCATATCAGCCACGTGTCTATTGTACCAAACAACAATTCCCCTCTTTCGGCTCGGTTTCTTCCATTGGGTATGGTGTCCAAAATCCATTTGAGTTTGGAAGCAGAAAAGTAAGCATCGATAACCAAACCTGTATTTTTTCGCACATAATCCTGAAAGGCAGGAATGTATTTGAGTTTGTCGCAAATACTTGCAGTTCTGCGGTCTTGCCAAACAATGGCATTGCAAACAGGCTCCCCTGTGGCTTTGTCCCAAACTACGGTGGTTTCACGTTGGTTGGTAATGCCAATGGCTTTGATTTCCGTAAACTTGGTTTGTGCATCATACACCACTTTGCGTATCATTTCATACTGCACATTCCAAATTTCTACGGCATCATGCTCCACCCAACCCGCCTGCGGATAGATTTGATTAAACTCTTTTTGGGCTATGCCTTTCATATTGCCCTTTTCGTCGAAAAGTATGGCTCGGCAGCTGGTGGTGCCTTGGTCTATGGTTAAGATGTATTTCATTTGGCAATTTTTTTCTAAAATTAGTGATAATTATTTAGGATAGTTTCCCAAGGCAACTTATCAGACCCTCGCAGGGGTCTGATAAATGGATTATACTATCGTACCGTTGCTTCTTGTGGCGTAGTGGACAAGGGTACTGCTACTGCACCTGTCATTTTCTTGATAACCGTATCTACCCTTGCTTTGCGGAGCATAATAGTATCAAAAACAGTAGTGTACATTTTTTTGAGTAGTTTCGGGTCTTTTGCATAGTGAGTATAACTTTCAAAATATTTTGCCGAGTCTGTTTTGTATTTATCAAAAATCTCTTGCTCATATTTTTTATACCTTGCCATTTGCGAAGCATAATTGAGTGGTGCTAAGCCTACGGCTGCTTCTACCAACTGCAATTCGGTCATGATGGCTGTCATGGTGTCCACACCCAGCCTACGAATAGTGGCTTGTTCATTATTTTTTTGTTCAACTATTTGCTGTTGCTCACCACAAGCCACTGCCCATATAGCTGATAAGAGTAATGTAAAAATAAAAGGTGTTAATTTCATTTAATTAGAAAATAGTAACTGTTTAGGATAGTTGCCTAAGACAACTAAATTGTTTTTTGCAAGTAAATTTACTCAAGTAATGACTAATATTTGTGCTAAAGTACCCAAAATAGTAGGATGTACATCAAAACCTTGTACTTGTCCTTTGCCCACAGGAACTAATTATTTATCCATACTGGAGATAGTAGAAAACATACCAAAACATATAGGGTAAATAAAAAACAAAGATAACAAAAGATGTGTACAATACCGTAGGTAAAGTCACAAACGACTAATCTTTTGCCACTTCAACCATTGGACTTGTTTAGTTGGAGAAATATAACGTATTTTGCACACAGATAACGCAGATTTTACGGATTAAAAATACTGATTTTTTATTTTTTTGTCCATAAAAATCAGTTTAATCAGTGTTATCTGTGTGCGAAGTCGTCTGTTTGAAGGCAACTAAACAAGTCCATTGCCAAAGTCTATCGACTATTGGCAAGGTTTCACTCTTTTGCCACTTCAACCATTTCCATTTCGGTTACTTTTTCTCTCTTAAACATGGTTTGAAAAACCATGTCCCAAAATGTGGTGCTTACACCAAAACCATTTTCGGGGTCTTTGTAGTGGTGATACATATGGTGGTTTTTGAGGGCAACCCAAAATTTGCTTTTAAAATTGGCGTGGTGCAACGCATAATGGGTCATATCATAGAACAAATAAGCAGCTACCAAACCCACAAAAAAAGGATTGACATAGATTGCACCAAATAGTTGTTTGAAACTCCAATAAAAAAACAAAGCCAAAGGAATACTAATGACGGGTGCCATCACCAAACGGTTACTGTCGTTGGGATAGTCATGGTGTACGCCATGCGACCAGAAATGAATAGTTTTGCCCCACTTTGTAGTCGGGTGATAGTGAAACACAAAACGGTGCAGCACATACTCCACCAAAGTCCACATAGCCAGCCCTATGGGTATCATGCCCAGAAAAGGCAAGATAGCAAGTTTTTGCACAGCCAAAGCATAGTAAGCACAATAAATTATCACTGGAACAAACACAAACAAAGGCATGGTATAATGTACCTTTGTAAACACTTCCAAAACATCACTTTTGAACAGACGCACCGACTCATCTTTGTTCGATACGTAATTTTTGCGTTGGGTAGTCATATAATTTTAAATTTTTAATTGTAAGTGGTAAGTTTTGTATTAGACTTTCTACAAAAGTACCTATCAGGTGGCTTACCACTTACTAATCATAACAAGAAATGGTTTGATAAAATTTCGCAAATTTAGCTAACATTATTTAGTTCTGCAAACCCAAATTCCTTAACTTATTTTTTTAAGCCACAAGTAAGCAAATAATGAAACTTTTATGATAGATTTACGATAAACTAAGCAAGATTTTTGCTGTAAATTATTTCATTACAATCATTGCTACATCTTTTTTCATCTAAATCATTCTTAACTATATGAACAAGGCTTTCTTTTATAAAACTATTTTTGTCTGGTTGCTGGGGTGTTGTGTATTATTAGGAGTTAGCAATCCTCTCTTTGCCCAAGCTACTTTTGTGCCAGGCGGTGCAAATAATTGGAATAACACTGCTCGTTGGAGTACTGGTGCTATCCCAACAGCAGCCACAACTGTTACCATTCCTGTTGGTGCAACTTGCAATGTAGATGTGGCTGCGGTTTGCAGCTCTATTACTTACACCATAGGTAATGGTAGTTCAACAATAAGCATCAATGCAGGGCAAAGCCTTACGGTTACTAATGCTATCAACATCAACGGACCCAATGGAGGCATAAACAGCAATACGTTGGCTGTTGGCAGTGGCACTGTAACTTGTGGTTCTATTACTGTACTCACAGAAGGCACAAATGGCAATCGTGATTCTGATATTACCATAAGCACAGGCACATTGAATGTTACAGGCAACTTGACCATGAGTGCAACAGCCAACCGCAGTGATATTGTGTTCACAGGTGGAGGCACTATCAATGTAGGCGGCAATGGCACACCTTGTTTCCAAACAGGCAGCTTGACTACTTTTGCAAACAGCACCATCAATTACAACCGAGCAGGCAACCAAGAAGTTTCGGTTCAAGGTACAGATTTTGGAGGTAGCAACTACGAAAACCTCACAGTTTCAGGCAGTGGAACAAAAACTTTGCGAGGAAACACAAACGTAAACGGAAACTTGGCTATCAATGGAACATCTGTACTTGACCCCGCTAACAACGACCTAACCGTAACAGGCACAACCAACATAGCCGCCACAGCAACTTTTAATGATACAAACAACGGAAGCACCAATATATTTATAGGGGCTGTTACCAATGCAGGTACATGGACAAGCACAGCCGTAACTACGACCACTAATCTCATCTTTCGCAACGGAATTACTAATTCTGGCACTTTCAATGCAGGTGCAGCAAGGTTTAACACCAATAATCAAGCCCTTGCAGGTGGCGGTGCTATGAATTTTGCCAATGCCGTAGATGTTACTGGAGTCATCTTGACTAATAACAACACCAATACCATCACCATCACAGGCGTATTAGACGGAACTGGCACTTGGACACAAGGCGGTGTAGGCAGTACATTAAGCATTAACAACGCCACCCAACCTATGGCAACAGGTACGTTAAATGCTGCCACTTGCGCCAATACAGTCAATTATAGTTTAGCAGGCAACCAAAACATAAAAGGTGGGAACTATTGCAACCTTACCACTTCGGGAACAGGTACAAAAACAGTACAAGGGGCTATCACTGTCAATGGCAATTTGTCTGTTCAGTTGAATACTACTTTCCAAATGAATGGGCAAAATATCACAGTCAATGGCACTTCCAATATTGCAGGAACAGCCACCACCAATGCCGACAACGCCTCTAACAACTTTGTAGGTTTGGTAACAATTTCGGGAACTTGGGACAATACAGCCCAAAACACAGCAGGTTGGACTTATTTTAGAGGAGGAATTACCAATACAGGCACTGCCAATATGGGAATTATTGACTTCATTACCAACAATCAAACCATTACAGGCACTTTCAACTATGCTGATGATGTTTATATTGAAGGCACAATTACAACCAATTTTGTAAATGCAACCAACATTGTAGCTGGCACAATCTGGTACACCAATTGGAGTGGGGCAGCAGTGGTCAATTTCAATAGCACTTTGACTATCAACGGAGAATTGCGAGTGAGCAATACAGGCACACACACCTTCACAGGCAACGTAACAGTAAACGGAACAGGAAATTGGAATGGAGTAGGCAACCCTAATATGAGTTTTGGGGGAAGTGCAGCTTTCAATAGCCCAAATTTTACGGCAGGCACAGGCATTTATAATTTGACAAACACAGGAGGAACAGCCACTTTTGGCAGCACCTATATTGGTGGTAGTGGTACGCCATTTATTCCTGCAATTACTAACTTAACCTTAGCAGCCAATGCTATTTATGATGTAAGTTTTCCTGTTCGGTTAGATGTTACCAACTTAATTGTCAATGCAGCAGCTACTTTGCGAAACGTCAATCGAATTGATGTTGCCACAGCCATTACAGGTACAGGTACTATTTTGCAACAAAACAATTCTAATTTGCGAATTGGCGGCACCATAGCAGCCACAGTAAATTTGCAAGCTGCCACCAATGCCAACATTGTAGAGTATTTTGCCAATGCCAACCAGACTGTAAGGGCAGTAAATTATTATAGTTTGTCTTTGACTTCTACAAGTGCAAACACGACCAATATAAAAAGCCTTGCCACAGGTGCAGCCACCATAAGGACAACGGGCTTTTTGTATATTAACCAAGCTACTTTTGCAGTTAATACCGCAGGAGGAGGTAGCTTTGTGCCTTCATCTGTAACCGAAAATCCATACAGCAGATTTACTTATACACCTGTTGTTACTACAACAGCAGCTTTCAATACCGCAAACCCTTACAACGGACAGTTTGACGAAATTTCGGCACTTTCCTCTGCTTTGCCAAATTATAACGGAAACTACGTCATCAGTCAAGGTGGGCAAGATTTAGCTTTTGTAAGAGGAGACAATGGCGGAGGGGCAGGGCTTTTTGCAGCCAAAACCACAGATTTTGCCGTTGCACCTACCACAGCCATTATCAAATTTAACATAGCTGCCAAAAGTTTTTTCAACGACAACAACGTAGCCACTTTATACATAGGCACAGGCACAGGAGCAAATGCAACCGTAGATGGCACAGTCAAGGCACAAATTCAGTTCAATATGGTGGCAGGTGGCAATAACGACCAATTCCAAGTTGTGTATCCCGATGCAGGAGGTTTTACGAGTGCCACCCAAACAGGTACACAGCAGGTAATGATGATTGTCAATACTTCGGGGGCAGCTTTTGGCTATACAGACCCTTGCAATGCAGCCAATACAGTAGCAAACAACCGAGTAGATATTTGGGTAGGTGGCACGCAATTAGTCAATGACCAAACTATGGCAAGTGCAGGCACTGCCTTCACTGATATTAAATTCGTTTATAATGCAGGCACTATCAATGGAACTTTGGCTGTTCAACCCACTTTGTATCTTAGCAATTTGACTATTCAAAACGCAAACCCCGCAACCACCAACCTTTCAGGACAGGTCAATAGGTATGCAGCCGTAACAGCTATCAATGTAGCCACAAGAACCATGACCGTAGATAATCCTACTTGCTTTAATGTAGGAGATTTGGTCATGATTATGCAAATGAAAGGTGCAACCATTACCAATACCAATACCGCAGCTTACGGAACCATCACAGGCTACAACAATGCTGGTCGTTATGAAGCAAGAACTATTAGTGCCATTGCAGGTAACAACATCACATTTAGTACCACATTTAGTTTTCCTTTCGATGCCACCAAATCTGTTCAGTTGATTAAAATTGCCAACGTAACAGGCAATGTAACCCTCGATGGTACAATCATGCCCCAAGCATGGGACGGCACAAAAGGCGGAGTAGTCGTCATCTTTGCTTCGGGAACAATGACCTTCAATGCAGACATTAACGCAGCAGGTATGGGTTTCAGAGGAGGCAATGTATCTACCAACTTTGCAGGTGGCAGCATAGGCGTAGATTGCAGCGAAGGTAGTTATGTCCAAAATGATGTCCGTTGGGGACAAAAAGGCGAGGGCGTAGTGGCAGTAGCAGATGCAGGTGTGGGTATCTATGCAAGAGGAAGGTTAGCAAATGGCGGAGGCGGTGGCAATCCCCACAACTCTGGTGGTGGTGGCGGTAGCAATTTTGGCACAGGAGCAAATGGTGGCAGACAATGGAACTGCATAGGAGGAGATGCTGAAAACGGCTGCAATGTAGGCAATCAAAACGGCGACCCGACGGCAACAGCCCTCAACAATGGTGTAGGTGGCACAGGCTTAGACTATACAGTAGATGCCTCCAATAGAGTACGCCTATTTATGGGCGGTGGTGGTGGTGGTGGTCAGCAAAACAATGACTTTGCTACCGAAGGCATGGCAGGTGGTGGTATTGTAATTTTGAGAACTACCAATATCATTGGCAACAACCGCACAATTTTTGTCAATGGAGCTTCCCAATTAGTCTTGGCAGGCAACGACTCTGGTGGCGGTGGCGGTGCAGGTGGCACAGTGTTTTTTGACAGCCCAACTTACACAGGCAATCTAACAGTAAACGCAAGAGGTGGCAAAGGCGGCGATGTAAATTTTGCGTCTTGCCATGGCAACGGTGGCGGAGGTGGTGGTGGCATTGTTATTTTTGCAGCTCCTCAACCCCCAAATGTGGCTATCAGCAATGGAGGAGGACCCAGTAGCCGAAATATTGATGGAGCAGATTGTAGCAATTTAGCTAATCCATTTTTCTGTACTACTCCCGCAGGTGCAGGTGGACAAATCATAGCTGGTAACAATATCGTCTTGTTGCCTGTTAATCTCCTTTCGTTTACGGCTGAAAAAGACCACAAAAAGGTAAACCTCAAATGGATAACAACTTCTGAAAAAGACAATGCCTATTTTGAGGTGCAACGCAGCACCGATGGCGAAAACTTTGTAAGTATTGGCATGGTAAAAGGCAATGGCACAACCAATACCAAACAAACTTACACAGACACCGACTACTACCCAAACAGTGGCATAAACTACTACCGTTTGAAACAAATAGACATAGACGGGTCTATTCGGTACTCAAAAATAATTAGCTTGGTCTTTGACGAGGCAGTAGTTTTTGAAGTTGTTATTTACCCTAACCCCACACCTACCAACCAACTAAATATTCGGTTAGCAGAAAATTTGGGTGAGATAAAAGTAGAAGTGGCAGACCTGTTAGGCAGAACTATTGCCAGCACCCTCAAACAAAACAGTCCACAAGAATATACCTTGACCTTGCAAAACAGCAAAAGTACAGGTACTTACCTCATTCGTGTTTTGACTGAACAAGGGCAGGTTATTAAAAAATTGGTGGTAGAGTAAAGAATGGTTTTGATAATTTGCTTTTTCTCCAATAAAATTTATAACTTTGTGATTGATAAGTAAGTGGACAAATTTATCGGACACCTTTAATAAGGTGTCCGATAAATGATTTTCAAGGAGTTACAAAAATAGAAACTTATTTTTATTTTGTCTTATTACTTAGGTTGATAAGTTTGTATATTCCCTAAGGGCAAATATACTAATCATTCGTCTTTGGGCGAAACTACACTCATGGCAGACCACCACTTATATAGCTTGTTTGGCATTGCAGCATTTTTCTTTTGCTTGCAACTGATTTATTGGTTTATTTTCTTGCGTTTGGCTTTGTATAAAACACCAACTTTGGCAGAGCAAAAAGCTGACTATCAAGGAGTTTCTGTAATCGTGGCAGCCCACAACGAAGCCGAAAACTTGCAAAAATTGCTGCCTGCTTTGCTTGCCCAGCAATACGAAAATTTTGAAATCATTATCATAGACGACCGCAGCCACGACGATACACGACAGGTTATTTTTGATGCCCAAAAACTAAGCAACAGAGTCAAATTGGTGCGAATAGACCACAAACCAGACGAACCCGATGGCAAAAAGTTTGCCTTGACTATGGGCATAAAAGCTGCAAAAAACGAATGGTTGCTCTTTACTGATGCCGACTGCATACCCAACAGCCCACAATGGATAACCCAAATGGCTATGCAGTTTACTGCCGAAAATCATTTTGTTTTGGGGGTTTCGCAATATGAAAACCAGCATGGTTTGCTCAATGCTTTCATACAATTTGAAACTTTTTTGACTGCCTTGCAATACTTGGCGTGGACATTGGCAGGCACACCTTACATGGGCGTAGGGCGTAATTTGGCTTATCGCAAGTCTGTTTTTATGCAAAACAACGGCTTTTATAGGCACACCACTGTAACAGGTGGCGATGACGATTTACTCATAAACAGATTGGCAAAAGGCTCTACCACCGCCATTTGCATACAGCCCGACAGCCAAACAACTTCTGTACCTAAACAAACATGGGCAGCTTGGTATGCTCAGAAAAAACGCCACCTCTCCGTTGGCAAATATTACAAATTATCGGACAAAATTCGCACTTCGCTGTTCTCTTTTTCTGTTGCTTTCTTTTGGCTCTTTTCGCTGGTGCAGGTAGGCGTAGGCTTGTGGTTGCAAAACGAATTTTTGTTGTATTCCGCAGGGGCAATGCACGTCTTGCGGTGGCTGTTGGCAGTGTTGGTTTTGCTTTTTGCCCAAGATAAATTGGGGGCAAAAGCCTACGCTGGAGCTTATCCTTTCATAGAGTTGTTTTATGTAGGCTACCAATTTACAGTCGGTTTTGTTGCCTTGACTACCGAAAAAGTGGCGTGGAGGTAGTTTTTAATGTTATCTACTAACCTGCCACAGCCAACAAAGTTTCAAATTTTTCCTCGTTCATTTGCTCAATAGCACTTTGTAGGTCTTTTTTCCATTCTTCTAAGTTGGCACTATTAGTAGGCAAAGTTTCAATTATTTGGTCTAAGGCAGAGGTTTCATAAACAATATATTGTTTTAATTGCACAACAAAAGGTTGCAAAGCTATTTTTTCTGCATCTGATAGCACAAATTCCCTTGTTGGGGCAAATACAGTCAAGGGCAAAGTTATGCTCGTTTCTGTTTTCGTTGTTTCTACCCATTGTAAACTAAGAATAAAAGTTGTGCCTTTGCCCACTTCACTCTCCACACTAATAGAACCAAGATGAGCCTCTATTGCTAATTTACAGAAGGTCAAACCCAAGCCAGTAGATTGCACCCCACCCGAATTCTTAGCCTCCACTTGTCCAAACTGTTGAAAAACAACATGGAGTTTGTCTGCGGGGATACCCTGCCCCGTGTCAATCACTTTGATAGTTACTTTTCTACTTATTTCATCTGTTGTGTTTTGCAGGGTAATATGTCCGTTGAGAGGCGTATATTTAATGGCATTTGTCAAGAGATTGACAAAAACACGATGCAGCATATTGGCATCTGCCTGTACAGACACAGTGGGTAGCAATTCATTGTGAATAATAATAGCCTTCGCTTGTGCCAAAAATTGCACCTCTCCAATGGCTTCATAGACCAAATTATACAAAGTAGTTGGCTGCAAATCAATGTGCATCTTCGTAGCAGCATATTTATGAACATCAAGAATGTTTAGCACCTGATTGAGCATTTGACGACCATATTGTTTTGCTTTATTGAGCTGCTCAGGAAATTTATATTCGGGCAAATTGATTAGCACATTCAATGGATTTTTTAGGTCGTGTACTATCATGCTCGTCATGGTTTGCTTAAAAGAGTCTAATTCAATAAGCTTGAGATTTGTTGCCTTTAATGCTTCTGACTGTAGCAAAATTTCTTCTTTTGATTCTTTAATAATGTCATTTTGTGCCTGTATTTCTGCATTTTTGGTTTGCAAAAGTTCCTTAGCTTTGCGTTGTTTTTGTAAACTTCTAAAAATGAGGTAAGCAATTACTATCATAATACCCAAACCAGCGAGGGTGCTGTTGCGAATAAATTTTTGCTCTTGCAATTCTTTTTCTTTCTCTATATCTTTTTTTGCTTCTTCAGCCTTTAATAAAGCCACTTTTTTGTCGTACTCATAATTTGCTTGCAAATTAGCTGTTTTCTTTTCTACGTCTAAATTATTCAGACTATCTGCACACAACTTAAACTGCTGGTGGTGATACAAAGCTTGTTTATAGTTACCCATAGCTTGATAAGTTTGGCTCAATACAATATTTGCATCACGAATGAGGACTTTATTGTTTATTTGAAGAGATAATGCCATACTTTGCTGCCCATTTTGCAAAGATTTTTTATAATCTTTTAGCACCAAAAATACTCTTGCTAATCCATTGGTATTGTAAGCAATTCCATTTTTATCTCCTCTTTTTTCATTCATAGCAAGGACTTGTTGATAATAAGTTAATGCTTTTTGGTATTCATTGGTTAGTAAATAGACATCTGCCATGTTATTATAAATAGAAGCAATACCTTCCTTATCTCCCATTTTTTCTCTTACCTGAAGAGCTTTAGCATAAACAAGTAGGGCTTCTGAATATTTGCTTTGGTTTTTATAAATAAGTGCTATGTTATTAAGACAAATTCCAATACCTAATTTATCGTTTATGGTTTCAAAAAGTTTTAAAGCCTCTAAGTGCTTTTCCAGAGCCTCGTTTAATTTATCTTGGCTCTTATAGACCAATGCCATGTTATTTAACAACATGGCTCTTTGCTTATCATTTGTCTTTTCTACCAACCGTAAGGACTTCAAATAGGTGTCTAATGCTTCTGCATAGTTTCCTTGTCGTTGTAGAATAGCTGCAATATTATTCAGCGTATTTACAATGTTTTTTACGTCATTTAATTTCTCAAAAATAGACAAAGCCTTGAAGTTCATGAGTTGCGAAGAGTCCAAAGAGCCTTGATTTTTATAAACTAAACCAATGTTTCTATACAGCTTTCCCAGTCCCATTTTGTAATTAATTTTTTCTGCCAAAGGAATAGCATCAAGGTTATACTGCAAGGATTTTTTATAGTCTGCTTTTCTAAGATAAATCAATGCCAAATTGTGCATAGCCTCAACAACTCCCTTCGTATAAGCCTGTTTCTCTGATAGGTTTTTGCTTTTTTCGGCAAAAAGTAAGGCGGTGTCTTCTTGCACTGTGTAATATCTGAATGACAAATCATTCAAAGTGTTCAAATAATTGGTGTCTTGTTCAGAATTTTTAGAGGACTCAAACTTTGCCACTACCTTTTTAAGGCTGTCTATGGCTTGTTTTTGAGCAAGTGCAGCAAAAGAAATAAAAGAGGAAAGTAAACAACAGAAGATATACTTGTTCATAAAAATTTAGTTTAGATATAAACAAATATAAGAATTATTTGCAATTACTTACAAAAACCTAACATTAATTCTTTCAAATGCAAAGTGGTTTTGTAATTGCATATAGTTGTGCCTGACTAAATAGAGGTGCTGACCTCCGCAAAACTTAAGTTTTCGTAGAGTTTTTTGAGGTCTTGCATCTTAATGAGTTTTTGCCCACTTACGTTGATGCCCCGCAAGAGAGAAAGATAAGAGATTTGATAGGTTTAAAATTTTATCGATAAGTTTGTAGCTTTTTTGCAACCCTTTTATTTTAATCATTCAACCACCCTCTACTCCTAAACCAAAAATAAATGCCAACGGCAATGCTTATCATAGAAACCCAGACATAATGGTAGCCAAATTTCCATTTCAATTCAGGAATAAAATCGAAGTTCATGCCATACAAACCCACCACGAAACTCAACGGCAAGAAAAATACAGAGAAAATAGTCAAAACCCGCATCACTTCGTTGGTGCGGTGCGAAGCCAAAGAAAGGTGAATATTGAGCAAGTTGGTAGCATTTTCCAACAGTTGCTCGGCATTATAGTAAAGTTGCTCGGAAACATCTACCATGTCTTGGAGGTAAGGTGGCGACTCTTGCTGCATAAGCCCACGTTTGATAAGGTTTTCGTGAAACATATACAACATTTTTTTGTAAACGGCTGTTCGGCGGCGGAGCAAATACATTTTTTGGATAATGGAAGCTGGGGTAGTACCTGCAAAAATCTCTTTTTCGTATTCCTCTATCTCCTCCATTGCATTGAGAATTGGGTTTTCGTAAGTGGCAATGATGCCCCCCAACAAGTCTATCAAAATAGCATCTGCCATATTGGAAACTCTATTGGCAACTTTCCACTTATTGCGAATAACTTTTAAGTAATCTTTATCGGTGCGGTGAACAGTAATCACATAGTTGGTATGCACAAAAATAGCCAACTTGTTGGTCAGTTTTCGCACCGTATCTCCCGAAGGGTCTGCATCAGAGTCGTAGCCGCGTGTGATAACAAACGACACATTGCCATTTCTCTCAAACTTAGGCAAGTTTTCGGGTTCGAGGCAATCATGCACAGAGGCAGAGTGGAGGTCATACTGCACAGACATCTGCGAAAGTTCTCGCAACGTAGGGTCTATGAGATTAATCCATTCAAAATCACTGTTTTCGGTCTTTTTTACTATTACTTCTATCATAGCTTGCCGTAACCCTTCAGGATTTTTTGCTTGAAGGTTTGTTTAGAAAAGTCTTTTGGTTTGGCAAAGATAAGTTTTTATCTATGCAAACCAACAAAAGGAGCTTACAAAATTAAAAAAACTCTTTGGGCTTGCAATTTCTTATAAAAAAAAGATAAAATAATTTTGCAGTAGCTTTTGATTTGATTTAATTGCAGAAAATAATCTATCGTTTTTAACCATTTGACTCCTTATGTCGTTAAAAAATCTACTATCAACTGTTGCTTTTTTTATTTTACTTACCTCTTGCCCCGTCTTTGCCCAAAAGTATAAAGGAGATACTTGGCAGACTGTGCAAGAAAAAAAGACAGGCAAAGTCTATATTCTTCATTATGACAGAAAACCTTTTGTCTATGTCAATGAAAGAGGCAAAGTAACAGGCATAGAATACGATATTATTACGGAATTTTTGGCTTATTTGCAAAACGAAAGAAATATCAAACTCAAAATAGAGTGGGTCAAATTTGACGACTACCACACTTTATTCAAAGAACTAACAGCTTGCGACCACGGTGTGTGGGGCTTGCCTTCTGTACCCCTCAACGAAGTAAGCATCAAAGAAGTGCAAACTTCACAGGTGTTTATGCCCGATATAGAGGTGTTGATAAGCAGCCAAAATATGCCCCCTGTCCGCGACAAAGTGAGCCTAAGAAGCACCTTACGCCACCACATTCCTGTTACCATGCCCTCCTCAACGGTGGAAATGAGCATGAACAGAATCAGACAAGCCTATTTTCCCGACAAACAATATGAATTGGTGCAAACCGAGTGGGACGTAGTGGAAAAAGTAGCCAACAATCCCGATAGATTTGGCTATGTTTCATTGATAGACTATTATTTGGCACTGAAACAAGGCAAGGACATTAACAGACAAAAATATTTTGAAATCAAAAGGTCTAACTTCGCCTTTGTATTCCCCTACACCAGTGATTGGACTGATGCTTTTGATGACTTTTTTCACGAAGACCGTTATAAGCAACTTATCAACCTGATAATCAAAAAACATTTGGGTACAGACGTGAGTGATGTGTTGTTAGAAGTACCTGGTGAGGCTCACCAAAAAATAATGGACGCAGAGGAAATGGCGGAAAGGTCTTTCTTGAAAATGCAAAAAACACAAAACGACTTCGATGCCTTCAAATGGTGGCGGGCTTTGCCTGTTGGTTTATTGTTGGTCATTCTATTGGCTATTTTGGTTGCAAAAATGTATCGCAACAAAAAAGCAAACCTCAACCATTTGGCTGCAAAAGACGAGGAAATAGAAAGATTAAACCTCCAACTGCACCACGCAAACGAGCAAGCACACGATGGAATAACCTTTGCAAAACATATACAAGAAGTGCTGATACCCAGCCCCGAACAAGTAAAAACAGTATTTCCAGAGTCTTTTATCTATTACAAACCACGCGAGGTGGTCAGTGGAGATTTTTATTGGGTGGGGCAAAGTGGCGATGAAAAAATCATTGGCTTGTTCGACAGCACAGGACGAGGTGTAAGAGCATCTTTTATTACGCAGTTGGCTATCAACAGTTTAAAAAATATTATTGCCGAAAAAATTACCAATCCAGCCGAAATTTTGAGAGAAATGGACAAACGACTTGCCGACATGATTATGGACGCAGGTTTTGATTTCATAGAAAAAGAAGGCATAGAAGCAGCCGTTTGCACAGTAAACACCAAAGAAAAAATTGTAACTTTTGCAGGTGCCCACCAAACCATTTACTTTTTCAACGGCAATACGCTGCAACAAGTCAAAGGTAGCCGTTATGATATTGGCAATGTGGTATTTAAACGCAAAGAATTTCAGGCTTCGTCTTTCAACTACAAAACAGGTGATGTATTCTACCTAAGTTCAGATGGTTTTTACGACCAAATTGGCAGCGAAGAAAGAATGAAATTTATGGTTAAAAACTTCCAAGACCTGCTAACAGACATTCACCTCTTGCCTATCAAAGACCAATACAAAGCCTTAGACTCCATTTTCAAATCGTGGAAAGGCACAGGCAAACAAACTGATGATGTGTCGGTTTTTGGTGTAAGATTGGCGTAAAAATTGGTAAAAAAAATTTAAAACAAAACCCTAATAGTTTTTAAGGAACTGTTGGGGTTTTGTTCTTTGTTACAGTTTATTAAACTTTCAATTAAAATACAACAATTACTTTTAAATTGAAAACAAGTAATATTTTTTAGAAAGTTCGTTTATTTTTAACCTAAAAAAAACCTACCTTTGTTGTCTATGAAAAATCAAAGCACCTCATCTTCGAGCAAGAGTATTCGCAACACTTTCTCCAAAATAGCAGCCGACCACACCCTCATGGGCAAAATACCGCCACAAGCCACCGAATTAGAGGAGGCTGTCTTGGGTGCTTTGATGTTGGAGAAGGAGGCTTTGAATGATGTAATAGAAATCTTAAAACCCGAAAGTTTTTACAAAGACGAACACCGCCAGATTTACGAATCTATCTTGTCTTTGTTCAAAAAATCGGAGCCTGTCGATTTGCTCACCGTAGTAAGTGAACTCCGCAAAATGGGGGCTTTGGAGGCTGCGGGTGGCTCGTCTTACATAGCCCAGCTTACGACAAGGGTAAACTCCTCCGCCAACGTGGTTTTTCACGCAAGGGTAGTAGCCGAACAAGCCATAAAACGTGAATTGATTAGTGTAGCCAGCCAGATTTTGAAGGAAGGTTACGAAGATATTACAGACGTTTTTCAACTCCTCGACCGTACGCAACAAGCACTGTTTGAGATTTCGGAGTCTAACATTCGCAAGAATTATGAAAATATGCAATCAGTAATGAGTCAGGCTTTTGCAGAGTTGGAGGTGCGAAAAAATCACAAAGACGGCTTAACAGGTGTGCCTACGGGCTTTATGTTGCTCGACCGTATCACGTCGGGTTGGCAAAAATCCGATTTGATTATTTTGGCAGCAAGACCTGCCATGGGCAAATGTTTGGCAAAAGGCACAAAAGTTTTGCTGTATAATGGCTGTTTCAAAAAGGTGGAAGATATTGTAGTTGGAGATTTGTTGATGGGCGACGATTCTACTCCCCGAAAAGTTTTGCAACTGGGGCAGGGGCAAGAAATGATGTACTGGGTGCGACAAAACAGAGGCATTGCGTACAGCGTAAACGAAAGTCATATTTTATCTCTCAAAAGGAGTAGAAATGAAGGCAAACACCGCACAGGCGAAGTGTTGAATATTTCGGTAAAAGAATACATAGAAAAATCTCCAAAATTTCAATCAAACTACAAAGGTTATAAGGTTGCCGTAGAGTTTGCAACCCAACATTTGCCCATTGCTCCTTACTTTTTAGGCTTGTGGTTGGGAGATGGACATAGTTATAGTTCGAGAATTACCAATACAGACCAAGAAATTATTGATTATATGCAAAATTACGCCAATTCATTGGGCTTGACTTTGCAAACTTATACCCAAACAGGAAAAACCAATAACTACGCAATTACGAAGGGAGAACAAGGACAGCAACATTTCTTTTCTTTGCAAGCCGAACTTCGCAAATTAGATTTATTGGAAAATAAGCACATTCCGCAAAATTATTTGGTAAACAATACAGCCAATCGACTGGAATTATTGGCAGGATTGATAGACAGCGATGGCAGTTATTTAGACTATGCTTGTGGCTATGAAATTACGCAAAAAAACAAGCAACTTGCCGAACAAATCAAGTTTTTATGTGATTCGTTGGGTTTTCGCACCTCTTTGACTGCAAAAAAAGCAAGCCTCAAATCCAGAAATTATGAAACAACGGTTTATCGTGTAAGGTTTTATGGAGATGTGAACAAAATACCTGTAAAAGTTGCCCACAAAAAAGCCCGAACATGGAACAGCCAAGTGAGTTGGCAGCAAACAGGAATTACAGTCGAAAAAAACAAAATAGACACCTACTATGGTTTTGAGATAGACGGCAATGGTTTATTTTTATTGGAAGACTGCACCGTAACGCACAATACAGCCTTTGTTCTTTCGGCACTTCGCAATGCTGCGGTCATGTTCAAAAAACCTGTTGCTATTTTTTCCTTAGAAATGTCGTCCATTCAGCTGGTCAATCGTCTGATTTCGGCAGAGGCAGAATTGGAAAGTGAGAAGTTGAAAACGGGCAAGTTGGCAGATTATGAGTGGGAGCAAATTGTCCACCGCACCGCCCAGCTAACCGAAGCCCCGATTTTTATAGACGATACACCCGCCATTTCTATTCTCGAACTGCGGGCAAAGGCACGCAGATTGAAGGCACAGCACGACATTCAGTTGATAATCATAGACTATATGCAGCTCATGACAGGCGACACCAGCAAAGCAGGTGGCAATCGTGAGCAAGAAATTGCCTCTATCTCACGTGCCTTGAAGCAGCTTGCCAAAGAACTGAGTATTCCTGTTATTGCTCTTTCGCAGTTGAGCAGGGCGGTGGAAACCAGAGGAGGAGATAAAAAACCGCAACTTTCGGATTTGAGGGAGTCTGGTTGTGTTACAGGAGATACGCTAATTTTTGATGCCACCACAGGACAACTTGTTCCTATTCAACAACTTGCAGAAAGAAGCTTGCAAACGCCAATACAATGCTTGTCTATTGACGAAAAACTAAAATTAGGCTCGCAAAGTATGGTTAAGGCTTTTTATTCGGGCAAAAAAGAGGTTTTTGAACTCAAAACTCGCACAGGCAGAACCATAAAAGCAAGTGCCAACCACCCTTTTCTGAAATTAGAAGGCTGGACAAGGTTAGACCAGTTGGCAGTAGGGCAGAAAATAGCCTTAGCAAGAGAATTAAAAGTAGAATCTGACATTTTGTGGGACGAAATTGCAAGCATTACACCTTTGGGAATTACAGATGTCTATGATGCAACTGTTGATGTTACACACAACTTTGTAGCAAATGACTTCATCATTCACAACAGCATAGAACAGGATGCCGATATGGTTTTATTCCTCTACCGTCCTGAATACTACCAAATTACGCAAGATGAAAACGGAAATTCTACGTTGGGCGTGGGCGAAGTGATTATAGCCAAACACAGAAACGGTGCCTTAGATACGGTGCAACTTAAATTTATTGGTAAGTTTACCAAATTTACAAACCTCGATGATGGGGACAATTTCAGTGGCACTTATGGCTCGTCTTTCAACCAAAGCAGTGTGCCTTCTGACTTTTCAGACAATACCAGCAACAATGGCGAAATTATTTTGGGTAGCAAAATTAATAACACCAACAATGGTTTTGACAACGGCAAAACAAACTTTGACTACAAAAATACCAATGATGACGAAGTGCCATTTTAAACAATGAAAGTTGGGTAGGAATGTAACATACTCCAAAGCGTATGATTTTTTCCTGAATTTACTTTACAAATTCAGGAAAGAAAATTTGCTATTTCACACTGCGTAATTAAATAAACAAATAGACAAGTTTGGGAGTTTTTTTACAAAATTTATAACTAAAAAACGTATAATCTTATGAAAATTTGCTACAAAAAATTTGCCTATTTCTTTGCTATTTTTTCTCTATTTTTTATGCAAGTAGGCAAAGCCCAAACAGAAAAAATACAGCAAGATGCCGAAAAATTGGCAGCACAAGGGCAGTTTTTAGAGGTCGAAAAACTGTTGCAACCTGTTCTTGCAACTTTGCCTACCACGCCCACCCAACAACTTGGTGACTTGCAACGTCTATTGGCAAGCAGCCAATTAGCCGTAGGACGAAACGACATGGCTCTGGACAATTACAACAAAGCCCTTGCCACTTACCAAAAAGTGCATGGCGAAAATCATGATGAAGTTGCTGATTGTTACGACCATTTGGGCATTGTCTATTGGAACACAGGCAACAACGAACAGGCTTTAGAGTTTATGAACAAAGCCTTGTCTATCAGAAAAAACTTGTATCAAGAAAATCACGCAGAAGTGGCTGCTTCTTACAACAATATGGGGCTGGTTTATGCCCAACGCCAACCTTTTGAGGCAGTGGAGTTTTACGAAAAAGCATTGGCTATTTACAAAAAAGTGTATCCTGAAAACCACCCTACCCTTGCAAATACCTATAACAATTTGGCTATCATTCAGCGTGGGCAGCAACAATACGAGGAGGCTTTGCTAAACTTCGATAAAGCCTTGTCTATCAGGAACATGGCTTTTGGCAAAGACCACCCTACACAGGCTTTTACTTACCTTAGTTTGGGGCAGGTGCAGACAGATATGGGCAATTTTGACAAAGCCTTAGAAAATTTTGAAAAAGCACTGGCTATTTACCAAAAAAACTACGGACAAAAGCACCCCGAAATTGCCCAAACTTACAATCTTTTAGGTACTTTATGCAACAAACGCAATGATTTTAATAAAGCTATTGCCTATTTTCAACAGGCTTTGGTGGCAAATGTGGCTGATTTTCAAGACCTTAACTCCGAACAAAACCCCAAACCCAAAAATTATTTCAACGGAAATGCTTTGCTCAATTCTTTGCTACTCAAAGCCCAAACTCACGAAAACAAGCATTTTCAAAAAACTTTGAAGTTCAAAGACCTCAAAATTGCTTTGCAAACCTTAGAAACAGCCGACCAACTGCTCGACGAATTGCGACAAACAACCAAAAACAAAAACGACAAAATTTCGCTAAGTATCACAGCATCAGAGGTTTACGAAGATGCTATTCGGCTTTGTGGGCAGATGGCAGATGTTACCCTTACGCCAGCTTTTTATTACCGCAAAGCCTTTGCCTTTGCCGAAAAAAGCAAGTCGGCAGCTTTATTGAGTGCCATTTTTGATGCCCAAGCCAAAGAATTTGCGGGTTTGCCTGCTGCGGTGTTGGAAAACGAAAAAGAGTTGAAAGCCGAAATTGCGTTTTATGAACAGCAAATAAGTAGCAAAAAACAAGAGGAACAAGCCACTTATCGTGATAAATTGTTTGCCCTCAACCGCCAATACGAGGAGTTAATTAAAGATTTGGAACAAAAATATCCCGATTATTACAACTTGAAGTACAACGTGAAAACGGCAACCATAGACGAAATTCAGGCTACTATGTCCCCAAAAACCACTTTGGTTAGTTATTTTATTGCAGAAAGGCAAAAAAGATTGTATTGTTTTACCATTACCAACAAAAATTTTAAGGCAACAAGCAAAGCCCTGAACGAAAAATTTAACGACCAACTCACCATTTTACGCAACGCCATTGTCTATAAAACGCAAGCCATTTACCAAGAAACAGCCTATCAACTGCACGAACAGTTGCTCGACCCTATCTCCATTGCCTCTGATAATGAGCAAGTTATCTTTGTTCCCGATGGCAGATTGGGCATTATTCCTTTTGAGGCTTTGCTCACCAACAAAATAAAAGACAAAACGGCTACTTATGCAGATTTGCCTTATTTGGTAAAAAAATATGCTATCAGCTATGCGTATTCAGCTACATTATGGGTGCAGAGTTTGAAAAAAATGCAAACGCAAACACAAAATCCAAATCAAAAAATAGCCCTCTTTGCTCCTGTCAATTTTGAGAAAGCAGCCTCACTCAAAGATAGCGAAATAGAAGTGCAAGAAATTGCAGGTTTGTATCAACAATCCACTATTTTTGTCAAAAAAGAAGCCCAAGAAAAGCTATTGAAGTCTAATCAAATGCTTGATTATCAGGTAGTTCATTTTGCTACACATGGTTTTGTAGATGAAAATGTGCCTGACAAATCGGGAATTTTGCTTGCTGCCGATTTGAGCAAACAAGAAGATGGTGTATGGTATTTGGGCGAAATTTACAACGCCAAATTCAATGCAGATTTGCTGCTGTTGTCGGCTTGCCAAACAGGAGTCGGCAAAATTTCACGAGGCGAGGGCATCATCGGGCTTACGCGTGCTTTTCTTTACGCAGGAGCAAAAAATATGGCAGTCAGTTTTTGGAAAGTGGCAGATAGTTCGACTTCGAGATTAATGGTAGATTTTCACCGAAATTTTAGAGAAAAAGAATCTGCTAATAATTTTGGAAAAGCCTTGCAACGGGCAAAGTTGGCAATGATAACCAGCAAAGATTTTGCAGCTCCGTATTATTGGAGTGCCTTTGTGCTGATAGGGCAGTAAGTTAATTGCAAACCTCTATACGTTTTCCCAACTAAACTCGTAGTTGTCGTGGACTTTTGGCACCGCAGAGGTTTATCAAAAATTAACGAAATAGTTGCCAAAACTTCTTATTCTTTCGGCAATATTTCGGCGGGTGGTAGTACTGTTTGTTGCATAGAATCCTGTCGTTTTCGCATGAGGTCTATCACAAATTGTGGAGATTTTTTATATTCCTCGTAGGCAATTCTTTTGTCCATTTTCTTTACCAAATCAGCAATTACTGTATTGGTAGGCTCAGCTGCTAAGGCTTTTTCGTAGGCTTGTTTGGCTTTTGAAAAATCTTTGAGGTGGTAATCATAGACCAAACCAACCAAATAAGCTGCCCCTTTGATGGTGGCGTTGGTTTTAAGTGCCTTTTCCAAATAACTTACGCCTAATTCATAATGTTTTTCCTCCAAATGAAATTTGCCCAAACTATAAGCTGCCTCCCAACGCATGGTGTCTAAGGCAAAGGCTTTTTCATACCAATTCATTGCAGTTTCCTTCTCCTCTAATTGCAACAACACCTCACCATAAAATTGATTCAGTTCGGCATCTTGACGCAAAACAGGATGTTCCATTGCCCTTTTTAAAATAGCAAGAGCCTGATAAGGCTGTTCATATTTTTGTTTCAAACGAAACAAAAATTTATAGGCTTCTATGTAGGTTGGCTGCACTGCAATAGCCTTATTCATGTGTTGAATAGTGAGCAAAGTATCTGCAATGGCGTTACTCAGCAGTCCTTGATAGTAATAAACTTCGGGCTTTTTGGGCAAAATAGTTTTTACTTTGTTCAGGTACAGTACGGTTTGAATAGGTTGTTGTGTTTGATAATAGAGCCTTGCCAATAATAAATATAAATCTACTTGTTTCAATCCATTTTTTTCAGCAGTTTGGGCGGCAGTCAAGGCTTCAGGGTAGTTTTTCAGAGCCTCTAATATTTGGGCTTGCACAAAAAAGTATTTGCTCTTGCTTTTGTCCAATTTCAAAACTTGGTTAATGTCTTGCAAGGCTCGAATGTAGTTTTTGTTTTCTAACCACAACACTGCCCGTCGATAGTAATAATCAGAAACAGTAGGCTCATCAGCTATTATTTCGGTCAAGAAAGCAACTTGTTGAGCTGTAGTCCTGTTGCTATTGCCACTACTTTGAGGAATTTTATCAGAAGAAAAATCTAATTTTTGGCAACTTAGGGCAAAAACCAAAGTCAATATAAGCAAACGAAACATCATTTTATTTTTTATTTCTTTATGAAAAATCTAACCCTTAGTTGCAAACTATACTGAATAACAGGCTCTATTACAATCGGATTTATCACTTTGTCAAACAAACTATACGAATTGGTATCAAAATAATAGGTTGTCATTTTGCGGGCTTGTATTTTTTTTAGTCTGTTATTATAGCTGTCGTAGTAGTCTTCGTTGATAGTAGCAGCCTCATAAGCCGTATAACTCTTATAAGAGTCAACAGGTTGTCGGACATCAGTAGCCTCATAAATTAACCTACTTTGGGGCAGTAAGTCTATTTTTGTCAAATCGAGGTATTGGTCTTTTTTCCGATGTATGATTTTGGTAGCTTCTGCAAATAATTTTTGTCGAATATCGTCGAGGTCTGTCCGCAAATAATCTACCTTAATCAAGTCAAAAATACCAAATTCGGAGGCAACCAAAGTTAATTTATCTATCATTTCTTTTTGTGTTATCTGAATACCAATATTTTTTTTGACCTCAAAACCTGCCAATTTTTCTATGGCAACCATATTATTGCTTTGCAATTCATAATTATAAATTCTATTTTGGGTAATTAAATCTACATAAAAATCTTGCTGATTTATTCCCAACTTGCCAATAGTTGCTATGAAACTTTCTATTCGTTTGTTGAGCAGCGTAGTAGCTTCGCCCACAGTTTTGCCTTCTTGTGAAATACCAAACCAGACGACATAATTTGTAGCTTTTTCGTTTAGCAACACCGCAACCTGCACCAAAAGGGCAGTATCTCCTTGTGCAATTACCTGCTCGTATATGGCGTGAGATTGCGAATAATTGCGATTGTTATTGCTGTTGCCATGCACAGCATTGCCACTTACTTGGGCTTGTGTGGCAGAGGTAACAAGAAAAAAAAAGAGTAGGAAAAGTGTAAAGATTTTCATTAGTTTGTGTATAAAATATAAACTTTATTCATTTGTTAGTGTTGCAAAAATACTGCACAAAGATAGAATAAAGATTTTGATAAACCCAAAAATACAATGCAAGAAAAACTTACGCAAATTCGCACTCACATAGACCAAATAGATAATCAACTCCTTGCCTTGCTCAACCAACGTATGGAATTGATTAAGGAAGTTGGCGAACTCAAACGCCAACAAAACGCCATTATTTACAGACCCGAAAGAGAAAAAGCTATTTTAGAAAGGCTCAATCAGCTCAATCAAGGGGCTTTGACCGAAAAGGCAATAGAAACCATTTTTTTAGAAATATTTGCAGTGAGTCGCAATTTCGAATTGCCTGAAAGAGTGGGTTATTTGGGACCCGAAGGCACTTTTAGCCACCAAGCTGCCGAAAGCAGGTTTGGGGCTATGAGCAGTTACATTGCCCTGAACACCATTCAATCTGTTTTTGAAAGTGTAGCCACCAACAGAGTACGTTTTGGGGTTGTGCCTATTGAAAACAACCAAGAAGGAACTGTGCGGGAAACCGTGGATTTGTTGGCTGCCACCGAAGTAAAAATTGTGGCTGAAATACCGCAAAATATTCATTTTACCTTTGCCTCTTTTGAAGATAGATTAGAAAAAATAGAAGTAGTTTATTCGAAAGATATTGCTTTCAAACAATGTAGCAAATTTATAGAAGACTATCTGGGGCAAGACATAGAGCTGATTCCTGTCGACTCTACCTCCAAAGCTGCCCAATTAGCAGCCAAAAACAAGCACGCAGCAGCCCTTTGCTCGCACATAGCTGCCAAAATCAATGGATTGCCTTTGCTTTTTGAGAATGTGGAAAACAGCAGTTTCAACCGCACTCGTTTTTTGATATTGAGCAAAGACTTTGTCAATCAACCCAGTGGCAACGACAAAACAACCTTAATAGCCAAAGTCGATGACAAATCGGGAAGTTTAGCCACTTTGTTAGACGATTTTAAGTTGGCGGGTATCAACCTCAATAAAGTGGAGAGCCGACCTGCACGTCAGGCAGCGGAGTTTAAATATTGGTTTTTGATAGAATTTGACGGACATTATGCAGACCCACAAGTGTTGCCCATTATGGAAAAAAACAAAGAAGTGATTACGTGGATGGGGAGTTACCTTAAACTTTGTTAAACAAAATAAGTTTTTTGCTAACTTTCTAAACCTATTTCCTTACTGTACTTTGATGTTTTTAAGTTCCTCAATGTTGCCCAGTTTCAAGCCAAAATTATAAAAATTTATGCTTCTTTGTTTTTCCTTTCTAAAATGTTAATCATATTGCAAGTATGAAAACCTTACAATTTGCCAAACTATTTTTGGCTCTATTTTTACTCGTAGGCACTTTTCCTGCCTTTATTTTGCCCTCGTCTGCGGTTGTAAAACCCAAAAAAGACAAGGAAATGGAAAAGCTTTTTCAGTTTATGACGGGCAGTTTTCATTCGGGAGAACAGGCAAAGGCAGACTCTGCCAACTTTTATGAGGTACACCTGAATATGAAACCTATTTGGCAAGACCGAAACATAGGCTATTGGCTTTATGTGGAACAAGCTATGGCAACCAGCCTCGACAAACCGTACAGGCAACGAGTGTATCATTTGGTTAGAAAAGGTAGCAACATAGTAAGTGAAGTCTATACCCTCCAAGTTCCTTTGCGTTTTGCGGGGGCTTATCGTCAGGCGAAACCCTTAGACCAACTTACGCCAGATTCGTTGCTCAAAAAAGACGGTTGCGAAATCATTTTGGAGAAAAAAGGCAAAACTTTTGTAGGCAAAACCATAGAGGGGGCTTGCAGCAGTGAGTTGCGTGGGGCAAAATATGCCACCTCCGAAGTGGTGATTAGCAAAAAACTCTTGCTAAGTTGGGATAGAGGTTTCGATGCCGACAAAAAACAAGTCTGGGGAGCTACCAAAGGAGGTTATCTTTTTAAAAAAGTCAAAAAAGGTTGATTGTTTTGGTACGTTGGCAATGGTGCCTTTCGCACCTTGACAATCGTACCAACTCTACTTTTGTACGAAAGTCAAGTTGTAGTTGAATTGATTAGTAAAACTAACAGTTTTTGAAAAACTGTTAGTTTTAGTACAAAATTGCTACCTTTGCAACACCAAACCAATATACACCATAACAAAATTACTTATGAACACTTTTGCAAATGTGGCAAAGCCAACTGCACAGCCACCGATGGACAATTCTGATAAAATTTTAGTAACTTCCGAAATTGGCACGTTAAGGCGTGTGGTAACGCACAGCCCCGATGGAGGGATAGGAAAAGTAGTGCCGACCAAAGCACAAGATTGGCTTTATGAGGATATAGTCGACTTGGTAGAAATGCAAAAAGAATACGACATTTTTAAACAAACTTTGTTGGCTTTTCTCGACGAGCCTGTACTCAAACAGTGGTTTACCAAAGAAATTGAGTTTGAAAAAACCAATAGCAAAACACCACAAAAAAGGGCATCTTTCAAAAAACCCGACCACCCCGATTTTTTGGCATCAGACAAAGTAATTGAGATTCAAGGATTGATAGCCGAAGTGCTGACCAATGAAAGAGTCCGCGACCAATTAGTAGCCTCTATTTGTGCCGTAGAGAGGTGTGATTTTAACACCCAACAGATGCTTTCTGACCGCAGCTATATGGACGAAAACGAATTGGCAAAGGCTTTGATTACAGGTTTCATTCGCAAGCCCGATGGAGAAGACCACCAAATTTTTCCGCCCTTGCCCAATTTTATTTTCACACGAGATATTGGCATTATCATAGAAAACAATTTGCTTTTGAGCAAAACTGCCAAGCAAGCCCGACTTCGAGAGTCTATTTTGACTAAATACGTTGCCTATTATCATTTTTACAAAGAAAATCCCGATAAAGTCATAGAAATTACGGAAGATGACGAGTTTTTTCTTTGCGAGGAAAACGAAAAGGAAAATAAAATTGTAACCATAGAAGGTGGCGACTTGATGATGATTGCTGCCAATCACTTGCTCATTGGTTACAGCGAAAGGACTTCTGCCAATGCCATTGACAAAATCATTAAAAGATTTTTTGCCCTCAAAAAACACAACAGCCAAGAACCTTTGTTGCAAAAAATTTCGGTCATTGTCATTCCAAAATGGCGGGGGACTATGCACATAGACACCATTTTTACGCAAGTGGATAGAGGTAGTTGGGTGCTACACAGCCCTATGTCTTTGGAAGGACAGCCTCAATACAACACCGAAATTAACTATATCAACGACTTGACAGGCAAAACCAAAATTACGCCTCAAGAAATGACAGGGGTGCGAATTGTGCAGTTTCACAACCAAATAGACAAACAAACCAACAAATATGTGGTCAATCACAACCTCAAAGGTTTCGAGGAACTCATGCGTCATGTGAGTTATGAAGATTTTGGCTACAAAGGCGAGGTTAATTTTATTTACAGTGGCAATGCCGAATATCCTTATGATGAACGTGAGCAATGGACAGATGCCTGCAATGTGGTGGCGGTGCGTGAAGGGGTGGTATTGGGCTATGACCGCAATCACAAAACGAATGATGCGTTTCGCAAGGCAGGCTATGGTGTGTTGAAGGCGGAGGACATGATAAAAGAGCTGAAAGAAGCCCACCAGATAAATCCAAATTCCAATTTGACTCAACTCCTCAATAGCATAGTGCCTGAAAAATGCTTGATACTTATACCTTCTTCCGAATTGTCGAGGGCAAGAGGAGGCACACATTGTATGACCATGCCTATTTTGCGGGAACAAGTGAAGTAAGAAATAAGTATCTTCCTAAGTTTCACCTATCATTAATTGTAAGTAGTTAGACTTAAGTAAACAACAATATTTTAAACCCTATATAGCTGATTATCAGATTTATCCGATGCCTTTGAGGTGTCGGATAATTAAGTTCAATTACTTATGTGTAATACTTAGAGGCTGTCCAAAAAATTCGAGTTGTTTCCAGAATTTGGTCTGTGAGTAGTTGGTTATCAAGTATTTGTACATTCACAAACTAAACTGTATTATAAATTTTGATTTTTTGGATAACCTCCAATAAAATTATAACATTACTTCTGTTGCACTATCAAAGGCATTATAACCTTTTGTAGTCTTAAAAACCTTACACCTATGAAAGGTTTGTTACTTGCTGCTTTCCTTTTGGTAGCTATCTTCGCCACTTTTTGGTATCAAGAATGGCGATACCTCCTGCCTACACCTGTGCCTGAAAATTATCAGGAAAAATTGCCTAACCAAACCCTTAGTTTAGATAGTTTGGTGCAATTAGACTACTCAAAACCTGTTTTTTTGCACTTTTTTAGCCCCGAATGTCCTTGCTCAAAATATAATCAGGACTTACGCAAAAAAAATAGATTTACCAAAAGTGTTATCTTTGCCTTAAAAATGCCTATGTTCCGCTATGGTCAATTTAGAGATATTTACTGCAACTTTTTGTTGCAGAGTCAATTCAATTATACCTGTACTTTTATGGCAAGTCATACTACAGTTAGCCACGACAAAATCAATAGGTTTTTAAATTTGGGACTTATGGAAGAGAAAAATTTTTATGATTCTGTTCATTTGGACACCAACCTGCCTACTGGTGGTTATTTGATTTTTGATGATACCGTTTTAGATAAAAGTCACAGTCGTTTTATCGAATTAGCTCGCAAACAATATAGTGGCAATGCAGGCGGGGTAGTTTTAGGTATTGGGGTAGTTATTATGTTATACTATGTTCCTTTGGAAGACAAATTTTATTTAGTAGGCTACCGTATCTTTGACCCTGGATTAGACCATAAAACCAAAGTAGACCACGTGATGACGATGTTGAAAGAAGCTGAACAACATTGTATTGGGTATGTAGCCGTGCTGATGGATAAGTGGTATGCTGTCAATAAATTATTTCAACTAATCCATAGTTTTGGGAAATACTTTTATTGTCCCATCAAAAGTAACCGTTTAGTGAAGCCTCAACCTAACCTGACCTACTGCACCGTGGGGGAGTTAGCTTGGCGTAAACAAGAATGTCAAGCAGGTAAAAGTGTGAAAGTAAAAGAACTGAATTTAACAGTCCGTTTGTATAAAGTTACCTTTTCTACCAAAGGAACAGCGCATACAAATTATGTATTGACCAATGATACCAGCCCGCATGAAGTGCAAACCATTAGGGAGTTTTGTCAAATGCGATGGACTATTGAAACATTTAATCGGGAGATTAAACAGCTAAGCGGAATTGACAAATGCCAATGTAGAAGTGCAGCAGCACAAAGGACTCACATTTATTGTGCCTTGTTAGTGTGGAACAAACTAAAAAAATGGGCGTATGACACTTTTGAATCAGTATATCAACAAAAAAGGAAACTTTTTACAAACTATCTTATCGAACAACTAAAAACAAACAGCTATAATTTCGCCTTATAAAGCCTACTGCTAAAATAGAAGGGAGAGGTTTTTTTTTGCGTAAGTCCTGTATAATGTCGAACATTTTAAAAATTTAGTCGAGCAATATGGACAAAATATCAACTTTTATGCTGTTATTTATAGTGAGGAAAACTATACAAAAGAGAATTTTTTAAAACAATATGGTTTAGCTATTCCTTTAATTAGAGCCAATGGTGTGAAAATTGCAGCGCATTGTGGAATATATAGCACGCCACAGGCAGTTTTGCTTAAACAAAATAAATTCCTTTTTTACAAAGGAAATTACAATAAAAGTAGGTATTGTAATGATAAAAATACTTACTTTGCACAGAAGGCAATAGATTTGCTCTTAACAGGGCAAGCACCACCAAATTTTGGGGAAATGGCAACGAAGGCGTATGGGTGTGAATTGCCCGAAAATTACTATAAATAACAAGTTGTGTAATATCCTATGAAAAAAATTACTCCAAACTTGATAACATCTGAAACCAATCTTAGTGATTATTTTTTGGTGCAGGGCAAGACTGACCAGTTGATAGAAAGATTTATCATCTTCTTTTTCATTTTTGGGGTGTTGCTTTGCCCCATTTACCAAACATGGACTTTCGGCTTGGCGGTTGGCGGATTAAATTTGTTGCTTTATGGTGTGGCGAAGTTTGCAATAAGCAATAAATTTGCTTCTCGAATGGTGATTAGTGTAGTGTTGGCTATTTTTGTGTTGCAATACATAGGGCAGTTGCATGGCATGGCAGAACTGCACTTTTTCTTTTTTACCAACATTGCTCTGCTGATTTTATACCAAGATTGGCGGTTGATTTTGCCTTATACTATCCTCACTGTTTTGCACCATACGCTATTGGCTTTTTTCCAATGGTATTTGGGAATGGACAACTTAGCCCAATATTTTATTAGCTATACCAATATTACACTGCTGCAAATGGCTTTCCATTTTGGCATTGTTTCCTTAATGGCATACATAGCCATTTTGTGGGCTGTGATGCTCCGCAACAACAGTATGAAACTGTTGGCAATGCAGCAAGAAATGGCTGTAAAAAATGAAAAGCTAACCATTTCAGAAACGCAATTACAAGCAGCCTTAGCCAATACAGAACAAGAAGTGCAGCGAAAAACAGCACACCTGCAAACAAAAACTGAAGAATTGCTGGCGGCAGAGGAAGAACTTCGCCAAAATTTAGAGGAAATATCTGCAACCCAAGAACAACTGCAACAGACTAATTTAGCTATGGAAGTTAAAATGTTAGCTATTAACACTACTGTTGGTTACATGGAGTTGGGCGTGGACAAAACAATTTTGGAAGTGAATGAAATGTTAGCTACTGCTTTGGGTTATAAAACAGTAGAGTTAGTCAATCAAAAACATAGTGTTTTAGTTTCTAAAGAAGTTGCAAGCAGTGAAAGCTACCAACAACTCTGGAATGACTTAATCAATGGCAAAATTATTTCTCAAGAATTTGAACGGAGAAGCAAAACAGGTAAAACTGTTTGGATAAATGCCTCTTATTGCCCTGTGAAAGACGAAAAAGGACAAGTAACAAAAATTGCCAAATTAGCCATAGACATCACCGCCCAGAAAGAAAGAGAAAGAGAATTGATATTGTTAGAAACCTTGATAGACAACTCGACAGATGCTTTTCAGGCTGCTACGGACAACGGAAAAATAATGTATATGAATAGGGTTGGCAGAGAGAGGTTAGGTTTGCAAAAAGAACAACTTAAAAATCTTTGGGTGCGAGATTACGAAAAGCTATTTGAAAAAGACGGCACTTGGGAGGCACACGCAGCCGAAATGAAGGAGTTGAAACAACTTACGATACAAAGTATAAACCACGACAAGAGCCGAAACAGAGATTTTCCTGTGGAAGTTTCTATTCGCCACTTGACCATAGAGGGGCAAGGTTACTTGATGGCTACGTCAAGAGATATAACGGAAAGAGTAAAAGCCGAAGCTGCCTTGCGTGAAAGTGAGGCATTTCAGCAACGTATATTTGAGTATTCGCCTGTGCCAACGGTGGTAATGGACGTAGCCACTTTCAAATACATCGATTGCAATGAGGCTTGCGTGAAAGTTTATGGCTTTGGTTCAAAAGAAGCCACATTAGGCAAAACGCCATTAGATGTTTCTGCCCCTATTCAGTATGATGGCACACCTTCGTCTGAAAAAGCAATAGGGTATATAAACCAAGCCATGCAAGAGGGCTATGCAAGTTTTGAGTGGCTGCAACAACGTCCCGATGGTTCTCAGTGGGATTCTGATGTTCATTTGTTGTTATTCACTTCGGGTGAACGTCAGTTTTTCCAATTTTCACTAATAGACAAAACGGAAAGGAAAAAAGCCGAAGCTGAAATTAAGCAACTTTCTATGGTTGCCTCCAAAACCTCCAATGCCGTGGTCATTACAGATTCAACAGGTCATATTACATGGGTCAATGAAAGTTTTGTTAGCATTACAGGCTATACTTTTGCTGAAGTTGCGGGCAAAAAACCAGGACATCTTTTGCAAGGAAAAGACACCAACCCTGCCCACGTACAAAAAATAAGGGAAGGGCTGGCAAGCAAAAAATCTTTTACCCAAGAAATTCTCAACTACAATAAACAAGGTGTGCCTTATTGGTTGGAGTTAAACATTACACCTGTACTCAATGCAGCAGGCGAAGTAGAGCAGTTTTTTGGAATTGAAGTAGATATTACAGAAAGAAAAGCAATCTCCGAAAAATTGGAGCAACAAAACGAACAACTATTAAATAGTGAGCAAATCTTGCAACAAAATATGCAAGAGTTGCAAGAAGTGCAAAAGTATTTGACCGAAATAAACGAACAGTTGGAAACCAACCAACGTGAGATAGAACTTAAAAATGAGGAATTGGCATCTTCGGAAGAAGAATTGAAACAAAATTTGGAGGAACTTTCTGCTACACAAGAAAAATTGCAAGGAATTTACGAAGAAGTGCAGGAGAAAGAAGCACAAATTCGGAGGTTGCTCAATGCTTTGCCTAATTGCGTGTTTGATAGTAAATTGAATACCAAAACAGGGCAGTATGAAATAGAAATGGTTAATGATACAGTAGAAACTATCTATGGTATCAGACCTGAACAAGTCAAAGAAAATCCTTTGGTGCTTACTACCTTGCTGAATGAGGAGGAAAACCAACGAGTGAATGAACTGATGACAGAAGGTATGCAAAGGATGCAGCCTTTCAATATGGAGTATCGGATTACGAAAGCCAATGGCAAGAAACCTTGGTTATATTCCCACGTAATTCCAGAACTCCTGCCCGATGGCAATATTCGTTTGACCAGCGTTGTTACGGACATCACAGACCGAAAACGTGCAGAATTGGCTATTCAACAGCAATATGAACTGTTGCAGACCAACGAGGAGGAACTACGCCAAAACTTAGAGGAACTCAACGCCACACAGGAACAACTGCAAAACCAATACAATGTTTTGGCTACCAAAGACAAAAACATAGCCGACAGTATCAACTATGCGTTGCGTATTCAAAATGCCTTGTTGCCTCGTTTGGCAGACATACAGGCTGCTTTCCCCGAAAGTTTTGTGCTATTCCGCCCAAGAGATGTGATTAGTGGCGACTTTTATTGGTTTGCAGACAAAGGAACAGAGCAAATAATGGTGGCTGCCGACTGCACAGGGCATGGCGTGCCTGGGGCTTTTATGTCTATGTTGGGCAGTTCTTTGATTAACCAAATTGTACATGACAAGGAAATTCACAGCCCCGATAGCATACTAAATCTACTCCATCAAGGCATAGAAACTATGCTCGACCAGCGAAACGCGGAGAGCAATAACAGAGATGGCATGGATGCATCTATTTGCGTAGTGGACAGAAGCAAAAAACTAATTCACTATGCAGGGGCAAACAATTCTATTTTTGTATTGTCTAAAAAAGACTTGCAATTTAAAATGTTGCTCGATGAGGAAACCACCAAAATAGATACTTGCGAAACTATGGGATTGGCACAAGACCTCACAGATTGGCAGCTAACAGACATAAAACCCGACAAAAAATCGGCAGGTGGTAGGGTAAACAAAAAAATAGACGACACAGGCTATACTTTGCGTACTTTTGCCTTAGACCAACCTCTGAAAATTTATATGTTCTCTGATGGCTATGCAGACCAAATAGGTGGCGAGCATCGCCGAAAAATACAGTCAAAAGGTTTAAAAAGTTTAATTTTGCAATATCACGACAAGAAAGCAGACGAGCAAAAAGAATTGTTTAACAATTATTTTGTGGAGTGGACAAAAACAACAGGCAGACAATTTGATGACGTGATGATGTTAGGTTTTAATGTATAGTAAATTTATAGTGTCTGTAGAACGGACTTTAGTCCGTTTTTTGGTGTTTTCAATATTAAATGTGTGTTTTAAAACAAAATCCTGTTTTTCATTCACAAGAAACGGACTAAAGTCCGTTCTACAGTAGTCTAAATAAAAATTATTTCAAAATATGAACACAACCTTACTACTCAAAAACAACAGCACAAAAATCATTTTAGATGTTGTAGCTCTGCTGGTGGTGGCTTTTATGCCCGCCATTTCGCACTTTTTGCCCATTCCGCTGTACCTCATAGAGCCTATGCGGTTGTTTGTGGTCTTGGCACTCTTGCTCACAGGCAGCACCAATGCTTACGTTTTGGCGGTTTTGTTGCCTCTGGTAGCAGCCAGCACTTCGCACCCTGTTTTTGCAAAATCTTTGTTGATTGCCATTGAGTTGGTGCTAAATGTTGCCTTGTTTGCCTATTGCCAAAAAGCAATGAAAAACGTAGGGCTTGCGATTTTTGTTTCTGTTTTGACAAGCAAAATGATTTACTACGCCCTCAAATACGGATTTCTGCAAATGACTTGGCTTTCAGGCAATTTGATTTCTACAAGTATTTTTGTGCAGTTGGTAGTGGCAGTGGGTTATGGCGTGATGACTTGGGTGTTTTTTAGGAATTATGTTGCCAAATCATAATGGAAATAGCATTAAAACAACCTACCAAAAATAAATTCGGTCAGTACTTTACCCCAAAAGTAGTGGCTGAATTTATGATTGGTATGGCTACTATTTCCAAAAACTCAAAAATTTTAGAACCTTCATGTGGCGAAGGTATATTTTTGGATTTGTTGCAACAAAAAGGATTTGAGAACCTAACAGCTTATGAAATAGACAAAGAGTTAGCACAAACTTACGATTGTGTGCGGTACGAAAGTTTTGTTGCTGCCAAAATTGACAATAAATTTGATTTGATAATTGGCAATCCGCCTTATATACGTTGGAAAAATCTGGAGGAGGAGTTAAAACAAGAATTGGCTGTCAATCCAATTTGGAACACTTATTTTAATTCTCTTTGCGACTACTTGTATATTTTTATCCTAAAATCTATTGAGTTGTTGAATGAAAATGGGCAGCTAATTTTTATTTGTCCTGAATATTGGTTGAATACAACTCATTCAATTACACTTCGCAATTATATGGTGCAACATGGCTCTTTTGAAACTATTTACCACTTTAATGAAACTCCAATTTTTGATAAAGTAACAGTTTCAAGTATTATTTTCAAATTTATAAAAAGCAAAGAGGAAAAAGAGAAAATAAAGGTTGCTAAGTTTTATGCTAATCAAAAATTGACTACCGAAATATTGTATAATCTCAAAAATGAAATTCCTTTTAAAGATGCAGAGTATTTGGAGGTTTCACAATTCAAAATAAATGAAAGGTGGATTTTGCAGACAGATGAAATACGCCAAACACTAAGTGTTTTGGAAAATAATTGCAGAAAGAAAGACCAAAATTTAAAATTTAATTTATTTGTAGAAAATCAACAATTTTATACGATTGGTGATTTTTGCGACATTGGCAATGGATTAGTTAGTGGATTAGCTAAGGTTTTTCAAGTTAACGGACATATTTTAAATGAGGCAGAAATCAAGGCAACTATCAAGGTAATAAAAGCTAAAGATTTACAGCCTTTTTTTGGAGAAAGTATAACAAAATATATCTATATAGCCGAAGGATTAGCAGAAGATGATTTTAAAGAAAAATATCCAAACTTTTTCAACCATTTTCAAAAATATAAGGCAGATTTAGAGAAAAGATATGAATACAACAAAAAGACAAATTATTGGGAGTGGAGTTTTTTGAGGAATTTCAACTTGTTTGCAAAGCCCGAAAAACGGATTTTTGTGCCTTGTAAAGAAAGAATTTCTCATAAAAATTACTTTCGTTTTGCTTTGGTTGAGGGTGGTGTTTTCCCTACACAAGATGTAACAGCACTTTTTAGAAAGCCAACAACAAAAGAAAGTATTGAATATATGTTGGCTTATCTCAATAATCCAATTATTTTTGATTGGCTCAGGTGCAATGGAATTGTGAAAGGCAATATTGTGGAATTTTCGGAAAAACCATTGGCAAGTATTCCTTTTAGGGCAATAGACTGGGCAAATGAGCAGGAAGTTAAACTCCACAATTTGATTACAGAACAGACAAAAACCTATTTAAAAAATAGAGATTTTGCTTTGCTAAACCTCATTAAACTGTCTTTTGACAAATTATTCGTATCTCAAACATTTTGTTTCGCAAGTTTATAGACGTGCAGATTATATGATTGAGCAATATGCAAAACCTTTTGAAAAATATATTGTGTAAGAAAAGGGTACAGTATTACTAACAATTAAAAACTCACAATTACCCCATGCACTCACTCAAAGAATTGCTTACAAACGAAGTGGTAAGCAAGCTAAAAACAAACATAGAACAGCAAGCTGCTGGCAAAGTTTTTTTGGACGAAATAGCCCAAAGCATTACCAACACTATCTACCAATATTTTGAGGAGTCGGTGGTGCTGGTGAGATTATATGTTACCATGCCTTACGGTCAGCTTTCGCCAATAGGCACAAACTTTGTGAATGGATTGGCACAAGCCACAAACAACAACGAGTTTATTAACCCCAAAACTCCTATTTTGTCCCTGATGGGTACAAGTGGCAAAGAACCCGAATGGAACAGCCGTCTGCAATCGAAGGGACATGTAGCCATTCCGCTAATTTCCAAAGAATTTATAGATGGAATCCCAATGATGGCGAGGCTGCTGCGAGATTTGGGCTTAAACATCGATGGATTGGACAAAGACGACCAAAAGCTAACCAGCAACGTGTTGAGCAACTTGCAAGGCTTGTTTTTGGTAGAAAATGCAGCCACCAAAATAGACGATTTAGGTCGGAAAATTATAGCAGCACAAGATTTTGTGCAGCAATATGGCGTGAAAAGTGTATTTGGTTTGGGTGGCAAATTGACGATTGCCAATAATTTTGTGGTTTTGGTATGTTTTACAAAAGAGGATTTAGAAAAAACAAAATCCTCTATGTTTTTGTTGCTCAATTCGCCTATCAAAAGTTTGGTGCAAAAGGCTGTGATGGCAAATAAATTGTTTGCAGTATAAAAAATTAAAAAAGTCGTTTGTGAGGACACAAACAACGGCAGAGCGGCAGTAAAAAAGTCGTTTGTGAGGACACAAACAACGGCAGAAAAAATAAAAGTGAAACTTTGTAGTGAAACCTTGCCAATAGTCGATAGACTTTGGCAATGGTTGAACGGAAGGCAAGAAAATAAAAGTGAAACTGTATAAATAAAAAACAATGAAACTACAAAAAGGTGAATTGGCAATAGACTTTGCCACAAAAGATATTTATGGCAAATCACTAACTTTGTCGAGTTTTAAAGGCAAAAAAATTATGTTGGGCTTTTTTCGCAATGTAAACTGCCCTTTTTGTAATTTGCGAGTGCATGAACTAACCAAACGAAAAGATGAATTTGACAAACAAAATTTGCAAATGATTTTTTTATTTGAAAGCAACCCTAAATTGTTGTTAATCAGTACGTTTCATCAAGGTATTTCGCCTATTCCTTTGATTGGCGACCCTGAAAAAAGCATTTATCAACAATACGGCATAGAGGCATCGATACTTAAAATGTTGAAAACTTTTTTAGCACCGACTACTTTTAAAATGATAGAAGAAGCTAAAAAGTTAAATCTTCCAAAAGAGGAAGACAAGGCAGCTACCAAATCTCTAATGCCCGCCGATTTTTTGATTGACGAAAATTTTATCATTCAAGAAGCCTATTATGGGCAACACATGGCAGACCATGTTACGATTGAAACAATAAAAAAATTCGCAAGTTAGTTGCTTTTGTCATTAATTAACCGAAATAAAAATGCAATCTATAACAAAAAATATACACTATTTTTGCTTTTTGCTTAGTTTAGCCTTTGTATCTTGTTGGCTTACTCCCCAACAAGCTATAGCACAGGCAACGACTACACCCAAAGCACAGATAGGTTTCGATGGGCAAGTGGCAATCTTGACAGATGGCGAATCTGTTTTTATGAACTTCGGAGGACCTGGTATCCGTATGAAATCGGGGTCTTGGGCAGTTTCTGCCAATATGTTGCCTTCGCTGCGGTTTTATGAAGACCCCAAAAAAATAAACACTTTGCTTACGCCAAGTTTAGGTGCAGGTTTGCAACTTTACTACAAAAGATTAATTTTATGCGGAGCAGGTTATTATTTGCAAAATCGTGGGCAGTGGACTTTGACAGGAGGTGTTGGCTTTAAGTTATCGAAATAGTGTAATTTTTTTTCAACAGGTTATGACCTTCAAAAATAAAAACTTATGAAAACCTATCAAATACAACTACTTGAGCCTAATGCAGAAAGGCTTTTAGAGGAGTTGGTAAAGTTGAAACTCATTAGTGTTCAAGAATTATCAACTCCCAAACAACTTTTTTCTCAACTTTTAGCAGAGTTTAGAAGAGAAGAAAGTAATTTACCAAATTTAGAGGAGATTGCAAAAGAAGTTGAAATAGTTAGAGCAAAAAGATATGAAAAATGAAAATTAGAGTAATTCTCGATACTAATCTATGCGTATGTTACATTTTAATAGAATACAACAATGAAAATTCATTCTCTACTCTTAGGATTATTCCTTTCGGCAAGTTTGGTAGCTTGCCAATCAAAAACCGAAGGCACAGCCGCCACTACCACTGAAACTGCAACCACCAGCACTTCGTTGTTAGCCAATACCTCTTGGAAAGGTACAGATGGCAACAAATATCCGTTGAGTTATACTTTCAAAGACGGCAATACGCTGGAAATGAAAGACGAAACAGGCGAAATTCCTAATACCTATTTGGGAACTTACTCCCAAAAAGCCGACTCTTTGTTTATAGAAATTACAGACGACAAGGGCGGGGC
Source organism: Cytophagales bacterium (assembly GCA_013299115.1). GTDB lineage: Bacteria > Bacteroidota > Bacteroidia > Cytophagales > Thermoflexibacteraceae > JAAFKA01. The sequence continues at coordinate 149,606 of JAAFKA010000004.1, forward strand.
AGGCAGCACTTCGCCTATGTTTGGCTACAAACAAACCTTAGTCTATCAAAACAATACGCTATTGTTAGTTGCCGACCAAATGCCTATGCAAAAAATGGATTTTTACGGCACTCCCGATAAGTTTGTGAAGGAATAACAACAAACTAAAATGGAAATCAACCTCAACACCCCTGCTTTGCTATTTCCTGCGGTTTCGTTAATTTTGTTGGCATACACCAACCGTTTTTTGGCTATTGCCAGCCTTGTCCGCAACCTCCGCAAACAGTATGACGAGCAACATGACGAAGCTATTATCTTGCAAATCAGGAGTTTACGCAAACGGCTGGGTATGATACGCTATATGCAGGCTTTCGGTGTGGTAAGTTTGTTGGTGGCTATTGTGTCTATGTTTTTGTTGTATATCGACCTTCGGTTGGCAGCCAATTATGCCTTTGGGCTGAGTCTGCTGTTGCTGATGATTTCCTTAGTCTTTTCTATCTCTGAAATTATAGTTTCTATCAATGCCCTCAATGTGGTGTTGCAAGACTTAGACCAGTCCAAAAAATAAAAATCACTTATCGGACACTTGCAAAGTGTCCGATAAATTTGTCCTTAATAACCCATGATACCTCAACAATTCAGAATGGTAGCCCAAACGATGTTTGGCTTAGAAGAAGTTTTGCAACAAGAACTGCTTGCTTTGGGAGCAACAAGCATAGAACTCCACAACAGAGCCGTTGGGTTTATGGGAGATTTGGCTCTGCTCTATAAGGCTAATCTTTGTCTGCGGACTGCCCTGCGGGTGCTGATTCCTATTCACTCCTTCGAGGTACGCAACGAGCAAGACCTCTATGACAAAATTCGGGCTATGGCTTGGGAGGAGTATATGCACGTGGACAATACGCTGGCTATCAACTGTTCGTTGAACTCCGATTTGTTTAGGCACTCCCAATTTTTGGAGCAAAAAACCAAAGATGCCATTGTCGACAGATTCAGGGACAAATACGGCAAAAGACCTTCGGTAGAACTCAATTTGCCCGATTTGCGTGTGCATTTGTTTATCAACCAAAACCGTTGCATTGTTTCCTTAGATAGTTCTGGCGAGTCTTTGCACAAAAGAGGGTACAGAGATAAAACCAACCTTGCCCCTATCAACGAGGTATTGGCGGCGGGTTTGGTGCTGCTCACTGGTTGGGACAAAAAAAGCAATTTCATAGACCCCATGTGTGGTTCGGCTACCATTTTGATAGAGGCTGCTCTCATTGGTGCAAATATTCCTGCGGGGTCATACAAAAGTTTGTTTGGTTTTGAAAAATGGCTAAACTTCGACCAAGACCTTTGGAATGATACTTTTGACGAGGCAATGAACCAAGTGAAAGAAGATTGTCCGTTGATAGTAGGCGGAGAAATTTCAAAAAACGTAGCCCGAAAAGGAATTATCAACGTGAACGAAGCCAATCTGAAAAACAAAATCCAAATTCACACTTGCTCCTTTGCCGACTTGCCCGTACCCGAAGGCAGCGGCGTGTTGGTAATGAATCCGCCTTATGGCGAAAGAATGGACAAAGACGAGGACATCAACGCCCTCTACCAATCTATTGGTGACACCCTCAAACAAAAATGGGCAGGTTATGAGGCATGGGTCATCACTTCCAATATGGAAGCTGCCCAGCACATTCGCCTTGCCCCCAAACCCAAAATTAAACTCTATAACGGCTCTATCGAATGTCGTTTTATGCGGTATGAGTTGTATGCAGGGTCAAAAAGAGGGGAGAAAAAGTAGGGAGATATAGTCGCTAATTATTTTTACATTCCTCTTTGCACTGCCTTTATCCACCTATCGGGTATTTCGCCTTCGAGAGCAGCCAAATAATCTCGGTAGCTACAAGGCACTAATTTGGTGGTTTGGTAAGGCAATGTAGGTTGTGAAATAGGCACTTCGAGCCACCATTTTTCGGATAAATTGCTTTTGTAAAATACCAAATTTTCGTTTGTCTTGTCCAAAGGTACAATATATTTGGTGTGAAAAGAAGCCGACAAAATATTTTCGCCTTTGCGGTGATAAAAACCTTCTATAAAATACCAAATCATAGTAGCCAAAGCAAAAGCAGTTTGGCTGTTGGAGTCTGTGTGTGGTTGGTAGCCGTAAAAACCTACCGAAGATAGTTTTTCGTTCAGCCCTGCATACCACGCTAATTGGCAACCTTCCTCCCAAGTCAAGCCAAAAGGCAAACCTCCAAGTGCATGAGGCACGTGATTTTGTTTGAAAGCAGCCACATCAAAACTTAGCATATCTGCATTGCGAATATAAGGCTCTGTTTCCTGAAAATTGTTTCGCATTTCGCCCACACTTAGCGTATCGAAACCTAATTTTCGCAACAAATCTATGTGTGTGTGGTCGTTGAGGTAAGTTTGGTAGCCTAATTGCGTGAAACTAAACAAATAATTGGGCAGGTGCATGAGCAAACTGTGCGTGTGCGAGGTAACAGCCTCCTCCGAGTTGCCTTCCATATCGCAACGAGAGTCGACCAGCACCACGTCTATCAACTTATTGAGTTGTTCGTAGCCTTTGTATTGGGCAAAAGTGAGGTCGTGAGAACCGCCAATAATCAAGGGCAATACGTTGTGTTGCAACAAAATTTCGCACACTTCGCTTAACCGCAAATAGGTGTCTTGGCGTGTGGCTCCCAACCGCAAATTGCCCAAATCCACGAGATGATACGATTTGTTGGTGTGAAACAAGTTATAAAGATGCTTTCTAATTTCATTGGCGGGGTGTGTGGTTTGAGGAAAAGTAGCAAAACTACCCCTGTTTTCGTCCACACCCAGCAGGGCAATGGCAGATTTTTTCCATGTAGGCACTACGGCTGTGTTGGTCGTGATGACCTCCGCCATCGTATGCGTGGCATGGTGCAAATCGGAAAAATTGGTGGGCAGGCTATCGAAAAAAAGTTTTAAATCCACACGGTTAGTCGTTGTAAGTTTTTTAGTTGTAAATTTTGCAAATTATTCATTAGCAAACAAACAAAACCAACGGAAATATGTTGCAAGCAAAGTCAAGAACAAATTGTTACACTTGCTACTATGAAATGTAGTGCAATTAGTACGGTTTTAATTTGCCATTTTTTCATATAAGTTTGAAAGTTAATTATGTTTTAAAGTGCCTTCGGCACGAAATATTTATAGTCAATTCGTATTTTCACTACCTTCAAGTCCCGTGGGGACGAAATAAATAGCACTATTTCGTCCCTACGGGACTTAGAAACAGTTGTGTCCTCTTTACTATAAATATATCGTGCCTAACGGCACTAAAAATGCCAATTTACTAATTTTGGAGTGTAACAATAGAATTAAAAACTTTTTAACTTCCACAGCCATTAGAAGTTAGCACAAAGTAAATGATGAATAAAACAGGTGAACATAACAAGATAAACATCAAAAACTTCATGATTTTTTTCATTACAAGTCTAACGAAAAGCCTAATGATTTTGTCTGCTTCACTTTCTTTTTTGGAGTTCTCATAAGAAACATTTGTGTCTAGGTAAATGAAAATTTTGTCTAATCGTACAAGCTATGTAGATAATAATGTGAAAAAAATAGACTATTTGACTCTAAAATCCTTGCAATATTAGAGTTTATGAATAAATTTTTGTTATGAGGTTTGAAAAAAGATGTCATTTTTTTGAAAAATGACATCTTTCGAAAATTATTCATAAACTCTATTATATTCAAGTTCACAAAATTAAATTTATTCCTATACGCTATTTGCTTTTTATTTTGTTACTTCCAAAAAATCAATGTAGCTTTGCAGCCAAATTTAACCTTAAAAGTAGTCAAACAAAAATGGCAACGAACAGAACATTTACCATGATTAAGCCTGATGCCTTCGGTGCAGGCAACAGTGGTGCTATTATCGCAATGATAGAAAAAGCAGGTTTTCGCCTTGTGGCAGCCAAAGTTACGCGTCTTACAGCCGAAACAGCAGGACGTTTTTATGAAGTGCATAAAGAAAGACCTTTTTATGCAGACCTTTGCAAATATATGTCATCAGGTACAATTATGGCAATTATTTTAGAAAAAGATAATGCCGTAGCAGATTTCCGCACTTTAATTGGTGCTACCAATCCTGCTAATGCAGCCGAAGGTACTATTCGCAAATTATTTGCAAAATCAATAGAAGCCAATGCAGTACATGGCTCAGACTCAGACGAAAATGCAGCCATAGAAGGCAGCTTTTTCTTTGCCCAAACAGAACAGTTTTAACGAAATTTTTTGTAGCTACGGGCTTTAGCCCGTAGTTTTTATTTCATATTAAAAAAATCATGGCACTTTTCGGTAATGCTGCCAAAGAAGAACGCAAAATAGATGACTTCTCTGGCAATTTGAATAACATTATAGCCAAAGGCACTTCCATCACAGGAGATATAGATGCAGCAGGCAATATCCGTTTTGATGGCAAAATCAAAGGACATATCAAATGCAAGGCAAAAGTAGTAACAGGCAAAGGCTCATTGGTAGAAGGCAATGTGTATGCACAAAATGCTGAAATAGAAGGAGATATAGTAGGTGTTTTGGAAATAGCCGACATCTTAATACTCAAACCAACGGCAGTGGTGCAGGGTGATATTCGCACAGGCAAACTTATAGTAGAGGCTGGTGCCAGATTCAATGGTAGCTGCCGAATGGGAGAAACTTCTCTGAACGACAAAAAATTGGCAAGCAATGGCTGATAATCAACCCACGCCACCACCAAAAGCTAAAAAAACTATCAATCCTTACCTCAAATATTCGGGTATGGGTTTCCAGTTGATTGCTGCGTTGTGCTTTGGGGCATGGCTCGGCAATCTGCTCGATGAGTATATGCAAAACCAAACGCCATATTTTACCCTTGCTCTTTTGTTGTTTTTTCTTTCTGCCACCTTGTTTGTGATTATCAGGGATTTGAGCAAAGAAAATAAATAGCAATGCGGTGTTTTTATTTGCATTTGATAAAGATAGGTAATAAGACAAAATAAAAGTAAGTTTTTATTTTTGTAACTCCTTGAAAATCAATTATCGGACACTTTTAAAGTGTCCGATAAATTTGTCCACTTACTTATATTGCTCAACCCACCATATTCCAAACTATGATAATTTTGTGTAATGTTGGGAATTTTCTCAAAATCTTCATTTACAACAGGAATTTGTCCTCATGGTTCTTCCGTTCTTTTTGTTCCGTGTTTTTTGATGAGGTAAAATATTTAAAACCTTAGAGTTCATAACGACTACTTATTTTTCTCTTGCTGTTGTTTTTCCAATAGCTGTTGTTGTTTCTTTTTGAGCATCATGCGTTTGCGAATATCCTCTATGCTGCCTTTGGGAATGGAAGAAATCAGTTTTTTTGTATATTCTTTTTGCGGTTTTGCATAAACATCTTCGCCAAAGCCAATTTCCTCTATCTGCCCCATGTTCATCACCATAATTCTATCCGAAATAAATTTGATAACAGACAAATCATGCGACACGAAAATGTAGGTCAAATTGAATTTTTGTTTTAGGCTGTTGAGCAAGTTCAAAACTTGGGCTTGCACCGATACGTCTAAGGCAGAAACCGACTCATCACAAATCACAAAACGAGGCTCTATTGCTAAGGTACGGGCTATGCAAATCCGTTGCCGTTGCCCACCCGAAAATTCGTGAGGATAACGGTTAAAAAATTCGGCTTTGAGGTTTACCGTTTCCAATAATTCTATCACTTTTTCCTTCCGTTGCTTGTCCGATTCGCAGACTTTGTGAATCCGCATAGGCTCCATAATAGTTTCGCCTACGGTCATTCGAGGATTTAGGGAGGAATAAGGGTCTTGAAAAATAATTTGTATGTCTTTTCTCAATTTCCGCAATTTTTCTTCGGGCAGTTTGCGTATATCTTGCCCATCAAAAATAATTTCGCCAGAGGTAGCCTCCACCAAACGCAAAATCGTACGACCCAGCGTAGTTTTGCCACAGCCCGACTCGCCAACCAAACCCAAAGTTTCGCCTTTATAAACGTCAAAACTTATTCCATCTACGGCTTTTACTATGGCTTTGGCAGTGCCAAATATATTTTTGTCTATTGGAAAATGTACTTTTAAGTTTTTGATAGAGAGCAAAGGCTTTTCTTGCATCATTTCCAAATGCTTTTCTCTCAGTTCGTTACCACTTTGATAGTTCATCATCAAAGCCTGCCCTACGGAAGTAAATTTATTAGTTTCTGTAATATTGCCCGCCTCATCGCTGGTCATAAAATCTGCTACCACAGGCAAGACTTTCAATTTAATATCGGCACGTGGACGGCAAGCCAACAAACCTTTGGTGTAAGGGTGCTTAGGATTAGAAAAAATATCCCAAACTGTACCTTCCTCCACTACTCTGCCCCGATACATCACAATTACCCTGTCTGCAATTTCGCCTACCACGCCCAAGTCGTGTGTAATAAAAACAATGGACATGGCTTTTTCCTCTTTCAGTTCTTGCACCAACTCCAAGATATGCGACTGCACAGTAACGTCTAAGGCTGTTGTAGGCTCGTCTGCAATGAGCAAAGAAGGATTGCAAGACAACGCCATCGCAATCATTACGCGTTGTTTTTGCCCACCCGATAGTTCGTGAGGATAGGAATTGAACATAGACTCTGGTCGGGGCAATTTCACTCTTTTCAACAATTCTATGGTGCGGACTTTTGCTTCTTTGAGGGTAACATTTCTTTCGTGAAGCAAAATATTTTCCATCACTTGCTCGCCACAAGAGTAAACAGGATTCAGAGAAGTAGCCGACTCCTGAAATATCATAGCCATTTCGCTGCCACGCAACTCCCTGATTTGCTGCGGATTAATCTTGGCAAGGTCTATACGCCCCAGTGTAGGCGAATCAAACCACATTTCGCCTGTGGCTATCTGCCCTTGCGGGTGCGGAATGAGCCGCATCAAAGACATGGCAGTAACAGATTTGCCCGAACCCGACTCGCCAACAATGCCTACGGTTTCGCCTTGCCGAACTTTAAAGCTCGAATGATTGACTGCAATATTTTCGCCTCTTTCAGTAAAAAATTTTACAGTCAAGTCGTTTACTTCCAAGATGTAAGGTTTTGGTGATTCAGGTAGAATTGTAGCCATGTTTTAGTGCAATTAAATAGCCTTGCTGATTAATAGAGCAATATACTTATTTTTTCAAAGAAATACCAAAAATCGTATGCTTTTTATTGAAACCTAATTGAAACCCTAACAACCTTTTTTCGTAACTAAATCAAGGTATCAAAATATTTATAGAGATTAGTTTTTATTGGAATAAAATTTGTTATTTAATACAAGTTGCCTATCCTGAATGTAACATACGCTTTAGCGTGTGAAATTTTGCATAATTTGCAGAACAAATTTAAGAAAAAATCACACGCTAAAGCGTATGTTACATTCATACGAAATAACTTATACTTTTTAACAAAAAATTATTACAAAAAGATTGAATATTCAAAGTTTGTACCTACTTTTGCACCCAAAATTTTCACCTATACAAAACACCAAATTACAGCCTATATGAAAACCATAGTCGATGACAAACTTCGCTACTCCGAAGTAGAATTGAAAGAGTTTGAAGTGTTGATAACCGAAAAACTTGCAAAGTCGAAAGCCGAGTTAGCACAACTCAAAAACTCTATTTCGCACACTGCAACAGGTGAAGATAACAATTTAAGCAGTTTAAAATCATTGGAAGACGGGGCAGACTCTATGGAGAAAGAACAGCTTAATCAGTTGGCAGCCAGAGCCCAAAAGTTCATTGTGCAGTTAGAAAATGCCCTCATTCGTATCAAAAACGGCACTTATGGCATTTGTGTAGATACAGGCAAATTGATTTCGAAAGAAAGATTGCGTGCCGTACCTCACACACAACATTCCATTGAAGCTAAAAACTCAAAGTTAAAATAAAAGTTGCAACAACAGAAAATCTTAAAAAACTAAACTCCGCAGGTTTTAAAAACTTGCGGAGTTTTTTTATGAACTTGTTTAGTTGCCTTCAACCAGACGATTTAGCACACAGCCAATACTAATTAAACTGATTTTTATGGACAAAAAAACAGTGTTTTATCCGTAAAAAACAGTGTTATCTGTGTGCAAAAGACATTATAGCTTTCTCAGCTAAACAAGTTCTATAAATGAAAGTCTTTATTGGATTTTAAAATTGGAGGTATGTTAGCAAACAATTTTCAAAAAAAAATGTTATTCTTGGGAAGTTAAAGCCACATCAAATGAATTCACAACAGTTTTTGCCCATAGCCAAAAAATTAGCCGACCTGACAGATTTTAAGTATAAAAATTTTGCTCTGACAGACAATTATTATAACAGAATAGACTTTGGTGATGAGGTAGATAATTTTGTGGAAGGATTGACTGCCAAATGCGAAAAAATTAGTTTAGCATTGGTGCGTCATACGGTTTCCAAAGCTAATTTTCCAGATTTGCTCGATGCCTTAGAAAGTCCATTTTTGACTTTTGTAAAAGATGAGCAACGGACTGTTCCTATTATTTTTTACAAAGAAGCAGGCGAAGTGGAGGCTTATGTTTTTGCCGACAATGGCTCGGTAGATGTGGACGATGATGCCCAACGATACTGGGACAAACTGGTAGAAACCAAAAAAGATGAGATTAGTTATGTTTTGCCTTTTCCGTTGCCTTCTCTGGTCAGTGATGATGAGCAAGGTACTATTATTACGCCAATTACCAGATTATTTCGCCTTTTATTGACCGAAAGAAAGGATATTGCCTACCTCTATTTTTATGCTTTTATCATTGCCATTGTCAATTTGTCTTTGCCTTTGGGTATTCAGGCAATCTTGCAGTTGGTATCGGGTGGCGTTATTTTCAACTCCATTGTGCTGTTGATTGGCTTTGTGATTATGGGCGTTGCAGTGGGCGGCGTGTTGCAAATTATGCAATATTCCATAGTAGAGGTGCTGCAACGGCGACTGTTTACGAAAGCAGCTTTTGAGTTTAGCTACCGACTCCCTCGCATACGCAACGAGGCTTTGCTCAATTACTATGCTCCTGAACTCATGAACCGTTTTTTTGAGGTCATTACCCTCCAAAAAGGGTTGCCCAAATTGTTGATAGACTTGGCGGGTGCTATTTTGCAAATTTTGTTTGGTATGGTGCTGTTGTCGTTTTATCACCCATTCTTTGTGTTTTTTGGTATTGCCGTTATTACCATTTTGATTTTGATATTTTACCTCACAGGCGGGGCTGCTTTGCGGTCAAACATTGTGGTATCGAAGTACAAATTTAAGATGGTGTATTGGTTGCAAGAGCTGGCAAGAACCTTGACTTCTTTCAAATTGGCAGGTTATACCGAATTGCCTTTGAGCAAAACCGAAAGTTTGGTAAACAGTTACCTCTACTATCGCAAAAAACACTTTCAGGTCTTAATGACTCAATTTCTGAACATTTTGGCTTTCAAAACCCTCATTGTTGGTGGTTTGTTGTTAATAGGTACAAGTTTGGTAATTAACCGCCAAATCACATTGGGGCAATTTGTAGCTGCCGAAATCGTAATTATTTTGGTTATTGGTGCAGTAGAAAAAATTATTTTGAATATGAGCAATATTTACGATATGCTCACGGCAGTAGATAAATTGGGCTACATTACCGATATGCCCTTAGAAAGAAAAGGTGGAGTTTATTTGCAATACAAAAAACACGAAGGTATGCAAATCAAAATCAAAGATTTGTCTTACAGGTATCCCGATTCGCCAAGTTATGTATTGCAAGACGTGAATTTAGAAATTCAGGCAAGTGAAAGAGTAGGGTTGGCAGGTTACAGTGGGTCGGGCAAAAACTCCTTAGTCAAAGTTTTGTCGGGTGTACTGCACAATTATCAGGGCAGCGTGGCTATCAATGGTTTGCCCTTGCGGGACATCAATTTGGTTTCTCTGCACAACGCCATAGCCAAAAACGTATCGATGGAAGAGCTTTTTGACGGCACTATTTTGGAAAATATCACCATGGGCAGACCTTCTGTAAGTTATGATGATGTGTTGTGGGCAATAGACAAGATTGGTTTGATAGACACCATTAACAGCTTGCCCGATGGCTTGATGACTCACGTCATTTCAGGTGGCAAAAGATTGTCGAGTAGTATCAATATCAAGTTGATTTTGGCAAGATGCGTAGCCGAAAGACCACAAGTAATGATTTTGAATGACTTTTTGCACGACTTGAACAAAGAGGAAAGAGTGAGAATAGTGAAGTTTTTGCTCGACCGCAGCAATCCTTGGACTTTAATCAGTGTATCTAACGAACCTTTAATCCTCGAAGGTTGCGACAGAATTATATTAATGAACAAGGGCAAAGTAGCAGAACAAGGCTCGTACAAAGAGCTAATGAAAAATCCAATTTTTCAAGAAGTAGTTGCATCAGATTAGAATTTGCCTTAAATTAGGTAGTGTCAAGTTTCTGCTAATAAGGTTGTTAGATTTTATATTGCCACTACCTAAAAAATATTGCGTAAGTTATTTTCTACTTTTGTGCTTTGTTTAAGAAAGAATGGAAACAAAATATTTTAATTAGAACTTGCTACCCAATTCTTATTTTTTCTACATTTGTATAATAGCAAACTTTTTAATCTTACATTTTCATGACCTCCTTTGGCAAAATACTTGTTGTAGATGACAACGAAGATATTTTATTGGCAGCAAGACTCTTGCTCAAGAAATATGCACAAGCCGTATTGATAGAAAAAGACCCTCGCCGTATCCCGTTTTTGCTCAATCAAGATAAATATGATGCTATTTTGCTCGATATGAATTTTAGCAAAGACATTACTAGTGGAAAAGAGGGTTTTCATTGGCTACACGAAATTATGGCTCGTGAACCTTCAGCTACGGTGATTATGATTACGGCTTACGGCGACGTGGAAATGGCAGTACGTGCCTTAAAAGAAGGGGCTACGGATTTTGTGCTGAAACCTTGGCAAAACGAAAAGTTGGTTAGCACCATCAGCAACGCCATAGAAACGCAGAAAAACAAACGCAACGCCCAAACTGTTGCTGCTACACCTGCCACTATGCAACGTAAAGATAAAAACGCAGAAAGCAATATTATTTTGGGAGAAAGTGAGGCAATGAAGAACTTGTTTACTATTATCTCCAAAGTGGCTGTTACAGATGCCAATATTTTGATTTTAGGCGAAAATGGTACAGGCAAAGAAGTCATTGCAAGGGCTATTCACCAGCAGTCGTTGCGAAAAGATAAGATTTTTGTGGGCGTGGACATGGGGGCAATTACCGAAACTTTGTTTGAAAGTGAACTATTTGGACACAAAAAAGGTGCTTTTACAGATGCCAAAGACGACAGAGCAGGTAGGTTTGAGGCAGCTAACAAAGGTTCCTTGTTTCTCGATGAAATTGGCAACCTTTCTTTGTCCCTCCAATCAAAATTATTGACTGTTTTGCAGCGGCGCGAAGTCTATCGGGTAGGTTCTAATCAAGCTGTTCCTGTGGACATCCGCCTGATATGTGCAACCAATATGCCCCTGTACGAAATGGTCGAAGGCAACGAATTTCGCCAAGATTTGCTCTACCGTATCAATACGGTAGAACTCAAAGTGCCAGCCCTCAGAGAAAGAGAGGAAGACATCCCTGCTTTGGCTTCGCATTTTGTCAAAACCTATTCGGAAAAATACAAAAAAGAAGTCAAAGGTTTTTCGCCAACGGCTATAAAAAAACTGCAAAAATATCACTGGCCTGGCAATGTGCGTGAACTGCAACACGCCATAGAAAGAGCCGTAATTATGTGTGATGAACCAGAATTAGAAGGCGGAGATTTCTTGTTTTTACTCGAAAAACACGAGTCGGCAGAAATGGAAATAACAGATTACAACCTCGAAAATGTAGAGAAAATTGTTATTCAAAAGGCTATTGCCAAATATGCAGGTAATATTTCGCAAGCTGCCAAAGCCTTGGGCTTAACCAGAGCCTCGCTGTACAGGCGAATGGAAAAGCATGGCTTATAAAATGCTACAGTTCCATCACCTTTACCTCTCTTTGCATAGTAGCCAATAATTTTTTGGTTCTTTCAGGTCGGGCGTCAGTCAAAAAAACTTGTCCGCAGTTAGAGTTGTCTAATTGTGCCAATAATTGGGCTATGCGTTGGTCGTCTAATTTATCGAAAATATCGTCGAGCAAGAGTAAAGGTTGTTGTTTTTTTTGCTGGGCAATCAAAGCAGTTTGAGCCAACCGCAAGGCAATGACATAGCTTTTTTGTTGCCCTTGCGAGCCAAATTTTGCTACGGATAAATCTTGCAAGCTAAATAAATAATCGTCTTTGTGAATACCCAGCGTAGTCCGTTGAGCAGCTAAATCTTTTTGTAGTTGGCTGTAAAACAAGGTTTTAAAGTCCGTTGCTTGCAAATCTGTTTCATAAGCTAACTTTGCCACTTCGCTGCTATTGGCTATTTGTTGGTAAGCCATTTGCAACAAAGGCACAAAAAGATTGACGAATTGCTGCCTTTCTTTGAATATTTTTTGGTTGAGTTGCAACAAAGGAAGGTTGTAACTTTCTAATAAATCTTTGTCTAATAGGTTTTTTTGGGCAAAAAGTTGCAAAGTCGCATTGCGTTGTTTTTGGAGTTGGTTGTATTGCATGAGGTTTTGCAAATACAATAAATCCATTTGCGAAATCATATTATCAAAAAAACGTCTGCGAATTTCGCTGCCCTCGCGTATGAGGTCTGTGTCGTAAGGCATCATCAGCACACAGGGAAATTCGCCAACGTGTTGCGATATTTTTTCGTACTCTTTTTTGTTGCACCGAAAAATTTTGCCTTTGCCTATTTGCACGTTGCAATCTATCAAAAATTGGTGTTGTTCTCGGTAAAATTGCCCCTGCACCATAAAAAACTGCTCGCCATGTTTGATATGTTGGGTGTCTATGTTGCCAAAGGCACTTTTGGTGAGGCAGAGGTAGTGAATGGCATCTAATAAATTGGTTTTGCCTGCCCCATTTTTGCCTACAATACAGTTGATTTGAGGAGAAAAAGTAAACTTTTTTTCCTCGTAATTTTTAAAGTTAAACAAAGATAAAGAGGCAAGGTGCATAGTTTTTTGTGCAAGCAAACCACCAAAACTAAACTAAACCAATTCGAAATCAAAGTTCTTATAGGAAATAAAAGTTATTTCCAATTATTTGCCTATCTTTGCACCTGTAAAATAAGTCAATTATCAGATACTTTTTAGGTGTCTAACAAATTAGTTTCTCAAAGTATTCATTAAATTGAAAATGATAAATCCAACTAAATATTATTGGTATATGTTGTTTTGTCTTTGCATTTTAGGAAGTTGTATCAATAACTCCCAAACAGCTGACAATACTGCTGCCAATGACACAGACGAAACCACCGAAAAATCTCGCCAAGACAAACAAGTCAGCGAGGATTTTGGAGAATTTTACCCTCAATTTATAGAGGACTTTAATCTCAAAAATGTACGTTACCTGAACAGATACGTAGATGAAGACAATGGGCTGGTAGTAGTAGTATCAGAAGGTGCTTATAGTTTGCCTCATGTTTTTAAAAACTTTGGTCAGTTTATGCAATATACAGGCGAAGGCGAAATTCCTACTATTCAAAAGCTAAAAACCAATACGAGTTTCAAATACGGGGCAAAACCAGTCTATGATTGTGTAGCCCAAAAATGGAGCAACGAAGGTTGTTATTGGAATGACAAACCAAATCCACAGTTTACAGCCCTGTATGACGTGTTGATGGAACACAAAATAATGCCTCACGACCAAGCCGTAGAGGAACAAATCAAAACCATAGATGCCTTAGCCACTCGGCTGGTTTATGATACTGAACACAATTTGGGCTTTTACTTCAACCGAATGAATGGCAAATGGTATTTATTGGGTATAGAAAGGATTTTACCTTGCAAATAGAAAGGCAAATAAAACATTTCTTGCAAAAGTCCCCAAATTTATTTACCAGCCCCCTTCGCGTGGTCTGATAAATAGATTTGGGCAAGCAACTAATTTTCCTTAGCTTAATAGCATTTATTTAGCTCAATGCTTTTACACCTGGTAGGTCTTTGCCTTCCATAAATTCGAGCAAAGCACCGCCGCCTGTGGACACATAGGATACGTCATTGGCAAAACCTAATTGGTTGATAGCTGCTGCCGAGTCGCCACCACCAATAAGAGAAAACCCGCCGTTTTTAGTGGCTGTTACTAAGGCTTTGGCTACGGCTACTGTTCCTTTTGCAAAGTTTGGCATCTCAAATACGCCCATAGGTCCATTCCAAAGGATTGTTTTTGAGTTTTCTATGACTTTTGTGTAGTCGGCTATTGCTTTTTCGCCTATGTCTAAACCCATCCAGCCATCAGGAATGTTCATGTTGTCGGTAGTTTGCGAGTCGGCTTCGTTTTTGAAAGCATTGGCAACTACGGAGTCTTTGGGCAGTAAAAGCTGCACACCTTTGGCTTTTGCTTGGTCTATCAGTTGTTTAGCCAATTCCAATTTGTCGGCTTCCACCAAAGAATTGCCAATCGTACCACCCATAGCTTTGAAAAAAGTGTAAGCCATGCCGCCGCCAATGATGAGGTTGTCCACTCGGTCTAATAGGTTTTCAATCAACAAAATTTTGTCTGAAATTTTAGCACCGCCCATAATAGCCGTAAAAGGTTTTTGCGGGTTGAGCATGACTTTGTTGCCATTCGCAATTTCGGCGTGCATGAGGAAACCGCAAATTTTGTCTGCAAAAAACTGGGCAACAATGGTAGTGGAGGCGTGGGCGCGGTGTGCCGTACCGAAGGCATCATTTACATAGACATCGCCTAATTTCGATAGTTTTTCGGCAAAACCTGCATCTCCTTTTTCTTCTTCTTTGTAGAACCGCAAGTTTTCGAGCAACAGTACCTGACCAGCTTTTAGCGAAGCAGCCAAATTTTTTGCACTGTCGCCTATGCAGTCATCAGCAAACAAAACTGTTGTGTCTAAGGCAGTTTCCACATTTTTTATGATGTGTTTCAACGAAAATTCGTCTTGAAAACCACCTTTGGGTCTGCCCAAATGCGACATGAGGACAACTGACCCACCGTCTTTCAAAATCTTTTTGATAGTAGGCACAGCAGCCTTGATTCGGGTTTCGTCTGTAACTTTCAATGCCTTGTCTAAAGGCACATTAAAATCTACACGAATTAAGGCTCGTTTGCCTGAAAAATTAAATTGTTCTACGAGTTTCATATTAATTTTTAATGTTTAATTTTTAATGCTTAATGTTTAATGTTTAATTTTGAAAGTTGCCTACGGCAAAATTCAAAATTCAAAAGAGGTTATTACGATAATTTTTAGATAGAAAATTAACTTGTTGATTTTCAGCTAATTGACCTTTCTCCCTAAAGGGTACGGTACAAATTGTAATAACCTCTAATGTTGAGGTTTAAATATTTTGCTACTAAAAGTGGATTTTTTTCAACCTTTTAAAACTTTATCTACAAAAAAACATTATTTCTGTTTTCTACCTACAATTTACTGAAAAATATTTATCTTTGACAAAAAAAATAGAGCGGAGGCATCTTAATTTTTCAAAAATTAGGTTGCCATTTTCGTGACCTTAGCACCCACAAGGCTTTATGGGGCAATACAACCAACTACATAAAACTTTGTAGTTTGAGAGTTTGCAGGTGGCGTGGAAAAGATTTATGAAGTAATTTAATATGCAAATTCAAATCAACCATTCCAATTTTAGTTTTACTATGTAGTTTCGGTAATGTGCCACAAGTAACCTAAGTTTGCGAGTTGGGTCTAATAAACGGTACGAAATGACAGACAAAAAAATAAACAAAGTTTTGGTAGTTGCACAAGGGTTATGTGGAGGAGGTGCTGAAAAGTTTTTAAAAAATTTGGTAGAAATAAATCATAAAAATGCTATAAAAACGGCAGTGTGTAGTCCTGAAAACACCACACACTTAGCTCCTTTTTTTGAAACTTATGGCGTAAAGTTTTATCAAACCTATTTAGTAGAAAACGGAAATGCAATGACCTACAACTTTTTTGGGAAAACAATAAAATTGCCCTTTGTAGAAAACTTATTTGCGGTTTATGAACTACTAAGTATTTTGAAAGCCTTTTTTTTGTTCAGACCTCATCTTATTGTAATTTCTAATACGTTGCCAGCTTCTTTGTTTGGTGTTTTTTTGTGCTTTGTTCCTACAATTCTATTTGTGCATAGTTTGCCAAACTACTACTTAACTCCGAATAAAAGACATTTTGTCCGCCTCATCACTTCAAAATTGTTTAGAAATAAGTTTGTTACAGTTTCGGCTTATTCGAATAAAATGATAGAAAAATTTTGGTGTATTCCTCTAAGGAAGCAACAAACAGTGCCTAATGGTGTGAAAATACAAGCCGAAAATTCTTTTGAAAAAAGAGAAAATATTATTTTGACAGTTGGCGATTTTATTGGTTATAAAAATCCTGAAACTTGGTTTGAAGTAGCAAAAATATTTGTTCGCAAATACCCTACTTACAAATTTGTATGGGTAGGCAAAGACCACCTGAACAATCAATTTCAGGAGAGAATTAGAGCAGAAAATTTAAGCCATCAGCTCATCATAGCTGGTCATAGCAGTGAGATTGCCACTTGTTATTTGAAAAGCAAAATATATTTTCACCCAAGTTTTTTAGAAAGTCAAGGAATTAGTATCTTGGAGGCAATGAGTTTTGGGCTGCCTTGTGTGGCTTCTTGTGTAGGCGGTATTCCAGAGTCGGTAATAGCTGAAGAAACAGGTTTTTTGGCTGAGCCAAAAGATATAAATAATTTTGTGAATTATCTCGAAAAATTGCATCTTGACAACGAACTATACAAAAAAATGAGTGCAAGTTCATTTCAGCGAATAAAAGATTGTTTTTCTTTTGCAAAGAATGAGCAAAATATAATGGCAATGTATCAATGGGCATTTAAGTCTAATAAATAAAAAATTTATGTGTGGCATATTGGGTACTCTTCCCAAAACAGAAGAACATCAATTCAAATTGGCTCTCGATAGACTCGAACATAGGGGACCAGACGGCTACGGTATTTGGGCAAGTGATGATGATTTGGTCAGTTTGGGGCATCGCAGGCTGGCTATTCTCGACCTTTCTGAAAACGGCAAACAACCTATGCACTATGCAGACCGTTATACGATTACGTTTAATGGAGAAATTTACAATTTTTTGGAAGTTCGCAAAGAACTTTTACTGCTTGGCTATCAATTTCAATCTGATTCGGATACAGAAGTGATTTTGGCTGCTTACCACCAATGGCAGGAAAAATGTTTGCTCAAATTTAATGGAATGTGGGCATTTGCTATTTGGGATAAACAACAAAAGAAACTTTTTTTGTCCAGAGATAGATTTGGTGTAAAACCTTTGTTCTATGCTCTAATTGACAACAAATTTATCTTTGCATCTGAAATGAAGGCTATTTTTCCGTTTTTGGCAAAAGTGGAGGTTGTAGCTAATTTTGAGGATTTTAAGAATGATATTTTTGGCTATGAGCAAACCGAAAAATGTCTTATCAAAGGTATTCGGCGTTTTCCTGCGGGAAGTTTTGCTACTTTCAACATGATTTCTAAGGAACTAAACATTACAAAATTTTGGGATACTAAAGAGCATTTGCAAGAAGTGCCAACGAAGTATGAGGAGCAAGTAGAACAGTTTAAGGAAATTTTTATCGATGCTTGCAAAATTCGTATGAGGTCAGATGTCCCGATTGGTACAGCCCTCAGCGGCGGCATGGATTCGAGTGCTATCATCTGCACGATGGCACAAATAGGCAAGGCACAACAGCAAGAAAGAGTAAACAAAGATTGGCAGCACGCCTTTGTTGCTACTTTTCCTAACACTTTTTTAGACGAAAGTGTATATGCCAAAAAAGTAGTGGAGCATATCAATATCAATGCAACCTATTTGCCAATAGACCCTGTGAGTGGTATTGATAATTTGGAAAAATATTTATACTATTGCGAAGAATTATATATCACAAGCCCTATTCCTATGATAGAAACCTACAAAGCTATTAGAAATAATGGCGTAGTGGTGAGTATAGACGGACACGGGGCAGACGAATTATTTTCAGGTTATGGGCATTTGCCTTATGCTTTGCTCGATGCAGGACATCAATTAGGAAAAGTAAAAGGAGTTTTGTCTGCTATGCAAGCCATGCAAGAGTTTGATACGAAGCAACTAACCAAACAAAAATACGATTGGGCGTGGTACAAAAATTATATAGAATCAAATTATGGTAGAGGCAATAAACAGTTTATCATTTATTTGCTTAGGAGTTTATTGGGCAGACTACCCAAAGAACAAGCCAATAAAGGAGAATTTGGTTTTTTGAACACACAACTTTATGAGATTTTTCACCATACCATTTTGCCAACTTTGTTGCGAAATTATGACCGTTATGCTATGACAAGTGGCGTGGAAATACGAATGCCTTTTATGGATTATAGGTTAGTCAGTTTTTGCTTTTCCTTGCCTTGGGATAGCAAGTTGAGAAATGGATTTACCAAAGCCATTCTTAGGGACAGTATGCAGGGGATTATGCCCGACGAGGTACGACTAAGGAGAACAAAAATTGGGTTTAATACGCCGATTGTCGATTGGATAAAAGGAGCTTGGAAACCATTTTTATTGGACACTATACACTCACAAGATTTTAAACAGTCTGCCTTAATCAACCCAAGCAAAGTAGAAAAACAAATGATGGACATCATCAATAACCCCAACGCACAATATGTGGCAGGAGAGCAAGCATGGACAGCCATTATGCCTTATTTTTGGGAAAAAGCCGTTGTAAAAAACCATAAAAAATATGCAATCAGCAGTAAAGCATAATTTAGCACCTATTGTTTTATTTGTCTATAACCGTCCTTGGCACACTGAGCAAACTTTAAATGCTCTCATGCAAAATGACGGAGCAGACGAATCTGTGCTGTATATCATAGCTGATGGAGCAAAAGAAAATGCCAATGCCGAACAACTGCAAAAAATACAAGAAGTAAGGGAGGTTATTCGCAAAAAACAGTGGTGCAAAGAGGTACACATAGAAGAAAAGACAAAGAATTGGGGTTTGGCAGACAGCATCATAGAAGGTGTAACAAGGATAGTCAATCAATATGGGAGAATTATAGTTCTGGAAGACGATATTGTTACGGCAAAAGGTTTTTTGAGTTATATGAATCAGGGATTAGCAATGTATGAAAACGAGGAGCAAGTTATGCACATTTCAGGTTATATGTTTCCTACAAAGGTACAATTACCTGAAACATTTTTTCTGTATCAAACCTCATCTTGGGGCTGGGCTACTTGGCACAGGGCGTGGACTAATTTTCAGTCAGATGATAGTAAAATATTAGCCCAACTTCGTGCCAATAAAATGGTGGACAAATTTAACACCAATGGTACTTATAATTATATACAATTTTTAATAGACAATATAACCGAAAAAAATAAAACATGGGCAATAAAGTGGTATGGTAGTGTATTTTTGAAAAATGGACTTTGTTTGTTTCCTTCTCAAAGTTTGGTAAAAAATATAGGTTTTGATGGTAGCGGAGAAAATTGTGGCAATAGTGATGAACTATTATTAAATCAAACATTTCAGAAAGATTATGTTGCTGTTCAAAAGCAAAAATTGGTTGTCAATGACAAAGCTCTCACAGCAATAAAAATGCACAACAATCCTAATTTGGTAAATTCTCAATACAAAAAATATAGTATGTTTGCAGCACTAAAAAAATTGATAAAAAATAAAATAAACAACTTTTTGCTAAAAGTATTAGACGTGGATGCGTTGGCAGAAATTGTACATGAAAAGAATATTAATAAAGTAATTAATGATTGCATAAGTCAAGTAGAACTTGGAGAACATAGTAAATTTTATGAGCAAGCAAGGGTGTTTAATCTGCAAAATAATAATGAAAAAATTAGGATAAATAATCATACGCATATAAGAGGAGAATTGTTGATATTTCCATTTGGTGGCGAAATTATTGTTGGCGATAATTGTTACATTGGAGAACATACTCGAATTTGGTCTGCTGAACATATCACAATTGGAAATAATATTCTTATTTCGCATAATGTTAATATTATGGACACTAATTCACATGAATTAAATCACCTTGAAAGAACAGCCAGCTATGCGAAAATGTTACAAGAAGGGCATCCTAAAATAAAACCAAATATTAAAACGGCTCCTATTGTCATAGAAAATTATGTTTGGATTAATTTCAATGTTGTTGTTGCAAAAGGAGTTACCATAGGAGAAGGAGCAATTATTGCCCCTAATTCAGTGGTTACTACCAATGTACCTCCCTTTTCTCTATTTGCTGGGAGTCCTGCAAAACTTATAAAATATTTAAATGAATAATTGTAATGGTAATCACTCTACTTAGAAAAATAAAACGCAGACTATTTCCAACGCCTGTTATACCCCCTATCAGTCAGGAGGAAAAAATAGCCAATTATATAGCCAATGGTCGTGTGCCTTGGTCAGAAGGCTATGCCGAACACAAGTATAACGAAATAAAAAAAGCTATTCAAAACCCTGAAATAATTGCAGCTTTTCGGGAACAAACCTTGCCCGCAAATTATGGCTACCGAATAGACGAAAGAATAGTAGAATATCCTTGGATTTTTTCGCAGCTTTCAACAGAAAAAAAAACTATGCTTGATGCAGGCTCTACTTTCAACTTCGAGTATTTGTTAGACGAGCCAACTATTGCAAATAAACACCTTTTTATTCATACCTATTACCCTGAAAGTCCTAATTTTAACCACAAAAGGATAAGCTATGTATATGGAGATTTGAGAGAACTACCTTATCAAGATAATTTTTTTGAGGAAGTCGTTTGCCAATCCACTATCGAACATATTGATATGGACAACTCTATATATGGTTATGACATCTCTCACGTGAACGAAGAAAAGAAAAGTTATGAATACCTCAAAGTGGTAGAGGAATTGCTAAGGGTATTAAAAAGTAAAGGAGTTTTGCTACTTACTTTTCCTTATGGAAAGTTTGAAAATCATGGTTTTTTTCAGCAATTTGACGAGGAGATGCTAAAAAAAATTTTACACAATATTGACAACATCGGCAATTATCAACTTACTTTCTTTTGCTATTCAGCACAGGGTTGGAGTTTTTGTAGCCAAGAAAATTGTAAAAATATAGAATCTTTTAATCCACACACAGGCAGAGGAAAAGGCAACGACGGTGCTGCACACTGTCGCAGTATTTGTTGTATAAAGTTTATTAAAAACTAATCATGACTTGGGAAGAAACTATACAATACATTCGCACACAACCGCAATATGCGGAACTGGTTGAGAAAGCCTATTTTAATGCAGATTTGCCTCTTAATGTGGAAAGATTTAGGCAAAGTGAGGAGTTTGTAGAAACTCTGAACTTACTAAAACACTATCAACCCAATGCAAAAACCATCTTAGATATAGGCAGTGGCAATGGAATTAGTGCCGTTGCTTTGGCTTTGCAGGGCTATAAAGTAACAACAGTAGAGCCTGACGCAAGTGAAACCATTGGTGCTGGGGCTATTCGCAAGCTAAAAGTACACTACCAATTAGAAAATTTAGAAATTTTTGAGGCTTTTGCAGAGGAAATAAAATTTCCAGCCTGTCATTTCGATATAGTCTATGCTCGTCAATGTATGCACCACGCCTATGATTTGGAAAAATTTATAGCCGAAGGAAGTCGTGTCTTGAAACCCAAAGGGCTTTTTATTACTATTCGTGACCATGTAATTTTCAACCAACAAGACAAGGATTGGTTTTTGGAATCACACCCCCTACAAAAATACTATGGTGGTGAAAATGCTTTTACAGCCCAAGAATACAAGAATGCAATGCAAAAAGCAGGTTTGGCTATCAAAAAAGAATTGAAATTTTATGATAGTGTGATTAATTATTTTCCAAAAGAAAGGGAAAACGTAGAAAATAAAATTGATAAAGAAACAACTATTCGCCTAACAAGTTTGAAAAATAAAATTGGCTTTTTTGCTACTATTCCTTTTTTGCAAACTATTTATTTTGAATATTTAGACAAAAAATATGGTAAAATTATAGATGAAAAAGGTGTAGCAGGTAGAATGTACTCTTATATTTGTCTGAAAAAATGAAAATCCTCATTATTGGCAGCACAGGTTTTATTGGTAGTCATTGTTCAGCCTATTTTTTGGCAAAAAATTATGAAATTTGGAAAAAAATGATTAACTTGTGATATAAAACAACAATTTTATATGGACAATAGAGCAAATTTAATAACAAGTTACCAACAACTTTTTTGGTATTTCGATAAATCAAAATTGCATAACATCAGTGATGCTGTGCTGGTAGAGTTTATTCTCAATTATGGGGATATGGAGGCTGTGAAAAGGCTTTTTGAAGTATTAGGAAAAGAAGCAGTAGCAAAGGAATTTAGCAAGACTATTCAAAATCATAGAAGCAATTATTTTCCACAAGTAAAAAACTTTTTTAACTTATATTTTCAAAAATATGTTCCTCAATATCCTTTCTCCTGAACAAGTAACCTATTTGCCACTTTTACAGCATTTTAAAAGAGAGTTTGTATTAGTTGGTGGCACTGCCATTGCCCTGCAAATAGGGCATCGTAAGAGTATTGATTTTGATTTATTCAAGACAAAACCGTTGAATAAAAAAAACATAAAAGAAAAAATAGCTTTACAAAAAGCACCAGCACAAAAATTATTTGAAAATAGCGAGGGTATTCACTTCATTATAAATGGTGTAAAATGGACTTTTTTTTACTATCCATTCCCAATAAAAGGAACTGTTTTGTTAGATAATTATATAAAAATGCCCGACTTGCTTACTCTTGCAGCAATGAAATTTTATGCAATGGGCAGACGTGCTAAATGGAAAGATTATGTAGATATTTATTTTTTATTAAGAGAGCATTTTACAATACCAGAAGTTAGTGTTCGAGCAACTGAACTTTTTGGAGATGGTTATTCTGAAAAATTGTTTAGACAACAGTTGGCTTATTTTGAAAATATAGACTATTCTGAGCCATTGGAATGGGTTAGCAATGCTGTAACAGAAGAAAATATCAAAAATACTCTTTTAGATTTATCACTAAGTTTTTAATGAAAATCCTCATCATTGGCAGCACAGGTTTCATTGGTAGCCATTGTGCAGCCTATTTTTTGGCAGAAGGTCATGAAATATGGCACGCAAATACCCAATATGCCAATCAACTCAATTATTTTGTAGTTTCGCCAACCCAAAGCAATTTTGAGGCTGTTTTTAGCACCCAACAATTTGAGGTTTGCATTAATGCCTCTGGCTCTGCCCATGTTGGTTTTTCGTTTGAAAATCCTGCCCTCGATTACGAACTCAATGTATTGAATGTGCAGAAAATTTTGGTAGCTTTGCACAAATACAACCCAACCTGCAAACTCATCAATTTTTCGAGTGCGGCGGTGTATGGCAATCCCCAAAAATTGCCAATTAGCGAAAATACAGCTACGCAACCCATGTCGCCTTATGGCTTTCATAAATTGCAAAGTGAGTATCTTTTAACAGAATATCACAAGTTTTTTGGCTTAAAAACGTGCAGTTTGCGAGTTTTTTCGGCTTATGGCGAAAGGCTAAAAAAGCAACTTTTTTGGGATTTGTACCAAAAAAGTAAGCAAAAAACAGAAGGCAACCACAGGAACAAAATTGAAATTTTTGGGACAGGAACAGAAACTCGTGATTTTATTTATATTTCAGATTTAGTAAAATGTGTGGATTTGGTAATAGAAAAAGCTAAATTTGAAGGCGAAACTATCAATGTGGCTAACGGAAAAGAAACGGAAATTCAGGAAGTTGTCAAAATTTTTTATACCTTGCTCGACCCAAATTTAGAGTACTTTTTTTCGGGCAAAGTAAAAATAGGTGACCCCCGAAATTGGCAAGCTGATATTAGTTGTATTCAAAATTTTGGTTTTTCACCAGCAATTTCAGTTTTAGAAGGATTAACAAATTATGTAAAATGGCTAAAAACAACAATAGAAAAAGAATAGGTTTGATTTTTTCATATAACGAGAACTGGATTGCTGGCTCTTATTATATCTTAAACCTTATTCAAGCCCTGAATACTTTGGAAGACGCAAATAAGCCTATACTTTATATTTTTTGTGGGTCTGCAAAAGAAATGAACGTCATCAAGACCATTACTTACCCTTATGTTCACTATCAATTTATCAATAACACAGGTTACAATTCAGGACTTTATACTTTTTGGCAACGCCTAATTAACAAAATATCATTGCTAATAACTAAAAAACTTGTTTTTGACGAAAGACCCAACCAATTAGATTTTTGTTTTCCAAATCCCGAAGGTTATTTTTTTGAGAAAACGGACAAAACAAAAAAATGGTATTGGATACCAGATTTTCAAGAGGATTATTTGCCCCACTTTTTTAGTCAAGAGGAGGTAAACAGTAGAAAAACTACGCAAAAAACATGGGTGGCTAATCAATATAACTTAATTGTGAGCAGCCAAGATTCGCTAACAGACTTCAAAAGATTGTATGCCAATGCTGAAAATAAAATAGCAGTCATGCCTTTTGCGGTTACTCACCCAAGCTACATAGAGTTGAACATTGACGAATTGAGAGAAAAATATGCTATTCCTCAACAATATTTTTTCGCACCTAATCAATTTTGGATACATAAAAATCAGCAAATAATTTTGGGAGCAGTCAAATTATTGAAAGACAAGGGCATAGAAGTTTTTGTTGCCTTTTCTGGCAAAGAAACTGACTACCGCAATCCTAATTATTTTGCGAGTTTACAGCAATATGTAGAAAAAAATAATTTATCGAAAAACATTAAATTTTTAGGATTTATTGACCGCAAAGAACAGCTAAAACTAATGGCAGAGGCTTTAGCTATTGTGCAACCTTCCCTTTTCGAAGGTTGGAGTACAGTGGTAGAAGACGCAAAAACTATGAACCAATTTGTTATATTGTCTGATTTGAGAGTACATCACGAGCAAATTAGTGATAATGTCATGTTTTTTGACCCTAAAAATGCAGTTGCTTTAGCAGAACATTTACAAACTGTTTGGGAAAAAAGCACAACCAAAATTCAGATAGACTATTCAAAAAATGTCCGACAATTTGCCGAACATTTTATGAATATTGTTGAAAGTGGCAATAAAAAATAGTAAATGAGCCTCACCAATAGCAAAGTCCATGACTTTATCCAATTATCAAATTGGATATGAGTGCATTGAGTTATAAAGACCAAAGTTTAACCAATTTAAGTATGACATCAGAAATTTACAAGCCGATGCCCTATCTTTTGATACACATTCTTTGTCTAATTTAGATAGTACAGCTTTATTGTTTCAAACAGGCTACTTGACTTTATGCAGAGATTTGGGATTTGGAATGTATGAATTGAACTATCCAAATTTGGAAGTTCGCAATTCTATGATGAGGTTTTTGTTGGCAGACTTTTCGCAAAATCATGTGGGGCATATTCAGCCTGTTATCTACCGTTTATACAGAAGTTTGCTGCCTGTAGAGCCTGATTTTAAAGAGTTTTTTGAGAACCTGAAAACTTTGTTTGATACTATTCCCTATCCAATTTTTATTGCAAACAGCGAAAAATATTATCATTCTGTTATTTTTCTTACACTAAATCTATTAGACTATTTTACCCAAGCAGAGCATGAGGATTCTCTTTTGCCAAATGCCCTTCTATTATCAATTCATCTTCACTATATTGCACCAAAAAGGGCAAATGCGTAGCTAATGGAAGTGGTTTGGCTTGTGTTTGGTCGGTAGAAACCAAAATACCAAAGTTATATTGACGAATAAATGCCAATACTTCTTCGGGCTTATCCATTAAAAAATTAGGAGGTATATACATAAGCAACTGGGGTAAAATGAAGTCTGTTTGCAATTTTTTTTTAAAATTACAAAAAATAATTATCAGGTGGTTTTTAGCCACCTGATAGCTGTTTTTGCAAGCAATTTACTCTAAACTAACCTCTAAATCTTCTATTTTTTCGGCTTGTTTTTTGGTTTCATCTTTGGTTTCATAGACCTGTCCCATTCTGTCGAAGGCGGGGCTACGTTCTGGCTCCTGTTCTATGAGTTTAGTAATGATGCCATGAATTTCCTCTAAGGTATAGCTATCGTCAAAATAAATGGGTTGTTTGAATTTGATATTCAGCGTAGTACCTAACTTTTTGAGCTTCAAGCCTTTTTTGTCAAAAGCACGTCTAAATCCATCTATCACCACAGGAACTACAATCGGATTATATTCTTTTATCAAATTAGCTACACCTTTACGCACAGGGGCGTAAGGTTTAGTAGTGCCTTGTGGAAAATTGACCACCCAGCCCGAAGATAAGGCTTTGCGTATTTTTTCGGGGGCTTCCATGTCCACACCGCGTTGGGTGTCTTGCCCTTTTGCTCGCCACGACCTTTTGACTGTTACGGCGCCTGCATAAGCAAACAACTTAGGCAACCAACCACTATCTTTGATAGTTTCTTCGGCTGCTACATAATAAGTTTTATCTCTTGGGGTGAGGAAATACAAAGGATTGTTCAGTCTGTCTTTGTACTGCCATTTTACGCTACAAAAAATATGGTACAATGCCATCACGTCTGCATAATACGTTTGGTGGTTTGACACAAACAATACATTAGTTTCTGGCAATTCACGCAAATGGTCTAATCCTTCTACTCGCAATTTATTGAGTACATTGAAACGAGCATAAGTAGCTAATCCCATGACCCCTATCAAGGCTCTTTTTAGCAGAACAAAATTGCCAAAGGAGTCTTTTTTTATCTTAGGTACAGCAGCTTTTATAGGGTCTGTTGCTTTTTTGAAATTAAACAAATTTTTGAAATCCATCGTTGGTAGTAGTGGTTTTATGGTGTAGTGGGTCTATTGACAATAGACTTTATGATTTTACCAAAATTTGACAATAATTTTTGAAAAAACAAATTTTTCCCCTGATTTTCAATCTTTTACAAATTTTTAACAAAATGCACTGTTACATAACTTGTTGGTATTCAAAAAGTTGTGAATAGTAGTTTGAATTGTCATACTTTTTGGGAAACAAATTGCTTATAAAAATAGTAATTTGAATTGAATATAAAAACTTTAATCCAAATGAATTATTTACAAAACCCTTGCCGACCTCGCCCAACAAGCCGAATAGCAGGAGGTTTTGAGTGCCGTGCCCTGTTCTTGATAGAACTGTTGTAGGGTTTAGATTAAATTATGAAAAAGTTATACTTTATAAGAGGCAATTTTCACAAATCTTTTAACACCCGACTAATCCCTCCGTCTATTTCTATATTTGCTCCGTTTATAAATCCTGCCTGAGCAGAGGCAAGAAAAACAACCATGGCAGCTATTTCTTGCGGAGTGCCTATTCGTCCTGTGGGGTGAATTTGATGTAGTTTCAAGTAGTCATTTTTGTCAGGGAAACCAGCTTTGAGCATCGGCGTTTCTACGGCTGCGGGGCTAATAGCATTGACCCTTATTTTGCCTGCTAAATCGACAGCCATACTTTTAGTCAGTCCAATCAAGGCAGCTTTACTGGTTGCATAAGCCACAAAACGAGGTTTGGTCAGTTGGTTGTGAATACTTGCAATATTGACAACAGAGCCTTTGGCAAAGGTAAGCGCAGCCAATAAACCCTGTGTAAGCAAAAAAGGTGCAGTTAAATTGACATTTAAAGTCTGCTGCCACTGCTCAAAAGTAAGATTTTCAGTAGAGTTTAGCAACTGTTCGGCTGCGTTGTTTACCAATAAATGTAAGGTAGGGTGTGGGTTCAAAAAATTTGTAATAGCTGCTAGCACTGCTTGGCGTTTGTTTTCGTCTATCACAAACTCATTAAGATTAATTGGCACAAAAAAATCTGTGTTCCCTTTGGTTTCACGGTCTAAGCCAATGACCTGATATTGCTGCTGATGCAATTCCTCTACAATGGCACTGCCTATGCTGCCCGATGAACCTGTAACTAATGCAAACATTTTATTGATTGATTTTATCTTATTTGAACAAATACACCATTTTGAATTTTGAAAATATGCTTGCCAATCTTAATACTTTGCCCTTCGGTTAGCTTGTTGAGGTCATAAATATCTTTGTCTATGGTGTGAATGGAGCCTTTGGTGGCTCTTGCTATTTGCAAATATTCAGAATTGACACTGCCGTTTTTGGCTGCACAGACTATAATCTTGACAGGTTTGCGAATTTGCGACAGCAAGGCTATATCTCGCACATCAGACCAATTATCTACTATCATTACCACGTTTTCGCAGTCAGGACATTTGCTGATGCCCGTCATCAGGGCTTCTATGTTGTTTTCGGGGGCATCGCCACCATAGCCTTTGCTCATGGTAAGCATAGCCAAATCCATTAATTTGTTTACGTCTGTGGCAGGTGAGTGATAAATACCGCCTGTTCTACCCAATTCTTTTGCACTTTGGGGCTTATTATCTCCATCGTTGAAAAAAACAAATTCTTTGATAGGTTTTTCCTTGTCGTCTTGGTTTTGTTTATACCACAAAAGTAACTGCGCACTGTATTGTGCCATGTTGCCAGTGAGGTCTGTTACCACTACTGTTTTTTTCCATTTGTTTCGTTTTAGTGTTTTATAAACTGTGGAGTCTTCGAAAGCAAACTTACCTGATAAGATGTCTTTTACAGATTTAGATTCGGCAGCAGCACTTGTTTTGGTAACTTCAGGTCTGTATGTAATCACAAAACCATGCGGCATTTTGGAGGCTTGGTCGTGGCTGTGAACAGAAGTTTGCACCACAAATTGCCATTCTATACGAGCATCAGAAAACACATGAGGTGCTAAGATAAATAAAGCTGCCAAACGGCGTTTGTTGAGCAACTCGAAATCTGCACCTTTGGGATAGTCTGTATAGAGCAACTCTATTTTTTGAATGGTTTTATTTTCCAAAAATCGTTGCATAGCAGTCGTATGGAGGTTGTAATAGCCATATGCCATACTCAAAAAGGTTTGGTTTTCTCCAATCGTTGTAAATTTGTAGCTGGGGACACGCATTGTATCTGCACGAATATCGAAGTGAATAGCCACTGATTGTGCGTGTAATTGGAATTGATTGGTAACTAAACAGCTTAAAAGCAACAGATGTAAGAAATGTAGTAGCTTAGTCATACAATAGGCAGAAAAAAGTAGTTAGATATTAGTTGCGAGTATGCAGCAACCTTGACAAAAATAGTGCGAAAGATTGACTTTGAATAGTTTTTTTGATAATATATTTAGTTAATTTTCAATTTTGAATGTAATTTATGGTTGAACTTGTGTAGGTTAATTCAACCAGACGACTGTAAGTTGCGTAGTATGAATGTAACATACGCTTTAGCGTGTGGTTTTTGTATAATAAGCTGCATTAGAGGCATTTTTTACCGAGTTTTCTTTGCAAATCTATTGAAACATCACACGCTAAAGCGTATGTTACATTCTACGCAACTTTTTGACTCTCTTAGCGTATAACAAGTTGTAAATCATTGCAAATAAACTCAATAAATTATGAAAAGCATTATGGTAGCCCTCGTGGGCATCGTTTCAATTATCTATTTAATCAATCCAACGGCGGGAGTTTTGGAGTTGATTCCTGATAATATTCCTTTGGTTGGCAATTTAGACGAGGCAACTGCTGTGGCATTATTAGTTTCTGCCTTGCGTTATTTTGGGATAGATATTGCCAATTTATTCAAAAGGGACAAGGAAACCAAAGCAAGCAAATTGGCAGAGCATAAAGACCTCAAATATTAATTCATAACACAAAACCTCACAAAGTATTAGAAACTTTGTAAGGTTTTGTTGTTTTTTTAGATACAAAAAACTTATTTTTTTGTTGTATCCGTTGCTGGCGTTGGGGTTGCTGCCGAGTCTTTGGCTACAATGGCAGGGTTGCCACCCGCAGGCGGAGCCACTGCATTGTCTATGTTCGGACTTGCCATGCCACCTGTAAGGTCAGGTTTCATCACATTGGCGGTAAGTGCCAAAGCAAAGATAAAAATACCTAAGCCCCAAGTCAATTTTTCTAAGAAATCTACGGCACGTTTTGCACCCATGACCTGTCCTGCTCCTGCAGCACCTGCCACTAAGCCACCGCCTTTTGAGCTTTGAGCCAACACCACCAATACCAACAAGACCGCAGCCACTAAGATAAGGCTGATAATAAATGTAGTTATCATTTTGATTATTTCAGATTTTCAATTTGAGTTGCAAAGTACGCACTTTTTTCTGGATATTTCAAAGCTAATTTCTCATAAATTACAATAGCTTTTTGTTTTTTGCCCTGCCTTGCATAAATCAACGCCAACTGCTCGGATACCACAAACTTAGATTCTTGCGTGCTGACCACAGAAAGGTCGGTTTGGTTTTCGGTTTCCATGCGGTTTTTGTCTATCTGCATATTGGGAATTTCACTGATAAATTTCTCTATCAACGTAGCCTGTTCCTTCTTTCTCTCGTCATAAAGGGCTTTTTGCTCCTCTATGGCTTTCTTGTAGTCCCAAAACTCCTCAATGAAACTTTCATTGGAGTTAAACAATTTTTGTGCATCATCAGGCATATTCTGGTATTGTTCGGTGAGCCACTTATTTTTTTGATAATTGAAAATATCCGTACCAAAACGACTGTCGTCAAACTGTTGGTAGGCTTCGTCTAATTTTTCCATTTTGTCGTACTGTGCCAAATTTTCGAAGAAATTTACCTCTTTCAGGGTTTCTTTTTCGGCTTCGATGTGTTGTAGTTCTTCGGCAAAAAAACTATCAGGGTCGTCAAACACCAATTCCTCTGTTTCTGTCGAGATGTTTTGGAGTTCTTGGGCTGTGTTTTCTGCTGTTGCCGTTTCTTGCTGCAAAGATACTATATTTTCAATAGGCTTTGCATCATCGAGAGCTAAATTATCAAAAAAATTATCACCGCTAATTTCTTGATTAGTAGTATTTAACACCAAAGGAGGTGAAGTAATACTTTTAGTTTCAGGCGTTGCTGTTTGTTGCTGTGTTTCAATTTGACTTTTGAGAGTAGTTTCAGGCGAAACTTCGGCTTCGCCATCGCCGTAGAGGTTGTCGTAGTTATAAAAACCTTGTGATTCCTCCTCTAAACTCATCTCCACTATCACGTCATTGTCATAGTCGGTAGCACTTTGGTATTGGTGGAAATCTGTACGGTCGAACAACTCCTCATATTCGGTCTGCAAAGTAGCATAATCAATCTCCTCATGCGGTTGCAAAGCATCTACTTCGAGGTGCAGGTCTTGGTCGTCAGAGTCGTATTGGTGAAAATCTGTTCTATCGTAAAGATCGAAGGCGTGGGCGTGTTCGTGCAAATTTAGGTTTTCTTGGTCTATTTTTGCAAGCAAAGCCGCTTGGTCTTCGGCTTTTTGCTCCTCTTTCACTATATTTTTTGCCTCCTCTACGGCAGTAAGCACCACGGTTTTGGTAGGTTCTGGCATTTCATTGACCAACGAATTGTATTTGTCTGCATACAAAGAATCGTAGTCTATAAATTCATCTTCTTTGTGCAGGTTTACGTCTATGTGGTAGTCATCACCTTCATAACCACCCTCAATTTCCATATATTCACTGCGGTCAAAATCTGTATCATACACACTTGCAAATTCCTTGACCTCCTCCGCTTGCTGTTCGGTTTCTGGCAAAGTAGCCAAATGAGCCACTTCATTGGTCGTTGAGGTTTCGTTTGCAATTTCATTTGAAACTTCATTTGAAACTTCATTATTTGAAACTACATTAGTTGCAACTACATTAGTTACAATTAGTTGATTTTCAGGTTGTTGTGTTGTGGTTGTTTCGTTGTTTTCAGTCAAAGAATCAAAGAAATTGCCACTGTCCACACTAACACTATCAATCGGCTGTATGATTTCGTCTGTTGGCGTTGCGGTTGCTGCGTTTTCAGTTGCCGTAGTTTCAGTTGCCGTAGTTTCAGTTGCTGTATGGGTTGGGGTTATTTGCAAAGGCAAATCTGTTGGCTGCGTTTGGGTTTCGTCAAACGAAATGCTGTCAAAAAATGAGGTGCTTTGCTGGTCGGCAGGAGGAATAGTTGGGTTTTTGTCCTCAAAAACAATAGGCTCAACGGCAATAGGCTCGATGTTTATTTTTTCAACCGCAATAGGCTCTATAAAATAAACAGGAGGTTGCTCGTTGCTTATTTGGTTGCTTATTTCGTTGCCATTTTCTAAGTCAACGGGCTTGATAATTTCGTTGGTATCCTCGTTGGTTTCGGTTTCAGAAACAAATTGGTCTTGTTGCAAAGGAGCTAATTCCTCTTGCAAACTTTGCTCAAAACTTTCTATTTTTTTGTAAGACTCAAAACTATTGAAGTCGGGCAAACTATCTGCCTGACGCAAATCGTCATGCGAATCACGTGGGAAAGTGGGCAAAGAATGTTCTTCTTTTTGTTCTTGTTCTTGCTTTTGTTCCGTTGTTTGGTTGTTTGCGTCTTCTGTTGCAGTCAATTTGTCAAACAAATTGGTTTCCTCTGTTTGCAAATCAATATCGTAAATATCACCTTGTTTTTTGGTAGAGGAAAACTCCGTATCGAGGAGTTTTTTCAGCACCCTGCGGTCGAGGGTTCTCACAGCAACCTTCGTAATATTTTCGTTGGTGGGCGTAGTTTTGGCGTTGAGAACAAAAGGGGCTTGAAAATAAGGGTACAATCGAATCATAGATTTGATGTCACTCAATGCCTCACTTTCAAGGCTGTTCACGTTGTTGAGAAGCCGAATCAATTCATTCTTATTCATGGTTGCCTACGAGAAGTTGGTGAAAAAAATTGGTGATATTTGCTGTTTTGATAACTAAAAGCACATTAAGGCTGCAATATAGTTTTTTTTACAGATTTGTAAAGTTTTTTTTCAACAAAAAGCAAATAGAAGATAAAAAAGTGGTAGATACGATTGGCAAGGTCTGCGACCATTGCCATTTTCTATCCTCAACCAACTGATTGCCAAAGAAAAAATTCCAACTATTATTTTTTTACTACAATAAACTCAATGCTTTCTACTTTTTGCTGTTTCCAATAATAGTCAGCTATTTGGTTTTCAAAACTGTACAAAAAATAAAACAAAAAATCACGTACCTGAAAAAACGTAAGCAATTCAGTTTCAGCCACCAACAATTCTGTTACTCGATAAGAAACATTTACTTTTTCAAACAGTTTATTCACTTTTCTGAATACACGAGCTGTAAGCGAAGGAGCTTGTGGCGGAATGGCTTGAAAAGATTGTTTGATTTGCAGGCTTTGCCCACTTTGCAGATTTGTAAATAGATGAGTAAATTCCAAATAAGCCTGTGTCGATGGATAGGTAAACATAAAATTTTGATAAACAGGCTTTTGTCCTTGTGCCACTTGCAAGGCAGGACGGTGAACAAGGTCAAAAAGTTGTTCGGGGTGAGGGTGCGGGGCAACATCTTTGGGCTTTTGTTCCCAGCATTTTCGCATAAAATCCAGCCAGCTTTTGGGCATAGCCTCTATTTGATTTGCCGAATGATGCCACTGGTGAAAAGTTGGCAAGTCTGTGATAGAAATCCGAACATTTTGCAGCCCTTTGTCTTCGAGGCGGTGAAACATATCTCTGTCCTCAAATCCCCAAACTTTGAAAACGGTATCAAAGCCACCTACTTCTTCTAAAATTTTTTTGGGAGCAACTAACAAGCCTGTACCTGAAAAATCACTGACTACATAAGGGTATGTGTTATGGTAATCTAAACCTGTGTAGTCTGTAAAATCTTGGGGCAGATAGTAGCAAGCATAATTAAAGTAGGTTTGAGGATTAACTTTTGCAGTCAAATAAGCCACAAAATGCGGACAATATACAATATCGATGTCGACAATAATCAAATAAGGTCGGGTAGCAGCGGCTATCCCTAAATTGAGAGCATGAGAACGACACCAAAACCAGCCTTGTGTGGGTGCATACACATAGCGAATGACAGGGAAATTTTGGCAATAGGCAGCTACAACTTCGCTTTGATTGGTTTCACTTCCATAGTCTAAAAATATAATTTCAAAATCTGTATTTGCTTGATTGACAATAGATTGCAAACATCTTTCTACTCTTTCTATTTCTCTATTGCGATATAAAACTATGAATGAAAACATGGATTAATTTTTAGTTGAATATTTTTTTGCAATATAATACAACTTTACTTTGAATAGTGCCGAATTACAATTTTTTGTGATTATTTAGGACAGTTGCCATTTTCTATTTTCTGCATTGCTTTGTATATTTTTTGTAGTCTGTATCGTTTCTGCACTTTATGTTTCTGCAACCACCGACAAATTATTCTTTACCTGTTCGGTTTTTTGTTTAATTTCAGTTTCGTCATTGCCTAAGATAGTAACATGACCCATTTTGCGGAAAGGTTTGGTGTTTTCTTTGCCGTACAGATGCACAAATACGCCTTGCATTGCCAGCACTTTGTCCAGACCTTTGTAAACAGCTTTGCCTGTATGCCCTTCTGCACCCAACAAGTTCAGCATAGCAGCAGGACAACGATGGGCTGTATTGCCCAAAGGCAGGTTGAGAATAGCCCGCAAATGCTGTTGGTATTGCGAAGTAAAATTAGCCTCTATCGTATGATGTCCACTGTTATGAGGTCGTGGGGCAATTTCGTTTACCAAAATTTGTCCCGAAGGAGTTATAAACAACTCTACGGCTAATATGCCAACGATACCCAATTTTTCGGCTACAATTTGGGCTATTTCCTCCGCATCAGCAGCCAAACAACTCGACAAATTGGCGGGTGCATAGAGGTACTCTACCAAATTTTTTTCGGGATGAAAAACCATTTCGCAAGGTGGAAAAGCAGCCGTTTCGCCTTTTTCATTGCGAGCCACTATCACTGCAATTTCCTTGTCGACTGTAATCATTTTTTCTAACAGCCCCAATTTATCAAAACCATTGGGAATATCTGCCGAAGTATAAATTTTGTGTACCCCTTTGCCATCATAGCCGTCTTTGCCCAATTTTTGTACAGCAGGCAAAAAATCTATGAGTTGGTACAAATCCATCAACGTATCGGTAAGGTAAAACGGGGCAGTCGGAATATTATTTTGCTTATAAAATTGCTTTTGCAACCTTTTGTCCTGAATAAGCCGAATAATGTGGGGCTGCGGAAATATTTTTTTGCCCTCCTTTTCCAATGCTTCTAAGGCTTCTGTGTTTACATTTTCAATCTCAATGGTCAGCACTTCGCAGGTTTTGCCAAATTCATAAACCGTAGCAAAATCTTGCAAAGAGCCTTGCACGAATTGATTAGTAAGCACTGCACAAGGTGCTTGGGCATCAGGGTCTAAAATTTTGCAATGAATATTCCAATCGGCAGCAGCCTGCACCAGCATTTTGCCTAATTGTCCACCACCTAAAATACCTAATTGTATCATTTTTGTAATTATTTCATTTGGCAATTTCTAAACTTCCTCCGTTCAACCATTGCCAAGGTCTATCGACCATTGGCAAGGTTTCACTAAACTTTGGCAATAAGTAAGAAACTTTGGCAGTGGTGCTTTTTCGCACCCTGCCAATAGTTTCGCCCCCTCCGTTCAACCATCGGCAAGGTTTCACTATTGAATTTTACAAAGGTGGATTTTTAAAATAACTTAGCAAGAAACTTTCTAAAAAATCTATCCGTTTTTGTTTCTCGTCTATCAATCTTTCGTATAGTAGGCTAAACAAGCCATACTTTTGCAGCGTATTAAAACAATACAGCCAAAGAAACAATTTTTTTGGTTTATCTCAAATTTTTAACCTAATTTTCCATTATGTTTAAGTTTAATTATCTATTTGCTGTAGCATTATCGAGGTATTGATATGAAAGTAACGCAAGGCTTACATGCTTATTTGGTTAATTCAAACAATTTAGTGAAAATTGGCAACCAAATTCTTCAATATAACTATGATAACATCAAGGTCATTGGTAATGGAGATGAAAATCAAATTGCTAATTTAGCTACTACTAAATCTACACAAGGTACTTTTATCGTTGTAAATGGTTCTTATAGTATTGCAAATAGTAGTTCTCCAACACACACAAGGGAAGATTATTTCTTCCATTATAATTTTCTTTTCAAATAATTTTGCCCTCCTCATGGGTAAATTATTTGAAAAGGAAGTTACTTTTCGCACAAATCATAAAAAAAATATGTTCAGAAAAATTATACTAACCTTTCTGTTTTCTCATTTATCAGTTCTTGTTTATTCACAGCAAACGCTAAGTTTTCGCCTAAGTTTAGCTTCTACTTTTGCCTCACAAACCTATAAAGACCTCCCTTTTGATAGACCAGCTAAGAATGCTTTTGGTGTTTGGACATTTTCAAACGTAGAAAACGGTAATTTTACACCTAAGATAGGATTTGCATTAGGGTTGCATATAGGCTATAAAGTGTCAAAAAAGATAGAACTACAAACAGGTTTTGGCTTTCTACTTCGTAGATTTGGTGTTGATAATGTTGCAATAGAAATTCCACACTATGGTTTTCCATTTCTTGTTAAAGTAAACCCAATTAATCGGATTAAAAATCTATATTTTTTAGGTGGTCTAAGGGCAGATTATGCTTTTGATGCAGTTACAACCTATTACACTTTTCCAACTATGGGTTATTTAGTTGCTTATAATGAAAAAAGTGGGAACTATCACCTATGATTGGCGTTGGTTATGATTTTAAAAATTTGCCTATCATAGATTTAACAGCAGATATTCGGTTTAATCAAGGGCTTAAAAATGTGCTTGAAAATGTGGCTTGGAAACAAGACTCACAATTGGACACCTACGCCTACAATCACACCCTTTGGCTTAATCTAAACCTATGGTTTAAGAAAAATAAGAAATAAGCATTGTCTGTTGGCTTGCTACTTCAAACTAAACCAACTACCTCATAATAATTTCGACCTTACTTGGCTATCAAACTATTAATTGCTATATTTACAAGCCATTTAATCAAGTTTTTTATGTCAGCCCTCGCAAAATCCGAAACCACAGAAAGATTTTTTGCTACACCAGCAGAATATTTGTTCTATGAAGAAACTTCACCCGAAAAATATGATTATTTCATGGGCGAAGTAATTGCAAAAGCAGGTAGTTCTGCACCTCACATTGATATTGAAGTCAATCTTGTTGGAGATTTACGTACTTTGCTACAAGGAAAGCCTTGTAAACCTTTCAACAATAATGTCAAAATTTGGATTCCAGAACATAATTCGTTCTTTTATCCTGATGCGGCGGTAGCTTGTGGCGAAATTGACATCAACAAAAAAAATGGTATTTTAAATAATCCAACTGTAATTTTTGAAATCCTATCGAGCAGTACAGAGGCTTTTGACAGGGGGCGTAAGTTTGATTTTTATAGAACCTTGCCTTCACTCAAAGAATATATTTTGATTAGGCAAGATGCCTATCATGTAGAATCTTTTTTGATAATAGACAAAAATAGGTGGGACACTATCTTATTTGAAGGAATTGATAATGAGCTAACTATCAGGAGTTTAGACCTCAAAATTGCTATGAAAGATTTGTATAGGTATGTGGAAATTTAGAAGTATTAATAAACTTTGGCAATACGCAAGAAACTTTGGCAGTGGTGCTTTTTCGCACCCTGCCAATAGTTTCGACCCCTCCGTTCAACCATCGGCAGGGTCTATCGACCACTGCCGAGGTTTCGCTAAACTTTGGCAATAAGTAAGAAACTTTGGCAGTGGTGCTTTTTAGCACCCTGCCAATAGTTTCGACCTCCTCCGTTCAACCATTGCCAAGGTCTATCGACCATTGGCAAGGTTTCACTAAACTTTGGCAATAAGTAAGAAACTTTGGCAATACGCAAGAAACTTTGGCAGTGGTGCTTTTTCGCACCCTGCCAATAGTTTCGCCCTCCTCCGTTCAACCATCGGCAGGGTCTATCGACCACTGCCGAGGTTTCACTACTTTTTGTGTGGGCTGAAGCCCACACTACCCCTACCGCACAATTTTCATTTCTTGAATGAGGTTGGTAGCACCGCCCACTTTTTCTACTATGAACAAAGTATAACGAATATCGACATTGATACATCTTTTGAGGGCTTTGTCAAACACCAAGTCGCCTGTCATGGCTTCCCAGTTGCCATCGAAGGCTGTGCCTACCAACTCTCCGTTGCCGTTGATAACAGGGCTGCCCGAATTGCCACCTGTGATGTCGTTGTCTGTGATAAAGGCAACAGGCACTGTGCCGTTTTCGGCATACATACCAAAATCTTTGTTTTTATAGACTTCCGATAGTTTGGTAGGTACAATAAACTCCTCATTAGCAGGGTCTTCTTTTTCCATTAGCCCTTCTATGTTTGTTTTGTAGTCGTAGTTTACGGCATCTTTGCCTTTGTAGGCAATCACCTTGCCGTAAGTCAAACGCAACGTAGAGTTGGCATCAGGATAAGCCGTAGTTTTGGGGTTCATTTCTTTCAAACCCGCCAAGTAGGTACGCATACCTTTGTCTATGGCAGCATTAGCAGCCACAATTTTAGGGCGAATTTCGTCTGTTTTGCGAGCAAAAGACTCAGCCAACATATAGGCGGGGTCTTTGGTTAAGGTTTCGTCACTGTAGGCATCGAGAAACTCTAAGAAACTACCTTTGCTGGCAAGGAAAGAATTGTCAAAAACATATTCAGCATAAGCATTGAAGTCATTGTCAAATTCATTGGAAATTTTTGCAAAAATATCGGGGTGTTGGGCTTTTGGCACATCTTTGTAATAGTAAGCCAACATAGCTGCCAGAGTTTTGCGGTCTATTCCTGCATTGTAGTCTTTAAAGTAGTCGGTTAGGCTTTCTTTGATACCACCTAATACTTGCCCTTTCATAGCTGCACCTTCGGGTTTTGCCAACATCTGACGCACCATGTAAAGT
The DNA here is from genome assembly GCA_013299115.1 of Cytophagales bacterium. GTDB lineage: Bacteria > Bacteroidota > Bacteroidia > Cytophagales > Thermoflexibacteraceae > JAAFKA01. The sequence continues at coordinate 188,565 of JAAFKA010000004.1, forward strand.
TGTTGGGCTTGTTGCACTATTTCTGCACCAAAAATACATTCGCCACGATAGGTGTTAAACAAATTTACTTCTTTGAGGTCTGCATAGCCTTTGTTGAGGTCTGCCAATACCGTTTTGTAGGCTGCATTGTTGCCTTTGTCTGCCCATGCTTGGAATTGAGCCTCCAAATTGCGTTTGTAATCTAAGGTTTTCAATCTTTTCAAACCTTGATTTTGCCCAATAAAATATTTCCAATAGTTGCTCAAACTTGCATATTTGGAAGCATATTTAATGCGAACTGCATCAGACTTGTCCATTCCTTCTTTCATCAATGCCAATCTTTTTGTACGCAATTTGATACGGGCAGGATTGGTTTCTTCCATGTCTAACTGAATACCTGCTGCTGCTCTGTAACGGTCAGTTCTGCCAGGGTAGCCCATCACCATTGTAAAGTCATTTGGTTTTACACCTTTCAATGAAATTGGCAAAGAATGTTTAGGCACGTAAGGCACGTTATCGGGAGAATATTCGGCTGGTTTGCCGTCTTTGCCCATATAAACTCTGAAAAACGAAAAGTCGCCTGTATGACGAGGCCACATCCAGTTGTCTGTATCTCCACCAAATTTGCCAATGGCTTCGGCAGGATTGCCTACTAATCTTACGTCTTTGAAACTTTCGACCACGAATAAATAATAGTCATTGCCTTTATAAAAATCTTTCACATAGGCGTTGTAATGCGTGCCTTTGGTGGCTTCTGCTGTTATTTTTGCAATTTCGGCTGCTGCTAATTTAGCTCTTTCGCCTTCGTCTTTGGCATCTTTTACGGCTGCTAACACACGAGCCGTAACGTCTTCCATACGCACAAGGAAAGATACGTTTATGTCTTTGCAAGGCAATTCCTCCGAAGTGCTTTTTGCCCAAAAACCATCGCGTAAAATGTTATTTTTTACAGTCGAATGGCTTTGAATGGCATCATAAGCACAGTGGTGGTTGGTGAGCAACAAGCCTTTTTGCGAAATTACTTCGCTGGTGCAGAAGTGATTTTGGAAGTTGCCCGCAGGGGTCAAACCACCAATAGCATCTTTCAACGAAGATTTGTTGATGCTATACAACTCCTCTGCCGAGAGTTTTAAGCCCATTTTTTTCATGTCTGTCATGTTCAGCCTTTGCAAAAACATGGTGAGCCACATTCCTTCGTCTGCCTTTGCAGGTTGAATATTGAGCAAGGTGCAGAGGGCAACAACAGCCACACAACTTAGCGACCAATTCATTTTTAATTTGGTTTGCATACGTTTTTTAAGTTAATAATGTGTTAAAAGTGTTTGGTTATGTACTTGGTAGCAAATGTAAAAAAGTTGGCTGTTTATTAAGCAAAAGTGAAAAAAATATTTATTTTTTACCTGCCTATTGCAAAAAGAATAATTTATTTTTTATATTTGCTTACCTACTCTAATATAATGGGTAATTCTTACAAATAACCAATGAAAATAGAACAACAACAATGGAAAACAGGCAAAGGCTGGCGATTTTTGCAAAACAATGAATTGCAAAACAAAGCCCAATTAGTTTTGGCTTTTGGAAAAAGAGAAATTTTGGAAGATGCCACAGTATTTGATAACCTGAAAAAATTGTATCCCCAAGCCCAAATTTTAATAAGTTCTACGGCGGGCGAAATCATAGATATAGAAGTACACGAGGGAACTGTGGTAGCAACGGCAATTTATTTGGAAAAAACTCCTATCAAAGTTGCCCAAACTACCACCACCAACAGTAGCGAGGAGGCAGGCAAAGAATTAGCCACTCAACTTTTTAGTGCCGACCTCAAACATATTTTTGTTTTATCAGATGGTCTGGCTGTCAATGGTTCAGATTTAGTAGATGGTTTTCACGCCGTTTTGCCTGAAAGTATTTCTATCACAGGAGGCTTGGCAGGTGATGGGGCAGCTTTCAAGTCGACTTTGGTTGGTTTAAACGAAGCACCCAAACCAAATACCATTACAGCCATTGGTTTTTATGGCGACTATATTAAGGTTGGTTTTGGCTCTATTGGTGGTTGGGAGGCTTTTGGTCCTGAAAGAACTGTTACCAAATCGAAAGACAACGTATTATACGAACTCGATGGCAAGCCAGCCTTAGAGTTATATAAAACCTATCTGGGTGACAAAGCTGCGGGTTTGCCAGCCACTGCTTTACTCTTTCCATTGAGTATTCACAACGAGTCAGCAGAAAACAAATCATTAGTCCGCACCATTCTTACCATAGATGAGCAGCAAAATAGCATGACCTTTGCAGGTGATATTCCGCAAGGAGCAACGGTAAGGCTGATGAAAACCAACTTTGACAAATTGGTAAGTGGGGCAGAAGAAGCCTCTGCATTGAGCAGCGAAATTTTGGATATGGAGGCAGATTTAGCTATTTTGGTCAGTTGTGTAGGTAGAAAATTGGTAATGGGCAATCGCATAGAGGAAGAAGTAGAAACTGTACGTGCTACGTTAGGCGAGCAAACCACCATTACAGGATTTTATTCTTATGGAGAATTAGCTCCTTACACCAAATTTAAACCTTGTTTGCTCCACAACCAAACGATGACAGTTACCCTGTTAGCTGAGAAGTTATAAGTTTTTTGTTGTAAGTTTTTTGTAACTATTTTGATACGTTGGCAATGTCTAAGCACTTGACAAACGTACCAAAGTGGTTACTTTATTTTAACAAAAACAACACAGGAATTGCCAATCTTTCTTTCCACGCCTTTTCAGAGTGGTCTTTGCCCTCAAAGGCTTGCGTTTTCCATTGCGTTGCGGTAAATCCTTTTTTGTGTAACAAAGAATCTACTTGTTTTTGATAAGGCGGATAGAGAGAATCTAAGCTAACTGTACCATAATCGAAGTACAATTTGTGTTTTTTGCGAGGTTTGGGCAACTTTTTGTCCAAATAAGCCAATAAACTGGCGGGAATGGGGTTGTTTTGGGTAGAAAAAATACCTGTCCAGTGCGTAGAAAGACAAGCCACGCCGCCAAAAACTTTGGGATATTGGCAGAGGGCATACAAAGAAATCAATCCACCCATGCTCGACCCTGCAATAAAAGTGTGTTGTTGGTCGGGCAAAGTGGCGTATTGCTTGTCTATAAAAGGCTTTAACTCTTTGACTAAAAAACGTAAATAAGCATCGGACTGCACAGCCCCACCAAACAAAGGTTGGTTATTGCGTTTTGCTTTCAATAAAGTATCTTGTTGAAATGGCGTTAGGTTTTCAAAAGCCTGTTGGGGAAAATACTCACTTCGCCGCAAGCTGCCGTTGTTGTGAATACCTACTACTATACAAGGTTGTATGGCTTTTTGTAGTTGCAAATTTCCAATGGTTTGGTCTGCCTCCCATGCTTGCTTGTTCCACGTTTGCGTGGAGTCAAAAAGCATCTGTCCATCTTGCATATACAACACCGCATAGCGTTGCGTGGGCGTATAGTTGGGTGGCAACCATACGTCTATGTGCCTTGCCTGCACATATTTCGACTTAAAATTCTCATGTCTTTGCAAACTACCCAAAGAAACAACAGGGATTTGGGCTGTTAATTTGGTGGTAAATAGACAACCAAAAAGGAAAAAAAAGGAGCAAAAGAAATTGTTTTTTTTGCTAAAGTTACTCAAACACCATTTATCAGACCCCTTGGCGGTGTCTGATAAGTATTTTTGTACTTTCACAAACAGTTTATTGTAGTTTTGCATAATTTTAGACATAACCTACATATTGAAATTCTATACGGTCTTTGCGAATAAAGAAAATATCCATCTGCCAAAGACTTTCATCTTTTTCTCTTTTCATTAAATCTACCATATCAATAGGCAAAAAACCTAACTGTTCCAAGTAGGCACACAATTCCCAAAAACGCAAGCTATGCTTATTTATTTGAAAATTGTATGCTTCTATTACCAATAAATTGGCTTGCTTTAATGTATCCTTTGCCCCTTCTAAAATAGGCACTTCAAAACCATGCGTATCTAATTTGATAAGGTAAGGGGCTTGCAGATTGCGTTGTTTCACCTCTTTATCGATGGTGGTAACAGGAACTTTAATACAGTTTTGTGGTAAAAGTTCTTCAGAAGCCACACCGCCCATAAGTTGTGCATTATCAAAATAAATTTCGCCTATTCTGTTGCCTGCTGCTGCCAATACATAATCCACTTGTTTTGGATATTGTTTTTTGAAATTTATCAAACCTTCCAAATGTCCATCTTGTGCCTCTATGAGCAAATAGTTTGCTTTGGGGTAGTATTGCATACAATCCACCGACCACCTGCTGTCTGAAGCACCTACATCTATAACAGTTTGAATAGCAATATTTTTTGCCTTGCAACGTGCTAAGGCAAAATTCATAAAAAATTCAGTTTGGTGATGCACCTCGCGTACAGGCAAGGTGTCTAATCTATTAAGCTGGTAGCCTAATTGGTGCAAAAAAGATTGTATTAGTTTTTTTATCATAACTTTAAAAGTATTTATTTTTATGGTTTTGCCTACCTTTTCAAAAACTCATATTCATACACTTTTTCGGCTATTTTTTCTCCCAAAACTTGCAAAGCCTCCCGCAAATTACCTATCAATTCATTGTAAGTTTCGTCAGTGCTTTTGTTGTTCATTTTGCCTGCTGCGTTGCGACCTTGAAAATATTCCCGAATATCATAAAAAGCTGCGTCCACTGCCTTAGTGGGCAAGTTTGCAAGAGGAATTTTATTGATACTCTCGTGATAATATGCCCACAAAGCCCTACCTGCCGAAAAAACTGCGGTGGCTTCGGGTGAAAACTGCAAAGGTTTTTCAGTGCTTTTTTCCACTTTGTTGAACAAATCGGAAGTTGTGGAAGTATCAATTTTGCCTTTTAGGTACTTTGCCATAAAATCACTTTCAAATTTCTGCCTTGCTTTTACTTCGCTTGCAGTGAAAGGAATCCAATGATTTGTACCATATTTTGCTTGCATATTATTGGTAAATAAAGTATAAATTAGGCAATTATTTTGAAATTCGGCATCGGTTTCCCAACTTTTATGAGGAAATAAAAATTGGTCACGGTCATTTACCCACGTTGCAGGAATACACTTGCGGACTGCAAAATAAACACAAGCCACTCCCACATTTTTCTGGTTGATATAAAACTGCCCCGCTGCCTTGTTATAAATCATTTTGTGATGATTGATTTGGATATTATTTTGAGTTTGAAAATCATTGCCCATAAATGGAAATTTGCCAATTAGTTGATTCTGAGCCACATCTGCCCGATAAGGTTTTATCCAATCATTGATATAACCGCCAACTGCCTGCACCTGAATAGTTTTATCTGCTGTTTTTTTGCCTTTTTTGTCATAAACTGCTGCCAAAATTGTATCGAATTTTTCTTTTTTGGCTGTATTCCATATATAAAAAGCAATAGGAAACTTACCTGCTACATTGTCAAATGTTTCGGAAGGAATGATAAACAATTCCTCCAATTTAGCCAAAAAATGTGTTCTAAAATCGGCAAAATGATAGCCTTGCAAGATTTTCAGCTTTGAAAAATTGGCAACCCGACAACCCGAAATTTCTTGATAAATCCGAGTAAGAAATTGAGCAAATAATTCTCTGTTGCCCTGCCCCAACAAATGAGCATATTTTTCATTAATCTTAGACTGTTGCACTCCCGTTTTCGAGGCTTTAAAAAAATCTCTACTGGGTGCTTCTGCATAAGGCGGATTGATATAAATTACCAACTTCTTGCGTTTTTCGGGATGATTGATAACCTCTTGCAAGTTTTTTGGCAACTTCTCAAAACTATCATTCAAAAAATCAAATTGAAAAACATTGTCCTCCATTAAATTTGCCCCATTTTGTATCCTATCTTTCATCACGTCCACATCTTGCCTGTCCAGCGTAGAAGCCCAAATGTTGTACTTGTTCGTCAGCCCTGTCAGCAAATTGCCTGTACCTGCTGCACAATCCCAAATATAGTATTCATCTTGCCAATCTTCGCCCAGCACTTTTGCCAAATATTCTTGCGACAACTCCACCCAAATTTGTGGCGTAAAAAAACTGCCTTTTCTTTCCCTTACATCTTGGGGAACTAACAAATCTCGTCTTTCTACAATATAATCCCAATATTGTTCCTTTGGTGGTCTTTCATACTTGTTCCAAAATTGGGTGTGTGCCTTTTGCTTGTCGTTGAAAAATGTTTTTCTACTCTGAAACATTCCCATTTCGTCAAGAATTTTGTCTAATTCGTAATAATCTTTTTTGAGCAACACATACAAATTGTCTTTCAAACTTTCATTCTCTTGCGAAAGCAAATCAGCCAAATAAAAATCTCCGTCTATGATATTATTTTTCTTGGCAACTTCCCAATTCAATACGATTGTGGGCTTGACAGCAGCCAACCACTTGGTATAAATCGTAATAAAATTATTTTTGTCAATCCTGATTTTGGAAGTGGCAGCATTGCCAATTACAAAATTTGTCTTGATAAATTCTCTAAGTTCTGAGTCGTCTTTTTGGTAGTAAAACAGCAAAGTTTCGTTCTCAATCGTAGTTTTTACCTTGTCATAAACCTGCTTAAACTCTTTGGTTTCGTGGTTGGAGGGGGCAACATTCCAATTAAAATCATTTTGGTAAAAAACCTCCTGAATGGCATTGTAAGGCAGAAAAGCAATTTTTTCGGCATCAAAAGCACCCAAAAACGGCGGTGGCAGCACCTTGTCAAAAGTACGAGCCTTGCCAATGGTCAAAATCAACTGCACAACAGATTTGTAAACGTCAGATACGCCTTTTTTGGCTTCAGCCCAAAGCCCCCCAGCCCCCAAAGGGGGAGTAGCCCCCCTGCCCCCCAAAGGGGGAGTAAATGCGTCAAAAACTCCCCCTTCGGGGGTTTGGGGGGCTACTCCCCCTTTGGGGGGTAGGGGGCTGCTTACACAAAAATCCACATTGCCTACAATGGTTTTATAATCAAAATCCGCAAAATAAGTTTCGCCTATTCGGTTTTTTAGTTCTTCTTCTCGAAGAAGGTGTAAATTTTGTTTCATTTGCATTACTTCTTTAAAACCCATATTTGTCTATCAAATATACCAAAGCAGCCATGCCCGCAGCCCCCAATTTTTAGTTCACGTTGGTTTACCTTGTCAAATATATCTTGGGTGGTGTGGTGCAGGTCAAAATAGCGTTGAGAATCGGGAACATAGCCTATCAGCGTAGTGCCTGCTACTTTTAGCGGGGTAATATCTACGTTAGTACCGCCTTTTTGTGAAATTTTGGTTATTAATTAGCTTTGTTACAACAAATGGATAGTGTAGCTGTTGCAACAAAGCCACTTGTTTCTATCATTTTCTTTTCTGTACTGCCAATACTTTCTCAATGAGGTGGCGAGCAGTCAAACCATATTTTTCCATTAGTTGTTCTGGTGTTCCACTTTCGCCAAAACTATCTTGCACTGCCACCATCTCAACAGGTGTAGGCAAGTTGCGAGCCAATAAACCAGCTACGGCATCACCCAAACCGCCATTGATTTGGTGTTCTTCGGCTGTTACCACACAACGAGTTTTGCGAGCCGAATGTAAAATAGCTGTTTGGTCTAAGGGTTTAATGGTATGAATATCCAAAATATCGGCAGAAATTCCTTGTTGGGCAAGCATTTCTCCAGCTTTGATAGCCTCCCATACCAAATGTCCTGTGCAAACAATGGTAACATCTGTGCCTTCGTTTACGTGCCACGCCTTGCCAATCTCAAATTTTTGGTCAGCAGGGGTAAAAACAGGCAAAACAGGTCTGCCAAATCGCAGGTAAACAGGGTGAGGATAGTCGGCTATGGCAATGGTGGCTGCTTTGGTTTGGTTGTAATCGCAAGTATTGATGACTGTGAAGTGAGGCAACATACGAATCATACCCAAATCCTCCAAAATTTGGTGAGTAGCACCGTCTTCGCCCAGTGTAAGTCCTGCGTGTGAGGCACAAACTTTTACATTTTTGCCCGAATAGGCAATAGATTGGCGAATTTGGTCATAGACTCTGCCTGTGGAGAAGTTGGCAAATGTGCCTGTGTAGGGAATTTTTCCGCCTATGGTCATGCCTGCTGCCAATCCCATCATATTGGCTTCGGCTATGCCAACTTGGAAAAACCTTTCAGGAAATTCTTTTTTGAATGCGTCCATTTTCAGTGAGCCTGTAAGGTCTGCACACAAAGCCACTACATTGGGGTTTTGACGTGCCACCTCTACCAAACCTGCACCAAAGCCTGAACGGGTGTCTTTTTTTTCGGTGTATGGATAAGATTTCATTAGTTCTTTGCTAAAAATATTGCAATAGTAGAAAAAAATAATGACTATTTTATGCTAATTTTTGATTTTTAATAAAAAAAAATGGTTGTCCGATAATTTTTGTAGAAACGTAGGTCTTTGATTTATCAAAGACACTTTTGGACAAAACATTTGATAAATAATACTTTCAATAAAGTAATGAAATAGCAAAAAAAATGCTAATTTCTCACATTTTTTTGTCTGCTTTTGTGTTATAATTTCCTTTTTACTATCATTCTTTTGTCAAGGACAGCACTACCTGCAATTACAGTATGAAACAGTGGGTATTTATACAGGATTGCTATTTAGATATATTTTATGACAACTACCAAATAACAAAAGATACTTTCCAAAGTTCTAAAACTTGGAAAGTATCTTAAAAAACTAATTTTTATAAAAATTTAAAACTAACCACTTACAATTAACAACTATCTGCCACCTCTGCCACCACGTCCTCCACCACCACTGCGACCACTTCCTCCACCACTGTAACTTCCTCCGCCACTGCTACCCCCGCTACTTCCTCCGCTGTTGCTTCTGCCACCACCGCCGTAGCTGCCACCACTGTTGCCTCCGTAGCCTCCATTGTTACTGTTTCCACCATAACTGCCTCCACTATACCCTCCGTAATTTCCTCCGTTACCATAGCTGCCGTTGCCGTAGTTGGTAGTTCCTCTGCCACCACTATAACCACCAGTGTAGCTGCCCGAACCGCCATTGTAACCACTTGTACCTCCGCCACCATTGTAAGTGCTTCTACCTCCGCCATTGGTATAACTTCCATTGCCAGAGTAGTAAGAACTTCTGCCGTTGCCTGTGTTCGGATTGTTGTAAACAGGGGTAGGGTTATAGCCGTTGTTGTTGGCTACTCGTCTGTCCACGTTGTAGTAGTTGTTGATAACCACTCGGTTGCGTTGCCAGCCCCAGCCGTTGCCCCAGCTATTCCAGCCTCCACCCCAGCCGTTGCCCCAGCTATTCCAACCTCCGCCCCAGCCTACATTCCAACCTGACCATGAGTTCCATCCGAAACCAAAACCACTACCACCCCAACCTCCATTCCATGGACAATCCCAAGAATTACCCCAGCCGTTGCCCCAACTGTTCCAACCGCCACCCCAGCCCCAACGATAAGGATTTCTCCACGCATTGCCACCGAAGGCATAAGGACTGTTCCAACTGTTAAAACGTCCATCATTCATACCTGCCATGTAACCTGCGGTGTAAGGGTCTGTCCAGAAAGGACTGTTCCAATAGCTATACGCAGCCCCTGTGTAGGGTGTATAGAAACTTACGGCATTTGGATTTTGGTAAATCCCATTAAAACTTTGCAGCGTAGGTTGGTAGTCGTTTTTACGATAATAAGGCAAGTTGGTAGCTGCCTGATTAGACGCATTAGCATTGTTTTGTTGCTGACTATTTTGCTGTTGATAATCAGGATTAGCAAACTTAGACCTTTGTTGGTCGTAGTTCGAGTTGCTATTAGCCCATGTATCTGTGCTTTGGTAGCTTACCTGTTGCTGACGAATAGCCTCTTTTTTGGCGGCTTCCTCGTCTGCTTTTTTGCGGTCTTTTGAAGAAAAGTACAAATCATCTTCATCTTGTGCTAAGGCTGTCCCCGTAGAAACTGCCAATAATGACAAAGCCATTATTATATTTCTCGTTTTCATATTTGTATCTTTTTAGTATAGGTTATGAACAAGCAGTAAAATCTAATTGTTTCTCAAATATACGTAGAGATTTGGAAAAAGTTAGGATTTTAACATTTAGTTGCAATTTTAACACTTTTCTAATTAGCAGCCAACACATTGACTATATGGGCTTTGTGGTGTTCGCAATGCCATGCGTAACTATGCACTGCCTCTGCCAAAGTTACAGCCCTGTTTTTTTCAGGGTGAAAGTAGCTTTTTTGCCATAATTCAGGTGATAGACTCCGCAAATACTGCACCCAACGGAGGTGCAAGCTGGTGAGAAGTTGCAAAGAAATAGCAACAGGAGCAGTTTTGCCGTCTATGGTTTCTGCCCATAGCTGTTCGGGGTAGGCGTTGATGGTAGGAATTGTTGGTTGAGTAACAGCCAACTTAAACCGAATGTAGGCGTTGATATGGCTGTCTGCCAAGTGGTGAACTGTTTGCCTGATAGTCCAGCCCTGTGGTCGGTACGGAGTTTCTAACCAAGTTTCAGACAAAGGCGAAACAAGTGTAGTCAAGGCAACAGGCAAAGCCTCAATGGTGGCTATGGCTTGCTCAATCGATTGCTGCGTGTAGGTATCCTGTGGAATAAATTTTCCGATTGGATAACGCAATTTTTCTATTTCTTCGGTGGTCATTTTGGTTTGAATTTTTTATGATAATGCTGTTGTTTGTGTCCTCACAAACTGTATGTATAAATTCTTTGTAAGTGTTTGATAATCAATAAGTTATTTTTATTTTTTAATTTTATAACTTATTGATAATCAACAAGTTATAAAAATTGTACATACCGTAGTGATACTCACAAACGACTTTTTCTAATCGTGATAGTCTGCCAACTCCGCCAACTCTCTTTCGTAGCCACCCGACAAAATAGGAAAACGGCACCAGGTTTTGGGGTCGAGGTTTTTGTCGTCTAAGTGAAAACTTGGGGCATATCTTTCACGTTTCCATTGGTTGCGACACCACAAACGGAAAAATTTTGCAGTCCACTCTTTAAGTTGCACCTTGCCATAACCCGAATATTTGTGTTTGAGGGTTAGGTAACACTCCAACGGCATTTTTTTGTCCCGAATAGCACTTTCTTCTATGGCATCGAGTACATCATAAGGCATGAGGTCGTCTTCGTCTGTTTGTTTGTACTCCGAAGGACGCAGTTCTGCGGTAGGTTGCTGTTCGTTTACAAAGTGCAGTTCGGGTATTCGCAACCTGCCTTCTACGCCTTGTTTTTCGAGCCAACGCAAAAATTGTCTTAAAAAAGCCTTATCTATTCCTGCAATGGGGCTTAAACCTCCCGAAGTGTCGCCGTCCATAGTGGCATAGCCAACGGCAGCCTCCGACCTATTGGAAGTAGAGAGCAACAAACCATTTTTGATATTGGTAAGCAACCAAATACTTGGGCTACGCACCCTTGCCTGTATGTTTTGCAGGGCTATGTCGTCTGTTGCCCAACTCAATTCACGTTTGAGGTTTGTACCAATAATGGTTTTGTAAGACTCTACAATATCGTTAATATCAAATTCGTAATATTGGGCATTGACAGCCTTTGCCAAACTGCTGGCTGCATTGCGAGTAATGTCGCCACTGTTGCGAGTAGGTTGGTAGGCAGTGATGATGAGGTGGTTGGCTATTTCATCTACTGTGTTGCAATTTTGAATGGCTTTGATGTGAGCCAATTTTTGTTTAAATGCCTGTAAACCAATGCTTTCTATGCCTAATTGTATCATCAGGTAAGACAAAGAAACAATAGCCGAAGAGTCGGCTCCGCCACTCAAAGATGTTACTAAGGAATTGATTTTGCTTTTTCGCAAATAATCGAACAAGCCCAACGTGAGGGCGTGGGTAAATTCCTCCTCTTGCCTGTACGGACTATTTTCCCATGCAGCTTGCTGAATTTCTACTGTTTCAGGCTCTATAAATGGAAATTTGAACTCTACATTTACGCATGTGTCATGCAGTTCTGGCACATTGAAAACAGTGCTGGACTGCGACTGTGCCAAACGGTTGTTTGCCACATCGAGAATGGCTGGCGTTACGCTGTAATCTTTGTAACTCAACCTTTCGCCTACGGCAAGCATAGCCCCAGAGGAGGCTATCAACGCACCGCCGTCATAAATTGCCCTGCCTGCTTCGTTTCCCATGAGGTTGGCATAGACATAGCCCACGCCAAAGGCTCTACTTGCTTCTATCACAAATCTTTTGCGAACTTCTAACTTACCAAAAGCAAAGTGGCTGGCACTTGGGTTTAGGATTAAATCCACGCCATAACGATAGAGTTTTGCACCTGGTCGGTTGGCAACCCACGCATCTTCGCAGATTTCGAAACCAATTTTGATACCACCTACATTAAAATACAAGTCGCCGATTGGGTAGTTTTGGTTGTTGCCTTCCAAATCTTCCAGAGTAACAACGGCTTGCTCATTTTCAGGCCAAGGCGTAAACCAACGAGGTTCGTAGTGTATGCCGTTGCCTGCCAAAAACCTTTTGGCTACAAAACCCACAATTTTGCGGTTTACCATAAGACAAGCCGTATTGAAATTGCGGTTTTGGAACACAATAGGCAAACCTACGCAAACCACCATATCTTTGGTGTAGTCGGCTATTTCGTGCAAAATACGGACTGCTGTTGTGTGTAGCCCTGCTGCATAAAAAGCATCTTCGCAGCCATACCCTGTAATGCAGAGTTCGGGCAAACAAAGAATACTTACTTTTTGCTTGCGAGCTTCTTGTATAGCTGAAATAATGTTTTGTTTATTGCTGTCCCAAGCCATAGGAGTTTGGTTGAGTACAGCCCCCGCCACTTTGATTATTTTCATATATTTTGTGATGTTTCGTGCCTATTTCGGTAGTACCACACAAGTAATGTAATGTTGTAACTGCAATAGAACTAACATTTCTTTGAGAAATATTAACTCTAATGAAGGTGCAGCATTACTTGTGTGGCACTACCAACTGTTTAAGGAGAAAAAATAAAAATAACTTTCTCGTTTTTCTACTGCAACCGCAAAATCTGCCCTATTTGCAAGCCGTTGTTAGCCAAATTATTGAGTCTGGTTAGGGTTTCTACCGAAATATGGTATTTCTTTGCAATTCCCCACAAGTTATCGCCGCGTTTTACCTTGTGAGTTTTGGGCGTAGCAGCAGGCGTAGGTGTAGGTTTGTAGGTAGTGAGCAAAGCCGAAGTAGCCCCTTTTTTCTTGTGCAGCGTAGGCTGGTGAGCCACTGTTTCTTGGTAGTTTCCCCTATGAATGACTAAGGTTTGCCCTTGCCTGATGGCAGTGCCTTTGAGGTGGTTCCACGCTTGCAACCGATAGACCGAAGTGTGGTGGCGTGCAGCTATAATCCCCAAATTGTCGCCTTGTTTCACCTTATAATAAACAGTTTGGGCTTTGGGGGTTGGGGCTTGTTCATAAATATTTCCGCCATCGGTACTTATCATACTAATTTCGACAGGCGTGGTGTTTTCTTCTTTAAAAAGTTGCAAGTTTTGCGGATTCAGAAAAACCGACAAAGTTCGGTAGGTAGAGTCTATGCGGTGTGCATCTTGCAAAGTAAATCTTTTAATAGAATCTTCTTTGGTCAGTGCCAAATGATAAGAAGTTATCAAAGCATTTGCCAATAATTCGCCTTTGTGTTGGTAGCCTTCGCTGCTGAGGTGCAGCAAATCACGTTTAGCCAACCCACCTTTTTGCCATGCCAGCATGGAGTTTTGCCCACCACTTACTTCATAAAAATCGTAAAAAGCACAGTTTTTTTCAAAAGCTATTTGCCTTGCCAACTGAGAAAATTCTTGGGTAGAGGACAACCTTTTTTGGCGGTGGCAAGCCTCCTGAACAGATACCAACAAGATAGAACTTTGGGGGCTGTAAGCCTGCAAAACCTCAATAAAGCTACGCACCATTTGCCCCATGCTGCGAGTTTCGAGTTTTTGGAGAGGAAAAAAATCATTGATACCTACATCTACAATAATCAAATCGGGTTTAAACTCTGCCAACTGCTCTGGTAACAGATTTTGGCGAGCAAAACTGCGAAAACCTGCCCCGTTTACACCTGCACTGTGGTAGGCTATGCCTTGCGGTGTGGTGTTTTCAAACGACAAGCCATGACACTCAAAAAAAGTTTGTTCAGGCTCATTTTTCACTACCGAAAACTGCAAAATTTCACCTGCATCTTCGGGGATTTGTACTGTAATATAAGGCAGATTGTCGGTTTCGTCATTGCAATCTATGTTGATAACCTCCGATAAACCTGATGTTACCAACTCTAAATCAAAACTTTGTTTGGATTTTTTGCAATAAATTTTAAGCACATTGCCGTTTCTCTCAAAAATATCTTGCTTAAATTTGAGCATAAAACTTGCTTTGCGGTCTTTAGTGTGTACGGTTACGCCTGATAAACCCAAATCGTAACGAGGCAACCACTGCACATTTTTGGCATAATCCCAACGTCCTCTGCAAAACGTAACGTAGTCCGTACCTGCGTGTGTGCGAGCCACCGAATAAGGGAAAACCATGCCCCGCCCACTGCTACCAAAAGCCTGATGAAGTTTTTTGCGAAACTGTGCAGGATAAATATCTGCCTGAATATGCGAGTCGCCAAGATGCAAAATTTTGACTTTTTCCGACCCACTTTGTTTTAGCTTTTCAAAAAATGGGGCAATAGCAGCATAATTTTCCCACTCTATATAATTTTTGTGATAATTTACAAAAGGATAGCTATGCGTAAAACAAATTTGATTTTGAATATACGTAGGGTGTTGAGGCAAATAAGGTGTGATAGCTGATAATTGGCTGGGCAACATGGCACCATTCACAGGCAACAGGGGTGTTTGTGCGAAAGTGTTGTTGATAGCAAAAACAGCAAAAAAAATGAATAGTAAGTTATAAGGTAAGTTTTTCATATCCCAGTCCCTCTTTTGTTATTTGTTTTTCGAGCAAAAATAACAAAGTTTGTGCAACAATTTGCTAATCTGAAAATTATTTTTTCTTTTTTATAAATTCTTATACAATTTCTCCATTTCGTCTTTCAAAAAGAGCAAAACAGCAAACAAATCGAAAATATCATTTGCCGTAGCCACATAAGGGTTGCTTACAGCATATTGCGACTCCTCCAACAGCACAAAAAACCAATTTCGCCCATTCAAATACACCCCATAAATAGGTTGGTTGTCCTCGTTAGTCCGTTGAGCAGCCACCATTGCTATCAACAACTGCCCCAATGGGTCATTGTCTTTTTGTTTTTCGGGTTTGTATTCGTGCAAAAAAAAGTGAGGTTTTTTGGGAGTTTGCAAACCTTTTGCCAGCATAAATTCTACATTGCCTTCGGTAGTTTTGGTATTGTTGTCGTACTGCACCGACAAACTACGTTGAGTAAAAGCCTTGTAATGTGGGCTGATAAAATTTACCAATTTAAGAAAAGGGCTAATAAAAAAGAATTTGTACTCGTCTTCATTCCAAGTTTCTATGTAATCAAAAAGTTGCAAACGATATTCGTCTATTTCGGCTCGTTTGGGGTGGTTGGTAGGCAAATGAATGGTGGCTAATTGGTCTAACAAAGGCAAATTTCGCACCCTTGTCAAGCCAAAAGTGTCGTTTACTTCCTCGTAAGTCCAGCTTTTAAAGGCTTTGGTGGTTTTAATTTTTGTCATTGCTATTTAAAATTTTTTACAAATTTTTATACAATTTCTCCATTTCGTCTTTCAAAAAGAGCAAAACAGCAAACAAATCGAAAATATCATTTGCCGTAGCCACATAAGGGTTGCTTACTGCATATTGCGACTCCTCCAACAGCACAAAAAACCAATTCCGCCCATTCAAATACACCCCATAAATAGGTTGGTTGTCCTCGTTAGTCCGTTGGGCAGCCACCATTGCTATTAACAACTGCCCTAATGGGTCATTGTCTTTTTGTTTTTCGGGTTTGTATTCGTGCAAAAAAAAGTGAGGTTTTTTGGGAGTTTGCAAACCTTTTGCCAACATAAATTCTACATTGCCTTCGGTAGTTTTGGTATTATTGTCGTATTGCACCGACAAACTACGTTGAGTAAAAGCCTTGTAATGTGGGCTTACAAACTCGACCAACTGCATAAAAGGGCTAATAAAAAAGAACTTGTACTCGTCTTCATTCCAAGTTTCTATGTACTCCAAAGCCAACCTACGCAACTTTTCAATTTGTTTATGTTTTTCGTGCATTGCAGGCAAAGTATAAGTAGCCAACTGGTCGAGAAACTGATGCTCGAAAACTCTTTTCAAACCAAAAGTGTCGTTTACTTCCTCATAAGTCCAGCTTTTAAAAGATTTGTTTGTTTTGGGCTTTGCCATTGCTGTTCATTTTTAATGAAAAATCACACGCTAAAGCGTATGTTACATTTTTAAACCGTAAAACTCGACAGTATCCACCCGCCACCTACTACATCATCTCCTTCGTAAAAAACGGCAGCTTGCCCTGGGGTAATGGCTTTGACAGGTTCGTGAAAAATTACTTTCATTGCATTGTCTTCTTGTATGATTTGGGCAGGTGTGCCATCGTCATTGTACCTTATTTTGGTAGTGGTTTCCAATAACTTCCCTTGCAAGTTTTCGTATTTTATCATGTTCAGTTGTTGCACCCACATGGCATTTCGCAGCAGGTCTTGGTCTAAACCTAACACCACTTCATTGGAGGCTTTTTTTATTTCGGTTACAAAAACAGGGTAGCCCAAGGCAATTCCCAGCCCTTTTCGTTGCCCAATGGTATAAAAAGGATAGCCCAAATGTTTACCTACAACGGTGCCGTCTTGCAACACAAAGTTTCCCCCTGCCACTTCCTCCTCCAAACCTTTGACTCGCCGTTTCAAGAAACCTCGATAGTCGTTGTCGGGTATAAAACAAATCTCATAAGACTCCGATTTATTGACTAAATCTATAAAACCTCTGTCCCTTGCCATTTGCTTGATTTCGGTTTTGTAGAGGTTGCCCAAAGGCAAAATAGTGCGGGCAAGGCTTTTTTGCGATACACCCCAAAGAGCATAAGATTGGTCTTTGTTGTCGTCTATGCCTTTTGAAATGACAAAACGGTTGTTTTCGTTTCTTACCTTTGCATAGTGTCCTGTGGCTATGAAGTCGCAACCCAAATTATCTGCACGCCTAAGCAATGCGTCCCATTTGATATGCGTATTGCAAAGCACACAAGGATTGGGAGTACGCCCATCTAAATATTCTGCTGTAAAATGATTGATTACATAGTCGCCAAACTCCTCACGTATATCGAGAATGTAATGTGGAAAACCCAAATTAACTGCAATGCTGCGGGCATCGTTGATAGAGTCTAAACTGCAACAACCTGTTTCTTTTTTGCTACTGCCCGATGAGGCATAGTCCCATGTTTTCATGGTCATTCCTATCACTTCGTAGCCCTCTTCGTGTAGCATAACGGCTGCCAACGAACTGTCTATGCCCCCACTCATGGCGACTAATACTTTTCCTTTTTTGCTCATTGCCTTAAAATTGCTGTAGTGCGGACTTTAGTCCGCACAAATAATATAGTATGGACTTTAGTCTGCACAAATAATATAGTATGGACTTTAGTCCGCACAAATAATATAGTATAGACTTTAGTCCATACAAAATATTCTATCTATAATAACCTACTTTTTGCTTTACAGTTCCAAAGATAGTTAAAAAATTGCAAATAAAAACAGGTAGTTGCCAAAAGGCGTGGTAGAGATGACATCTTTTTAAAAGATGTCATCTCTACCACGCCTTTTGGCAACTGCAAAAACAAACCTCTGCAAATAGAGGTAAATTTTATTTGCCTAAATAGACCGAAAAGCCTACATTAACTCCTAATGTATTGACAGTTGAAGAAGTTGAAGAACCAGAGGAACTTGTGCTTGTCATACCATAACTCAAACCTAAGTCTAAGGATACACTTTCACTAAGGAAAAAAGCTGCTCCGCCCTGTCCCGCAATCCCAAAACCTGATGAGGAGAAAGAGCCTCCAAAACCATTTTCCTGACTAGTACTAACATAGCCACCTTGTGCCTGTAAGAAAGGCTTAATTTTACCAGATAGGAAATAATATCTCGCGAATGGTAGGATACCATAAGTGGTTTGATAAAGATAGTTTCCATTCATAGTAATACCAATAGGTTCGTATTTAAAGCCCACACCAAGCCCCAAAGCCAAGTTATCAACAGCAAAAAAACCTACTTGTGGCGTTGCATTGAATCTGGTTTGACTTGAACCTCTAATACTACTATTTGCAAGGTCAATCATACCACTCAATAACACTTTTCCTTTTTCTGTTTGTCCAAAACCTACCAAATGTAGAGAAAGAAATAGGAATACTAAAACTAATTTTTTCATTGTGAATAAATTTTTGATTAGAATTAAAAACTCGCAAAGGTAAGCAAAAATTTGAATAGTAGCTCTTACTTAGAAATTTTTTTTGAAAATATCAGCCAATTTTTTGTCTATAATTCCCTCTAATTTGGTGTAAGAAATACCCAAATTTTGCAAGGCTTTTTCAAACTGTTGGTAGCCATTTTTTAGGATTTTTTTAGCACACAGATAACGCAGATTATGCGGATTTTTACGGATTTTTAAACTATTTTTTTGCTATTTTTTTGTTTTCATTGGTAAATATTTTACGCTTAAATTCTGGTTTTTGTCCAAAATTCAACAACAACCCAACTTCTATTTCTGTAGCTTTCAGATAGTTAATCAGTTGTAATTCATTTTCATATACCAACACTTCGTTTGCTTTCAATTCTAAAATTACTTTATTCTCTATGATTATATCTGCCCGATATTCTCCTACTAACAAGTTTTTATAATAAACTTTGATAGGTTTTTCCGTTTCACAAATAAACCCTTGTGTCTTGAGTTCAAAAAACATTGCATTTTGATAAACTCTTTCCAAAAAACCAAACCCTAATTCATTATAAACTTGGTAAAAAGTTTTCAGTACCTTGTCTGTAATTTCTTTGTGTAATAGTTCCATATTAAAAATTAGTTTTGATTAGCACACAGATAACGCAGATGATACGGATTTTATACTGATTTTTTAAATCCGTTTTTATCAGCCTAATCTGTGTTATCTGCGTGCTTTTGTTTATTTTGCTTGCATACAGATAACGCAGATTGTACTGATTTATACTGTTTTTTTAAATCCGTTTTTATCAGCCTAATCTGTGTTATCTGCGTGCTTTTGTTTATTTTGCTTGCATACAGATAACGCAGATGATACTGATTTTATACTGATTTTTTAAATCCGTTTTTATCAGTCTAATCTGTGTTATCTGCGTACTTTTGTTTATTTTGCTTGCATACAGATAACGCAGATTGTACTGATTTATACTGTTTTTTTAAATCCGTTTTTATCAGCCTAATCTGTGTTATCTGTGTGCTAAAAAGTTTTAACTATAATTACTCCAATTACCTACTACTTCACATTTTTTACGGCAACACACTACCTTCTCTTAGTTTATACTCGTCATAAGACTTCATCAGGGCTTCATATAGCATTTCGCCTACCACTCTTGCCCCTCTTGCGTTGAAGTGGGTGTAGTCTTTGCCCGCCAAAGAAGGTTTGCTTTGTACCCAACTCCGCATAGCTCCTTCGCCGCCCATAGCCTCGTATAAATCCCAAAAAGCACAACCTGTTTTGAAAGCGGCTTTGCGTTGAGCTTCTCTTATCTTGGGAATATTGCTGTATGATACGTATTGTGTGCCAGATTTATGTGCCATATCCGATACGCCAACCACCAAAATACACAAATCGGGGGCTAAGGATTTCAAAAAACGGAGTTGTTTGGTTAGCAATCTTTCATAAAACCCATAATCTTTTGCAGGACTTGGCACCACATTTACGCCAAATTGGAGGATTAATAGCTTGACATTCAGTTGTTTGATATGTTGTCGCAAAAAATCTTTGTTCATTTTGGTAAACTCAATGCCCGCACTTCCCCGCAAGGCTACATTGTCTATGGCTATGCCTGTGTTGCAATCCAAAGCCATGCCGTAAATTTCGGAGCCTGATTCGCTATCAAAAGCTATGTGCATTTTTTTGAATTTGCTCTCAATCACCTGCTCAAAAACAGCCAATTCTCCTTTTGCTTCTTGCTGTTCGAGTTTGTATTTAAAAGTAGTGTCTTTACTATTTTTGCCCTGCGATTCTATTTTTATGGTCGTAGCCAATTCGGATTTTGAGCTGTTGTATAAAATTTTAAAGTTTTCTATCTGCGTGCTGCGGTCTGTTTTGCCACCGTTGCCTGCATCTTTCAACCTGAGCCAAGCCTTGTAATGGGCATCACTTGTGGAATCCTTTTCTAAGGGTGCAGCAAAACGGTAATAAGCACCCAACAGTCCGTAAGGTCTGCCAGCTTTGCTTGCATTGACTCCATACACCGCAAACTTGTTCCAATTATCCGATTCATCGGAGGCTAAGGTATTGCGAAATGCTTGTTTTTCTACCATAGGTACAATGCCCACGCCACAACCGCCAAAACGACTTTGCAACCTACTCCGCAAATATTCCGTTATTCTATCTCCTTCTACCTGCGAGTCGCCGTAATGTACCACCCGAATCAGGTTAGGATTTTTGGAAAGGTCTTGCAAAGATTTGAAAAATGGGTCTAAAACATAATTGGTGCTGTCGGGATATTCTATGGCTTGCTTGATTTCTCCAATTTTTTCCTGCCTTTCTTTTTGGGTTTGCATTTCTTTGTTTGCCGTTGCTTGGGCAAGGGCTTCGGCATTGAGTCGGCTCAACGAATCTTCTATAGCTGCCAATCTTTTTTCTTGTGCTTTGCCTATGCTGTCTAATTCGGCTGCTTTTTTCAGGTACTCAGCCATGTTGTTTAGCTCTTTTTCCTTCGCAGTGGAGTCAAAAGTGGGCAATTCAAACACTTTGATGGCTAACTGCTCACCCAAAGGAATTTCGACGGGCGACAAGACCATGATAACCAAAGTCAAGCAACCTACGTAAAACAAAAGCAACAAAGTTCTAATTGGAGTTATCACTTGGATAAAAAAGTTAGTGTAAACCCCAAATTTAGTTTATCATTTTTACATACCAAAAAAGAAGTAAGATTTCTTTGGGTTTTTATTGATTTGCCTCCAACCAATCTTCAGGATTAATTCGCTGAAGTCCTTTCCAAATTTGAAACTGTAATTCAGGATAGCCATCTGCATTTTTGCCTACACTTCCTATGTTTTCGCCTTCTTTTACTTTTTCGCCAACTCTCACTTTGGCATTTTCAAGTTTACCATACACTGTGTAATATTCACCATGTTGCACCATTACCAATGTACCCACGCCTTGAATAATATTGACAGCTACCACCTCACCCGCAAAAACAGCCATTACTTTTTCTCCATTTTGGGTGCGAATGTCTATGCCATGATTTTCTAAGTTAATTTTAGGATAAACAGGGTGCTGATAGACCCCAAATTTGCCACTGATATAACCTGAACTCACAGGCCACCGCAAATTGTGTTTGGTTTCTGCAAAAGCCATGAACAAAGGTTTTTTGCGTGTATTTTCTTTGTTTTCCTTATTTTCTTTGACTGTTGTAGGGCTTTTTTTAACTGCATTCGCAAGGGCTTTTTCGTTTTCTATGCGTACAAAATCCTCTATTTCCTTGCGTTTTGCTTCTGTATTGTTCTTTTTTATGGCTTGTTGGGCTATTTTGTCCATCTCTGCCAATGCTTTTTTGCTCCGTTCTATGTCTGTATTAAGTTGCAAAGCCTGATGTTTCAGTTTAGACAAGGTATAGTTGTATTTGGCTTGCGTATCCTCAAACTTTTCATTTTGCTCTAACTTTTCTTTCAACACCTCATCTTTTGCTGCTTTGTCTTGGTGCAATTTATCTTGTTCTTTTTTAAGCAATTCGGTTTTATGCTTGATGTCGTCTATTTGTATTTTCCGCCTTCGCAAATACTGTTCGTAGTATTCTTTGCGAGATAGTAATTCACTCACATCTTTTGAAGAAAAATACAAAGACAACACCATTTTTGCCCACACCGACTCCTTCGCCGCATACGCCTTGATAACAGCAGCATATTCATCACGCAGTTTGCTCAACTCTTTGTCCTTGTTATAGATAGCAACTTCTCTGTCTTTTATTTGTTCTTCATAACTTAAAATGGCGTTTTGCAACTCTGTAATAAATTCTTTTCTCGAATCTAATTGGTGTTTAAGTGCATTAAGTTTACTTAAACTTTCTTTTTGTTCATGTTGGTTGTTTTCCAAATGACGCTGTGCATCATTGATTTTTTTAAGGTATTTATGTCTTTCTGCATCTAAATCAGCCGTTGGAGTCGTTTGTACAGGCTCATTTTGGGCTACAAGGCAAGTAAAGGGCAACCAACAAATTGCCCATAGCAGCCAGCTTAATTTTTTTGTTTTCATGGTTGTTTGTTGTTTTATTGCAATAGTAAATAAACCCTAAACTTTATTTTGCTTTAATGACAAAAGTAATTTTGCCTATTGTAACCGCAGGGCGTATGCCTTCGGTGGTTGGACTGAAGGTGAGGTCGTAAATAGCTTTTTCGTATAAATTGGCTACTGTACGGCTTACTGTGCTGTAAATATTTTTGACTGCAATGACTTCACCGTCTTCGTCTATTTTGATTTCAAATACAATTTTGCCTGTGTCTGCGGAGTTATCTGTTACTATGGGCTTTTCGTCCCAAACCCAGCCTGTCATTTCTAAGGAAGTACCACCACCCATACCGCCGTTGCCTAATAGAGCATCAGCATTAACATCACCATTGGGTTTGCCCATATCACCTACTGTGCCTTCTTTGTTGCCATTATTATTGCCACCTGCCTGAGAAACTTTGCTATCATCTGTACCTTCTGTGTTACCTTTTGCGAGTGTAGTTTGCGGATTGGGCGTAGGCTCAGGTTTAGTCGTTTCTTTGACAGCTACTTTGCTTGTTTCTTTTGCAACTACTGCGGGACTTTCTTTGTCGTCTGTGGTCAAGACATTGTTTTTCCCCTCTTGATTAACCACCTGATTTTGAGCCTGTTGTATTACTTTATTATCTGTAAATTGTGTCTGCGTTACTTCTTGTTTGGTGGCAGCTTGTTGGTTTTCTTTGTTGGTAGAGTTGTTGGCGGAGTTGTAGGTTTGCAGCGTGCCAAAACCCTCATTGCTATTGCCATAATTGACAGCCACGCCAAACTCTAATTTTACTTCTTCTTCGGGTGTATTGGCAGCTACCAATAAAAAAATTAGCAATAAAAGGCTATGAATACCAACGGTAGCCCATAATCCAATACGGCGACTTTGTTTTTCGTAGTGTTGCACGGTTATATTGAGTGTTGAAGATTATTACTATCAAAATTAAAATATTTATTTGTGCTTTGCAATTTTTGATAGTAGTAAAAATATAATAGCCCAATAAATTAACGAGGAGTTATATAGTTTTGAGAATATTTTTTTGCTTTTTACTCCGCCAACATTGGTCTTGATAGAGTTTTGGTATTACTGTGTGGAGTTGCTACTTTTTCGAGAGCATAATCTCCACTCGTCTGTTAAAAGGTCGGGTTTTTTCGTTTCGGTTGTCGGCAATGGGTTTAGTGCCTCCGTAGCCTATGTGGGTAATTCGTTCAGGTTTGATTTTGCCCTGCTGCACCAAATAATTTTTTACTGCCAAACTCCGTTCTTCTGATAGGCGTTGATTTGCCATCGGGTTGCCTATGTTGTCTGTATGCCCTGCTATTTCAAGGGATAAAGTAGGGTTTTCGTTCAGCAACTTGCCCAGTTTGTCTAATTCTCCCAAAGAGGCAGGCGTCAAAACAGCTTTGCTTTGCTCGAAGGCAATATTGAGTTTGATAGACTTGTTGAGCAATTGGTTGCTAACAGTCGAAATATCGGCTAAGGACAATGCTTTTTCTTTGTCTGTTTTCAGTTTTGGCTCGTCTAACTGCGGTTCGTTGGGTTGCTGCACCACTTTTGCCTGCACTTGACTTATTTTGAACAAGCCTTTGCCCTCTGTTCCCACCCAAACATCACCTTTGAGGTCGGCTGCAATATCTAAGGCTGCCTCGCTGCTAAAACCTTGCTCTTTGCCGTAAACAGTCCAGTTGCCTTTGTCTAAGCAAGCCACTTTGCTGGCTGCCAACCAACATTTTCCTGTGGCATCGAAGGCTATTTCTTTGATACGGTCTTTGTTTATGGCTTCGGGCAAAGCAATGGGTTTCCAAGTATCGAAGTTTTCGTATTTCCAGAACTCTGTTTTTTCGTTGGTAAGCATGGTTATCCACAAAGCTCCGTCATATTCGGCTATGGCATTGATTTGTCCGTTGGGCTTTTCCTTTCTCCATTTTTTGCCCTCGTTTTCAAGTACATACAAACCTTTTTCTGTACCTGCCCATACGTTATTGTTTTTGTCGGCAAAGAGAGCAAAAACTCTGCTGCTACCCAAATTGGAATTTTCGGGGTCATAAAAAGTATTTTGCCCGTTTTTGTCTTGTTTTACTATTCCTTTTTCGTAAAGAGCCACCCAAAGATTTTGGTTGTTGTCTATGTCCACTCCACTTACCACATTGTCGCCAAATTCTCTGAAGGTAAAGTATTTCCAATCATTGTTGGCAAGGCAATACACTTGGCTGTTGTACGTGCCTATCCACTTGCGACCCTCCTCGTCTATGGTTATGTAGTTGGTGGCTAAGGTTTTGGCAGCAGGTGGCAATCTAAGTTGTAACACATCGCCCACCAAATAATACAAACCTTGTTCGGTGGCAATCCATTTGTTATCTTGAAAATCAACAGCCACACAATTTACCACCTTCACAGGCAATTTGCTAAATTCATATACACTGTAATCTTGCCCTTGCAAGGGTGCTGCAATCATACCCAAAGGCAGAAAAGTTAAGAGTAGTCGTAAAGTAATCATTGATTTGAGTTTGTAGGATAAAATTGTTTCAAAAAATATAATTGATTTAGACAATTCAAAATGCAAGCCAAATTATTGCTTATAGCTATAACGAGGAATAAATTAGACATTCTGTTGGTATCAGTTATTTTTAGGCTTTCTTTTGTTTGCCTTCTTTCGCCCACCGCAAAGCTCTTGCTTTTACTACATCTTTTTTGGCTACTCTTTCGGCAGGTGTTGGTAGCATAAAATATTAGGAACGAAAATTAAATAAATTTTAAGAAAAGGCAGTTTATTTAATTTTCATTCCTAATGGTTTAGGCAGCCCCGTCTAGACCTTGACAAGCGTAGAAAATAGACAACGTAGCTTTTTTCCCAAATTAATGTAATTTTTCTTACGCTTGTCAAGGTGCGAAAAGCACGGGGCTACCTAAGCCATTGACAACGTAAGAAAAATTGACAACGTAACAAAAACAACGTAACAAAAACAACGTAACAAAAATTACAAATAATTCCCCACCCTTATCACTTCTGCAAACCTCCGCCTACTTCCCCGCCATTTTCTCCACCAAGCCCCGCAGATACTGGTTTTCGTCTTTGAGTTGCAAGATTTGGGCTTCATACAATTCACGTTCTTTTTCGGAAACTTCGCAGATGATGATGCTGGCGATTTTGTTGTCGGAGATATTTTGAATAGTATTGTTTGTTAATGCCACAACTGATTTTTCTAAGTCTATCAAATCTCCTAACTTGACTTTCAGAATTTCGGCTATTTTGTCTTATTTATCGAGGTTTATAGCACTATCTCCTCTTTCTATTTTGCCATAGCCATTGGAGGTAATACCCAATTCGTCTGCCATAGATTGCTGGGTAAGATTTTGCTTTTCACGAACCAATCTTATTTTTTCGCCAATTTTTTCGCTTAGTTTTTTCATTTGTTTGGTTTTTTGTTGTTGACTCTACGTTGTCAATGCCTTAGGCAGCCCCGTCCAGACCTTGACAAGCGTAAGAATACTAAGACTATAAATTATTTTCTTAGTATTTTAATAATTTTGCGAACTACCAAAAAATTTAAAGAAATAGTAACTGATGTATCAAAACCTACTCTCTTACCTTTAGTAACAAACTAACATAAAAACGGTTTTCGTGTAATTTGTGAACTTGATAAGCTACTTTCTCACTCAAACATAAAATATTAATCAAAATATGAAGCATATTGCGGGAAACATTATTTATATTAAGGTCATAGTTTCCTATAAGAAAAGTAGAAGACATATACATTTTAACAATATCTTTACAGTCTTGTAATGTTATTTCATTTCTATACAAAATACTATTTACAAAATGATTTATCCATATATCAGTATGGTCAAAAGTATTTTGGTATTGTAATAGAATGCCATCAGAACTTTTTGATATTGAAATTTTCCAAGTAAATAATTTACTTTCAGTTTTATAAAAAACAACAGGCTGATTAAATTCAAGCAAACATAGGTAAATATTAATAATTCTTTTCTTCAATTTAGTTGGTATAAAATTATTTTCAAGGCAATGCTCCATGTTTTTTAATTCATCTAAACAGTTTCTACGAAATTGTTTATGAATATCCTCATAAATAGGCTTTAAAGTATAAACAGAATTTAAAGCATAAATAGAATTAAAAGCATATTTAGAGTAGTCTGCTGAACTTTCAAAATCTTCCATTGCTTTATCTATCAAGTCTTTATCAAAATTAAGACAGGTTTCAAAAAGCAAATTATTTTCTAATTCTTCTTGAAATGATACAAAAAGTTCATCGTTAGATAACATATTGAAGGTTTATTTAAAATTAAGTATGTGCAAAAACTACAAATAGTTTCTTTAAATTATGTCTAAAAAACTAAGAAGCTATTTGAATTAACTCCGTAGGAGTGCAATATTTGTAGAAAATGGCATTTTTAGAATAAAATAACCCCGTAGGGGTGGAATATTTCACTCCTACGGAGTTCTTTACTCTAATTAATTTATAAGTTTCTACAAATATTTCATTCCTACGGAATTAATTCAAACAGCTTCTAAGATTTTAATTATTCGCCATATCTATCTACTTTTATTGAAGTAAGGGCAGCAAAAAGACCAAAAAAAGATGCAATCATAATAGAACGACTATCTGCAAAAG
This sequence comes from Cytophagales bacterium, assembly GCA_013299115.1. Taxonomy (GTDB): domain Bacteria; phylum Bacteroidota; class Bacteroidia; order Cytophagales; family Thermoflexibacteraceae; genus JAAFKA01. The sequence continues at coordinate 215,561 of JAAFKA010000004.1, forward strand.
TCTTATAAGTGATTGATTTACGAGATGCTCGTTTTTGCCCTTCGCAATCTCCTTCATTTATACAAGCTGTATGGTATCGTGCACCAATTAAGGACATAAAACCAAAAGAGAAAAAAAGAATAGCCTTTAAAATCGTTTTTTTCCAAGACGTTGGCTTATCTTTATCACGAATTTGCTTTTTTCTTTTGAAAATATTCCACATAATCAATATGATTATAAAATTGTTTGTTATTCTTTATACGTTTTGCATAAATTTTAGTTTTGTCATTTTGTTCTACGTTGTTAATAGACCATTGATAATGTAAGAAAAATGACAACGTCAATTTTTTATCAATTTTTTTGTTCCCCAACGCCTAAATCACTATATTTGACAAACAAAACTAAAATTACAGATGACTATTCCACACACAAATTATGTAGTTGATAATCAAGGGCAAAAAATGTTTGTGCAGTTAAATATACAAGACTGGGAAAATTTTGTCAATGAATTTAGACGAATAGAAAGTATGCTATTTTTGAGAAATAAACTTAAAAATGCTTTTTCAGAAGTGCGCCAAATTCAGACAGGTTTGAAAACTGGAACAACGCTAAACGACTTCTTGAATGAATTGTAAAAAATAAACAATGGACAAATAAAACTAAAAACAGAAACTATGGAATGGCAAAACTATATAGTGTCTAATCCCAAAATTTTATATGGCAAACCACATATCAAAGGCACACGAATTGGCGTAGATTTGGTGCTTGAAAAACTATCTTTGGGCGAAAATATCGAGCAGTTGCTCAATTCTTATCCGCATATAAGCACCGCAAGTATTTTGGCTTGCTTGTATTTTGCTGCCCAACATATAGAAAAGCAACCTGTCAAAGGTTATTGATAAAGATGACATCTTTTAAAAAGATGTCATCTTTATCAATAACCTTTGACAGCTACCCAAAAACATAAAATTTCCCCTACAAATAATTCCCCACCCTAATTATATCTGCAAACACCCCTGCCTACTTCCCCGCCATTTTCTCCACCAAGCCCCGCAGATACTGGTTTTCATCTTTTAGTTGTGTTATTTGGGCTTCGTACAATTCACGTTCTTTTTCGGAAACTTCGCAGATGATAATGCTGGGTATTTTTATTTTAAATTTTCATAGTAAATCATATTTTGATTTTCAATTTAGTGTATTAACTTTGGGGGTAAATTAAAAGCAATAAAAAATGGATTATAGATTAGAAAATTTGTCAGAAGACGACTTTGAGAAACTTGTAAATATACTTTGCCAAAAAAAGTTAGGTACAGGAACTGTAAGTTTTTCAAAAGGAAAAGACGGGGGACGTGATGGACGTTTTAAAGGAACTGCAAATAGTTATCCTTCTGACAAAGATTTATGGAATGGTAAATTTATAATTCAAGCCAAGCATACAACAGATTATCAGGCAAGTTGCTCTGATAATACATTTTTTGGAAATAAAACAAGTTTGATAAATGGCGAAATTGATAAAATAAAAAAGTTAAAAAGCAACGGCGAAATAGATAATTATTTGCTATTCACTAATCGTAAAGAAACTGAAAATAGGTGAATATTCTTTTTAAGTAGCAATTTTTTTTACCTTTGTTTCTATATTTGCATAAATTTTTTCTTTATGGCAGTTGAAAGTATCCCTTGCCCCGATTGTGGCGTTTTGAGTAGTTCAGTGAGTCATTACAAGACTCGTTTTTTGAAACATTATGCCCTGAACAAAATGTTGCAACATCAAGTGTCTTACAATTCTTTGCACACGCAACTTCAAGAAGATTTTGGTAGTAAGACTGCTGTTTCTACCCTTCATACGTGGACTCAAAAGACCAAACTGACCGATATTGATACAAGGGTAGCCGCTAGGCAGGTCTTGCATACCGATGAAAAACACCCCTCAAAAAAAAAGTAAAAGCAATACACAGTTTGTCATCGCCAGTGCGGGCAAGACTGATAGCACCGCAAAGAGTGTAGCTTTGCACGCCAACTTAGCAGCTAGTAATAGTATGGAAGCCATTACAGCACATTATAAAGAGTTGATAGCCAATGGTTTAGTAGCAGAAAAGGTGGCATTAGTTGTTACTGATATGCTGCCTGCCTATGAGTCTGTCATTAGTAATTTGTTTGTCAATGCCTTGCACCAATTTTGTATTTTCCACCTGGTACAACAAGTCAATAAAGCACTTAAAAAGACTTTACAAGCACATAGAACTGCCAACTAGCTACTCAAACATCGCAAACAAGCTCATCGCATCTCCTTTTTAATGCTGAAAGGGCAAGAAAAATTAACCCACACCGAGAGAGAAAATGTGTTACTATTCTGTGAAAAACATCCCGATGTAAGCCTGAATTACGCCTTCAAAGAAGACTTACTAACCTTGTATGCGACTGTTCAAAATCCCGCACAAGCATACGCTTATAAGGATATATTGGAGGAAACCTATTGGGATAAACTTGCAAAACCAATGAAGAAAGTCTGGACTTTTATCAAAGATAATTTTGAAAAAACCATTGCCTATTTACGAACTGGATACAAGGCAGACAAGACCAACAATGACGCAGAAAGGATGATGAGGTTGATTAAAAGAATACAAAGAACTCATTATTTTTTACGAAAGGGAGACACTTATCTAAGGAAAATTAAAGTCGTTTTAGGAATGCAAAAACCAACTGCTACTTAAAAAGAATATTCACTTCAATTCCTTGCTCAGTTGCTCAAAATACGCAGTAGTAGTAAAATAAATTAAATCTTTGATTTTTTGCTATATAAAGTATCACCAATTTGTAGTTTTTTCATTTTTAGTGCTGTTGCATGGCTAAATTCCCAAGTTTCAACAAATTTTAATACAGCAAGATTATTTTCGCAACGCACAACTTCAAAAGTCATAAATAGTGGATTGTTATTTTCATTTTCTTCTTGGTAATTTCCTCGTTTTTTGCGTTTTTGTTTTTTCTCTTTTTCAAATTCTACTTTTTTGTGAAGTTGCAATCCCTCAAAAATTCCATTTTCTTTGCCTGCATTAATGGTAAGAATTGTATCATTTTCAATAGCTGTAATTTGGCAATTAATTGGTTGTTTCAACAAATAGTTGTGATATTCTGCGGGTATAGTTGGAATAGATATGGGTAAGTAATTATGAAGTTTTTTACGCATAATATAAGTTTCGCCATATTCTTCATTAAAATTTGCTCCATTATTGTATAAATTACAAATTTTTATGTATTCCTGCCTCAATTCTTGCTCATCATAGTAGGGTACACAAAATAAAAAAGAATCTTGACGCATAAATTGATACCTACGATTAACAATATAAGATGTGTCATACTCTCCTGTATATAGATAACTTAGATGTAAAGAATTATTTTCGTAACTCCATTTTCCAGAATATGCTTCTGTCGCAAAATGACGATAGAAAGACATCGTAAAACTATCTTTATAAATATCAAGCATTGTATATCTTGATTTAACCATTGTTTTATACTTTCCTAATAAATCTTCTTTTGTTATTGGTTGTGTACTATCCTTAGTTACTATTGATTTGGAAAATATTTTATCAACCAAAATAATTAATTTATTTTGGTTGATATATGCAATAAAGCTAATAGCTAAAAAGCCAAATAATAAGAATAAATAGTGTTGTTTTTTCATAAAATTCTGTAATATAGTTTATTTTTTATCACATGGACTTGAATTCGGGAAAGGGAATAGAATAATCTCCTTTCTCTTCCAATAGCAATTTTCCAAAATAGAAAAAAAGATTTGCCAACCCAAAACTTGCAGCTGCAACTAAGAAAAGAATAAGTATAACAAGCAATACAGAGCCAAAAGGTAGATGAGGGTAGTTGGTGCCGTATGCAGGGGCTGCAAGAATAAGGCAAGAAATAAACATAATAGCTGCAAATATGCCACCAATTCCAAAGCATAAATAACCTGCTATTTTCCTCAACCATTTGCCTACTTTGCTCTGTTTTTTACGTTTGATTTTTCTCTTTTTTACTCCCAACAAAACAATTCCTAAACCAGTTACTAACCAATCAATAGAAATAGGCGTGGTGGTTGTTACAAGTTGTTTTGTTTCTTGCATGGCGTGGGCAGGAAAAGTAAGCAAGAGAAAGAATAAAAAGCAAAAGAATAGTTTTAGTGTATGTTTCATTTGCTCAATTTTTTGTATAAAAATCCTCTACTTGTTTCATTAAAATCTGTCTGCTGTAAACTGCGTATTTCTTTGTAAACTTGCTTCCTATATTTTTTGCTGTCGTAAATTGGTGCTAAAACTAAACAAGAATTTACAGCAATAGGAATGTATTTTTCTAATTTTGTACTGTCATAATAGCCTGTACTTTTAGTTATTTGCAAATACAAAGTATCTTTTTCATACCGCCAGATCCCATCTTCTCTGTCCGTACCTTTGCAACTTCTGACAATTGAGTAATAAGAACTATCAAGTAAAGCCAAATCAATATGCACAAAACCTCCATTCATTGTATATTCGCCTTGCAAGGTTGCTTTTGTAAATACTTGTTGTGACTTTGCTATTTTTGAGTAGTACAAGCTAAAAAGCCAAGCAATAAGAGTAAATAGTGTTGTTTTTTCATAAAATGATTCGTGAAAGGAATTTTTTCAACTATTGGCAGGGCAAAAAAGCCACTGCCAAAGTTGAAAAAATTCCAAAGTTGAAAAAATTCCAAAGTTGAAAAAACTCCAAAGTTGAAAAAACTCCAAAGTTGAAAAAACTCCAAAGTTGAAAAAAATTATTTACGGAGTTTTCTTTTCCCTTTTTTTCGTCTTTTCCTTTTGGGGTTCAATTTTCAGAGTTTGCTTTTCAGTAACACCATTTGCCGAAATTTCTACGCTATAATCTCCTGCCGACAAATAATATTTTCCGTTTTCAGCTTTTTTGAGCTTATCAAGGTTTTTATCTGTTGTAAAATCATAATTTACATAATTCAAACCTTGTTCTGCATCGTCTGTAATTTCCTTTACAATTTCGCCTTTGCTGTTTTTAATGGTAATGCGAAGCCCCCCAGCCCCCGAAGGGGGAGTTTTTGACGCATCTACGTCAGTTCCCCCTTTGGGGGTTAGGGGGCTTGGGCTTACAAAATAGGTAATTGTCGTTTTTGGCTCATTTATATCTCCCCATTTAGACCAATAAGGTTTTCCCCAATTTTCATTAAAAGTAGTGTTTTGAATAGGGAAAATATGCAATTTTTTTGCCAATAAACTGCTGTCTAATTGTTGCAAATGCGAAATATCTGCTATGTAAATAGACCTTCCGTGTGTGCCTACAACCATTTCTTTTGCAGTAGCTTGAATAACTAAATCGTGAATGGCAACATTTGGCAAATTTCCAAAAGGCATAAAATTTTTGCCTCTGTCTAAGGAAACATACAAACCATTATCTGTTCCAACATACAAAATATTTGCATTTTCGCTGTCCTCACGCACCACATTTACAGGTTCATAAAGCCCCCCAGCCCCCGAAGGGGGAGTTTTGGAGGTATTTATTCCCCCTTCGGGGGTTAGGGGGCTTATATTTTTCCACGTTTTGCCATAATTTTCAGACACATAGACATAGCTTTCAAAATTATCCCAACGATAACCATTTAGACTTACATACACACGACTTTCTACAAATTTGGAGGCAATTACACGACTTACCCAAAGACCGTCAAGCCCCCCAGCCCCCGAAGGGGGAGTTTTTGACGTATTTTTCCCCCCTTCGGGGGTTAGGGGGCTTTTTGGTGCTATATTTTCCCAACTATACCCACCATCTTTCGAAACTTGCACCAAACCATCATCAGTTCCTACATATAACAACCCAAAACGTAATGGCGACTCGTCAATGGTGGTGATGGTGTGGTAAGGAACATTGCCACTAAGCCCCACCCCAGCCCTCCCCAAAGGGGAGGGAGTTTTTGACGTATTTACGTCAGTTCCCCCTTTGGGGGTTAGGGGGCTTTCGGGGCTGTTTGTCAAATCTGCTGACAAAGTTTCAAAACTTTCGCCTTTGTTCATACTTCTATGAAAACGGTGCGAAGCCATATACAAAATGTCTTGATTATGACGTGAAAGTAAAATCGGAGTTTGCCAATTCCAACGGTAAGGAACTTCGCCTAATTCGTGTTTTGGGGTAATATATTTATTTTCGGCTGTCAATTTATTCACACGAAAATAATTGCCAAATTGATAACCTGTATAAACCGTTGTGTTATCTCTGCTATCAATCTGCACCTGCATACCATCACCACCCATAATGCGTTGATAAGGATATTTTCCGTCATCTTGCCAGTCGTTGCTTTGTTTGTAAGTGCTACTTGCCCACCAAACTCCGTTGTCTTGCAAACCGCCGTAAATATTGTATGGTTTTTCGTTATCAACATTTACCGCATAAAACTGTCCTACGGGTATTGTATTCATTTTCAACCACTTAGCACCATCATTATACGAAATATTGATGCCGCCATCATTGCCCAAAATCAAATGTTGCGGATTTTTTGGGTTTATCCACAAGGCGTGGTGGTCAGAGTGTGCATTACTATTGTCAAGACTTTTCCACGTTTTGCCACCATCATTAGACGTAATCACAGGCACACCCATTGTGTAAATTTTATCGGGATTGGTGGGGTGAACAAAAATTTGCCCAAAATAATAGCCATAAGTATAAACCAAATCATCAATATAACCTTCGTGAGTTTTTGCCCAAGTCTGCCCACCGTCATTGCTGCGAAAAACCTCAAAACCTTTGATTGGCGTATCGAAAAGGTCGTTATTGGCATCTCCACCCAAATAATTGGCTAAGTCTTTTGGTTTTAATTTGCCACTTTTTACCTTTTCTTTAATCTCTGTTGCGTTATACTTTTGTGGAAATTTATTTTTGTCTAAATAGTTGTTGATGGTGCTGTCGGGTAAGGCAAGGAACTCCGCAGACGACAGCCCCCCTACCCCCAAAGGGGGAGTTTTTAGCCCTCCCTTTTGGGGAGGGTTGGGTGGGGCTATTCCCCCTTCGGGGGTTAGGGGGCTTCTTTTATCTTGATTATCCAAAACAGCATATAAAATATCGCCACTTTCTCCCCCTTTGGGGGGCTGGGGGGCTATGGCAATACCAATTCTTCCTGTACCTTCGGTAGTTGGAAAGCTGCTCAACTTTGCCCAAGTTTGTCCGCCATCTGTACTTTTGTAGATGCCCGAATTTTTGCCATTCCCTTGAAAATTCCACGCCTTGCGGTTTCTTTCCCAAGCTGCTGCATAGAGAATATTTGGATTTTTGGGATTAATTACCAAGTCAATAATTCCTGTTTGTTCATTGATAAACAAGGTTTTAGCCCAAGTTTTGCCACCGTCTGTGGTTTTAAATACGCCTCTTTCTGCATTATCAGAATATAAATGTCCGATAGCTGCCACCCAAGCTATATTTTTGTCGGTTGGGTGCAAAATCACACGACCAATATGTTGCGTTTCTGCCAATCCGAGATGTTGCCAAGTTTTGCCCTTGTCGTTGCTTTTATAGACACCAGCACCTGCATAAGATGACCTGCTGCTGTTATTTTCGCCTGTACCTACCCAAATTTCGGTAGCTTCAAGCCCCCCAGCCCCCGAAGGGGGAGTTTGAACTCCATCCCCTTTGGGGAGGGTTGGGGTGGGGCTTATTCCCCCTTCGGGGGTTAGGGGGCTACTCCACCTTACCGCAATATCTCCAATCGTCATCACTGCTTGATTATCAAAGAGTGGTGTAAATTCGGTAGCATTGCTTTTGGTTTCCCACAAACCACCCGATGCGTAGGCAACAAAAAAATGATTAGGATTTTCGGTATTTACTTCCATATCCACCACACGACCACCCATAATAGTAGGTCCTACATTGCGAAATGGCACATTGCTTACTAAGGAGTTTTTGGCTAATTCTTGTCGAAGTTTGAAACTTTCGAGGCGAAGTTCGGATTTGGTGGCAAGCCCCACCCCAACCCTCCCCAAAGGGGAGGGAGTTTTTTCTCCCCCTTTGGGGGTTGGGGGGCTTTGTGCAAACAACAAATTAGTAGCACATAATAAACTCAATAAAAGTGTTTTGCTCATCTTTTGATAAAAGTTTTAAGGTTTATCAAAAGTAGGGAAAAATTAGAAAGTTTACCTATTTAATATAGTTGCTTTTTAGCAAAAAAATATACTATTTGCCAAAAATCACAACTACAAAACCAATGCAAGCCATAAATTTCTACAAAAAAGAATTAGCAAACCTCAAAAGTGTAAATATGAACCTCTCTGAAAGTTCGTATAGGACAGCCTTTGAAAATTTGTTAAATGGTTTTGCAAAGGAAACAAAATCAGAGGTAAAAATATTTCAAGAAATAGCAAAAAAAACTCCCACTTCGGGGGCTGGGGGGCTTATTATTCCAGATTTTACTTGTATTTCGGCTAATAATTTGGGTACAATAGGTTTTGTAGAAACAAAAGAGGCTGGTTTTGATATAGAAACTCACATAGAAAGTGAGCAAATAAAAAAATACAGGGCTGTTTGTGATAATATTTTATTGACAAATTACACACAGTTTATTTGGCTTAATCAAGACACAAAACAGTTTGCAAGTATTGAAAATGAAGTAGCTATAACAACTTTATTCAATAATTTTTTAGAACAACAACCTCCAAAAATATACGAGCCTAAAAAATTAGCGGAATATTTAGCAAGGTATAGCAAAGCACTAAAAAATGAATTACATCAAGAAATTGAAAAAGCTGTAACAGCAACCAAAGGACAAAACTCTGTATTGTTTGGAATTTTTGAGGTTTTTCGCACGTCTTTATTTGGTATTGATTATGAACAATTTGCTGATGCTTTTGCACAAATGACTGCCTTTGGTTTTATGATAGCCAAATTAAATAATCCTGATGAAGTAATTACACTGCACAATGTTAGAAAATCTATCCCTACATCTTTTGGTTTAATCAAAGAATTATTAAGATATGTGGAAGATATTACAGATAAAAAAACAAATGCAGAACTCTACGTAAGTCAGTTATTGGGCTTAATGAATAATATGTATGTGGAAGGTATAGAACGACAACTTTTTACACGAAAAACACAAGAAGTTAGTCTTTTTGGAGAAGTACATACGCAATATATTGACCCTTTTGTCTATTTTTATGAAGATTATTTAGGAGAATATGACAAGGCTTTGCGAAAAGCAAAAGGAGTTTATTATACACCTATGCCTGTTGTGCAGTTAATTATTCGGTTGATAGACAAGAGTTTACAAGAAAATTTTGGATTGACAAAAGGCATTGCAGATAAAAATGTGAATACCTTAGATTTTGCTTGTGGTACAGGAACTTTTATGGTCGAATATGCTGCACAGGCTTTAAACAAGCAAAGCAAAGATTTGCGAAAACCCGCCATTCAACAAAGATTATTACCAAATCTTTATGGTTTTGAATATTTGGCTGCACCTTATACAGTAGCTATTTTGAAAATGTCGCAATTTTTAAAGAAAAATTATGACTATAATTTGGTAGAAAATGACAAAATTAACATAAAACTTACAAACACCTTAGAAGACACCCCGACAAATATTAGTTTCGTTTTTCCACACATTACCCAAGAAATGAATGATGCCAATGCAATAAAAAAGCAAAACATTTTGGTCGTAATGGGAAATCCGCCTTACTCCGTAAGTTCCGACAATAAGAGTGAGCATATTATGAACTTGATAGCGGACTATAAAAGTGCAAAAGGCGAAGCAAACAGAGATAAAAGTGTGAATGCCTTGAGTGATGATTATGTAAAATTTATACGTTTTGCACACGATAAAATTAGCAAGCAAAAGAAAGGAATGATAGGAATTATTACCAATAATTCTTACTTAGATGGCATTGTACATAAAACAATGCGTGAAAAGTTATTGCAAGATTTTGATAAAATTTATATTATCAATTTGCACGGAAATTCTTTGAGAAAAGAAGGAGATAAAAATGTTTTTGATATTCGTGTGGGCGTATGTATTACGCTATTTCTCAAATTGGAAAACCGACTGCCTGCCGACAAAAAAGAAGTTTATTATTACTCTACCTTAGAAAATAATTTGATAAGCCGAGAACAAAAATATGATTTTGCCGAAAAAATTTATGACAATTTAGCACAAAAAAACATAGCCGAAAGTCTTACTTGGACAAAACTTAGCCCACAAGCACCGCATTTTTTCTTTGTCCCAAAAAATTTGAGTCAACAACAGGATTATAATAAATTTTGGAGTTTGAAAGAGATTTTCTCACAATACTCAAGTGGTATTAAAACTCATAGGGATAATTTTTTAATTGATACTAACCAACAAGTATTGGAAAGTAGGATAGAAAAATTTTATGCAAAAGATGGTAATATAATTACAAAATATAATTTAAAGGATAATAGAGATTGGAAGATAGAAACAGCACAAAAAGAAGGTTCTTTTGATAAAAGAAATACGCAGTTATATTATTATAGACCTTTTGATATTAGATATTTACATTATGATTTAAAACTTTGTGAATCACATAGGTTTGACATAATGCAACATTTTATTAAAGGAGCTAATTTAGGTATTTGTTTTTCAAGAAATACACATACAAAAAAATGGAATGAAATATTAGTAACTAACCAATTAATGGATATTCATTCTATTGGGGCTCAATCTTATATTACTCCCTTATACCGTTATGAAAAGGCAATAGGCGAAAAAGGTATTGAAATAATTAGCAAAACCGAAAATTTGAGTAAAAAATTTCGTCAATTTATTAACGAAACTTACGGAGAAAATATCACAGCCGAACAAATTTTTGGCTATATTTATGCAGTTTTATATTCGCCTGAATACAGAGAACAATATAATGAACTGTTGCGAATAGATTTTCCACGTATTCCATTTTCAGAGTCCTTGCAAGGTTTTCAAAACCTTGCAAGGACTGGCTGGGAATTGGCACAAATGCACTTGTTACAAAAAATTCCAAATTTAGATATTGCCGATTTTGTAGGTGAAAATCGCAAAGTAATAAAAGTTTTTTGGCAAAATGACAAATTGTATATCAATCCTGTTTCATATTTTAGTGGTGTAAGCAAAGCTGTTTTTGATTATGAAATTGGTTCTTATCAAGTTTTGCACAAATATTTGAAAGATAGAAACGAAGAAGTTTTGAGTTTAGACGAAATTGAACATTTGCAAAATGTGATAAAAGTGTTGGCAAAAACGGTGGAGTTTGGAGGTTGATAAAAGTTTTAAGGTTTATCAAAAATAGGAAAAAGTTTGGGTTTTGGGTAAAAAATTGATAGCAAAACGGCAAATTTTGCAATTTATTTGGACAGGAATTAAAATAGTATTACCTTTACAACAGATAAGGATAATCGTATTCGGCGTTAGGTGCAGGGGAAATTTCATCTGCACGTTGTCATATCTCTTAAAAAGCCGTTGCTAATCAGACGGCTTTTTACGTTTATATAAGGTATTCATTGCCAACTCTTTGCGTTTTGTCCGCACCTCCTCTAAATACAAGTATAAAGTTTCTGCAATACTTTTTTGATACTGAATTGTATCTCTACCTGTATCATTTTTACCTTCATAGCTTATTTTATCGGGATTTTGTGTGATTTCCTGTATTTTATCAAAATCAGTCATTTCTACTGCTATTTGCCCTCGCTGCTTTTCTGTTTGCGAATTTCCGTGATTTTTAATAACGTATTTCACTGCATAATTATCCACCACACGACCGTAATTAGCAACGTCTAAATCTGTTTCATCTTTTATAAATTGTGCTTATTCTGGCGAAATTGTGGCTAAAACAGTTTTCAGTAATTCGTTTTCTGTTGGATTACACTCGATTTCGTTTCTTGTTTTATCTAAAAGTTCTTGCAAATCTGCTATCCATTTCATTGGTTTTGATAAAAGTTTTAAGGTTTATCAAAAATAGGGAAAAAGTTTAGGTTTTAGGTAAAAAATATTAAAGTAGCAACTCCTTTGTTTTAGTCAAAAATAGTGTTGCAATTTCTAAGGTAGTTTGGGCATCTTCTCTTGTCATTTTTGCTTCATAATCATAATCTCCTGCTTGCCTCAAATCAAACACAAAATTAAGCCTTTCGCCGAGTTCTCTTGGCAATAAGTTCGTTTTTAGATAAAATTCGTGAAATTTAGCGTGACTTCCTTGATGTGTTTTTGCGAAAACTCCCTTGACATATAATAACGCCTGTATGCAGTCGAAGAGGCAATAATATGACCTATTGATGCAGGCAATGTATCTATCAAATTGCATATTGAGTTCTGCGTCAGCCAAACAATCGGTAGCTTTACTAAGAATTTTCTCTATTTCGTCTTTCATAAATTATTTTTCCTTCTTTGCGAATTTGCTGATAAAACATAGCTTGCGAGTTTTCAAACCTATTTTTAGTTGTTGGATAGTGCGAAATAGCAATATTATATTGCAAAGTAAGTTGAAAAATAGCTTTGTTCATATAAGCTAATTCTTTACCTATCAAAATTTCCTCATCATTCAATACTACTAAAAAATCTATATCCGAATTTTCGTGATAATCTCCACGTGAATATGAACCATACAAAATGATTTTAGCAAGCCTTTCGCCATACAATTTGGTAATTTCTTGCTGGATAATTGCTTTTATGGGTTCTAAAATTTCCATTTTATATTTTGTTGAAAAAAGTTCTATACTCACAAAGTTAATCTTTTATTGTGATAGTTGAGCAAAATAGCAAGATAATAAAACTGTTTTGCTCATCTTTTGATACAAGTTTTAAGGTTTATCAAAAGTAGGGAAAAGTTTGTGTTTTGGGTAAAAAATTGATAGCAAAACGGCAAATTTTGCAATTTATTTGGACAGGAATTAAAATAGTATTACCTTTACAACAGATAAGGATAATCGTATTCGGCGTTAGGTGCAGGGGAAATTTCATCTGCACGTTGTCATATCTCTTAAAAAGCCGTTGCTAATCAGACGGCTTTTTACGTTTATATAAGGTATTCATTGCCAACTCTTTGCGTTTTGTCCGCACCTCCTCTAAATACAAGTATAAAGTTTCTGCAATACTTTTTTGATACTGAATTGTATCTCTACCTGTATCATTTTTACCTTCATAGCTTATTTTATCGGGATTTTGTGTGATTTCCTGTATTTTATCAAAATCAGTCATTTCTACTGCTATTTGCCCTCGCTGCTTTTCTGTTTGCGAATTTCCGTGATTTTTAATAACGTATTTCACTGCATAATTATCCACCACACGACCGTAATTAGCAACGTCTAAATCTGTTTCATCTTTTATAAATTGTGCTTATTCTGGCGAAATTGTGGCTAAAACAGTTTTCAGTAATTCGTTTTCTGTTGGATTACACTCGATTTCGTTTCTTGTTTTATCTAAAAGTTCTTGCAAATCTGCTATCCATTTCATTGGTTTTGATAAAAGTTTTAAGGTTTATCAAAAGTAGGGAAAAACGAATAATTATTGCAAAGCAATAACGAAACAACAAAATTTATTTACATTTGTTCGTACAACACAAAAATATCAGCAAATGACACAAAATCTTTTTTATTGTTTTAATAGCTATGCAAGTTACTTGTTTTATAGTTTGTTATTGCTATTTCCTAACAAAATAGATAATCAAAAAAATGGTTATGTAAATAATATATCAAAAAATGTAACAATTTCACAAAAAATACCATTGCGAGATAGTATAAGGAAATTTGTAGTTGAACCTAACGAAAAAAAAATAGAAGCATTAGGGAATTATGTTTTTAAGGATAGCAAAAATTTGTATAAATATCCAAAAAAGAATATGATTTTAGCTAATTTGTCGCCAATAAATGATACAAAGGCAAAATTAAAAGTTTTGGCTAATGTACGAAAATATGGCAAAGGAGAAGAAAGTATAAAAATCGTAACTCGGAAGGATAGAGCTTATCTACAATGGTATTATTCAGACGAAATTACCTTAGATATTAATAAAAATGTAGTTTTAATTGACCTAAATAGCGACAATATAAAAGAACTTTTATGCTGGTCGGGTTTTACTGGTAATGAGCATAGTGGAAGTATCTTAGGCTTATGGGCTTTTGACACCAAAAAACAGGCTTATTTTTTAACACATTGTTTTGGGGGAGTTGATGCAATAGAAAAATTTACCATAGATAGCATAACTAAAAAAGTAGATTTACAATATTTTACTTATGGTTGTTGTGCTGATTATTCTCGAAAACAAACTAAATATACGATTACATACCAAAATGATAAATTCAAAGTAAAAGAAATTGGCAGTAAAATATTTAATGAGGAATATTATTTATTTCCTAAAAAATTACAAACTCCTAAAAAAGTTACACTTGATTACGAAAGTTTTATTTATTCTAAACCTTTGGTAAGAGATAGCAAAGTATTAATAGAAAATTCGGATGCCTATGGATCTAATATAACAGGTCTAACACTTTACTATACTTATTGTATTGGTAAAATTCCAGCAGGAACAAAAGTTACTATATTATCAACTTATACCAATTCAAAGAAAGAAACTTGGCAATTTGCTTTGTTAGAAAAAGGATATAAACCGAAGGAACTTATATTATTTCAACTTTGTGATAAAAATTCTCAAATTTATGTGTGGTTGCCACCCAAAGGATATACGAATGAGTAATTAGGCATTGGTAACAAACTCAATAAAAGTGTTTTTCTCATATTTTGATAAAAGTTTTAAGGTTTTTCAAAAGTAGGGAAAAAGTTTGTGATTGGGTAAAAAATTAGTAGATTTGTATAGAAAACTAAATAAGTCCCATTCAAACGAGGAAATATTTAACAAAAGAGATAATTTTTTCGTATATTTATGCAATACTTAGCTTATGCAAAACGAAAAACAACAAATATTGGCTATCAAGCCTCTTTTACGCAAGAAATTAACGCAAGTAAGTGAGATTTGTCGCAAACACAGAGTAGTAAAATTATTTGTGTTTGGCTCGGTGTGTACCAATAAATTTACTAAAAATAGTGATATTGATTTCCTTGTTGGCTTTGAAAGTCCTTATTTTGATGGTTATGCTGATAATTTGTTTGATTTAGAAGAACAATTAGAGAAATTACTCAACCGCAAAGTAGATATAGTTAGTTTAGCAACTTTGTCAAACCCCTATTTTATTAAAGTAGTAGAAAAAACCAAAATTTTGATTTATGACTGATGAAGCTAAAAAATACCTAAGTGATATTTTAACTGCTATAAATTCTATTGAAACTTATATAGAAGGCAAAAGGTTATTTGCGGTTTATCAACAAAATAAATTATTGCGAAGAGGCGTAGAAAGAGAATTAGAAATTGCGGGAGAAGCCACTAATTATTTACTGAAATTAAATGAAAATATTAATTTGAGTTATGCAAAAAAGTTAATTAGTCTGCGAAATCGTATTATTCACGCATACGATGCGGTTGATGATGCTATTATTTGGGACATTGTAATTAATCATTTGCCTAACTTAAAAATAGAAATTGAAGGTTTGCTAAATTATGAAAGCTAAGTTATTCTTAAAACTAAGTAGAAAGTTTGGGTTTTGTGGCAAAAATTGGTAGATTTGTGAATGTGTAAAAATAAAGCACCCTATTTGTCAAGTATCAATTTGACAAATAGGGTGTTTATATTACTATTTCTTAATTCCAAACTTTTTTTCCAGTATATCTACGGTCATTTTATTAAATAACCTGCAAGTTGTCTGACGGTGCACAAACATATTTTTTTCCCAAATACCTTCTTTTTTCTCTAATGTTTTGTGCCATTCAATACCTATAGCATAATCAACACTCTCATCATTATCGGAATTTCGGAATAAACCTTTGTTTTCTTCGGGTAGGTCATAAGTAGCTAATAATTGACCATTTACGTTAAAATCTTTTATTCGAACAGCTTTTGCGGTAACAGTGCCATAACCTACATAACCACCTCCTTTAACATAAGCAAAAATTTTATTACCTACTTCAAAGTTTTGCATAAAGTTTTTGAAACGAAGTGCACCTCCCGCAGAAAGAAACCCATATTCTTTACAAACTTCCCAAGTCCTGCCACCACCTTCACCAACATTAAAAAAATGATATTCAGTAGCAATTTCTGCACCTTGCTTTTGTATTTCTATTTTTTCTTGCTGTTCCTCAAAATCTGTAAGCCAAGATTTAGATAAATATTCTCCTCCTTTGTCGTATTTATGAAAGTTAAAAAATACAACATTTATGTTTAGGCTGTATTTATTAGCCAAATATTGGACTATTCTTTCAGAGGCATCATCTAATTGAGCAGCCACAATCACAATTTTATGATTTGTATTGAGTGTAATATTGCTATCAGCAAGGAAATTATCAATTTTGCTCACATCTCCTAAATATTTTTGAGATATTTCTCTTATTTGTGTAGCAGATAAGGTATCTATCCAAGAAGCATAATCAAGAGCCTGTGCAACAACCTCACGTGGTGTTCTATCTCTTTTGACCTCAATAATCAGTACATCACCACTTTTGTCTATGGCTAATAAATCTATTCTGTTGTTTTGGTTTTTGAGAGTTGTAGTAACTTCTTTGCCAATGATTAAGATGTCCATATCCAACAATTTTGCTGGATTTTTTGCAAGCCATTCTTGCAGTCGTCTTTCCTTGTCTAATACGGTTACTGGTACTGCGATAAGTTCTTCATTTTCAACTTTCCAAAGTTCTGTTTTTTGTGCCATAATGTGTTTTTGATTAATTTGTTGAAATTTTCTAAAAATACTAAAATAAATTTCAGCACTAACATTTCTCAAAGAAATGTTAGTGCTGCCTAAAAAACCTAATCATCTTCAAAATCAATATCACATTCTTCATACAGTTGTTTGAAACAATAATTATCGGCAGGACTTGCAAATTGCTTACAAAGCAAATCAAGTTCAGCCAAAAAAGCATCTGCCAAACGATAAGCTATTGCAAAATTCTCACAAGTTATCATTATTTGCTCGTCTTGCACCTCCTCAAAATCTATGTCAAGTGCATATTTTTCGCAAAGTTTGTTCAATGCCTCCATACATTTTTCGGGCTTTTCGGTAGCAACATAGAAATCTAAAATTTCTAATTCCGTTTTATTTCTTAGGCTCATAAAGTTTTCTTCTTTTGTTTTTCATAAAGATAACTTTGCAGACCGTAAAAGACGTACGGAGTGAATATATTTTTAAGGTTTATCAAAAGTAGGGGAAAGTTTGGGTTTTGTGGTAAAAAAATCAGTAGATTTGTGTGTAACAATAAAAGCAATGAATTATGCAAACTGTAACCATTCCTGAGCAAGAATATTTGCAAATGAAACAAAGTATCAGCAATTTTGAGGCACAATTAAATTTGTTTCAAGACGTAGAATTTATGCAAAAACTGCAAGTTTTTATTTTGTTATACCTTCAAAATCAACAACTTACGCTAAAATATTTGCCTATTACAGAAGCAAAAAAAGATGAAAATAATACTGCTTTTGGTATGTGGGCAGATAGGGAAATAGACCAAAATACATTACGTAAACAAGCGTGGGGAAATAGGCTATGAATTATGTAATTTGTGATACGAATGTTTTTATCCATTATTTTAAGGGCAATGAAACAACCAAACATATTTTAGAAGCTATAATTGGCGAGGAATATGTGCTTGTTCCTTCTTTGGTTTTAATGGAACTTTGCAAAGGAGCTTGGAATAAACAAGAATTAGATAAGCTAATTAAGCAAATGAAAAGTTATAAAACTTTGCATTTTAATGAACAAGTATCTGAAAAAGCCTTAGAACTTGTGAAACAATACCATCTTAGCCATAATTTATGTATGCCTGATGCCATTATTGCTGCTATGTCATTGGTCTATGACTTACCTCTTTTTACTTATAATATTGCTGATTTTAGATATATTCAAGGTATTAAGTTGTTAGATATTTAATAGTTTAAGGTTTATCAAAAGTAGGGAAAAGTTTGGGTTTTTGGTAAAAAATTAGTAGATTTGTCTGTGTACTAAAAATAGCAAAACAATGACAACAGAGCTAAATAATACAGTAAATACCGAAGTTGAACTACTAAAATATCAACTCATTGCTTGGATAATAGCTTTGAATGATACACAACTCTTGCAAGAAATTAGCACTATTTGGGAAAAAGCCCGACAAGAACCTGAACCAAAATTAAGGCAATTTGGGGCTATGAAAGGTTTGGTTTTGTATATGGCAGATGATTTTAATGAACCTTTGGAGGATTTTAAAGAATATATGGTATGAAATACTTAATTGACACCCATATTTTGATATGGTTTTTGGAGGGCAATAAACAATTATCACCAAAATATCAAGCTATTATTGCCAATACCACTAACAATATTTCTGTAAGTATTGTCAGTTTGTGGGAAATAGCTATTAAAATGAGTATTCAAAAACTACAACTTTCTCAAACTCTGCCCAATATTATCAAGCAAGTAAAGAAAGATGATATAGAAATAAGTCCCATTGATACATCACATTTATTGAAAATATTGTCTTTACCTTTTTACCATAACGACCCTTTTGATAGGTTGCTCATTTCGCAAAGTATTGCCGAAAATCTTATTTTGCTAACAGATGATGGCAAATTTGAGGCTTATAAGTCGGAAGGTTTGGTTTTGGGTCAATAAAAGTGTTTTTCTCATATTTTGATAAAAGTTTTAAGGTTTATCAAAAGTAGGGAAAAAGTTTGTGTTTTGTGGTAGAAATTAGTAGATTTGTGTGTAATAATAAAAGAAACTATGCTTGCTCAAAACGTATTCAATAATCAAGAACAATTCATTTATAATCCACAAGGAGAAATTAATTTTGTTGTTTTGCCTTATCAGGTTTATCAACAGTTGCTTGATTTACTCGAAGACAAAGCCTTAACAATGGCAATGCAGGAAACTCAAAATGAACCTTTTTATGACAAACAAACAGCTTTAAACCTTTTGGAAGACAATGATTAATGTAGTGTATGCCGATAAATTTATTAAAGACCTGAAAAGTCTAAAAAGTACACCTTATTACCAACGTCTTCGTGAGTTTTGTTTTGAAGAAATTCCTGCCCTCAATACCATACAAGAAGTTTTTGCAATAAGTCATATAAAAAAATTAGAAGGTCATACAACTTATTATCGTTTTCGTATTGGTGATTATCGTGTGGGCGTAGAGGTTATTGTGGAGGAGGAAACCATACGAATTTTACGGGTATTACATAGGAGTAAAATTTATGATTTTTTTCCAAGCCTGTAATCGTCTTATATTCAATAAAAGTGTTTTTCTCATATTTTGATAAAAGTTTTAAGGTTTATCAAAAGTAGGGAAAAGTTTGGGTTTTGTGGCAAGAATTGGTAGATTTGTGAAAGATGAATTTAATTTTATGGAATATTTAACCAACCGAATTACAATAGATGCGGACTTATGCAATGGAAAACCTACGATAAGAGGCAAACGAATTACGGTGCAGACTATTCTGGAATTTCTGACTGCTGGAGATACACCACAAGAAATTTTGGCACAATATCCATCTTTGGAACTTGCCGATATTTATGCTTGTCTGCAATTTGCGACAGACCTAATGCACCGCAGGTACACCATAAAAAACTTCCAAGAATATGCCTAAGTTTTTGATAGACGTAAACTTACCTCGTTATTTGGCTGTTTGGGATACTATGGACTATATTCATCAGGCAGATATAAATGATGAGTGGAAAGATAGCAAAATCTGGGAGTATGCCAAAGCTAATAATTTAACAATTATCACAAAGGATAGTGATTTTGCAGACTTAATTTTGTTCAGAGAGCCACCACCAAAAGTTATTCATATTCGTTTTGGCAATATGAAAATGCGTGATTTTTTCACTGCCATTCAGTTGCATTGGGAAGATGTATTGTTGCTCAACCAAAATCATAAATTGATTACTTTGTTTAAAGACAGAATTGAAGCAATAAACTAACAGTTTTTCCTCATCTTTTGATAAAAGTTTTGGTAGTGTTACAGAATGTATGCTGTAATAATTGGGTAAATTATTGAAAAAACGCAATAAGGACATAACTTTGCAGAATGTCTAAAGTTCTAACAAAAGTTATTTGTCTGGGCGGCACTCCGCCTCATTGCGATAGTGCAAATATAAAGAAAAATGGTATAAAATCCACTGGTAAACAGAATTTTTATTGCGGCAGGCGTACTGTAAAGATTGTCACCGACAATTTCAGCAAATTTATAAATATCAAGGAGCAGACCCTGTGCTGAAAAAGCAAGTCTGCGAAATGTCTATGCGAGCAAGTGGTATAAGGGACAT
Organism: Cytophagales bacterium; assembly: GCA_013299115.1. Taxonomy (GTDB): domain Bacteria; phylum Bacteroidota; class Bacteroidia; order Cytophagales; family Thermoflexibacteraceae; genus JAAFKA01. Next base: position 235,877 of record JAAFKA010000004.1, read on the forward strand.
TGCTAAAGTGCTGAAAATGAGTGCATTAACTGTTATTTTTATACTCCGTTTATGGTTTAAATCTCATGAAGAGCTTAGTTTTGAAGGCATTTTTGAGGAGGTTGTCATTGACTATGCGTCCCAGATGAGATGTGGAGTTGGGTGGGCAAGAGGAAGGCTGGGAAAAGATGGATTTGGACTAGGCGTCCCCGTAGCACAATGTGCTAAATCGGGTAAAATTTTAGCCTTTCAAATTGGCAAACGTAATGATAAAACGTGCAAAAAATTAATGAAAAAGTTGGAGCATTTGACTATTAATAGATATTGTACTGATGATTGGGCTTCTTATAAAAAGCATATTCCAGCAGAAAAACATATTATTTCTAAGGCTAAAACTTAAAAAATAGAACGACAAAAGCAAGGCGTTGCTCCGACTAAATTTTCGGACACCTATTAAAAGATTATGCCGAAAAACAATATGTTTTTCTAAGAAAGATGATATGCACTATGGATTTGTAAAAGCCTATATTTGGCGAAAAAATGCTGCATAAAACCAGCATACATTCTGTAACACTACCCTTTATTTGAGCTTTTGTGCTAAGATTTCCCTGCCTTCGCCAAGCCTTTTCCGTTGTTCAAAATGCGAGGCGTAGCCTCGCATTTCGCACAATTTTGAGTGTAACCCAACGAGTCGTTGGTAGCCATTTTAAGAAAATAACAAAAATCTACTATTTGCCAAAAATTACATAATATAAAGCCACAAAGAGATTGGACTTTCGAAAAAGCTGTGGCGGAGTTGGAAACAAATCCACCCATAAAGGCAGTAAATTATCGTGTTTTTGATGAAAGATTTACATTCTATTCCAAGCAAACAAAAGGATTTCTTTCTTATCCAAGATATAATTTGATGCAACATTTCTTATTAGGCTCAAATATTGGTTTAGTTTTTACGAGAATTGTTACTTGCAAACAGTTCAAACACGCATTTATCACCGACAAAATAACCGAAAGATGTTTTATTTCTAATCGAGGTAGTGAGGCAAATTATATTGCTCCTTTGTATCGGTATGAGGAGGAAATGGGCGAAAAAGGCAAGCAAAAAATAGTGAAAGTAGAAAATTTTAGCAAAGAATTTCGTCAATTTATTAACGAAACTTACGGTTCAACCATTACAGCCGAACAAATTTTTGGCTATATTTATGCCGTTTTGTATTCTCCTACGTACAGAGAACAATATAATGAACTGTTGCGAATAGATTTTCCACGTATTCTGTTTGATAAATCTTTGCAAGAATTTGAAAACCTTGCAAGGACTGGCTGGGAATTAGCACAAATGCACTTATTACAAAAAATTCCTACGTTGGAAATTGCCGATTTTGTAGGAGAAAATCGCAAAGTAATGAAAGTTTTTTGGCAAAATGGCAACCTGTATATTAATCCTGTTTCGTATTTTAGTGGCGTTAGCAAAGCTGTTTTTGACTATGAAATTGGTGCTTATCAAGTTTTGCACAAATATTTGAAAGATAGAAATGAGGAGGAGTTAAGTTTAGACGAAATTGAACATTTGCAAAATGTGATAAAAGTATTGGCAAAAACGGTGGATGAGAAGTTGTACCTTTTTGTGTAATTACCTTTGCAAAAGCCTCTTGAAAATGCTTTTTCTCTTTCATTCGTGCCAACAAATGAAAATGATTGGGTAGCAAACATAGGCATAAATACCCGTTGGCAATGGTGCTTGCACCATTGCCAACGGATATAAACTAAGCATAGGCTTACATCATGCCGCCCATTCCGCCACCCATTGGAGGCATAGCAGGAGCATTTTCTTCAGCTTCTTCAGCTATTACGCAAGCCGTAGTCAAAATCAAACCTGCAATAGAAGCAGCATTTTCCAAAGCCAACCTTGTAACCTTAGTTGGGTCTATGATACCAGCAGCAAACATAGGCTCAAATTTGTCTTCTCTTGCATTGTAACCGTAGTCATCTTTGCCGTTTTTCACTCTGTTTACCACCACAGAACCTTCGCCACCTGCATTGGCAACGATAGTGCGCAATGGAGATTCCAAAGCTAACCTTACAATTTGAATACCAGTCGTTTGGTCTGCATTGTCGCCTTTCATACCTTCAATAGATTTGATAGCACGAATCAAAGCCACACCACCACCAGCTACAATACCTTCTTGTACGGCAGCTCTTGTTGCGTGCAACGCATCATCAACTCTGTCTTTTTTCTCTTTCATTTCCACTTCGGTAGCAGCACCAATGTAAAGAATAGCTACGCCACCTGACAATTTGGCAAGTCTTTCTTGCAATTTCTCTCTGTCATAGTCCGAAGTAGTTTTTTCCATTTGTGCTTTGATTTCGGCAATACGAGCCTTAATAGCTTCAGATTTGCCCGCACCATTTACGATAGTCGTGTTGTCTTTATCAACAAGCACTTTTTCAGCTTTACCTAAGTAGTCGATAGTTGCATTTTCCAATTTGAAACCTCTTTCTTCCGAAATTACAGTTCCACCTGTCAAAATGGCAATATCTTCTAACATTGCTTTTCTGCGGTCACCGAAACCGGGTGCTTTTACAGCAGCCACTTTCAATGCACCACGCAATTTATTTACAACCAAAGTAGCCAAGGCTTCGCCATCAACTTCTTCGGCAATGATTAACATAGGACGACCAGTTTGGGCTACTTGCTCCAACACAGGCAACAATTCTTTCATTGAAGAAACTTTTTTGTCGCAAATCAACAAGAAAGGGTGGTCGAGGTCTGCCTCCATTTTCTCTGTATTTGTTACAAAGTAAGGCGACAAATAACCTCTGTCAAACTGCATACCTTCCACAGTTTTCACTTCTGTATGTGTGCCTTTTGCTTCTTCCACTGTAATCACGCCATCTTTGCCCACTTTGTCCATAGCATCAGAAATCATTTTTCCAATTTCCACGTCATTGTTAGCAGAGATACTTGCAACTTGCGTAATTTCACCAGAGTTGGCAATGCTGCGAGATTGAGCTTTTAGGTTTTTCACCACTTCAATCACAGCTTTGTCTATCCCTCTTTTCAAATCCATTGGATTAGCACCAGCAGCCACATTTTTGATACCATGTGTGAAAATAGATTGAGCCAAAACAGTAGCCGTTGTTGTGCCATCGCCAGCTGCATCAGCAGTTTTAGAAGCCACTTCTTTAATCAACTGCGCACCCATGTTTTCGATGCTGTCTTTCAATTCTATTTCTTTTGCCACCGTTACGCCGTCTTTTGTAACAGTTGGAGAACCAAATTTTTTGTCAATAATTACATTTCTGCCTTTTGGTCCCAAAGTAGATTTTACGGCATTTGCCAATGTATCTACACCTTTTTTCAATTTATCAATTGCTTCTGTATCGAAGACGATTTTTTTAGTTGCCATGATTTGTTAAAATGGAATTTTGTTTTTTTAAAATGTAGCATAGGCTTTAGCCTGTGCTTGCGTAAAATTCTTTCGGTTGTAAGCACAGCAACGGCTGCCGACCGAAAGCACTATAAACGGACTAAAGTCCGTTTTACAATTAAAGAATAGCAAAAATATCTGATTCACGCATAATCAAATACTCTTTGCCTTCTACGGTAATTTCTGTACCAGCATATTTGCCGTACAACACCGTATCATTTACTTTTACAGTCAAAGGCTCATCTTTTTTGCCCGCACCGACTGCCACCACTTTACCTTTTTGTGGTTTTTCTTTTGCAGTATCAGGAATGATGATACCACCTACAGTTTTTTCTTCCGCAGGTGCAGCTTCTACTAATACTCTGTCCGCCAAAGGCTTAATTTTTACGTTTGACATTTTTTTGAAATGTTTATGGTTATTGATTGAAAATAAAGAAACAAGAACAAGCAAATTGTTAGTTTTCTCACAATTACTTGTTATCTTGTATTTTGCATTTTGTATGCCAAAGCTAAAAACTATGCTTTTGGCAGTAATTTTGGCTGCATGGTAGGCAAAAAATGGCAGAGAGCAGGCAAAAACCTGACAAAATTGCAGGAAATTGGTTGATAGCAATAAAATTATAGCAAAGCCAAGAATCAAGTTGTGGGCAATTATCAGACATCTTCGAGAGATCTGATAAATACAAACTTTCGGAATATTTGACTAATACAAAGCTAATCTTTTACTTTTTGGGTTTTTTTATTGTCATTTGCAATAACTTGCAATAAAGTTTATAGATTGTATATTAGCCTTCAGGCGAATGCTATTAAGCTAAAAGTTTCTTCCAACCTCGAAGAGGTTGAACAGCAATAGCCCTACGTGCAACGTAGGGAAATATATTTTGCATTGTTTCCAACCTCGAAGAGGTTGAACAAAGAAGTGCTGGAGCAAGAAAGTTCAACCCACTTCGGGGTTGTGGCGTACTCTCCAACTTTCCCCTACGTTGCACGTAGGGCTATTGCTGTTCAACCTCTTCGAGGTTGGAAATATTTTACTGCAAAAATTATTCATAAACACTGAAAAGAAACAAAAAATCGCAATTATGCAATTCCAATTTGGCAATTTATTCAAAATTTCATTCTTTTTTCTCTGCCTTTTCGTAGGTAGTTTTACTTCTTTTGCCCAAAAAGCCCAAATTAAAGCAGCCGAAGTGGTTTTCAAAAAAGGTTTGGAGGCTTATGCAGGCGGCAACTACGAGGAAGCCCTGAAACATTATAACCAAGCCCTGAAAATCAGCGACCAACTTACAGGGGCGTATAACAATCGTGGAAATACCTTAGAAAAATTGGGTAGGTATGAGGAAGCCCTGAAAGACTACGAAAAAGCCTTAGCAAGCACCAAAAAGTACCAAAAAACCTATTATTTCAACACAGGAAATTGCTACTACAACTTAGGACAATACAACAAAGCCGTAAAAAATTATAACGAATACATTAAATTAGACCCAAACAATGAATTGGTCTATTTTAACAGGGCAAAAATAGCAGAAGCTGCCAAAAAATTTGACAAGGCACTCGAAGACTATGACAAAGTGTTGAGTATCAACAAAAACTTTCGCCCTGCCTTGTTGGGGCGGGCAACGCTAAGACGCAACGCCATGTTGTTTACCGAGTCGGTGGAGGACTTTACGACCTTGCTCAAAACCAACCCGACTGATGCCAATTTGTTTTACCAACGTGGGCTGACCCGCCAAGACATGGGAGATTTTGGCAATGCCTTGATAGATTACAGCGAAGCTATTAAGCTGAATACCAATCTGTTGGAGGCTTATGCAAGTCGTGCTGCCATACGTCTGATGCAAGAAAAATTTGAGTCTGCCATTCCTGACCTCACCAAGTTAATCAATGCTGATGCCAAAAATATTTTTGCTCTTGCCAACAGAGCCAATGCCTTCAAAAAAATTAAGAAATTTGAGTTGGCTCTCAAAGATTATGATGCCTTAATTTTGCTCAATCCCAACCAAATGGAGTATTGGATAGAAAGAGGTGGGCTAAAAAGATTGGCAGCCATGCCCGATGCAGCTTTATTAGACTTTAATCAGGCTATCAAACTCAATGCCAACCACCACCCCGCCTATTACAACAGGGCTTTGACTTACAAAAGTCTGAAAAAATTTGCAGAGGCACTCAAAGATTATGACAAAGCCATAGCCTTAGTCGAAACTGCCTTAACTGCCGAAAATAAAGGAGTTGGCACACCCAAAACTTCAAAAACTATTGAAACCACCGCCAAACTTACACCCAAACAAGCTCCAAAAAGCAGTGCCATTGCCCAAGAACTTACTTTGCGTTTGGCTGACTACTACAATAACAGAGGGTATTTGAAAAACCAACTCACCAAGTCGGCAGAGGCTTTGAAAGATTTTGACAAAGCCATAGCCTTAGACTCTACCTTTGCTTTTGCCTATAACAACAGGGCAGCAGCCAAGTTAGCTACCAATAAATTGCCCGAAGCCCTGAAAGATTGCCAAAATTCTATTCGGCTCGATGCTCAAAATGCTTTTGCTTACCAAAACTTAGCCCTTGTCTTGGCAAAAATGGGCAAAAAAGCAGAGGCTTTGACCGAAATGGAAAAAGCCTTGCGACTCATCCCAAACAATGAGGAGTTTTTGGCAACTAAAACCAAAATAGAACAAGGGAAGTAGTGATTTTTAGTTAAAAAATCACTGTTCAAAACTTGTAATAAAAGCATCTTTGAAGTTAAACTTTCTAATTTCGGTCAAAATAGCTTGTGAAGCCTCCAAAGTGTCTTCTTTGCCCACAAAATAACGGTATCTTTTGCCATTCAGGTCATCATCAGTAATTACTTCCTCTATTTTGTAATTTTTGGCTTGCAATTTTGCGAAATCGTAATGTGTCATTGAGATAGGTATTTTGGAGGCTGAAATTTGCACCCGATAGACTATTTTAGCTGTCTTGGCTGCTTCTTCGTCTTGTTTTTTCTCCTTTTCGTATTTTTGGGTAGCCTCGTCTATCTCTTTTATCAGTTTTTTACCTGCCTCGCTGTTGTGTTTAGCCAATTCTGCTTTCACTTCGGCAGGTTTAGGTAAGAGTTTTACTGCCAAGCCCTCTGCTTTGCAATAGGTTACAACGCCGTGTAAAATTGCCTCTGCTACTAAATCTTGTCCTGATTCGGTGTTTAAAAATTCCTCCTCTTTGCTGTTGCTCAAAAAACCGACTTCTATTAGTACACCTGTCATTTTGCTAAATTGCAGGACATAGAGGGGGAAACCACGGTCTTTGCTATTGAAAATACCCAAAGTTTTTCTTTCGGCTATGGTTTCAAAAGCCTTGTTTAAGTGGTGGGCAAGTTTGCGACTTTTCTTAGCCGTATTGTTGTGTATGTGCATCTGCGTACCATAAACAGACTTTTTGGGATTAGAATTGCAGTGCAAACTCAAAAAAACATCAGCTTTGGCTTGATTGGCTATGGCTACTCTTGCGTCCAGTTTCAAATAGATATCACGTTTGCGGGTATAAATAATTTCTGTACCTATCAAACGCAAAAGCATTTTTTCTCCTAATTTTTTGGTAATAGCTAACACAATAACCTTTTCGTCTTTCATACCTTCACGAGTCTTTTCTGTGCCTGGGTCATAACCTCCATGCCCCGCATCTAATACTATTTTGACAGGTTTGGTTATAGACAAAACCATTTTGGAAGTAGATAAAGCAGCCTCAGCAGTAGATTGAGCTACTGCAAGGCTACTCAAAAGACAAAAAGTCAAAATAGCACACAAAAGTTTGATAATCAACAACATGATAGCAGAAAAAGGAAATTTGAACCCCGCAAAGACTTTAAAACTTTAATGAAGTTGCAAATAGAACTGCCAAAATTATAAAAATATTTTAAGTAACAGCAAAGATTTTAACTTTTTGATATTTTCATTGTAAGTTTAAAGCTTTTTAGAATGGCAATAACTTTAAACTTAATGATACCATAAAAGAAGAGGCTGTACGAAAATACAACCTCTTTTAAATTACTTTTTTACTCTTGCTCATATCCTTTCATTTCGTCTAAAAACTCCATTGCTTTGAGCAAAGGCAACCATTCATTGCTACCAAAAAGCCACAAAAACCATTTTTTGTGGCGGTTTTCGTAGTTGATATTGACAAAAAGCCACAAAGCCAAGCCTGTAAAAAAGCAAGTTATTGTAATCTGAAAAACCCACAAAGTTAAATTACCATTTGCCAGCATCGTGCTACTCAGATAAAAAGTAGTCCACAAAGGCAGTTGCAAAAAAGCTATTCTTGTTGTCCACAAGGTAGAAATTTGTAGTTTTATCAATTTACTTTGACTTTCTAATACAGGCGAAGCAAGGTCTATTTGGCTTATCAAAGTCATTTGGTAAATGTAAATGCCCATAGAAATTTTGCTTATCAAAACCTGCAATATAGCAGAGCCAATGAAAAATATAGAGGCTTTTTGCCAAACCATAAGCAACAAACTATCTACCAAAATTACCCAAACCAAGCCAATTAACAGCGTAGTTCGTTTGGTTGGTTGCATAGTAGAGAGCAAATTACCAACTTGCAAATGTGTAAGGCGAATGGCATTTTGTCGATTCAAAGCCAAGTTGTCATCTAATTTTTGATGAGCTGTTTGCCAAAGTTGTTTTAAATCTATTTCGTTCATGAGATTATTGAGTTAAAAATTAATTAGGTAATATTTTTAAATTTTTTTCGCAATCTTTCCTTTATCCGACTTATTTTGGTAGCTACATTGGTCAGGGAAATCCCCAAAATACTTGCTATCTCAGCATGGCTTTTGTCTTCTAAATACAACAGTATCAGGGCTTTGTCGAGGTCATTCAGTTCGTTTATAAATTGTTCTAATAAGTTGAGATTTGCCTCTTGTGCTGCTCCTTCATTTTCTGTACTTATAAGCATTGTTTCGTGTAAAGGCAAAGAATTATTTTTTTGTGAACTATTTTTTCTGTAAAACGAAATAGCCACATTCAACACCACCCGATATAGCCAAGTGCTAAGGGCAAATGCTGGTTGATAAGAAGGTAAGGCTTTCCATAGTTGCAACATCATTTCTTGCACCAAATCTTGCCTGTCTATCTCATTGCTACAATAAGTACGTGCTACTTTCCACAAAATACCCTGATGTTTGGCTATGAGGTCGTCAAAGAATTGGCTGTTTGCTACTTTATTCATTTTGTTGCTTTGTAGTAATGCACTAATGCACTAATTATTTTGCTCTATTATTCGCAAGAGCTGACAAAAAATCACAGGTAAATCGAAAAAATTAGTTGTTTTTTTTATGAGGTAAGGAATAAGAAACTAAAAAGGTAGTCTAACAGCTATAGCACTACCCAAAATTATAACAAAAAAACCTTCTAAATCCTAAAAGACTTAGTCAACGGAAGCTCTACTTTAAAATTGGCTGGTTTTTGAACAAGAATTTGTGCTTGTAAGGATTGAAGTCCTAAATAACACAAAATAATGACTAAGAAATAATAAGTTTTCATCGGTTATCATATTTAAAATAATAACCAAAAATAAATAACCAAACTTTACAAAAAGGTTAATGAAAGGTTAAATTCTTGTTATTTATTGTTAAGCAAAAAAATAGCAGATGAGGAAACAATAAACCCCTTCCAAATCTCAATGATTTGGAAGGGGTTTTATTACTTTAAACAACTTGCAACGACTTAGTAATACTTAGAAATATAATCTTCGGTTTTGGTCAATTTTTTGATTGCACGCAAGATTGTATTGTTGTTGCTGTTGTTGGTGCGTTGTTGGGTTAGTTGGTCTTTGTAGGTAGTGTGTTCTGCAATTTTTGCAGCCACTTCCGACTCCGTAACTTCCATTATCATCACACCCGAATCATCTTTGTAGGCTTGTGTTTTAGTGCCTTTTGGCAATACCGCAGCTTTGCCTATGGTTTGGGTGGCAGAGCCTACCCCTACTAACGACAAGGTTTTGATGTTTACATCTTGGGTATTTAAAACCGAAATATTGTTGCCATAAGCCTTTGCTATTTCGTCTAAGCTACCTGATAATTTGTTTAGTTTTTCCATTATCATTTGAGCTTTTTTCTCCTCTCTCACTTTTGCCAACACCATTACCGCAGCATCTTCAAAGGTTGATTCTCCTTTTTCTTTTCTTTCTTTCAAAATAGCCACAATGTAAGTGTCTTGCATCTCAAATGGGTCTGAAACCATACCAATTTCGGTTTCGGCTTTGTATGCCCATTTTACCACTTCTCTTGCTCTTTCGCCTGTCAAGTTGTTGATATAACGGCTTTCTTGTGTGATATTGAGGGCTTGCAAACTCAACAAACCTTTGCCTGCTGCCACATTTGCATCATATTCGGTTTTGTTTTTTGCTTTTGCAAATTCGGCAGACAATTTATAGGCTGCTTTTCTTGTTTTTTCGCTGGGTTCAATATCTCTTGTAACCGTAGCAATTTGGTATTGCTGTTTGGTTTTTTCTTGCGTAATTTTGATAACGTGATAGCCAAATTGCGTTTCTACTACGGTTGGATAGACGCCTACTTTGCCATTTAATACGGCATCGTTAAAAGGTTTTACCATTACGCCTTCTTTAAACCAATTCAAATCACCGCCTTGATTTTTAGACCCGTCTTCGCTATACATAGAGGCTAAGGCTTCGAAAGGCATATTTTTCTTTGCTTGTGCCAAAATGTCTTCGGCTTTTTTACGCAAAGCAATTTTTTCTATGTCGTTTTTGCCATCTGTTTTCAACAAAATGTGGCTGGCACGCATAGAGAATACAGTGTCTTCTTTTGTACCTGAAACTTTGTAGAGTTTGTATTTATTTCCTGCCAAATAAGAGCCAAAAACTTTTCCTTTTGTCAATTCAGTCGCAGGTATATTTTTAAGTTCATTAGGCAATTCGTCTATTCTGAAAGAACGGATACCATTCATATTGTCGTCTGAATTTGCCTCTACAAAAGCAGTGTCTTCCGATATAGTTGCAAATCTGTCTTTCATTTCGTCTAATTCTTTGCGAATGTTAGCAGAGTCTTCGGCAGTTGGTTTGAAAGGAAAACTTACATATTCTAACGAAACACTTGCTTCTCTTTTGTATTTGCTTTTGTTTTTGTCAAAATATTCTTTGAGTTCGGCATCAGGCACTTGCACCACCGAGTCGGCAATAGAGCCAAACGGCACAAAGATATAACGAATATCTGTTTTGTTGTTGGTTTGGTGATATTCGTTTTCTGCCTCCAACTTGGTTACGTAGTTGGTGAAGGCAAATAATTTTTCGTATTTTTGGTTCAAACGGTTCAAAGGCAATTCGGCTTCGAAGTTTCTGAACTGCATTTGTTGGTCTATTGGGGCATTTTTGAGGTTAGACAAAAAGTTTTTCAAACCTGCCTTGTCTAAGTTGCCGTCTTTGTCTTTGAAACTACCAGCAATGGCGGGGTGAACATTGTTGCCCTGCACCATGTCTATAATTTCTTCTTTGGTAACTTGCACGCCAATTTTTTCAAATTCTTTCATCAAGACCAACTCCATTACCAGTTTGTTCCAAGCTTCTTGGCGGAGGTAAGGCATTTCGTCTTCGTTGGGTCTTCTGCCCAAATTTAAGGTATATTTATTGGTTACCTCCTCCACTTTGCGAGCAAATTCATCTAATCCAATTTCATTGCCGTCTATCACGCCAATTACCTCTTTGGTTGAACCCAATAATTTGGAATTGGGAGATAATAAATCTCCTCCTACAATAAACATGATAAGACCAATGGCTATTGCACCAATGGCTATACCTGATTTTTCTCTGATTTTGGTTACTAATGCCATAATTTATGTTGTGCTTAATTTTTGCTATTATTTTAAGGCTGCAAAATTAGCACGTAGAAAAGAAATATCAAAACTTTTTGTGTGCTTATTTGATTTTCTCTTTTAATTGGGCAAAAAAATTGCGAACTTCCTCCAATTCTTTGATAATTTGCACCATGTCTTGGGTAGCTTCGCCTTTTTTGAGTAGCATTTCTCTTGCCCCTTGTAGGGTAAAGCCCCGTTTTTTGACCAAAAAATAAATGGTTTGCAATTTGTTTATGTCTTCCTTCGTATATTGGCGTACACCTTTTTTGCTCTTGCGAGGTTTGACTATATCAAATTGGCTCTCCCAAAAACGAATTAAAGAAGGGGCTACATCTAATAAAACGGCAACTTCGCCTATGCTATAATACTTTTTTTCTATTTCGTCGGACATGAGTTTCATATTTTCTTGATTTTTGTTTCAATTCCGTAAAGGTATATTTTTACTCTGAATTTACACAACTAAAAGAGTAAGCACTTGCAAGGCAATCAAAATATTTTTTGTAAAAGCCTTTACTTAGCATAAGTTGCACAGTTTGAATGTAACATACGCTTTAGCGTGTGATTTTTCCACACGCTAAAGCGTATGCTACATTCTCTACCCCGCAATCCGCAATAAAGGCTTTTCCACTTGCTTTACTGGTTGATAAACAGGCTGTTGTACCATAGCCGTATGAAAATGAATCTCCAAAATTCGTGTCAATTTTTCGGTTTCAATCAAAAAACCATCATGTCCGTAATCTGAATTGATTTCTTTGTACGTAGCATTTTGGATATTGCAAGCCAAAAAAACTTGTTCCTGCGTAGGAAATAAAAGGTCAGATTTGATACCAACCACCAAAGTTTTTGCTTTGATACTTTGCAAGGCTTTTTCTACACCGCCACGCCCACGCCCTACATTGTGCGAATCCATAGCATTGAGCAAAGTCAAGTAAGCAATGACATTAAACCGATTGACTAACTTTTGTCCTTGATATTGTTGGTAAGACGAGGCTTTGAAATTGTCGGTTTTGTTGTCGTCCTCGTCCCACTGCGTAAAATTATAGGCTTCTGCATGGCGGTAAGAGAGTAAAGCCACAGCCCTTGCAGCTTTTAGCCCAGCCTGTCCTGCATTTTCCTTCCGTTCATTCCACGTTTTGTCGGCATAAATAGCCAATCGTTGAGCCTCGTTAAAGGCAATGCCCCAAGGCGAATGGCGGGCATTGGTGGCAATGACTACCAAATTTTCTATCAAATCTGGTTGCAACAAAGCCCACTCCAATGCTTGTTGCCCACCCATAGACCCACCTATGCACGTATGTATCCGCACCAAACCCAACGACCTGCTCAACAAATCCAACGCCTTTGCCATATCTCTAACCGTAATTTTTGGGAAATCTGCAAAATAAGGTTCTCCTGTTTTGGGGTTCACAGACAAAGCACCCGTTGAGCCATAGCAAGAACCCAACATATTAGCACAGACTATAAAATGTTCTTTGGGATTAAAAAAGTCTTTTTCGCCCACCAAACCAGCCCACCATTCGGCAGGATTGGCATTGGCAGTGAGGGCATGACACACCCAAACCACATTGCTTTTGCTCGCATTCAGTTGTCCCCAAGTGGTGTAAGCCAACTCAAAACCATGCAAAACTTCGCCACTCTCTAAGGCAAAGTCAAAAGTATATTTAAAATGTTGTGTTTCCATGTTTTTTAAAGTGCTAAGTTTTTTGTAGATTTGAATAGTTAGCAAAGATGTTGTTACAGATGACATCTTTTAAAAAGATGTCATCTGTAACAACATCTTTGCTAACTACCTTTGTTTGTTAGTTTTACCTTTTTCTCTTATGCAAGTCTATTCAACAGCACATACAACCTTATTGGAAGAATTTGATATTTTTTGTTCTACCAATGCTTTTATTGATTTTTCAGCCATCAAACCATTGGAAATTACAATGGAATTAAAAGATGACCTCAATTTTTCCATCTCGCAATTAGGTTTTGCAGATAACGTAAGTTTTATTCGCAATTTTGTTTTATCTCCAATTTTGTTTAAAACTTGGCGTCTAAATCCCAAATTGTCTTTGTTCTCTCGTCCTCTGCTTGCTACCGAAACTATGCAATGCTATCCTGATTTTCTCTTTGGAACTTCCCACCCACGAGGATACAGAACACTTGCTAAACCTTTATTTGTTGTATTGCAAAGCAACAAAGATGAATTTACAGACTGTTGGTTCAAGGTTTTACACCAAATGATTGTTTCCCAACAAATAAACAAAGACAAAACCATTCCTATTTTTGCTGTCGTTTCCAATGGTAAATACTGGGAGTTTGGCAAATTAGATAACAACTTATTTACTAAAAATCTTACATCTCTTTCTATTTCTGACCCTGAAAAAGTTTTGAGTATTCTGTCTTACCTTGCAGGTGAGGCAGAAAAATATGCTTGATAATTTACTTCAATGCTATTAAGCTAAAAGTTCTTTGCAACCTCGAAGAGGTTGAACAGCAATAGCCCTACGTGAAACGTAGGGAAAATATGCAAGTTTATGCTACAACCCCGAAGGGGTTAGATTCACTTATGCCACTGTTTCCCTACGTTTCACGTAGGGCTATTGCTGTTCAACCTCTTCGAGGTTGCAAGTTCTTTCTTATCAACTCACCAAACTTTTCTGCTCCGCAGCCACCAACCCCGCTGCCACCAAAGCCTGCGTAATATCTGCCTTGATATCGTCTATATGCTCAATACCTACCGACAAACGCAACAAATTTGGTTGTATGCCTGCTGCCAACTGTTCGGCATCAGAGAGTTGTTGGTGAGTAGTAGAGGCGGGGTGAATTATCAGAGTTTTGGCATCACCTACGTTTGCCAAATGGCTAATCAGTTGCAGGCTGTCCACAAATTTGGTGGTTTGCTCTTTTGTACCCTTCAAAGTAAAGGCAAACACGCCACCAAAACCACGTTTCAAGTATTTTTTGGCTATTTGGTGGAAAGGGCTACTTGCCAAACCAGGGTAGTTTACATACTGCACCGCCTCGTGTTTTTCGAGCCATTCGGTCAGTTTTTGGGCATTTTCTACTGTCCTTTCCACCCGCAACGACAAAGTTTCTAAGCCTTGCAACAGCAAAAAGGAATTAAACGGACTTTGCGATGCACCCAAATCTCTTAAACCCTCTACTCTGGCACGTATGATGTAGGCGATGTTGCCAAAAGGACTGCCTTCGCCAAAAACATCGCTGAAAACCAAGCCATGATAACCTTCGGAAGGGGCAGAAAACTGCGGAAATTTGCCGTTGCCCCAGTTGTAGTTGCCACCGTCTATGATGACGCCACCAATGCTGGTGCCATGTCCGCCAATCCATTTGGTAGCCGAAGCCACCACTACGTTTGCTCCATGCTCTATTGGGCGGAACAAATAGCCCCCAGCCCCGAAGGTATTGTCCACCACCAAAGGCAAGTCATATTTGCGTGCCAATTTTGCAACTGCCTCAAAATCAGGCACAGAAAAAGCACCATTGCCTATGGTTTCCAAATAAATGGCTTTGGTGGTGCTGTCTATTTGTGCCTCCAAATCTGCTGCCGAGTCGGATTTTGCAAACTTTGCCGTAATGCCCAACCTTTTGAAAGTAACCTTAAATTGGTTGTATGTGCCACCATATACATAAGGGCTGGATACGAAACTGTCGCCAGCTTGCAAAATATTGTGGAGTGCCAAAAACTGAGCTGCTTGTCCCGAAGCCGTAGCCAAAGCTGCCACACCACCCTCTAAGGCTGCTATTCGTTTCTCGAATACATCAGTCGTTGGGTTCATGAGTCTGGTGTATATATTACCAAACTCTTTGAGTGCGAACAAGTTAGCCCCATGTTCTGCGTTTTTGAAAACGTAAGAACTTGTTTGGTAAATAGGCACAGCCCTTGCTAAGGTAGTACCTTCTGCGTTTTCATACCCTGCGTGTAGTTGCAAGGTTTCGAATTTTAATTTTTGAGTTGCCATGATTTTTATGAAAATTTAGAGTTTATGATTTTTGTATTTTGTAGCATAGACTTTAGTCTGTGCTTTTACATTAAGAGTTTTTTACAACCTCGAAGAGGTTGAACAACAATAGCCCTATGTGAAACATAGGGGACACAACGCTGCTACTTGCAATGTAGGAAACGATACGTCTTCGTTTTTATTTCGGTTTCACATACATTGTTTCCTTACGTTTCACGTAAGGCTATTATTGTTTAACCTCTTCGAGGTTGTGAGAAACCGAAAGCACAAGGAAAATATAACGAAATAGACAAGAGAAGTCAGCACCTACACAGGCAGGGCAACCAAAAGAAAAGACAACAAGAAAAGAAGAGGAGAAAAGCCTAAATTTTTAGACTTTGTTGCAAGGATTTAGCAACAACAACAGCAAGGCATCATTTGGCTACGCATTCGAGTAGCAGACAGACGAGTGAAAACATTGGCAACCGTAGCACCAAAGATTTGAAAAAGAGGAAACTCAATTTTTGGGGTGTTCAAAAGATTGAAACCAGCCAAATAAACTGAGGTATTTTTTGTACTGTTTTTTGTGAGATTTTTCATTTTTGTAATTTGGTTTATAATTCCTAAAATAATTTTACAAACTTTATTTAGGTAAGGTATTAGCACCTTGCGATGTGCGTAGGTTGCTAAGGGTTCTAAGAGCCTCATCTCTCCCCCTTTCTCTATAAATCAAATACAAGAAAACGCATTAAGAATATTTTACTTAACTTATGAAATTGCGTTTTTCGTGTAAATGATGAATGATATTGCAAAATTATTGGTCTTTTTGAGAATTGCAAATTTTTGCAAAATTTTTTTCACTTTTTGTCTCCTATTTATTTTTTTGCCATCTAAAAAAAATTACAACTTTTTATGGAATTTATAGCAGCCTTGCATCTACTCTACTATAAGTTGTGAAGAATGTAGCATACGCTTTAGTGTGTGCAATGTAACATACGCTTTAGCGTGTGATATGCTGTGCCGTTGTTTGTGTCCTCACAAACAACTCATTAATTGCTTGTGAGGACACAAGCAATGGCGAGGAAAAAATCACACGCTAAAGCGTATGCTACATTCTATACACTTATCCAAACAATTTAACCCAAAACTTACCTAAACTTTTAATCTTATGAAAATCAGCAATTTGTTAATCGTAGGGACTATATGCCTCCTGTGTGCGTGTGGTTCGAGAAAAGGCTACCAAGAAGGTGGACACGCAACAGAAATGTATAAAGCCGAAGAATCTGCACAATATGCACCGCCTCCTCCTCCACCTCCTCCACCTACGGCAGACCAAATTACCAAATTGGCAGAGCCTTTGGCTGCTCAAGATGGCAAAAAAGACAGGAAAAAAGAAATAGCCGACTCGGTGCAGCAAAACACCGAACTGTACACCAAAATAGTTGAAAATCAGTTTATTACGCCCCAAGTCAATCCTTTATCCACTTTTTCGATAGACGTGGACAAAGCCTCTTACACCAATTGCAGGCAAATGATAAACAACGGCAGTTTGCCCCAGCCTGATGCGGTGCGGATAGAGGAATTTGTCAATTATTTTGATTACAGCTACCCAAATCCGACAGGAGAACACCCTTTTTCTATCACTACCGAAGTGGCTACTTGCCCTTGGAACTCCAAACACCAATTAGTTCACATTGGTTTGCAGGGTAAAAAGCTGGATTACAGCCAATTAGCCCCTTCTAATTTGGTGTTTTTGATAGATGCATCAGGGTCTATGGCAGATGTCAATAAATTGCCTTTACTTAAAAGTTCATTGAAGTTATTGCTCAATGAATTGAGTGCAAAAGACAAAATAGCTATTGTAGCCTACGCAGGAGCAGCAGGTTTGGTGCTTGATGCCACACCCGCCACCGAAAAAGACAAAATTCTCGATGCCTTAGACAAACTCGAAGCTGGTGGCTCTACGGCAGGTGGCGAAGGTATTTTGTTGGCTTACAAAATTGCCAAGCAAAATTTCATTGCCAATGGCAACAACCGCATTATTTTGGCTACCGATGGCGACTTTAACGTGGGTGTTTCCTCACCTGCCGAACTGACTCGTGTGGTGGAGGAAAAACGCAAAGAAGGTGTATTTCTCACTGTTTGTGGGTTTGGTATGGGCAATTACAAAGACTACACAATGGAGGAATTGAGCAGAAACGGCAACGGCAATTATTTTTACATAGACCAAATAGCAGAGGCTAAAAAGGTGTTTGTCAAAGAGATGCGTGCTACACTGTTTACCATTGCCAAAGATGTAAAGTTGCAAGTAGAGTTTAATCCCGCCAAAGTGCAGGCGTATCGACTCATTGGTTATGAAAATCGTATGTTGAAAACCGAAGATTTCGAGGACGACAAAAAAGATGCAGGTGAGTTGGGTGCAGGGCATACGGTTACGGCTTTGTACGAGCTAATTCCTGTGGGTGTACAGTCTGAATTTGTGAAAAATGCACCCAAACTAAAATATCAAGCCACTGAAAAAACCTCAAAAGCAAACACCAATGAATTGCTTACGATTAAATTTAGGTACAAAAAACCAAGCGAAGATGTGAGCAAACTCATGGAGGAAAGTGTGGTAAACAGCGAAGTGCTTACCTTGCCCCAAAGTTCCGAAAATTTTAGATTTGCTGCTGCCGTTGCCGAATTTGGCTTGCTCTTGCGACAATCTGAATTTAAAGCCCAAGCCTCTTACGAACAAGCCACCGAATTGGCAAAAGGTGCAATGGGCAAAGACGAAGAAGGCTACCGCAATGAGTTTTTGAGGTTGGTAGAAAATTGTTTGCTGATGGCAAAAGGGAAGTAGCCCCTAACCCCAAAGGGGAATAAAAATAAGTAGTGAAACCTTGGCAATGGTGCTTTTCGCACCTTGCCAATGGTTGAACGGAGGAGGTCGAAACTATTGAACGGTGGAGGTCGAAACTATTGGCAGGGCAAAAAAGCCACTGCCAAAGTTTCTTAACCAATGGTTGAACGGAGGAGGTCGAAACTATTGGCAGGGTCAGAAAAAGACCACTGCCAAAGTTTTTTATACCTCCTCCAATAAAGTTCTAAAAGCTACAAACTTGCCTTTGTATCTTCGGCTGTGTTCAAATTGCAAGTCCTTTGCAAAATTATCTTGATAGTTTTTATAATCTCCCATTGTTTGGCAGAAATACTGTATGGCAAAAGTTGTCCCTGTGTTGTTTTCCTCTTCGTTAAGTAATTTGAATAACTTGTTAGACACGAACAAACCTGTTTTCATTACTTCTGGAATGTGTACTTCCTGCATCCATTGCAACCATTCGGTTACTATGCTGTTTTCCACGTTTACTGTTACGTTGTATAATATCATTTGATAAATGTAGTTTAAAGATTGAATCTGCGAAATATTTGTAAGTAAATAGAAAAAATATGAAGTAAAAGAGGGAGTTGCTATTCACTTAAAGGCACTTCAGCAGGTCTGGTATATTTCCATCTTTTATGCGACCATAGCCAAATTTCTGGATTAGCCAAGATATCAGCCTCCAGTAATTTTTTGTACTTTTTTAGAATAGCAAATTTAGGTAAGTTATCATAAGGAGGTTGTGCAATGAGTTCATAGCTTGTTTCATAATAACCCCGTTTTACTTTGCGAATGTGCAAATAAAAAACAGGCAAGTCGTACTTGCGAGCTATGTTTTCCATGCCCATCAAAAAACCTGTTTCTTGGTTTAAAAATATAGTCCAATAGTCGGTTTTGTTGGTGGCTTGGTCTGCCCCCAAACCTAATGCTCTGCCTAAACTTCTCCGTTTAGCTATGGCTCTGTAGGTGTCTTTGGTAGCAATAGGATAGGCTGCTGTTCGAGTTCGAGTTTTGAAAGAAAGTTGCTCGAAAAAAGCATTAGAAACAGGTTGATACACATAATCAATGGGGCAATAGGAGGCTTGTGCGAGCAAAGACCAATCCCAGTTTCCTAAATGTCCTCCTGTGAAGATGATATACTGCCCTTGTTCTTTGGTCATCTTAGCGGGCAATTCATAGCCTATGATACGATAACGGCGTTGAACTTCGGATATGGGCATAGTCAATGCTTTTGCAATTTCTACAAAAATGTCTGTCAAGTTGCGATAAAATTTTTTAGCAAGGGCTATTTTTTCTGCCTCCGTATAGGTTGGAAAGGCTTTGGCTATATTTTCCAAAACTACTTTTTTGCGATAACCAACGATATAGTAAATTAACAAATAAAAAATATCTGCTATAACATACAGCAAACCCAACGGTAGCCGAGAGAATAAATAGAAGAAAAACATAATAGAAACGCAACTATTTTCACATAAAACATTTACAAATTTAGATAAAAGTTGAAAACTTTGCAAATATTGTATTAATTGCAAATAAGTCTAATCATCTTGTATTTAACTTTCTTCAAATCACAATGTTTTTTACTCTCAAACGTAGTCATATAGACAAGTTTTTTTATGTATTGGCTTTGCTTGCCGTTATTTTTTTATTGTATAAGACATTTAGTTATACTTACTATCTTGTTACGCATCCTTACCTTCTGCAATACAGAGAGGTGGCTGCTTTGCTTACTACGCAGGCTCTCATAGAAGGTAAAAATCCACATCTCATTGTGCACTATCCGTGGGCTGTTGATGCTTACAGCATCGTACTTAGTTATTTGTCTTACCCACTTACTTTGATTTTTGGCAACAGTTTACCTTTACACAGGACAATAGCTGTGTTTTTTGCCTTGCTATGTAGTGGAGTCGTCAGCTTGATATTGTATAGGCGAAAAGTCAAACTAATTTATATCTTATCAGGTATTGGTATTATACATTGCTCCTTACTTTTTCATAAAACAATGACTGCCGAACCAGATTGCATTGGGTTATTTTGGCTCTTATTGGGCTTGTTTCTTTGTGAAAAAACAAATTATAAACCTGTTTATTTAGGACTTGCTCTCTTTTTAGCTTTGATGGGTTTATATACTAAACTCTATTTTGTGTTATTAGCCCCAATGCTTTGTTCTTATCTGTTTTTCTTTTACTCGAAAAAAAATAGTATTATTTTGGGCATATTATTTTTATTTTTGTTTTTTACTTCCCTTTTGGGTGCCTACGAACTCGTACCTGCAAGCATTTTGCATACCTGTTTTAGCAATAACTTAGACCAAGTTTACTCTTTTGGTTATGTTATCTTTCAACTAAAAGCCTTTGTGAATATCAATAGCGGATTAATCATTTTAGGTATTATTGCATATTTTGTTTATTATTTACAAAAGAAAACTAATCACACACAAAGTAGTTACAACATCTCTAATGCCATTGATATCACAAATTTCAATAAGCCTTTTTTTACTAACTTTTATCTCGATAGTTACCAATATGCTTTATTAATTGGTATTTTGCTAATTATTTTTGTTTTGGGAGGTACTAGGGGGGCTTATTTATACTACCATTTCACTTTTATTACCCCTTTTTTAGTTATTGTTGTTTTGTCTGCTACGAGCAAGGAGTTTACTTTTAGTCTATCTACTACACCAACGGATAAAGCAGAAAAACCTTTTTTAAGATTCCAAAGCCACTATGTATTATTCTCTCTTGCTTTATTGGGTTTTTGGGGTACTTTTGTCCATAAAGGCAATCTGAAACAGATGAGTCAAACAAATATAGTTGATTGGGAAAAAGCAAGGCAATATACAAAGGACTATCACAATGTTTTGGGTAACCCGCCTGTTAGTCTGTTTTTACATCAACAAGGCAAAAAGGTCTATGACACAGGACATACAGAGTATTTAATGAACCTGAAAAACACAAAAGCACCCATTAAAACAGAAGATTTTGAACAGTTGAAACAGAAAGCTGCACAATGGCGTACAGAAGTAAAAGAAAAGCTGAACACTAAAAAGTTTGATTTGGTGTTTTATGATGGATCCTGTTATTGGTATCTAAGTGAAAAAGATTTAGAACAAAACTATATAAAAATAGACACACTAACACTAAATATGCCACACGTTGGCTATCAATGGGCAACTTCTATTTGGAAACCTAAAAAATAAAACAAAAAATAAAACAAAAAATTCTTGTGTCTTTTCATACAATAACCTCATGGATTTTTACACCAAAACCTTATTAGCAATGTTTTTTGCTATGCTGTTTTTTTTGCTGCTTTCTCGCCGAAAAAAACGCAAAAGCAACAGACCTGCCGAAATAGTGCCACCAGAACTCCATACAGCTCAACAGTTGGAAAAACCTACTATGACCTTTGGCGACATAGCCAACGAAATAGAGGAAACCAAAAAACATTCGTGGAAAGTGGCTCAAAAAGACGTTTCGACAAGTGAACTGAAAAATCCGTCTTTGTTATTGGAAAAGAAAAAGGTAAAATAAATTTTTGCGGTATTTGTAAAAAGGCGTTGACAAAGATGACATCTTGCGAGTTGTTGCACCACCAAAAGATGTCATCTTTATCAACGCCTTTTTACAACTACCAATCTTTGCTTTTTCGCAACGACTCTCGCAAGCCCATAAAGTCTGCCAAAACAAAAATCATATTGACAAATGCCAGACAAACTTCCATCATTACCAAAAATTTGGTGCTTATGATTTTGGGCAAAATATCACCATAGCCAAAGTAAGAATAAGTAAGGGTGCTGAAATAAACAAATTCAAAAATAGTTTCGTAGTTTGTAAAGGTTTTGTTTATTCCCTCAAAACTCGCAGGATTGATAAGATAACTGTTCCAAAAATCGGCTGCAAACGACAGAATAGCTAAGGTCATGTTGGCAAGCATAAAAAGCAAAAAATGGTGAAATGCCAAATTGTCTTTGACTGCTTGCTCTATTTTTCGATAAATGATGTACAATAAATAGCCTACTTTGCCCACTGCCCCACAAACAATGAGGATAGACAAACTCAAACCGCCAACAATTTGCCCATAGTGCAAAGCCCAAAACAGCGTAGCCAAACCAACTACAAAAGCTATTTTTCCCGACCATAAAAGCAAATGTTTCATAAACTTGTTAGGTTTTTTCAAATAAATATGACTGTTTCTATCAATTTTTCGCCAGCTTGGGCATTGAGTTGGGTAATGATATGGGTTTTCGCCATCGTCAATTCGGCTTTAAGAGGTGCAGACGACAATTCGGCATAGAGTACCTTCTCTTTGATAAATAAGCGGAGAGTTTTTTCTGCTATGGTTTCGCCCATCATTTGTTGCCATGTAGCCAACAGACTAGCCTCTTTAAACTTGGTGCTGAGGTTGGTCTGTTGCAACATTTCTTGAAAAGCATCTTTCAGCGAAGCCACTTGCCCGTTGCGTCTTTTAGAAGGTATTTCGTTAAAAAAGGTCATAAGTAGTTGTTAAATTTTAGTTGTGGGTTGTAAATAAGCAATACATTTGAGTTCGATGGCAATTGGTGTAGGCAAAGCTCCGACCTCTACTGTGGTTCGACAAGGTTGTACTGTCTGAAAATAAGTTGCATAAATTGCGTTAAAGGTAGCAAAATCACGTTTCATATCAGTTAAAAACACAGTAATATCTACCAAATCCTCCCATTTTGCCCCCGAAGATTCTAAAATTACTTTGATATTATGAAAAACCTGATGCACTTGTCCCTCAAAATCATAGGCTACGACCTCGCCTTTGCTATTTATTTGCAGCCCAGCAATGGAATTGTCTATTGGATTGCGAGAGCCAATGCCTGATAAAAATAAAAAATCTCCTACTTTCTTGGCGTGTGGATAAGCACCCACAGCTTTGGGTGCTGCGTGGCTATGAATATCTTTTTGCATAAAATTTTATTGTCGATGATTGTTTTTTTTAAGATAATTATGTACAATAGTTGTCTTTGGGCAACTAATAATCTACCCAAAGTTTTGTTAAGTTGGTATCAAAACAGCTTTATCGCAACCTTAACTCTTGTTTAAATGAACTTTTTGTGTAACTTTGTGTTGCTAAACCAATCGTTAAATGGATACAGAGAGGACAGCCCCGTTTGCCAAAAAAACCATTCAAATATAGTTATAAAATTACAAATTGAAATTAAAATTCAACATTAAAAATTCAACATTAAAAAAATGATACCAGTAACTATTACCGCAAAGGCTGTCGAAGAAATAAAAAATATGATGACCAATAAAAACGTGCCACAAGGTTATGGCTTGCGTGTGTTGGTGCAGGGAGGAGGAGGCTGTGGTGGTGCTAAATTTAAGTTGGGTTTCGACAAACAACGCGAAGGAGATACAGCCTATATCTTTGCCGATATTCCTATTTTCTACGAAAAAAGGCAAATGATGTACCTTTTAGGCTTAGAAATAGACTTTGAGGAGAGAAACAACGAAAGAGGTTTTGTATTTGCTACCAGCCCTCTATCTTAATTTTTTTTATATACTACAATTTCTGCCCTATATACTACAATTTCTGCCCTGTTATCAAATTGCGACCTATAGCAGAAACAAAGAGAGCAAAAACAGCCAAGACCAAAGCCAACAATAAAAAAATGGCAGATGAAGTTTCAGGCATAAAAAAATTGCTAGTTGGCTTTAAGATGGCAAAGATTTTATGGCAATAGACAGTAGTCAAGTTTTGTGCTTTGCACAAAACTTTTTTTTCACTCCAAAGTACGTTATAAAATCTAAGAAAAAGTAATTTTTTAGCATATTTACAAAATATTAATAAGTAATAAATATTTCATTTTTTTATTTTTAGTGCCGTTAGGCACGAAATATTTATAGTAAAAAAAGCAACCCTCACCC
>JAAFKA010000040.1 GCA_013299115.1 Cytophagales bacterium
TTGCGCTGATGGCGATTGGCGAGCATACTGGGAATGCTGGCCTCGCTACAAGAAAACTGGTTACACAAAGTGACCAAACGACGATTTAAACGAATATCGCCAAAAATATGGGCAGATATTTTTTTTTCAAAAGAATTAAATAAATCCATAATACAAAGATAGTAAAACTTGTGGGTAATCGATAGACTTAAAAGTGTCCGATAAATTTGTTTTATGTTTTGATTAAGCAATCGTTTCACCAATTCGCCAAGGGCAATGCTGGCACCATTTTTTGCAGCAATAACCACGTTTTTCGTGATAAAAAGCTGTTAGGACTATATTGCCTTTGGCATCTAAATAAAAATCCTCGTCTGCCATTCCTTTTTGTTTGCAGTTCATAATTTTTAAGAGGTCTTTGCGTTTCAATTTCGTTAGTTTGTTCATCTTTTCGTTTGTTTAAGGTGTATTCGTCGTGTGTAGCATAGGCTTTAGCGTGTGCAGACACATAAAAAACTTTTGGGTTATGCAACCCAAAAGCACAATTACTACCTTATACCAATGGTTGAAAAGATTTGTTTTGCGGAATAAAGCTTTTTGTTTTACTATGATACATATTATTTCGTATCTATTCCTACCCTTACAAGATTTTCAAAACCTTGTAAGGTTTGTGTATCCCTACGTCTGTATCACCCCCACATTATACCTTTTCGTAATCGGCGAATGATTGGCAGCCTCAATACCCATAGAAATCACTTTACGAGTTTCTTCGGGGGCAATAATGCCATCGACCCAAAGCCGAGAAGCAGCATAATAAGGCGAAAGTTGCTCTTCGTATTTGCCCTTGATTTCGTCTAATAACTCTTTTTCTGCTTCGGGAGTAATCTCCTGCCCTTTGGCTTTCAATGATGCCACTTTTATTTGCAACAAAGTATTTGCCGCCGCCGCACCACTCATTACCGCCATTTGCCCTGTTGCCCAACTGTAAATCAGGCGAGGGTCATAAGCCTTGCCACACATCGCATAATTGCCCGCACCATAAGAATTACCGACAATAATTGTGAATTTTGGCACAACAGAATTTGCCATAGCATTTACCATTTTTGCCCCATCTTTGATAATTCCGCCATGCTCTGACCTACTACCCACCATAAAACCCGACACATCTTGCAAAAATACCAAAGGAATTTTCTTTTGGTTGCAATTCATAATAAAACGTGCAGCTTTGTCTGCCGAATCCGAATAAATTACGCCTCCCATCTGCATTTCGCCTTTTTTGGTCTTTACCATTTTGCGTTGGTTGGCAATGATGCCCACAGCCCAACCGTCTATGCGTGCCAAACCACAAATTAGGCTTTGTCCGTACAAATCTTTGTAAGGTTCAAATTCCGAATTATCCACCAAACGGTTAATAATTTCCATCATATCATAAGGCTTTGTTCTGTCCGCAGCAGGGAAAATTCCGTAAATATCCTTCGGATTTAGCTTAGGTAAGTGGGCTGCAATTCGGTCATAACCAGCCTTTGTAGGCTCGCCGACTTTGCTCATAATATTGCGAATGGCAGTCAAACAAGCTTGGTCATTGGGGAACTTGTAGTCCGTTACACCCGAAATTTCGCAATGCGTAGTAGCCCCGCCCAGAGTTTCGTTATCCACCGTTTCGCCAATAGCAGCCTTCACCAAATAAGAACCCGCCAAGAAAATGCTACCTGTTTTGTCCACAATCATTGCCTCGTCTGACATAATGGGCAAGTAAGCACCACCTGCCACGCAACTTCCCATAACCGCAGCAATTTGCAAAATACCTTCGGAAGACATGATGGCATTGTTGCGAAAAATACGCCCAAAATGTTCTTTATCAGGGAAAACCTCGTCTTGCATGGGCAAAAATACGCCTGCACTGTCCACCAAATAAATAATGGGCAGTCGGTTTTCCATCGCAATTTCTTGACAACGGAGGTTTTTTTTCGCACTTATCGGAAACCAAGCACCAGCTTTTACAGTTGCGTCATTTGCCACAACCATACAAAGTCTGCCACTTACATAGCCAATTCCTGCCACTGTGCCACCCGAAGGGCAACCGCCAACGTCTTTATACATTCCATCACCCGCAAAGGCTGCCACTTCCAAAAATTCGCTGTTTTCGTCTGTCAAAAACTTAATTCTTTCTCTTGCAGTGAGTTTGCCTTGTTTGTGTTGGTCTGCAATTTTCTTTTCGCCACCGCCAAGCATCACTTGTTCGTGTCGTTTTTTGAGGGCAAAGCAGAGATTTTTAAAAACGTCTTCGTTTTTATTGAACTCTAAGTTGATTTTTTCCTCTTTGTCTGTGTTTTGTGTGAGATTTGTGTGTGTCATTGGTTTTGGTGTTAGCCCCACCCAACCCTCCCCTGCGGGGGAGGGCTAAATTGGAATTTTATTTTGCACAAAATAGCAAAAAATACATAGGTTTTGCAAAGAAAAATAGAAACTATAAATTTTGGGGTTTCCTCAATAAAAAAATTACTCAAAGCCAAAAAGTATAATCAAGCATAAAATTTGCAAAACATTTGTAGCAAGACTTTGCTAATTTCTTTTAATTTGCTGGTTAACACAAAAAAATTCGGTTAATCCTGCAATCTTGTCAAAAAATACGTATTTTACGCACAAAATTTAACTTCATACGAAAACTCTTATGGTATTTGATTTAGAAATGATTAAGGAACTTTATGCAAAGTTTCCTGAGAGAGTGGCAGCAGCCCGCAAAATGGTAGGCAAGCCTTTAACTTTGTCCGAAAAAATCTTGTATGCACACTTGCACGCAGACCAAAAATTGGCAGCTTTCCAACGTGGCAAAGATTATGTGGACTTTGCACCCGACAGAGTGGCTATGCAAGACGCAACGGCTCAAATGGCTTTGTTGCAATTTATGTCGGCAGGAAAACCAAAAGTAGCTGTACCTTCTACGGTGCATTGCGACCACTTAATTACTGCACAAATAGAGTCTAACACAGACTTAAAAGTGGCAAATAAAGACAATGCAGAAGTGTATGATTTCTTGTCTTCTGTTTCTAATAAATATGGTATTGGTTTCTGGAAACCAGGGGCTGGAATTATTCACCAAGTTGTGTTAGAAAACTATGCTTTCCCTGGTGGAATGATGATAGGCACAGACTCACACACCGTAAATGCTGGTGGTTTGGGTATGGTGGCTATTGGCGTGGGTGGTGCAGATGCTTGTGATGTAATGGCTGGTTTGGCTTGGGAGTTGAAATTTCCAAAGCTGATTGGTATTAAATTAACAGGCAAATTGAGTGGCTGGGCAACACCAAAAGACGTAATTTTAAAAGTAGCAGGTATTTTGACTGTAAAAGGTGGCACAGGTGCTATTGTTGAATATTTTGGCGAAGGTGCAGAATCTATGTCTTGTACGGGTAAAGGCACAATCTGTAATATGGGTGCTGAAATTGGTGCAACAACTTCTACTTTTGGCTATGATGAGTCAATGGAAAGATATTTGAAAGCAACAGGCAGAGCAGAAGTAGCTGAATTGGCTAATAAAGTGAAAGAACACTTAACAGCAGACAAAGAAGTTTACGCCAATCCTGAAAAATATTTTGACCAAGTAATTGAGTTAAACCTTTCAGAATTAGAGCCTTACGTAAATGGACCTTTCTCTCCAGATTTAGCAACACCTATTTCTAAAATGCGTGAAACAGCCCTTGCCAATGGCTGGCCTTTAAAACTAGAAGTAGGTTTGATTGGTTCTTGTACCAACTCATCTTACGAAGATATTTCACGTGCAGCATCTTTGGCACAACAAGCAGTGGATAAAAAATTAACGCCAAAAAGTGAATTTACCATTACACCAGGTTCTGAATTAGTGCGTTTTACGATTGCAAGAGATGGTTTTGTAGATACATTTGAAAAAATTGGTGCAAAAGTTTTTGCTAATGCTTGTGGTCCGTGTATAGGTATGTGGGCAAGAACAGGAGCAGAAAAACAAGAGAAAAACTCTATTGTTCACTCTTTCAACCGTAACTTTAAGGCTCGTCAAGATGGTAATCCAAATACGTATGCCTTTGTTGCCTCACCCGAAATTGTTACGGCTTTGGCTATTGCAGGTGATTTGGGTTTCAATCCTTTGACTGATACCTTAATTAACTCTGAAGGTAAAGCAGTTAAATTGGACGAACCAACAGGACACGAACTGCCAACAAAAGGTTTTGCGGTAGAAGATGCGGGTTATCAAGCCCCTGCGGTTGATGGTAGCAAAGTGCAAATTGCAGTTAGCCCAACTTCTGACCGTCTGCAACTCTTAGACCCTTTCAAAAAATGGGAAGGAACAGACTTAAAAGGCTTAAAACTCCTCATTAAAGCAAAAGGAAAATGTACGACTGACCATATTTCTATGGCGGGACCTTGGTTAAAATATCGTGGACACTTAGACAATATTTCTAATAACTTGTTGATTGGTGCGACTAACTTTGCAAATGACAAAGCAAATAGCGTAAAAAATCAATTAACAGGTGAATATGGTGCAGTTCCTGCTACGCAACGTGCTTACAAAGCAGCAGGTATTGGTTCAATCGTAGTCGGTGATGAAAACTATGGTGAAGGTTCAAGTCGTGAACACGCAGCTATGGAGCCTCGTCATTTGGGAGTTCGTGCCGTATTGGTAAAATCTTTTGCACGTATTCACGAAACTAACCTCAAAAAACAAGGTATGTTGGCTTTGACCTTTGCAAATCCTGCGGACTATGACAAAATCCAAGAGGACGACAGCATTGACATCTTAGGTTTAACAACTTTTGCAGCGGGAAAACCTTTGACGCTAAAACTCAATCATAAAGATGGTAGCAGCGAAGAGATTTCTGTAAATCACAGCTATAATGACCAACAAATTGGTTGGTTTGTGGCAGGTTCTGCATTGAATTTGTTAGGGAAGTAAACAAATCAAATAGTTTTTTTACCTCCTAAAAGTCATTGGCACTTTTAGGAGGTTTAGTAAATATTTTTTTGCCAGTTTAAAAAATATTATCTTTGTAATTCAATTTTTTTACTAACTCAAAATAATCACATGGTAACTGAAATAATGAATGGAAAATTAACCCAGCTTGACAAGGAAATAGGGGAAGAAAGAGAAAGAATATCTACTGATAGAATGGATATTTCTTTTAGTGAGATTATTAATATGTATAAAAATAGAGAATTTAATATTTTTCCAGAGTTTCAAAGATTATACAGATGGAAAATTGAGCAAAAAACAGCTCTTATTGAGTCTATTCTGTTGGGTATTCCTATTCCTCCTATTTTTGTAGCCGAAGATATAAATGGAAATTGGGAATTAGTCGATGGCTTACAACGAGTTACAACAGTGATTAGTTTTTTTGGTGAATTAGAAAGCAATATAGAGCTTCCTGAAACGGCTGAAGGTTTAGAGGATGAAGAAGACAATGAAGAGGAAGAAAAACCTCAATTACTTAATAAATGGACTTTAGAAGCTGGACATCTAATTAAAAGTTTAGAAGGTTTAAGTGTTGATACCTTGCCTAAAAAATATTTTTTGAATATAAAAAGGGCAGTTTGTAGAGTAGAGATTTTGCGAGGTAGTAGTATTCCTAATATGAAGTACGAATTATTTAAAAGACTAAATTCAAGTGGTTCGAAACTAACACCACAGGAAATGCGAAATGCAATTTACAGAGGTATTAACCCCCAAATGAGTTTATTATTAGTTAAATTGAGTCAAAATCCAGATTTCAAACGACTTACTAATTTAAGTTTACAAAAGAGGAATGAATTATACGACCAGGAACTCCTGTTAAAGTTCTTTGCTTTTTTGAATAATATTGAGCAAATAAATGATAACATAGCCAATTTTTTAGATGCTTTTATGGAAAAAACTGTTATTGATACAAATTTTCCTTACACAAAATATGAGCAACTATTTTTAAAAACATTGCAGCTTGTTGTAAACTTACAAGATGATAAAATATTTAAAACACAAGGAAGTAACTTTTTTGTACCTGCTGAATTTGAAGGAATTATGGTAGGAGTAGCCCAGAATATTGCTCTTTATGAAAATAATGCTGACGTATTAAGGAAAAAAATTACTCAACTAAAAGCAGATAAGGAGTTTAAGAGATTATCTGGGTCAGCTTCTAACAGCAAAAGTAGAGCAAAAAACAGGCTGAAAAGAGCTAATGAAATTTTTAGTATTTTAACCTCATAAGCTCTTATGCAAGATTTTGAAGCCAACTTACTTGCTTTGATAGAGGAAAGGAAAAGTGTTTTAACCGAAATAGAAAGAACTGTTTTTACGAAACGGTACAATTTATCTAAAAAACATTTAGAGATTCTGTCCATTCAAACAGTTGCTATGGTCTATTCTATTTGGGAAGGTTTTATACAACAAGCCTTTGGGTTGTATATAGACAATTTGAATAGTTTAGATATTCCGTTTGCCCATTTTAACCCTGCCATCCAACTATTTCATATAGAGCATACTTTTAAGCAATTTTATGTATATCCTGAAAAACCTTCTTACAAAGTAAATTTCCACGAAAAATTAAGAGTATTTCATCAGCAGACGCAACATACTATTCATAGAGTTGTTAATACAGGAAGCAATGTAAGTTTTGAGATACTCAATAGAACATTAGAAATACTAAATCTGGAAAAATTTATGCCTCATTGGGAAAGTTATAACTACCCAAATCCCAATTTAAAGGAGACAATGGAAAATTTTTTACGCTATCGCAATGGTGTGGCACATGGTGGAGATATAAGTGCAGAAGAAAAAATAACACAAGAAGTTTATAGCAGATACAGAAAGTTGGTAGTTGATTTGATGTATGCCATTCACGAAAAAATGATGAAAGGCTTAGAAAATCAAACTTATCTTAAAACATAAAGCTATGTTCCAAGTTCTTGTAACTTGGAAAGTTTTTTTGGTAGTGGTAAAAAAAATATGATATTTTGTTTCAACAATAATTGTAATTTTTACAATAAATACAAAGCAGTTTTTTCAATCCAACCTCGAAGACGTTGAACAATGACACAGGGTAGGTGCAAGAATGTTCAACCTCTATCGAGGTTGGATTGAAAAACTGCTTTGTTTCGCCTGCGTGCAACGCAGGGAAAAGGGTGCAAAGTCACTCCACAACCCCGAAGGGGTTGAACATTCGTGTAGCAATATGTCATTGTTCAACCCCTTCGGGGTTGTGGAGTAGCCTTGCGTCTCTTCCCCTACGTTGCACGTAGGGCTATTGTTGTTCAACCCTTTCAGGGTTGTAGGTTGTTTCTTAGCTTAACAGCATTGGACTAAAGTCTGTAATACAATCTTACTTTTTAGACAGCCTCTTCTAATGAGGTTGCAATACCTTGCACACTCGACAAACATTTATCGAACACGAATGAGTGCAACAAGTAACAAATTGTCTAATAAATTAGCTTGTTACAAATAATTTTTTTGGATAACTTTAATGGTTTCGTCTATATTAGCAGCCTTTACAGCCTCGCCTATGGCAGCAAACTCCCAGTTGCCATTAGATTTTTTTATCAACTTGCCCATCACCATCGACACACTGTCCGCAAAAGAAGGATCTGCTGAGAGGTTAAAAGTAGCAAAAACAGATTTTACTTCGTGCTTGTTGCCCTCAAAAATTCTAATTTTTGAGTACGGAATGGTGGCAAAATCTTGTCCTTTGAAAGAATTAAGAAAAAACACAATTTGCGTAATTTCGTGGTTGATTCGGGGCAAAGAAATTTGAATAACCTCATTGTCTTTGCCATCATCACCCGAAGTATCGCCAGACCTATCATCGCCACTGTGTTGTACTGCCCCGTCAGACGACTTTAATTTTCGGTATGATATAGTTTCTCTCACTTTTTTGCTCTCGTCAAACAGACTTACACTGCCGTCTAAGTCCACAGCATCTTGTCCGCCACCGACTAAGCCAAAAAAGCTGCTTTTTTTCTTGATAACTCCCCAATTTAAGCCTATACAGACTTCTTCGAGTCGTTTGCCTTCTTTCTCCAATGAAATACGGCTTCCTTTGCTCAGGTTAATTCCTGTTTTTTTATCTAATACAATAGACATGATTAGTTCTGGGTTAAAAAATAATGATGTGTTGATTTTAAATTCACAACGCAAATAATAGCCCAAAGTTGTAAAAAGATGAATAGAGTTTTTTATTTTTTGCAACCTATCTCCTTCTCCTCGATTCTATACCAATTTTATAGGGAATGATAATGGCATTTGGATAGGTTTTCCTCAGCTTGATATAAGTTTTGTGTGCCTCCAATCGTTGCAAATAATAGCCCACACGTACCTGAAAGTTAGGTTTATCGTAAGACATATCAGCTCTTTCTTGTAAATTGGTTTCTATATCGGTTTCTATACCTTGTGCCTCCTCGCGTGAGGTGCCAGAATAAACCAAAATTCTATACCCTTGTACACTTTTTACACTTTTGCTAAAATCGTATAAAGCCGTCATCAGACTATCCATACGTGCATTGTCGTGGGCAGCCAATGGGGTTTGAGCAGCCACAGTTGTTACTAAAGGCACATTAGTCGGTGTACTATTGGTTGTGCCGTTGCTTGTTTGCGAATTGATTACCAATTTTTTTGGTGTTTCAGGAGCAGGGTAGGAAGTTAAGCAAACAGTAAAGTCTTCTTCTACATTTTGCGAAGAATTATTGCCTTGCGAAATTCCCAAAGTAGTGCCACACCCGCACAAAATGAATAAACAAACAAAACTTAAATAACGTATATTTTTCATATAAACAGTTTTAATTGTTAATTACTTTTTTTGCTAAACTCTAAATCTTTCCTAACTCTTGCAAGACTACTAATTAAAAAGTAGCAAAACAAATAAGATGACAACAAAAAAATTGGCAAGATACTTTCCTTCTTTGATTCGCTGCCGAACTTGCTGCCTATGAGGCTATTCATAGAAGAACCGAAGATGAAATAACTAAGTTTTGCACAGATTCAAGCCTTACAAGAAAAAAATTTTCAACTCCTCAATAGCCAGCACAAGCTAAAAATAAGCAACCAAAACAACAGTTTTAGTTTGGGTTTGAGCCACCGCCACCAACGAGGCTGTTGTTCTTTTGCCTGCATTTGCTCAAAAAGCAGATAAGCTGCCTGCCGAGCCTGACGCAAGGCTTCGAGTTGTTGTTGGGGATTAGTCATATTTTTTTGTGAGTGTATCCAAATATTTTAGCAAAGTGGCTTGCTGATTGGTGTAGTGCGTATCAAAAGCTATGAACATAGAATTTTATAATTTGCAGCGTATTTTACTGCAAAATACACAAAGAAATAATACACACTTACACAAAGGCACATTTTCTTTGCTTTCTCTGCGTATTCCTTTGCGTATTTTGCGGTTAAAAGCATTTTGGTAGAGCAAAATAAATTTAACATTTATTTACGAAAATAATCGTAGATAAATTTGCAAATACGAAAACAATCGTACATCTTTGTATTGTCAATTCTTTCTAACTATTTAGATACGTTGGCAATGGCTTAGGCAGCCCCGTTAAAACCTTGACAATCGTATCTAAATAAGCAAAAGAAAGCAAGACACAAACAAAAAAATTACAAACTATTATGAAAAACAACGCAAAACCTACCGAGTCGGAATTAGAAATCCTACAAGTCTTGTGGGAACTCGGAGCCAGCACAGTGCGGACAGTCAATGACGAACTCTGCAAACGAAAAGAGGCAGAAGTGGGCTACACCACCACCCTCAAACAAATGCAAATTATGCACGAAAAAGGTTTGGTCAGCCGAAATGACGAGGCAAAAACCCACATTTTCAGTGCTGCCATTGCCGAAAGTGAAACCAAAAAACAGCTGTTAGACAGGTTTGTCGACCACGTATTCAGAGGGTCGGCTACAAGTTTAGTGATGCAAGCCTTGGGCGGAAAAAAATCAAATGCCGATGAAATTTCCGAAATCCGCCGTTTCTTAGACGAAATGGAAAACAAACAAAAAGGTAACGACAACGCAAACGAAAAAGGAGGAAAATAAAATGATAACCCTGCAAAATCTTATCGGAAATTGGTTCACACCCGAATTGTTGGCAGCCATCGGCTGGACTATTGTTCACTCCCTCTGGCAAGGGGCTTTGGTAGCTGTTTTATTGGCTATTGTCTTGGGTGTACTCAAAAACAATGCCTCTACCAATCGTTATGCCGTATCGGTTACGGCTTTGTTTGCCTTGTTGCAAATCTCTTTGTTTACCTTTATTGCCGTTTACGAACCTCGTTCTTTGGCTCAAGACCTCACTGCACCTACTGCGGTGATTGGCGAAATGACCTTAGAAAATCAGGATTTAATTATTGGCAATGCAGCCGAAACAACAGTCCAAAACGTGCAAAATGCCAGCACTTGGGCTACTTTTTATGAAACTACTTTGCTTACCATTCAAGAACACTTGCATTTTATAGTTTGTCTTTGGATAGTTGGTGTGTTGTTATTCAGTTTGCGTTTTGCAGGCAACTTGCTGTATGTCAATCGGTTGCGAACTAAACAAACTTCGCTTGTACCTGCTGCTTGGTTGCAACTAACCAATGACCTCCGCAGCAAATTGCGTTTGCGTAAAGAAGTGCAGGTTTTCTTGTCCGACTTGGTGCATACGCCTACAGCTATTGGAATTTTTAAACCTGTTATTCTCATGCCTATCAGTTTGCAAACAGGTTTGACTATGGGCGAAGTGGAGAGTATTTTAGCACACGAATTGGCACATATTCGCCGAAACGACTACTTGATAAATATTTTCCAATCTGTTGCCGAAATTTTGTTTTTCTATCACCCCGCTATGTGGTGGATTTCTGCAAACATCAGAGAAGAACGTGAAAATTGCTGCGACGACATGGCAGTAGCTGCACTTGGCGACTCTATGGTTTACTCACGTACCTTAGCCCGCATGAACGAAATGGCACACCAACAAACCTACACACAAACAGCTTTGGCTTTTGCAGGGCGAAAAGGGTCGTTGTTGTTCCGTATCAAAAGGTTGTTTACCCAACGCAACGAAAACAATGTTTTTGCCGAAAGATTTGCTGCTGCTACTATTATTGTTGCGGGTCTATTGGTTTCTCTCACTGCCAATGCTACTTTGCTTACAGACAAAGCTGCAACAGTTATCAAAGAAATGAGCAATGAAGTAGCCGAATTGAGTAAGGTAGCTATGCACGAACAACGCCAACCTACGGAAGTTCCTTTGGAAGTACCCTCTGAAATTCCTACGGAAGTACCATTTTTGGCAGCCTCCGACACGTCCAAACGCAAAAGGGCTAAGTACATCATCACTGTAAACGAAGACGGCAAGGTGGACACCCTCAAAATGCCTGATGCAAATGGAGAGTTTTATTTCTACAATGGAACACTTGCACCCTTAGCACCCATGCCTCCAATGCCACCCATGCCGCCTATGCCTCCTGATTTGGCTGAATTACCAGAGATGCCCGAAATTCCTGAATTTGCCTACGCACCCGCAATGGTTGAAATTGACGATTTCGATTTTTCTTTTGAAACTGACGATGATGGCAAAGACAAAAAACGCAAAAGAGTCTATGTGCAGATGAAAAATGGCGACAATAAACAACGCCAAATTATTATCAACGGCAAAACGATGTCCTTAGATTCTATGAAAGCAAACAACATAGAAGTTGGCAAAGATGGCAATCGAGTGAAATTGTATTTTAGTGGAACAGAAAATACAGTCATAGACTTGGGCAACATAGCCAATGGTACAGATATGAAATTGCGTAATGTTCCTTTTCGTATGGGAGGTTTTCGCACAGGTACTTTTAGTAACAGAAGTTTTGACAAAAGTTTTGACAGTTTAAAAAACACCAAAGAGTACAAGAAAAAACGCGAAAAATACGAAAAAGCCTTAGAGGAGTACGAGGAAATGATGCTCAAATATCGCCAGCAAGTCCGCAAACAAGGCAAAGACAAAGCCATGAATTGGAAACAAACCGAAGAATGGCGTGCTTATGAGGAGGCAATGCGTGATTATGCAGAAGTGGTGCGTGAAAACCAAAGAGAAGTTGCAAATTTGGACAGAGAACGTCAAGAAATCATACGTGAGCAAGCAAACATTGCACGTGAAGAAAGACGTGCTGCAATGGAGGAGGAAAGGCACAAAGAAATTGAAGCAAGGCACAAAGAAATTGAAGCAAGGCACAAAGTAATAGAAAAACAACATCTCGAAATTGAGAAAAAGCACCAAGAAATTGCTGCGGCTCAAGAAGCAAAGATGGAAAAAGTGAAAGAGGAACTCAAAAAAGATGGATTTGCTACCGACAAAATCAAAATAGAGGTCAATAGCAAACGAATGATTATTAACGGCAAAGAGGTAAGTGCAGAAGTAGCCGAAAAATATCGTAAAATCTTAAATTTGAATAGCACAGCAGACGGAGATTTTACTTACGAACAAACGAAGGACTAAGTAAAGTAAATGTTTTGTCCGCAAAATCTGCGTTATCTGTTTACTAAGGAATGGTCGCAGACCTTGACAATCGTATAAAAATGGAGTAAGTACGATTGTCAAGGTGCGAAAAGTACGTGGCTGCCTAAGCCATTGCCAACGTACTTAAAAATTCAACATTATCGTTTAAAGCCCATCACCGCCCCTCCACAGTAGCTTTGCGAGTCTTTAAAAGTGAAAGAGAGGTAATAAATCCCTGTGGCTTTGCACTTAAAAGTCCAGCCGGGGAATAGTTTGTTGTTTACAAAACTCGAAGCCAATTCGTTGCGTTGTGCGTCATATAGCGTAACACGCAAGCCGTTTACGCCGCCGTCTTTGCTCGACATTCTTATCACATAATCCGTATCTCGGCTGAGTACGCAGGTGTATTCTATCTGTTTTCTGATGCCTCCTTTGCCATCTACTCGGTAGCTTTTGACAAAAGTGAAACCTTTGGGCATGGCTCGCAAAGCTTTTTCAATGTAAATTTCTGTATCACATTGGGCAAAGGCGTAGCCTGTCGGTGCAACTACTAAGAAAAGTAGCCACACCCATTGTGTTATTTTTTTCATCTTGTTGTTGATTTTTAGTTCCTCACGTACAACCTATTCGATTTTGATTTCAGATTCACGTGCTTTACTTTCCGTAGGTTGCACCTACGGCTATTGTTGTTCAACCCCTTCGGAGTTGGCTTGGCATTTTTTTACAACCTCGAAGAGGTTGAACAATAATAGCCCCACGTGCAACGTGGGGACACCTTTATCTCGGCGTATAACGCATGGTAACTGTTGCGTCTTTTTCGGCAGCTATTTGGAGGTAGCCCCCAATATCTTTGACAGGCGAAATTCGCACAATCCCTTGCTTATCAGGCGTATAATCTGTACCAAAAGTTTCTTTGAATAGCAATTTTGCTTTGCCTGCTGTAACCTCAAACGAATAATCCATGTCGTTTCGCAAAGTCATGGTAATTTCGGCTGCATCAGGGCTGGCTTTGGCAGAAAGTTGCAAACTACCAGCCTGCGGCGGCGAAGGTGGTGTTTCGTGCTTGCTCATATCATATTCGCCGACCAAAACGACTACATTTTTTGCTCTTTTGCCATTTTTCAGCACTTCCATCATACATTCAGGGTTGTTGTCTTTCTGTTTGCGGTAGAATAGCAAAAATTTGGGTTTGGTTATTTCGTAGTCCTCGCTAAACTTTTTGGTTGTTTCGTCAAAAATTCGAACAGTCAAACCCTGATAGTCGTTGTCCGTTGCCACAAAACTAATGCCGTATTGCAGGTGGTCTTGGGCAAAAAAGCTGACTTGATTTGCCGAGTTCGGCAGCAAAGTTTTGATAGCCTTGTACTCAAATTCGGTTTGCATAATTTGCTTTTGAGCCTCTATTTCGGAGGTTTGCAATTTGTAAATTTCTTTGCTACAAGCCACCAAAAATAAACCACCAACCAATGCGGGCAAGATACCCAGCATTTTCCACAAAGCCCTGCGGTTGGTTTGCTGCTTTTGCAACATCATAATTCGTTTTTTGAGCAAAGATTTTTTGAAAAAAGAGTGTGCCAACGCATACACTTCGCCCTGAAAAGTCTGATTAACCAGCAATTTTGCGTATTCTCTGCAATGAATAGCCTTGTTTTGCAGGCTGTTTTGCGAGTCTTTGGTTGCGTCTGTTAGTTGCAAAGTATTGACTGCCTGACGGTCTGCCAAATATTCGTGCAGGGCTTGCAAGGACTGTTTAGCCCAATACGCCACAGGATTAAACCAGAAAATGATTTGCAAAACCTCCATCAACAGCAAATCTAAGGTGTGCAGTTGTTTGATGTGTGTCAATTCGTGTAGCAAGATTTTTCTCCGTTGTTGGGGACTCAACGCCTCATTTTCATTCCAAAACAAGATGTTCAGAAAAGTAAAAACAGGCAAGTGCTTTGGTAATTTCACCTGATAGACGCCTGCGTAGGGCGAAGTTTGCAGCCCATATTTTGCCACTAAACGCAAAATATGCCCCAAACCTTTCAAAAAACGAAACGCAGCCACCAATACGCCCAAACCATATATTGCAGCTAACCAATTCCAATACATTGCCGTACTGTTTTGCGGTGCATTGCCCACTGCAATAGAAGCAACGGCAGGAATGGTCAGCGTAGGTTGTGGAGTAGGGGAGGGGGCAAAAGTTTCGTCTATCAGCAGTTGAAACTCCCCCGCATGTACGTGGGCTTGCAAGGCTTGCAAGGCGGGCAAGGCAGGCACGCAAGGCAGCAACAGAGCCACCAAAGTAGCCAACAAAAGATACACCCTGTTGCGGTGAAAAAACGTATCTCCTTGTAAAGCAACCACATACACGCCATACAAGAGTAGCCAAATTAGGCTGGTTTGCAATAAATGATTAAAAAAAGTTTCCATATTACAAATCTGTTTTTTTGCCTATCATTTGCATAATGTCGTCCAATTCTTTGGTGTCCACTTCGTTTTTAGTGGCAAAAAATGAAACTAATTGTTTCAACGAGCCACCAAAATACTGTTCTATCAGTTTGTTGGCTGCCGAGTGGCTGTATTCCTCCTTGCTCACCACAGGATAATATTCGTGGGTATTGCCGTAGGTTTTGTGGTCTATAAAACCCTTCTGCTCCAACAACCTGACGACTGTTGAAACTGTATTGTAATTGGGCTTAGGTTCTGGATATTTTTCCAAAATATCTTTCACAAACCCTTTGCCTATCTCCCACAAGTATTGCATCACTTGTTCTTCGGCTTTGGTTAGTTCTTTCATCTTGTTTTTTGGTTTAGGGGTGTGGGCTGAAGCCCACACTACATTTAACTGCTACAAAGTAAAAAAGAAAAATTTAGTTATACAACTATTTTTATAGTTATTTAACTAAATTTTTCTTTTGGTTGTTTTTTGCTTAAAAATTACAAACCATATTGCTGGTTTATATTTCTCACTTCTTGGGCAGCTAAACCCAAATCATTTGTCAAATCAGTCAAAAAACTTTGCTCTCTACCTTCATAGTTGCCATCGGCTGCTATGATGAGGGCTGCTTGTTGGTAAAGTTGCAAAGCAAAAGCACCGTTTTGTCGAGCCTGACCGACTACTTCCTCATAAGGCATGGGGCTATTAAAAATCTGGGTTAATTCCTGATTTACAAGGTCTTGATTGGCTATGTTGCTCGGAAATAACTGGTCTATGGTGCTTTGAATGAGGTTTTGAATGACCTGTTTTTCTTGGGGTTGGAAATCACGGTCTGCCCCCACGCTGTAAGACCAAATGCTGACTGCCATACTTGCCGCTTGCATACGTGCCTGTAATAAATCCTCTGCATTTTGGGCAGACGGGGCTGCCGAATTGTAACTTCCTCTGCTGTTGGAGTTTTGAAAATGATTGACAGCATAGTTTACGGCTGCTCCAATGGCTACGGATACTAAGCTACCAAAAACGGAGTTATTGCTGCTTGACCCACCACCTACACTACCACCGCCACCAAAAAGCATATTGGCAAGGCTACCCAAATCTAAGCCGCCGCCACTGGTTTGTTGGTTGTTGTTTTGCTGCTCGTCATAACCCCCATTGTTAGTTTCATTGGGATTGTCAAAATTAAAATTTTCACTTAGAGATTCCTCATCAGGATTATCTCGTACAATGCGTACAGGCATGGCTCTTGTGGTTTAAAAAGTTAGAAGAAGAAAGTTATTTACGCAATGATAAAAAAAAATATTAACTTTCGCAAAATAATTAGATTTTATGCTTGCTATTCGCCTTGCCACGCCTGCTGATGCGGGGGTTGTGGCAGAACTAAGTTCCATAACTTTCAAAGAAACCTACTGGGGAACAGATACAGATGAAAATATTTTGCAACACATAGACGCCTATTTTAATGAGGAGCAAATTTGTACTGAAATAGAAGATGCCAACGCAAACTGGTATTTCATAGCTTACCTGAACGAACAACCTGTGGGCTACATCAGACTTCGCCACGATATACTGCTCAAACCAGATTATTTGCAAAGCAAAGAAGCCTTAGAAGTGGCTCGGTTGTATGTGTTAAAAGCCTTTCATGGACAAAAAATAGGCTGGCAACTGCTGCAACAAGCCGAAAAATTTGCCGAACAGCTACAATGTGAGGTAATTTGGCTTTGTGTGTGGAAAGAAAACCAAAAAGCCTTGCTTTTTTATCAACAAGGTGGTTTTGAATTGGCGGGAGAATATTTATTCCAATTAGGCACTTCCACTTATATAGATTGGGCAATGACTAAGAAATTGTAAAGATTTACAGCACAAGAAACCTGTGGTAGTTCTATACCAATCCTAAGCAAAACCAGAGGGTGTCCGAAAAATCAAATGATGTACCACAGGCTTTTTAGGCACCCTCTGCGCATTACACCTGTGGCACTACCCAGCAGGATTATAGTTTAAAAATAACCCTATAACTTTTTGGTTAGCTTAAAATGCGAATTGGTATAGCCTTCTCTTACATAAAAACGGTGGGCATCTTTTCGCACTTGGTTGGAAGTTACCTCTATTTCTAAACAACCTTTGGTAACAGTCCACTCCGTTGCCGTTGCCAGCAGTAGTTTTCCTATGGCTTGTCCTCTGTATGCAGCCAATACATAGAGTTCTTGCACCTCCGCTACGAGGGCTGCATGATGCAACAAATGCTGCAAATGTACACTGATAAAACCAGCAGGTTGCAAATTTTCGCCACTGCCAACCATTGCCAACCAACCTTTAATGTCGGAAGACTGCAAATTATGGAGAAAAACACGACTAAAAGCCTCATAAGGCAGTATTTCTTCTTCTAAATCACAAATAAATTGATAGACCACAGGCAGGTCTTCGGCAGTAGTTGGGCGGATAGTTAGCATATTAGTTTGTTTTTTTCTTTTCTTTTTTATTCTTTTTGGTTTTAGTTGCCTTTTTCTTCGTAGCTTTTTCGGCTTTCTTTTCAGTTTTGGCGGGGGTTGTTTTGGTGGTGCTGTTGGGCTTTTTCACAAAAGCATCTTGCTCTTTTTTGTTGAACTTGTCAAAGGCAAGTTTTTGTTCAGGAGTCAATACAGATTTTACTTTGACTGCATAGTTTTGGTTGGCACGCAATTTTTTGATACCTCGTTGGGTTTCATCAGCCTGCTTGTCTGCCTCAGCCAATTTTTGGTAGTATTCCTCACAAGCCTGTCGGATACGTCCAGAGATTTGGCTGTCTGTAATTTTCAACTGCTGGGCTATTTCGGTAGCGCGGCTGTCGGCTTGTGCTTGGAGATTAGTTGTCAATGAAAAAGCCAAACACAAAAATAGGAAAAAAGTTTTGAGTAGCATCAGAAATAGGAAATATGGTTGTCTAACAGTTTTTGTGTAAATGTAGGTATTTAATTTATCAAATGCCCATTTTTGTAGGTCTTTGATTTATCAAAGACCTACATTGTTTCCATTCCACAAAAATTCATAATTCAAAATTACTCCACCACCAACTTCCTGCTCACCACTTCGCCCTGTTCAGTCGTTATTCGCACCACGTAACAGCCTTTTGCCAAGTGTTTTACGTTCAAAGTTGTTTGGTTTTCAAATTCAACAGGTTGTACCACCACACGACCTAATAAATCCATGACCACGACAGCCCCAGCCGACAGCCCTCCATCCCCCGAAGGGAGAGTTAAAGCTACGGTAACTTGGTCAGCAGTTGGATTTGGGAACAAAGTAGCCCCACCCCAACCCTCCCCAAAGGGGAGAGAGTTTGACGAAATTACGTCAACTCCCCCTGTTGGGGGTTGGGGGGCTATTCCCCCTTCGGGGGTTAGGGGGCTGTCGGCTGGGCTTGCACCACTACTCGC
Source organism: Cytophagales bacterium (assembly GCA_013299115.1). Taxonomy (GTDB): domain Bacteria; phylum Bacteroidota; class Bacteroidia; order Cytophagales; family Thermoflexibacteraceae; genus JAAFKA01. The sequence goes on from JAAFKA010000040.1 coordinate 18,255, forward strand.
CGCCTGCTGCACCACCCACGCCCCGAAAGGTGTACCTAAGGTGGCATCTGCCATACAGAAAGTTTTTACGCGGAAACGGTAGTAAGCACCGAAAGTTAAACCTGTGAAACTGTGCGAAGTGCCTACTACATAGCGTTGTTGCCCACCTGTGCCTGTTAAACCTTGTAGGTTGGGGGTTTGTTGGTAATGCACTTGATACATGACTGCATTGGGCTGGGCATTCCAAGTCAAGTTGGCTTGCGTGCCTACGTTTTGGAAACCAACAGTTAAGCCTGTGGGCGTGGGGCAGGTCATGTTGCCACCAATGGTAGGGGTAAAAGTGGTGCTACCAAAGAGTCTGTCGCCCAAAGCAGTGCCACCGCACAAAGACTGCACATAAAATTCATAGACAATACCTGCCTCTACGTGGTTGATGAGGAAGGTGGTGGCGGTATTGGACAGAAACCTCGCTGTCCAAAAAGGAATGTTGGCGGGTTTGAACACGACTAATACCCTTTTGTTGAAGTCGGGCAGATTGTCTCCGTTTGTCCAATTGAGCCTAATCCCTGCAAAACCGCCACTGTGCCTTTCATTAGCTACCGTTAAGCCACCTATGGAATGTCCACAATTCACTCTGGTAAAATTGCTTGCCGAAGTAGCCACGCCGCCCTGCGTTACAGTGATAACCCCTGTGGCAAAGCCGTCGTTGGTAAAGGCAGTGATGGTATTGGCACTGACCACTGTAAAACTGCGGGCTGCCACGCCACCAATCATAACCGCAGTAGCACCCAAAAAGTTTGTGCCTGTGATAGTAACGAGTTGGTCGACGCCACCAGAAATGGGCGAAAAAGAGGAGATAGTAGGACAACCACTAACCACACTCGTAGGTATCAACACATTTTGTGTAGTTACTCCTGCACTGGTTAGCGTAATATTTCCACCTGCACCATTTACAGCAGTGGCAGTTTGGCGAATCCAAATAGTTTTGCAAGCTACCACACCACCCGACTGGGTTAAGGTTTGGGTAGGGGCAAAACCTGCGGTGGCACTGGTTTGAGAAACCTCAAAATCTGCCGAAGGAGGCGTAATCACTATATCTCCTGTTAAGTTATTGCCTGTTACAAAATAACTCTGGGCAACAGAAGCCACACCTGCACAAGCAGAAAAAGCATTTAACGAAGCAGTACCTCTACCTACACTGGGCGTAGTGCAGCCCCCTGCCTGACTATCTCCCGAAATAGTCCAACCCTTGCAAGCCAATATACTACGAGCAGCAGCACCCTCACAATAAGTACGACCTGCACTACCTAAGAACACATTTGTTTTCACATTTTGAGCAGCCCAACCAATTAAAGTAGCATCATAGTTAGCTGTATTGATTCCGCAGTTATTGAGCATTTGGTCTGCACCATTACCAGCTCCTCCTCCACTTAAATTGCTAACATTCCAAGTAGCTAAACTCTGGTTAAAGGAAGTAGCATTTTGAAACATATTACTCATATTTGTAACATTATCCGTATTCCACATACTAAGGGGCTGATTAAAGGCAGTAGCATCCCTAAACATATCTCTCATAAGTATAACATTTGCTGTATTCCAAGTGCCAATGGGTTGATTAAAAGCTGTAGCACCACTACCTTGCGAATTATACAAGTTACCAAACATTCCAATCATACTGGTAACATTCGCAGTATTCCATGTGCTGATAGGTTGGTTAAAGACAGGATTGGCAGTAAACATAGCACCCATCTCTGTAACATTTCCTGTATTCCACGTGCCAATCGGCTGATTAAAGGCTGATTTTAGGAACATACCACTCATATCTGTAACATTTGCAGTATTCCATGTGCCAATCGACTGGTTAAAAAGAGTAGCAAACCCAAACATAAATTGCATATTTGTAACATTACTTGTGTTCCAAGTGCTAATTGGCTGGTTAAATGCTAAGGAAAACCCTGTAAGACCTGCAAACATATTACTCATTGTAGTGATATTTTGGGTATTCCAGTTAGCTATATTTCCTCCATTGAAAACAAAACAACGAAAAAACATCTCTTGCAGGCTGCTAACATTAGTTAGATTAGGTACATCTGTTGCATTTGAATTGAGATTGTAACAACCAAAATTAGGAGACAACCCAAAAGCCTGTTCCATAGAAGTCCATTGCACACTCCCCCATTGTTTGATATTACGAATTTTAGCAGCATTAACAGCAGTAGAACCTCCAAAATGTATTCTTGGAAAAGTTCCTGTAATGCTCACTTCGTAAGTGCTACCATTGGTTAAGCTACTCAAAGTTACATTGCCTGTTTGTCCTGTGAGTACAGTAACACCACCTGCGGGAAGTTCTCGGTAGCTTACTGTATAGTTGTAACCTCCTCCTGTTGTTGGTATGGTCAATGTGCCATCTGTGGTTATCCATTCTGTAATAAAAGGTCTTTCTGAGGCTACAAAGTTGCTTGTTAAGGGTGAGCCTGTTTTGTAGTTGCGGTTGGTGCCGCAATCTTGGTTATATTCAAATACGGCTACGTGGTAGGTTGTTCCTTCTATTAGTCCTGTTACATTTACTTGGCTTCCTGCTCCGTTATAGACCACAAAACCGCCGTCTATGGCTGTGCCAGTGCCAAAAGCTGCATTGGCGGTATAGGTGGTGTTGTCTATGGCTGCGGTGGGGCTTACTGCCGAGCCAGCTTTTAAGACTACGATGCGGTTATTGCCACTGCCACTTTGCATCCAGTAGATATGGGCTGTGGTTTTGTGGCTATTTGTCCAGATATTGCTTGCTTCGGTGGTGGGTTCACTGCTGTCAGGGCTTTGATAGACACCTTTTGGGCTTGCCCAAGCTGAATTGGTAAAGGCTGGGCTAATGGTTGCCCCTACGCAATTATTAAAACTCCCTCCGTTGTATATGGCATTGGCAGTGAAGGCTGTAACGCCAGCCCCAATGGTAATAGGTACGTTGTTGTTGGCTGTCAAAGTGCCTGTTATCGTCAAATTTCTATCTATGGTAATGCCCGCAGTGTTTCTAAATGAAAAATGCAAAGGATTTCCCAAACTTGTAAAACCAGTAAAGCCTGTGCTTTGTGCAGCAGTGCCATTGAACCAATAGCTTGCTCCTGCGGTGAGTGTGGGGTTGGTGCTGGTAATAGACGCAGCCAGTCCGCCCACATTGGCAGTCTGCACAATAGCCTGGTTGCCCAAAACTAATTGCCCTGCACCCGCAATGACACCTGTTGCCTGAAAAAACAGGCGGTTGCGGACAAACAAGTCATCACCTGCCCCGTCTGCAAGGGTAAGTGTTCTCCCGTTATTGACCTGCAAAATCCCATCTACCGACACTTGGTCGAGGGTTACGTTAGTCGTAACACTGGCGGTGTGTGCAGCACCAATGGTAATAACGCCATCAGCCGAAGTGGGTGCAGCCGCAGCAGCCACCCAAGCAGTGCCGTCATAGCGTTGCCAACCTGTTGCGGTGGCAAAGTTAGTGCTGGCGGAGGTGCGGAAGTCGCCCACAGCTTGTGCCTGAGAAACCATCGGCAGGGTGCAAAAAAGCACCACTGCCGAGGTTATCGCAACCTCGGCAGTGGCTTTTTCAGCCCTGCCGATGGTTTTTAGCATGGAGAATACTAATTTTTTCATTTTGATTGGTGGTTTTTTAAACCTTATAAGGTCTTAAAGACCTTATAAGGTTTGGATTAGGATTTGTTTGAAATTTCTACAAAAGTATGTAATTTTTTTGAGAGAAAAGAAAACTTTGAGGGAACTTTTTTTGAGGGTAGATTTTTCGATTTTAATGCGGATTCATGTGCTTTGTCCTTGATTTTAATGCGGATTCACGTGCTTTGTCCTTGATTTTAATGTGGATTCACGTGCTTTGTCCTTGATTTTAATGCGGATTCACGTGCTTTTTCTTCGATTTTAATGCGGATTCACGTGCTTTATCTTCGATTTTAATGCGGATTCACGTGCTTTTTCTTCGATTTTAATGCGGATTCACGTGCTTTATCTTCGATTTTAATGCGGATTCACGTGCTTTATCTTCGATTTTAATGCGGATTCACGTGCTTTATCTTCGATTTTAATGCGGATTCACGTGCTTTATGTCCCTACGTTTCACGTAGGGCTATTGTTGTTCAACCCCTTCGGGGTTGTAAAAAAAATGCCAAACCAACCTCGAAGAGGTTGAACAACAATAGCCGTAGGTGCAACCTATGGAAAGTAAAGCACGTGAATCTGAAATCCAAACGAAGACGTCCCTACGTTGCACGTAGGGCTATTGTTGTTCAACCTCTTCGAGGTTGTAAAAAAAATGCCAAACCAACCCCGAAGGGGTTGAACACCAATAGCCGTAGGTGCAACCTACGGAAGACGTAAAGCACGTGAATCTAAAATCCAAACGAAGACGTCCCTACGTTGCACGTAGGGCTATTGTTGTTCAACCCCTTCGGGGTTGTAAAAAAAAATGCCAAACCAACCTCGAAGAGCAATTCCATTGCGGGTTGAACAACAATAGCCCTACGTGCAACGTAGGGGACACGATGCAGTCGTCTTACAACAACCTCGAAGAGGTTGAACACCAATAGCCCTACGTGAAACGTAGGGACACAATGCACGTGAATCCGCATTAAAATCAAGGACAATGCACGTGAATCCGCATTAAAATCGAAGATAATGCACGTGAATCCGCACTAAAATCAAAGACAAAGCACATGAATTGAATCCGCACTAAAATCAAAGCAGGAGAATCTGAAATAAAAAACGGTAAGATTTGCTTTTATTGCAACAATTTACAAAAATTGCATTTTCGGTTTTGAGAAACCGAAAGCACAGGAAAAGCACAGAAAAAGCACAGAAAAAACAGACCAAATGAGTAGATATAGTCAGATTTTATATCAAGTGGTTTTTAGTACCAAAAACAGAGAGCCTACTTTGCTCAAAGAGCATAGACGAGATTTGTATGGGGCTATTCATGGGATTTTGAAGGCTAAAAACTGTTTTGTTTATCGGATTGGAGGCATAGAAGACCATATTCACATTGCATTTAGTCTGCACCCTACCATTGCGTTGGCAGATTTGGTGAAGGACATCAAATTAGGTAGCACCAGTTTTATCAAAGAGAAAGGCATTTTTCCCGATTTTATTGGTTGGCAGACGGGGTACAGTGCCTTCACGTATAGCATAGAGGCTAAGGATAATCTAATAGCCTACATAAAAAATCAAGAAACACACCACCAACAACTGTCTTCGGCACAAGAAATGAAGGATTTATTAGCTGCTTTCGATGTAAGTTTTGACGAAAAATACTTCGAATAAGAGGAGATTTTTCGATTTGATTTCGGATTCACGTGCTTTGTTCTTCGATTTGATTTCGGATTCACGTGCTTTGTTCTTCGATTTGATTTCGGATTCACGTGCTTTGTTCTTCGATTTGATTTCGGATTCACGTGCTTTGTGTCCCTACGTTTCACGTAGGGCTATTGTTGTTCAACCTCTTCGAGGTTGTAAAAAAAAATGCCAAACCAACTCCGAAGAAACACCTCTTCCCTACGTTTCACGTAGGGCTATTGCTGTTCAACCCCTTCGGGGTTGGTTTGGAATTTTTTTACAACCTCGAAGAGGTTGAACAACAATAGCCGTAGGTGCAACCTACGGAAAGTAAAGCATGTGAATCTGAAATCCAAACGAAGACGTCCCTACGTTTCACGTAGGGCTATTGTTGTTCAACCCCTTCGGGGTTGGTTTGGAATTTTTTTACAACCTCGAAGAGGTTGAACAACAATAGCCGTAGGTGCAACCTACGGAAAGCAAAGCACGTGAATCTAAAATCCAAACAATAGCCCTACGTTTCACGTAGGGCTATTATTGTTCAACCCCTTCGGGGTTGTAAAAAAATGCCAAACCAACCTCGAAGAGGTTGAACAACAATAGCCGTAGGTGCAACCTACGGAAAGTAAAGCACGTGAATCTGAAATCCAAACGAAGACGTCCCTACGTTGCACGTAGGGCTATTGTTGTTCAACCCCTTCGGGGTTGTAAAAAAAAATGCCAAACCAACCTCGAAGAGGTTGAACAACAATAGCCGTAGGTGCAACCTACGGAAAGTAAAGCACGTGAATCTGAAATCTAAACGAAGACGTCCCTACGTTTCACGTAGGGCTATTGTTGTTTGACCCACAATGGAATTGCTTTTCGAGGTTTTAAATATACTTTCTTAGCTTAATAGCATTGGACTAAAGTCCGTCCTACAGTTGTTCTACTTTATAAGCTCAAACGCCAACTTTATACAAACATTCTTTTGGGGGCTGCAAAGCCATTATTTTTGAGAAAAATTTAACAGCAGTTGTAAAAGGTGTTGCAAAGAAGCAGAGATGACATCTTTTAGAAAGATGTCATCTTTGCTTCTTTGCAACACCTTTTACAACTATCAATTTTAACAACTCAAAAATATGGAAAATTCAATGCTCAACACTGCCAGACGTTATGATATAGATTGGCTGCGTGTACTTTTGTTTGGTTTGCTCATTTTTTATCACGTAGGAATGTTTTTTGTGCCTTGGGGTTGGCATATCAAAAACAACGTGATTTACGATGGCTTGGTCTATCCTATGCTGTTTCTTAACCAATGGCGACTGTCGTTTTTGTTTCTCATTTCGGGCATGGGAACTTATTTTGCCCTTTCCAAACGCACAGGTGGGCAGTTTGCCAAAGAAAGACTAACCAGATTGTTACTTCCTTTGTTGTTTGGAATGTTGGTCGTTGTGCCGCCGCAGGTGTATATAGAAAGGTTAGACAAAGGGCAATTTTCGGGCAATTATTTTACCTTCTGGTTTTCGGAGGCTTTTGTAGGTGTATATCCTGTTGGTAATATAAGCTGGCATCACCTTTGGTTTATTGTCTATTTGTTGGTTTTTTCCTTGCTGTTCATTCCTTTGTTTTTGTATTTACGCCAAAACCCACAAAACATTTTCATTCAAAAAATTAGGAATTTGGTTGCCTCACCCTACAAAATTTATCTTTTTGTACTGCCTTTGTATGTTTGGGAAAGTTTGGTTGAGCCTTTTTTTGATTCCACCCACGCCTTGTTAGACGATTGGTTTAATTTGATAAATTATAGCACCTTTTTCTTGTATGGTTTCTTGCTCATCACTGTTCGTGAAACTTTTTGGCAAACCATTCTTACCCACAAAAACAAGTTTTTAGTCGTGGGAATTGTCAATTTTAGCATTTTCATCACTATTAAAATTCTAATTGAAAATGGCTTGGAAGACGGTTATGTGGTGCATTTCAGCGAGGCAGTTTTCAAAGTTCTAAATTGCTGGTCGTGGATTTTGACATTTCTGGGTTTTGCTGCCACCTACCTCAACCACAACAGCCCTACCCTGCAATATGCCAACGAAGCAGTTTATCCCTTCTACATTTTGCACCAAACTCTTATTATTGTGTTGGCTTATTTTCTCAAAAACTTAGCTTGGAGTTTTGCCCTCAAATTCACCTTGCTTGCTGTGGGTACTTTTGTGCTTGCGTGGCTCTTGTACGAATTATTGATACGAAGGATTAAGGTCTTGCGGTTGTTTTTTGGGTTGAAGTAACGAAGGCAAAAGGAAAATAAAAATCAACCATCAGTTGAACATCCTGCAAACAAAGCACATAGTTTACTAATGAGTAAAAAAAGTTTCATTAAAAATACTTGTTACCTTATGTTGTGTGCAAACAAAAATAGATACCTTTGTTTGCACAAGCCTTTTATGAAAAAAATACACTATTTTTACGCTATTTTGCTTAGTTTCTCATTTTGTTTCCTCTTGCAAAGTTCGGCAACGGCACAAAATAAAAAAATTATAGACAGTTTGCAAAAGATTTACAGCAGTTCGCCGCAGGACAGCCTGAAATCTCTTGCTCTCAGCGAAATAGCCAATGAATACAGACCCTCCAACCCCGACACCGCCTTGTTATTGAGCAAAAAAAGTTATAAAATAGCAAAAAACATCAATTTCGAGAAGGGCATCGCATGGGCAGCCTTGCGTAAGGCTGATGCGTGGCGAAGGAAAAACAGCCTTGATTCGGCTCTAAACAGCTACAAAGAAGCACAGGTTTTATTCGACAAAATTCCCGATACCAATTTGGGGAAAGGTGCAGCCTATAATGGCGTTGGTAGTGTAAGTTTTAGTCAAGGTGAGTATGTGTTAGCCTTAGAAAGTTTTGAAAAGGCTTTATTTTTCAGAAAACTTACACCCGATAAAATGGGCATTTCTATTAGCTTAAACGGTGTGGGCAATAGTTATTACGGCATTGGCAACTACCCAACTGCCTTAAACTATTACCAGCAGTCGTTGAAAATGAAGGAGGAAATCAAAGATAGTCTGGGAATTGGTATTTCGTTTAACAATATAGCACAGATTTATTACCAGCAAAAACAATACGATACTGCTGTTGTCTATCTGCAAAAATCTATGCTTATCAAAGAGCAAATGAAAGACAAAAGTGGTATGACTTATAGCTTAAACAATATTGCAGGCGTATATTTCGACCAAAAAAAGTATGCAACGGCTTTGCAATATCACTTCAAATCCTTAGCCCTCAAAGAAGAATTAAACGACCATCGAGGAATTGCCACAAGCTACAATAACATTGCCCAAGTGTATGTGGTACAGAAAAAATATGCAGAAGCTGCCAATTATTATAGCAAAGCCCTAAGCATAGAAAAGCAGCAAAAAGACCAACAAGGTATGGTGTATAGCCTGAATGGATTGGCAAAAATAGGCAAAGAAACCAAAAAATATGACGAAAGTAATAAAAATGCTATCGAAGCCTTAACGATTGCTAAAAATATCAATGCACTTGCCGAACAAAAAGATGTGTATGAAACCTTATACCAAGTAGCCAAGTTGCAAGGGCAAACAGCTAAAGCCTTAACTTACTTTGAGTTGTATAAAGCCATTAGTGATAGTTTGTTTAATACAGAAAAAATGAAAGTCTTAAACAGTTTAAATTCTTCTTACGAACTCAATAAGCACCAACAGCAGATTATGCTGCTGCAAAAAGATAAAATTTTGCAAGAAAGTCAGCTAAAACTAAAAGAGGAAGAGGCAAAAGAGCTAAGAACTTATACACTTGCCTTTGCAGTAGCTTTTTTGTCGTTTGGTTTGTTGGCTTTTGTTTTGTATCAAAATAACAAGCAAAAAGAACAAATCAACAATACCTTAACAGCCAAAAATAAGCTGATTGAAACCCAAAAATTTGAAATTGGAGAAAGCAACGAGGAATTAAAACAAGTGAACGAGGAGTTTAAAATTACATTGGATTTGATGGCACAGCAGAAAGCCGAAATAGAACATAAAAACGAAAATATTACATCGAGTATCAACTATGCAAGGCGGATTCAAAATGCTGTGTTGCCTTTCAAGGATTATATAGAAAAAAGTTTTGGCAGTGGCAACTTTTTTGTTCTCTACCAACCAAGAGATATTGTTTCAGGAGATTTTTATTGGCTGCACAACACTGCAATTAATGAAGATTTGGGCATTTTATCTACACAAAATATTTCACAAACAGAAAATCAAGTAATTTTGGTGGTGGCAGACTGCACTGGACATGGTATTCCTGGGGCTTTTATGAGTATGATTGGCAATGAATTGCTAAATCAAATAGTGGTAACAAACCACCTCACAGCACCCGACAAAATTTTGACTAACTTACACAAGGGCATACGTTATGCGTTGCAACAAGACGTAACGGCAAGCCAAGATGGTATGGACGTTGCCGTTGTAACTTTGACCAAAAACAAAATTTACAGTACCGAAAATCAACCTAAATTTGAAAAATTAGATTATGCAGGGGCAATGAATCCTTTGTATTTTTTCGCAGGAGATGAACAGTTGCAAGAAGTAAAAGCAACCAAAAAATCTATTGGTGGTGATAGAACTACCAAAGATACTTCGTTTGTCTTGCACAGCATAGACCTATTTAATTCGCAAGCAAATCTTTTTGTACCTCTTAACTTTTATCTGTTCACAGATGGTTATCAAGACCAATTTGGAGGCGAAAATCACAAGAAATTTATGAGCAGAAATTTTAAAGATTTGTTGCAAAACATACAAGGAAAAAACTTCCAAATGCAACACCATATTCTGCAAAATACGCTTACCGAATGGATAAAAATAGGCAACGAACAACAAACTGATGATATTACTGTTTTGGGTGTGCAGGTAAATGGTTGATAGAAAGTAATGTTTGTTGCGAAATCACAACTCAAACTCCAGCCCCAACATAAACAACCGAGGCGAAACAGGAATAGTAGAATTGTAAAAACTTCCACTGCCATTCCAAGCCCTGTTTGTCCATGTGCCTTGTCCTTGCCCTGCACCACTATCATTTACACCTGCGGTAAAGGCTATGGTGTTCAGCAAATTGATAACTTTTACATTGGCGGTAATGCCCTTCACTATTCTGTAAGAAACATTGGTGTCAAACATTGCAAAACCATCGATGCTGCGAATGGGGTTGGTTCTGATAGTTTCTCTGTTGCTCACCGCCCTGCCGAACAAAGTAGCTGTTAATTTGTCTGTGATTTTGCTGGTAATACCAAATTGTATTTTATGATAAGCCAAATCGCCAATCGTGGTTTTGTTGGTTTTGTTGCCTTGACGGTCAAATTGTTGTTCGTCTTCGTTGATAATCCACGAATAATTGAACCACCATTTGGTTTCTTTGAACAAGGAAATGATGCCCTGCCAACGCGAAGTTAAGCCCAACATAGACCTTTCGCCTACGTTTCTTGCCCCACCTGCAAAATTGACAATAGCATTTGCAGACTGCACATAATATAAGCTCAAATCTGTACTAATTTTGGCTGTGGTGTAGTTGGCTGCTATCTCAAAAGTCCTCGACCTTTCGGGCTGCAATTTTGGGTCTGACCCCGACCCTTTCCAACCGCCATACAACACACGAGGCGTAGGCTCTTGAAAAGCCTCACCATAAAATGCTTTTAATACCAAACGGCTGAACTTCGTTGTGTAGCCTACACGCAAGGTGGGGGCTGCCCCATAAGCCGAATTTTCGTCATAACGAAAACCGCCATGCAAAATATGGTGTGTGCCAATTTGCCATTTTGCCTGTGCATAAATTCCCCTGTCTATCCATTGAATACGATTTTGTGGCACATAAAAGTTGGGAGGTGTGGGTGGTGTAATGACTGCCGAATTGGTAAGCAATTCAGGGAAGAAAAATGCACCCGAATAGGTTTCATAAGCCTTTTGCAAGTCTTTTACCTCGTATTTGATACCCGAAAAAATAGAAAGATTATCTCGCAAACGGTATTCAAAATCTTGGTAAAAAGATACACTGCTGTTTTGCGTACTCCAATAGGTGAACTGCATAGCCCTGATAGTTTCGCGGGGCTGCAAAACTGTATTGCCAATTTGCATAGTTTTGGAAGTATCTGAATTGGAAATATTATAGCCTTCTACATCATACGACGTATTGTCAATTCCACTTTGGCGGTAACGCAAAAAAGTACGTGATAACAACTTATTGGCAATGGTTGTGTTATAACGGGCATAGGTGTTAATTTCTGGTTGCAACCACTTGCCATTACTCAACAAACCATCTGCGGGATAGACCATTCCGTAGCCTGTTTGGGTGGCATAATAAGCCAATCCGATTTCCAATTTATCTAAATAGAGCCGAACATCAACGGCTTTGTTTTGGACAGGAGAACTAAATTTTCCTGTAGCCAATGTAGAATTATTGACTGCATCTCCCCAAATTCTTTTGTCTGCATACCATTTGTCTTGCAACCAATAGGAATTGCCCGCATCTACTAATTGATTGACATTTCCGTTTTCAATTCTGCCTGTAATGCTTAGTTTGAATTTATTTTTTTGGTACAAAAAGTTCATATCTGCCCACGCATAGCCGCGTTGGTTGCTGGCAATTTTACCTCTAAAACCAACTGTATGCGGTGTGTTTTTGATTGTAATGATGTTGATAACCCCCATAAAAGCATTGGGTCCATAAACCGAAGCTGCGGGACCATAAACTATTTCCACTTTGTCGATAAAAGACAAAGGAAAAGCTGCCAATACGGTGCCTTCGTTAAAATAGAGGTTGTTGTAAATAACGCCATCAACCATAATGAGGTAAGGAAACCCAATATTGGTGCGGTAGCCCCGCCAATGTACCTTTTGGAAAGTGTCGCCGTAGGGAGTGGTAACGTCCATTTCAGGCAAGTCTTGAAACAACTCTGTTAGACTCACATAGCCGCGTGCCTTCATGTCTTCGCGTGTGACGACTATGGTGGTGGCAGGAGATTCGCTAATTTTTTCAGCCCTGTTGGAGGCTGTTGTGATTTCTACATTTAGCAAATCTTCCAAACTATTTTTGGGCTTGATTTTCATAATTTCGCCTACCGAAGACTGAAAAAGAGTGTCTTTGGTTGTTTGGGCGTAGCTTAGGTAGCTATTGGTAAGACCAAACAAGAAAAATGAAGTAAAAAATGAAGTAAGAAGTAAGTGTTTAGTTAGCATTTTTGCAAATTTTAAGAGTAATGTATAAAAAGTAAGCCATAAATGCAAACAATAGGTACGATTTTTAGAATTTTTTAACTGCCTATTTTGTAAAACTTACGTAAAGTTACTTTTTTTGAAAAAAAACATTATTTTTGGCAATAAAAATCAAAACTTTGCGAAATTTGCAAAGTAACATTTTCGTTTACTCATTTAATTTATATACTCGAAAAATCTATGCACTTTTTTTTGACAGATATACCCGAAAGAACACAAAAACCTCGTGATTTGGGTTTCACTATGGTCATGGACAAAGGCTTGAGCCTGCGCGAAGTGGAAGACATGATAGAAAGCAGTGGAAACTACATAGACATTGTGAAGTTGGGCTGGGCTACTTCTTACTTCTTTCCAAAACTAAAAGAAAAAATAAATCTCTACAAAGCAGCCAATATACCTGTTTATTTTGGCGGTACGTTGTGGGAGGCTTTTGTCATTCGCAACCAACATGACGATTATTTGCGGTTGTTAGACAAATATCAAGTAGAACACGTGGAGGTTTCTGATGGGTCTATCGAATTGGAACACGACATTAAATGCCAATATATTTCGCAGTTGGCAAAACGTGCAACAGTGCTTTCGGAAGTAGGCTCAAAAGATGCCGAAAAAATCATTCCACCTTACAAGTGGATAAAATTAATGAATGCAGAATTGGCAGCAGGCGCATGGAAAGTGATAGGCGAAGCAAGAGAAGGTGGCAATGTCGGGCTGTTTCGTTCCACAGGCGAAGTAAGGTCTGGCTTGGTAGAGGAGATTTTGACCCAAATTCCTTCTGAAAAAATAATTTGGGAAGCCCCCCAAAAAGCCCAACAAGTATGGTTTATCAAACTCTTAGGCACAAATGTAAATTTGGGCAACATAGCACCCAACGAGGTCATTCCCTTAGAAACCATCAGAGTCGGCTTGCGAGGAGATACTTTCGACTTTTTTTTGAAAAAAAATAAATAGCAAGGCAGTGAAACCTTGGCAATGGTCGCAGACTTTGCCAATGGTTGAACGGAAGAAATACGTAGTCTTTTGTGAGGACACAAACAACGGCAGCAATGGTCGCAGACGGGGCTGCCACCAGCCTTGCCAAGGGTTGAACGGCAGTATCAGCATAAACTTAGCAAGTTTTCAAAACTTGCTAAGTTCAAAATATACCAATAGACACCAATAAACACAACATAACATGGCTCACAATTCATCGATGGACAAATTTGTTTCGTCTATCGGCATCACCTTAGACCGTTTTATTACCCAAAAACAGGCTGATTTTTCTTCGGCAAGAGGCGAATTATCGCAACTCCTGCGCGACATAGGGCTTGCTGCCAAAGTGATAAACAAAGAAATTATGAGGTCGGGCTTGATAGGCATAGAAGGACCCGCAGGCGACAAAAATGTGCAGGGCGAGGAGCAACAAAAGTTAGATGTAGTGGCTAACATACGCTATATCAGGGCTTTAACTCGTGGCGGCGAAGTATGTGCTATTGTATCGGAGGAGGAGGAAGACATGATAGACACAGGCAACCACAATGCTAAATATGTGGTGGCTATGGACCCACTCGATGGGTCGTCTAACATCGATGTCAATATGCCCGTAGGTACTATTTTTTCTGTTTACAAAAGAGTTACTCCCGTAGGTACAGCACCTACATTGGAAGATGCCCTACAAAAAGGCTCTGAACAAGTGGCGGCGGGTTATGTGATTTACGGCTCGTCCAATATTTTGGTTTATACCACAGGCAAAGGCGTAAATGGCTTTACTTACGACCATTCTATTGGGGAGTTTATTCTTTCGCACACGCACATAGATACGCCTGCCGATGGCAATATTTTTTCTTACAACGAAGGCAATATTGAGGATTGTGATGAGCAAATCAAGAAATATGTAGCCCATTGTCGCAGCAAAAAAATGACTGCCCGTTATGTGGGTTCATTGGTGGCAGATTTTCACCGCAATATGCTCAAAGGAGGTATCTTTTTCTATACAGGGACTAAGAAAAATCCGACAGGCAAGTTGCGTATCATGCACGAATGTAATTCGTTGGCTTTTATTATAGAGCAAGCTGGCGGAAAAGCTACTGATGGCACACAACGGATTTTGGATATTCAACCAACCAGCCTCCACCAAAGAGTGCCGTTGATTATTGGTTCGCCAAAAATGGTAGATGCTTTGCTTAGTTGTTAGTTATTAATGCTTAATTTTTAGTTGAAGTTGATGCAATATAGTAGGCACACAGCTAACACTGATTAAGCTGATTTTACGGATAAAAAATAAAAATCAGTGTTTTTATCTGTAAAATCAGTGTTATCAGTATGCAATAAACATTATAAGTTACCCAATTAAACAAGTGCCTTATTTACTTTTAGTTTTGAGAAACCGAAAGCACTTTAAACAATAGCTTGAAAGAATTTTGCGTTTTCGCCACTATTTTTCAGTAGCAGCTTGGCAGTATGGGGGACTTGCCCTCAATGTAGCCCTGCAATTTATACAAACTTGGTGGTTAAGCCCTGAAATTTTTGGTGTTTTTGCCAAAATTCAAAGCCTTGCTATCATTTTGGGTGGCTTTGCGGGTTTTAGTTTGCACACTGTTTTGTTGGTAAAACCTTCGGAAAAGGTGCTTGCAAGTGAGCAAAATCTTGTGCATCACGTTTTTTGGTTGAGTTTGGGGCAAATTTTATTACTCTTGCTTTTGGGTTTGGGTATAGGTAGTTTATTGGGCTATGGCAATTTTTATACAGCAGAAGAAAGTGTTTGGATAGTTGCTTTGTTGGTGGCGGGTGGTTTGCTCACAACCAAACAAGTGCTGCAAACTCTGTTAGACAAGCACAAGCATTTTTTACTCAATTCACAAGTCAATTTTTGGTTGCAATTTGCCCTATTTTTTGTAAGTTTAGGTTGGCTTTGGTTGCAACCTACCCTCACCGCCTTAGCAGGCAGAGTTTTACTTACCAATTTTGCATTTTTTGCTGTTTATCTTATTTTGGCTTTTTTCTATCTGCCTTATTCTTTTCGTTGGAAGTATTTGCAAATCAATAGTTTGCGTTATATTTTTCAAGTTGCCAGCCGACTCTATGTAAGCCGTTTGATTGAAACTTTTCACAGCAAAGCAGATATTTTGATAGCAAGTTATTGGTTTGACAACTACCAAATTGGACTGTATGAAAGGATACGTTACTATGCTTCGCTGCCCCAAACTTTGCTGTCGAGCATGACCAATCGACTAAATCCTTTGCAATTTCAACAGTCGGCTTTGAGTTTTTTGCACCAAACTAATTTGTTGGTTTTGGTTTTTAGTTTGCTTGGCTATTTGGCTTTGTTTTTGGTTTTGTGTGCAATTCAATGGCAGTGGCAAGTGGCAGCACTCACTTCCCTGTATCCGTTGTACTTAGGGTTTTGGCACTTTGCAGGACTTTTTGCTTGGGCAGATAATGTGCGAAATTATTTGCAAACTCACAACAACATTGTGCGTACTACCCTCAAAATCAGGCTTTTACCTTTGCTATGTTTTGTTTGTTTGCTTGGTGGCTACCAATGGACAGTAGGCAATTTTTCTTTGTTGGTTTATGCTACGCTGTTGGCAACTGCACATTTGTCTATTTTATTGGCAATGCCCCGCCAACTGTTAAGGCTGCAAAGCAAAAGGTTTTTGAAGGTTTTTTATTGGCAGTGGAAAAAACAACGATAAGTACTCTTGGTAAAATTGCCATATTTCCCTATCTTTGAAATATAAATTAAGTTTTTATAAAAACTTGTGAAAAAAATTTGATATTCTCATAAAAAATTACTTGCTTAAACCTTAAAATCTTAGCACCAACCAATATGACACATACAGTTGCACCAGGAGATACACTCTTTGGCATTTCTCGCAAATACGGCATCACTCCTGAACAAATCATTTCTTGGAATAGCCTACCCGCATCAGGGGCTTTAAGCATAGGGCAGCAACTCAAAGTTACGGCTGCATCTGCTGCTGCGGGAACTACCTACACTGTAAAACCCGGCGATACTTTGTTTGGGGTTGCTTCCCAATTCAAAATTAGTCCACAGGCTTTGCAAACAGCCAATAAATTGACCTCGCCCTCGTTGAGTGTGGGTATGAAATTGATTATTCCTTCGGCAAGTGGCAGCGTAGTAAGCAACCCAACAACTGTAACCCCCGTAACGCCACCACCTGCTACGGTCAATGTAAGCGGCGGCGTATCAGGAGCAAGGTCTATCATCAGGGTTAATGCAACCAATTTCTCTTTTCCTCACCCCACCACAGGGGCAATGGTCAATACGCCCAACTTTCGCCCAGTGAACGCAGGGATAGCCTACGGAGGTGGCAACAGCCCCGCTAATCTGGACTTGGGTTCTTATATGAAAGCTGGTTTGTCTAATGCCCAAGCTATGATGCTCAAAGAAGTATCGAAACACGAAGGTTGTTTTGATGCCATCAATACGTGGGACAAAGCTATTTTTTCTTTTGGTTTCATTCAGTTGGCAGGAGGTGTAACAGGCAGTCGTTTGCCTGCCTTTTTGCTCAATGTCAAAACCAAAGAACCCAATTTATTCAACGAATTATTCCGAAAATTTGGCGTAGATGTCAATGGCAATAGCATTTCGGTCATAGACGACAACGGCAACAACCAAACCGACAACAACGCCTACCTTGCTCTCCAACGCAGCAAACAACTCTGTGGGATTTGGGTAAGAGCAGGTTACAACCAAAGAGTAGCCGAATTGCAAATAGAATCGGCAGCCCAATATTACTTAGTGCCAGCCCTCACTAAAATCAGAATCAACCTCACAGTAGGCGGCACCATAGTCCCCAGTGTACCTTTGACAGACATTATTCGGTCAGTGGCGGGGCAAGCCTCATTGATAGATATTACTGTAAATCAATGGATTAACACCACAGGTACTTATTTCAAATATGCTATTGAAAGAGTAGCCAAAGCACAAGGGCTGAATACCTTAGACAAAATCAAGAACATAGACGAAAGAACAGTCTTGCAAGAAGTAGTAAATTTGGCTACTTTCTATGCAGCCAATCCTTCTACTACCGAAGCTGCCTTCCAAAGACCTGATGCTTGCCAACGCGTGGTAAAAAGAGTGGGTAGTATGCTTACTTCGGGTTTGTCGTTGGCTAAATAAGAAATGTGAATTCTTGGAATTGCTTTAATGCTTGCGAAACTTGGAATTTGTCCAATCAAATTTATAGCAATTATATGGAAATAAAAAAGCACCAAAACAAGATTTTGGTGCTTTTAAAATAATGTACGAAACAAAAAATTAATTTTGTGGTGTTGAGTGGAATCGAACCACCGACACAAGGATTTTCAGTCCTTTGCTCTACCAACTGAGCTACAACACCAAGACAACGCTGCAAAGGTAGGACTTATTTTTTGATTTACAAACTTTTTGATATTTTTTTTAAAAAAAATACTTTTGGAATAGGAATTAAAATTAAAATGTAATTTTTTATATTGCAAACACTTGACAATCAATTAGTTTAATCTCATATTTCTTTTCGTATCTACTATTTTGTATCTATTCCTGTCTATGCTAAATGAACAACTAACTACTCATGAGGTACTATACCTGCAAATGTTATACTTATACAAAAAATGGTATTGGGATATGCCCAATGTGTGTACTTATTGGAGAGCTACTACTAAGCAAAAACAAGAGATAAATAAATTAATAAGTTGGTTGCCAAATGAATTGCCTGTTTTAATCCTTTGGATTTTTGAAGATAACTGGACTGTTGTTTCTACTCAACGGCTATTAAATTACAAAAATAATCAATTACAAAGCATTGATTTAGAGGCAATAACAATGATTGATGCAGATATACCTTTGTATTGGGTGGACTTGTATATTGGAGAATTGCTTGTACACAGTTTCCACGAAGTTTTTGTGATAGATGTTCCCAATGGCAACAGCCACGAGTTAATTAGTTTTTGGGGCTTGTTAAGGCAATTTAGAAGATTAGTTTTGGTTTCTTCTCTTGCCACAAAAACCTAAATATTCTTTCCTCGCATTGTTTGCTATGGTTAATTTATACAATTTTCCAAAGGCAGACCACGCACTCTACTTTTGACCTATGAATTTCGTCTTGTGTAGGAATAGGCAAAAAACTATCTACCCTTGTGATACTGAGTTCGGCATTTGCCTCCAAGTCCACTATTCTGTCGTCTTGCTCACCTTTTACAGTATCTACTAAAGCACAAAGGAACAAGTGGGCTTTGACATTGACGTGGTAACCTGCTTTTTGGATTTTCATAAGAGTTTTCACATCACGCACATACGCCTCGTAGTCATCTCTAAATTTGAATTGAAAGATGTAGGCTTCCGTAGTGCTATCTTTTTCTACTTTGAGTATCAAATCTACTACGCCTGCATCACCTACTTTCACTTCTTTTACCCACTGCACATTCGACTCTCCAAAGATTAATTGCTTGTTTAGCGTCAATGATTTGCTAATTTGGTAGAAAAAAGCCTGTTCGGGCATGAAGTAGATTCCTTTTTGGGCAAGATTTTTTAATTCAAACTCTTCTTTCAAAACAACTTGCTTAATGGTTTCGAAAATTTTTTCATCTATGGTGCTGTGCATAACTCTACAAGAATAGGAGGTTCAGATATAGTTGTTGGTATCTAAGTTACAAAATTACATATTTGTATAAGAGTACAAAATAATTTGCAAGTATTACTTTTTTTTATTTAGTTTTGTCAAAAAAAACTATGCAAAAGAAAACTCTTATGTTGTTACCTGCCATCGACAATCATACCCAAGAGGTAGAAATTGCGTTTTGGCTCAAAGCTGACGGCAGCCATGTACAGAAAAACGAATCTATTTGCGAAGTCAATACAGAGGAATTTGCCTTCGAATTGGAGGCTACCGAAGAAGGGACACTGAAAATATTGGCTGCCGAAGGTACTTTACTTAAAATAGGTGAGCCGCTGTGCGAAATTATTGAATAAAATTTTGGGGAAGTCTAACAATCTTTGTGTTTTTTGTAAAACTTGGAATCAAGTTTGAAATGAAATTTGGGAAAAAGGTTAAATAGAGGTTATTACGATAATTTTTGTATAGAAAATTAACTTGTTGATTTTCAACTAATTGACCTTGCAGTTGGAGGCAACCCCCGCCAAAGGGTACGGTACAAATCATAATAACCTCTAATATACTACACTTTCTGCAATATCTTTGTATGCGTTGATGTCTTTTTGCACACTTTCCAACTTTGCGGTTAAGGAAACAATGGCAATTTTTCCTAAGGGTAGTCGCAAAGGTGGTGTTTCCAATTTTGTGATGTCAAAAATTGCTTGTGCTGCTTTTATTGGATTGCCTTCTTGTTTGCCATTTACCTGTTTCATTCTCTCCCTGAATGCACCTGCTGTTGGGTGATAATCTGCAATGAGGTTGGAGGCTTGTTTGAAAGAACTCCCCGCAAAATTTGTTCTAAAAGGACCTGGTTCTACAATAGTCAGTTTTATGCCCATCGGTGCAACCTCTATTGCTAAGGCTTCGCTAAAACCTTCTAAGGCAAATTTGCTGGCGTTGTAAATTCCAAAACCGGGAAAAGCCTTAAAACCACCATGAGAAGAAATTTGAATAATATGTCCACTTTTTTGTTGCCTAAATAATGGCAAAAAAGTTTGTGTAAGTTGCAAAGTACCAAAAAAATTTGCTTCAAAAATTTCCCTTGTTTCTGCCATACTTGTTTCTTCCACTGCACCTGCCAAACCAAAGCCTGCATTATTTACAAGCACATCTATTTTGCCGAATTTATCCCTAACCATTTGAACAGCTTGCTCAATTTCAGTCGGTTTTGTAATGTCCAAAGTCAAAGCATAAGCCTTTTCTCTGTATTGGCTATTAAAATCATCTGCTTGTGTTTGGTTGCGAAATGTACCAATAACAAAATCGCCATTTTCAATTACAGTTTGGGCAAGTGCCTTGCCCAAACCACTTGAAATACCTGTGATAAACCAAATTTTTTGCGTTTGCATTGTCTTCAATATTAAATTGTGATGTGAATATTAACAATACAAAGGTGGGCTAAAAGATAGGCTTTTTGTTAAGATAAAACCTATCTTGTTCGGTATTTTTCGGATATTTCAGTTTTAAATCCTATGGGTGATAGGTTTGTTTCTGCTCTAAATGCTTTGGCAAAGTACGAACTATCAGTATAATTCAACTCAAAAGCAATTTCTGAAACGGTTTTGTCTGTAAAGGTCAAAAGTCGTTTGGCTTCTAAAATACTTCTTGCTCTAATCACTTCACTAGTGTTACATCTCATAAATAACCGTTTACTTTATACCTTGCAAGGCTTTCCCCCATATGTCCATTTAAAAGGCTTTGCCATAGTTTGATTGAAGTAGTCAATAAATTTGTTTAGCTTTTCTTTGAGGTCTTCTTTGGAGCTAAAATGTCCTCTTTTGATTAGTTTTTTGT
>JAAFKA010000041.1 GCA_013299115.1 Cytophagales bacterium
CATACACTTTGCTTGCACCTGTTAAACCTGTGATAGTCAAGCCTTTAGCTGTAATATTACCTGTTAAACCTGTGGGCTGGGTTAAACTGTAATTACTTGCTGCTGTGCCTGAAATGGTATAACCTGTAATAGTAATAGGTTTGTTTGTGCCAACTGCTGCGGTTGCAAAATTGCGGACTGGTGTACCTCCCAGTGTAACATTTGCTAAGTCGGCAGTTTCTACGCCAACTAAATTGGCTGTGCCTGTGGTGGTGGCAGTTGTCAAGGCATCATACACTTTGCTTGCACCTGTTAAACCTGTGATAGTCAAGCCTTTAGCTGTAATATTACCTGTTAAACCTGTGGGTTGAGTCAAGGTATAATTTCCTGCTGCTGTGCCTGAAATGGTGTAACCTGAAATGGTAATAGCAATTCCTGTACCTACATTGGCAGTTGCAAAATTGCGAACTATTGTACCTCCTAAGGTTACATTTGCTAAGTCGGCAGTTTCAACACCAACTAAAGTTGCTGTGCCTGTGGTGGTGGCTGTTGTCAAAGCATCATACACTTTGCTTGCACCTGTTAAACCTGTGATAGTCAAGCCTTTGGCTGTAATATTACCTGTTAAGCCTGTGGGTTGAGTCAAGGTATAATTTGTTGCTGCTGTGCCTGAAATGGTATAACCTGTAATAGTAATAGGTTTGTTTGTGCCAACTGCTGCGGTTGCAAAATTGCGAACTATTGTACCTCCCAGCGTAACATTTGCTAAGTCGGCAGTTTCTACGCCACTCAAAGCTGCTGTGCCTGTGGTGGTGGCAGTAGTCAAGGCATCATACACTTTGCTTGCACCTGTTAAACCTGTGATAGTCAAAGGTTTGGCTGTTACAGAACTGCTTGGCATAGCTACATTTACATTACTTGCCCCTGAACTTGACAAAACAATATTACCCGAATAAGAACCTACGGGTGCTGTTGATTTTAGGCGAATGAAAACTTGGGTACTTGCAATAGTTCCCGCAGCACCTACGGTTACAGTATTTGTAAAAGTAGAATTATTCAAAGAAACTTCAAAGTTGGTGCTGGGCGGTGTTACCAAAATTCCTGCGGTCATATTTGCACCCGATACGTTGAAACTTGTGGAAGAGGAGGCTGTGCCATAAACAGTGCTGACTGCCGAAGGGGTGCCTGTGGTGGAAATGGTAGGGGTAGCAACAGGATTATTAAATTGCATTATTCTATGTCCGCCTACATTGGCTACCAAAATTCTGTTGTTTACCCAATCAAATGTAACTCCTCTTGGCGATGAGAAACCATTTTGAGTTGTAGTAGAGCCTGTATTAGAAGTATAATTTGATTGCCCTAATACTGCATCTGCATTTGCCCCGTTAGTTTTTGAATTAGCATTGTTAAAACGCAATACTCTGTTATTGGTAAGGTCGCAAACATATAAATTGCCATTAAAATCTGAACTCAAACCCACGGGACCCTGCATTCTATTTTGGGTAGTGGCAGAAGTGTTTATGCCGTAGGCTGTTTGCCCTAAAACGACATCGGAAGTGGTAACATTAGAAACAGAAAGTGCATTGTTAAATTTAACAACGCGGTGATTAGATTGTTCGGCTACCCACAAACTTGTTCCTATGATAGCAATACCAACAGGAGTAAATAAATCTGATGCTGTACTGCCTGTTGTTCCACTGCCAAAACTTACATCATAGCTTGCTCCAGAAGTGGCTTTAAGGGCAGCTTTGTTATATCGCCTGACATAATTACCTGTAGATTCGGCAACAAACAAATTGCCTTCATTATCCATTTTGATTTCAGACGGAGAACTTAGTCCAGTAAATGAACCTGTTGCAGTAGCCCCACTTGATGCACTATTGGCATTGTTGAACCATAAAACCCTACCATTTGTAAAATCTCCGACCCAAAGTCTGCCCACATTATCTACAAAAATCGCAGCAGGTTGGCTCATTTGGTTTAAGGCTGTGCCAGATGTATTGGCAGTAAAAGTGGATTGCCCAAATACTGCTTCGGCTATTGGATTGCTGCTATTGATTGGGTATGCAAAACGCAAAACTCTATTATTGCTTCTATCAGCTACATACATTTTCCCATTTGCATAATCAATGGCAATGTTTCTAACACTATTAAATTTCTGTGAGGTAGTGCCTGATGTTGCTGTAGTAAAATCTGGTTGTCCTATGACTACATCTGCATTCATTCCGTCTGTATAATTAATGGTTTTGGCTGCACCTGTGGTAAAATTGCTGGCAGTGCTATAACCTGTGCCTCCTCCATTGGTAGCATAAGGTCTGTAATAAACCGTAGAGGCTGCGGGTAAATTTTGCACCACAATAGCAAATACGCCTGTGCTGATGTTGCCCGAAGCCACTACTTTGTTGTCTGCAAGGGTTGGGGTTGTGTTGGAGGTACTCCACACAATGCCCGTTTCTGCAATTCCTGTACCTGCGGTTACATTGCCACCCAAAACAGCCAAATAAGAGTCGACTTGGGTGTGAGTAGGTGTGGTAACAGTAGGAACAGGAGGAGCTAATCTAATGCTAAACGCAATGTGAATATAGCAACAATGCCCTGTGGCTGTTCGGCTCATTGCCACACTTGCAGCCCCAGCTTTGGTGCTTATGCCATAATGACCAAAACCCGAAGGAACAGCAAAAGCTGTAAAATTAGTAAGGGTTTGCCCTATTCCCGCAGTTGGAATAGGTGTAGCCAATGAATGAAAACTGTCATAGAAATCAAACACCAAATCATTTGCTTGGCTGGTTACATTTAAAGTGCTGGTTGTGCCAATAGCAGGTGCAGGTGCCGACACTATACCAGATGTTGGTGTAATCTGATTTACATTTTGATAGACCGAAGCAGATACAATTTTGGTTGTATTACTGCCATTGGCATTGTTTGCTACCACGTTTGCAACTGTTGGCGTGGCACTTGTGCCTAATGCCAAAACAAAAACAGCATCATTAGCCACATTAGCATCATTGACTTCGCTGATTTTTGTCATTGAAGTTACGCCAAAAGTAGCCGAAGCAGGGGTAATGGAAGCTGCATCGGAAAAAGTTACGACCAGCAACCTATTAGTTCCCGCAGGGGCAGAGAAACTTGTGAGGGTAGTTGTGCCTGATGCAGAGGTGGCAGTGCCTAAGGCAGCAACCTGTGCGGCGGCAAGCATTGGGAGTAACACCATTGCCCAAACCATTGGCAGGGTGCGAAAAAGCACCACTGCCAAGGTTGAAAATAACCATTGGCAAGGCAAATAAGCCACTGCCAAGGTTTGGGGCAGAAATTTTTGTTTAATGTAGCTGTTCATTTTGGTAAAATTTTGGTGTGTAAAAATTGGACAAATAAAATTGCTAAGTTTATACGTGATTTAGTTACAAAGATAGGAAAATATAGGGCAAAAATAAATAAAGTGGGGAATATTTTGAATTTTTGAACTTTTTGTTGATTACCAATTAGCCATAAAAAAGCAATAACATTTCTTGAAAAAATGTTATTGCTTTTAGATAGGGTGCGAAAATAAACTATTGGCAGGATGCAAAAAGCACGAGGTTGCCTAAACCAATGGTAGGGTTAGTTGTTTTTTGAGTGATTGATTATTTACCATTTTTGAGTTTTGATAAAGAATATTTTATCAAATTATATTTTTTTTGTAAATAAAGCAAGAAATAAAGACTAATCTAAATCGTCGTCATCTTCGTCATTTTCTTTGTCTTTATCCTTACTTTTTCCTTTGCCTTTGCCTCTGCCTTTCCCTTTGTTATTTTTTTTCCATTCTTTCAATTTAGCTTGCTGTTCAGGAGTCAAAATAGTTTTCACTTTAGCTCTAAATTCCTCCTTTGCTGCTTTGATGGCTGCTTTATCTTTTGGTGAAACAGCTCTGGCTGCATCTATTTTAGTTTTCCTTGCAGCAAAAGCTGCTTTAATTTGGGTTTCTTGGTCAACAGACAAGTTGAGGGCTGCTTTCCACTGTTCTATTTTACTGTTGGTGTCTTGTGCCATGCCCTGCAAAACAAAGGCGAATAAAATTGCAACAACTAAAAATAACTTTTTCATAAGATTTATTTGTTTAAAATTTAAAGAATCACTGCCAAAACCTTTGTACTTGTCATCCGATACTTTTGCTTTGGTGGTGCTAATTTGATATAAAAAAATAAAAATAGTTTAAAAGAAATTAAAAAAAATTTGATAATATATTTAGAAAAGCTACCTCGTTATTTTTCAACTTCTTAAAAAAACCACAAGTTTTTGACTTCTTGCCATTTTTATTTACTTTTGTGTTTAGACAATGAGGCTAAGTTAACATTATTGTCTAATTTTGAAAGATTTTACAAAGGTAACTAACAACTGATTATAACATTTTATAATAAATCTTACTACCAATAAACCAACTCACAACACCATGATAGAAGTATTAAAGGAATTTAGCAAAACTACCGAACAGCTTATCAAGGGCTACGAAGTATTGCAGACCGTAGAGCAAATAGACGTGGCAACTGCCACCAAACAATTAGTTTGGCAGGAGGACAAAGTACGGCTTTTTCATTACCAAAATGATAACGTAACTTGCCCTGTCCCCATTATTATCAGCTATGCCCTTGTGAACAGGTTTGATATGATGGATTTGCAACCTGACCGCAGCCTGATACGCAAGTTGCTTAGTTTAGGCATGGATATTTACGTGATAGATTGGGGCTACCCCACCAGAGCAGACCGTTATGTAACCCTGAATGACTACATCAACGGCTACATAGACGACTGCGTGGATTTTGTTCGCCAGCACCACAAAATAGCCAAAGTAAACCTTTTGGGCGTATGTCAAGGTGGCACTTTTTCTCTAATTTATTC
Source organism: Cytophagales bacterium (assembly GCA_013299115.1). Taxonomy (GTDB): domain Bacteria; phylum Bacteroidota; class Bacteroidia; order Cytophagales; family Thermoflexibacteraceae; genus JAAFKA01. The sequence continues at coordinate 4,852 of JAAFKA010000041.1, forward strand.
GGCATTGCACCCCAACAAAGTGCAAAATTTGGTAACTTTGGTTACGCCTGTAGATTTTAGTGTAGAAGATGGTTTACTTTTCAAATGGTCAAAGCATTTAGATATAGACAAAATAGTGGACAGCAATGGCGGTTTGGTGCCTGGCGATTTTCTCAATTTTGCCTTTGATATGCTCAAACCTACGGCAAAGATGAAAAAAATGCAGTCTATCCCCGATTTGTTTGACGACAAAGCAAAATTAATGAACTTCCTCCGCATGGAGCAGTGGGTAGCCGACAGCCCTGCACAAGCAGGTGAGTGTTTTCGCCAATTTATCAAGGAATTGTACCAACAAAACAAGTTGCTCAAAGGCGAATTGGTATTGGGAGGCAAAAAAGTAAACCTCAAAAATATAACTATGCCTATCCTTACCATTTATGCAGCCGAAGACCACTTAGTTCCGCCATCGGCTACCAAACCTCTCAATGATGCCGTTGGTTCTACGGACAAAACTCTTTATGAGTTCCCTGGCGGACATATTGGCGTGTTTGTAGGGGCAAGGTCGCAAAAAGAATTAGGTCCTACGATTTCGAAGTGGTATATGGAAAGAAGTAAGTAATTTTGAATGTTGAATGTTGAACATTTTTTGAGAATGAAAATGACTTTGGCAGTGGCTGGTAGCAACTCAGCTTTTTGCCCTGCCAACAGCTGTTTTCAAAAATTTATTAGTTGTTATTGCCCTCTCAAAAACTCTTTTTCATAAACTAAGATGATAATAACCAAACAATATTTGTAAGCACAAGCAACAAGACATGAATTTTTTTCAAAAAGTAATAAAAAAAATAAGGGCAGTCCAATCTCGTCGTTCTAATCTCCGTTATGAGTTAGCAGCCAAAGGTATGCTACTCTCAGATAACGAAAGAAAAATTGCGGGATTGCACAATATCAATAAAGGCAAAAGATGTTTTATTATTGGCAACGGACCCAGTCTGAATTTATTAGATTTGTCTTTGCTCAAAAACGAATACACTTTTGGGGTCAATGCTATTTATACCAACTACGAAAAGATGGGATTTTATCCTACTTATTATGTCGTAGAAGATTTTTTGGTAGCAGAAGACAGAGCATCAGAGATTAATGATTACAACAAAAGTGACGTAAAGTTTTTTGGCAATTATCTCCGTTACTGTCTCAAACCAGACGACACAACAGTATTGCTCAACGTGATTTTGGATTACAGTGACTATTCTAATTTTCCACACTTTTCTGAAAATTTGCTCCAGCGTCTTTGGGTGGGAGGCACAGTTTCTTATCTCTGTATGCAAATTGCATTTTACATGGGCTTTTCAGAAATCTATTTAATTGGTTTTGACCATACGTATCATATCCCAAAAGATGCCACGATGGGAGCAAATCATGTCATTACTTCCGAATCAAATGATGTTAATCATTTTAATGCTGCGTATTTCGGTAAGGGCAAACGATGGCACGACCCTATGCTCTATCGCATGGAAAAAGCTTATCGCAAAGCCCGAATGACTTACGAAAGCCACAATAGACTCTTGCTCAACGCCACATCAGGCGGAAAATTAGAAATTTTTGAAAGAGTAGATTACAATACTTTATTTAAAAATAAATGAAAACAGGGGCATCAAGTATTATCATCAGCAATTTAGATGACTTGTTAGACTGGGCAAGATTGGCTTCGATGTGGCCTATGGGTTTTGGGTTGGCGTGCTGTGCCATAGAAATGATGTCGACCTACGCATCTCATTATGACCTCGATAGATTAGGCATTTTCCCACGAAATTCGCCTCGTCAATCAGATGTCATGATAATTTCAGGCACAGTTACATTCAAAATGGCAGACCGTATTTACAGGCTTTACGAACAAATGCCTGAACCTCGCTATGTAATTTCGATGGGTAGCTGTGCCAACTGTGGAGGTCCTTACTGGGAACATGGCTATCATGTAGTCAAGGGCGTAGATACAATTATTCCTGTAGATGTGTATGTGCAGGGTTGCCCACCACGCCCAGAGGCTCTGATTGCTGGATTTTTGAAGTTGCAACAAAAAATAATGGACAAACAAACTCAATCTACCCCTACGTTGTTGCAAAAAGTGTTGCGAGGATAAATTATTTATTTACCTAATTCAATACCCTATTGCCCTGTTATCCCCTCTGGTGTAGTCTGCTCCGCCTTCCAACGTGCCGTTGGGCAAGACCAACACGCAATCCATTCTACCCAGCGTGGGGGCGTAGGAAATGGTGTGTCCGTAGGCAGCCAACTGTTTTTGCAACTGTTCGGAAAAACTCTTTTCCTCTAAAATTACTTCATCGGGCAACCATTGGTGGTGAAATTTCTTGGCATCTACGGCTTCTTGCATCGTCATTTGGTGTTCTATCACATTCAAAATAGTTTGATAAACCGAAGTGATAATGGTAGAGCCGCCAGGTGTGCCTACAACCATAAACAATTTGTTGTTTTCGTCTGCCAAAATCGTGGGAGTCATCGAACTTAGCATACGTTTATTGGGTGCAATAGCATTTGCCTCGCCGCCCACCAAGCCAAATTGATTGGGTACACCTACTTTAATGCTAAAATCATCCATTTCGTTATTCAGGAAAAAACCAGCCCCTTCTACCATTACTTTGCAGCCGTAATTTCCGTTTAGTGTGGTTGTTATAGCTACGGCATTGCGGTCTTTGTCCACCACAGAAAGGTGAGTAGTTTCAAAACTTTCAATCTGCTCTACCTTGCCCTCTCGTATTTGCTGAGAAGGAGTTTTTTGGGTCAAATTGATGTTTGCCATTCTGCTTTTGATGTAATTTTTATTTAGCAACATCGTTTGTGGCACTTTATAGAAGTCGGGGTCACCCATATACACAGACCTGTCGGCATAGACTCGTCTTTCCATTTCCACCATCACGTGCATCGTTTTAGCGGTATTGTGTCCCCATTTGCGGAGAGGATAGTTTTCGGTAGCTCTGAAAAGTTGCAACAAAATGATACCTCCACTCGAAGGCGGCGGCATGGTGATTACTTTGTATTTTTTGTAATTGCCAATTAAAGGTGTACGCCAAATGGCTTGGTAATTGTCTAAATCTTGTTGGCTAAGAATACCTTTGCCGCGTTGTATCTCTTTGAGAATCAGGGCTGCTGTTTCGCCTTCATAAAAACCAGCCCTACCTTTTTCTTGAATCAGGCGTAGAGTTTTGGCAAGGTCTTTATGCACCACCCAATCTCCTTCTTTCCAACCTTCGGCTTTTACCAAATGTTGGGGAATACTTTTGGGATTGTTTGCAATAATTTCCTCGCTGTATTGGTTGAGATATTTTGCCTCATGTTGCGTGAGGGCAAAACCTTTGGCAGCCAACTCTACGGCAGGAGCAAGCAAAGTAGCCCATGCCAATTTGCCTTGTTTTTTGTGCAAAGCCACCATGCCCTCCACCGAAGCAGGCACACCCACCGCCAAATGTCCCGCCAAACTTAGGTGATTTTGGGCGTTGCCTTTGTCGTCTAAATACATATCACGCGAGGCTTTTTGCGGTGCTTTTTCCCTGAAATCTAAGGCTGTTGATTCGCCATTTGCTTGTCTGCAAACAGCAAAACCTCCACCACCTATGTTGCCAGCACGCGGATAAACCACAGCCAAAGCAAAAAAAGTGGCAATGGCTGCATCAGTGGCGTTGCCTCCTTGTTTGAGAATCTCCACGCCTACGGCAGTTGCCAAGGGGTGGGCAGACGAAACCATACCTTGTGAGGCTACGATTCCTACCTTGCGAGGCGTAGCAGAATTTGTAGTTTGCATAGCAACAGAACGAGGGGCAGGTTGGCAAGTTACTAACCAACTTCCCAACAATAATAGGGTTGCAAAAGTAACAGAATGGTTTGCAAATAGGTTGGTGTGTTTCATAAAAGTTTTTTAGTGTGCGGTATTTTGCAGTCAATTATACTAAAAATGCGAATATTGGGTTAAAAATTCAAGATTTTCAATAGGCATACCGCAAGGGTTTTTATGTTGGTTGTAATGTTCACGCAATAGTAGGTTTTGCTTTTCTGCTAATGCCTGCATTTTCCTTTGTTTTTTTGCAAAGATATACTAAAATAACCCTGCAATGATAGTCTTTTTTTAGTATATACACAAAGGATTTGATTTTTTCATTTTTCCAATTACTTTTGTTTTTCTTAGACCTCTACTGTACGTTATGCAAACACAAATAGACGAAATATTGGCTGCTATCAACAGCTACGAAGCCCAAAATAAAGAGCAACTCGAAGGTTTTAAAACTGCCTACACAGGCAAGAAGGGAGTTTTAACCGAATTGTTCGACCAAATGAAAACCTTGCCCGCCGACCAACGCAAGGATTTTGGGCAAAGAGTAAACCAACTCAAAGAAGCTGCTCAGCTTAAACTCAAAACTTTGACTGAGCAGATAGAAAATGCTCAATTAGCCAATGTAAGCAAGCCTCACGACTTGACCTTGCCCACTATCCCTGCCACGTATGGGGCTATTCACCCCTTGACACACACACGCGAAAGGATAGTCCAAATTTTTGAAAGAATGGGCTTTAACCTCTCCGATGGACCCGAAGTAGAAGACGATTGGCACAACTTTACTGCCCTAAATTTTCCGCCCAACCACCCCGCCAGAGATATGCAGGACACTTTTTTTATTACCAAAGGAACTGCCAACGACATAGCTTTGCGTACCCATACCTCCTCTGTACAGGTGCGTGTGATGGAAAGCCAAAGACCGCCGATGCGGACTATTTCTATTGGTAGGGTCTATCGCAATGAAGCTATTTCGGCTCGTGCGCATTGCATTTTTCACCAAGTAGAGGGATTTTATATAGACAAAAACGTAGGTTTTAAGGATTTGAAAGACACTTTGTATCATTTTGCTAAGGAAATGTTTGGCAAAGAAACCAAAATCAGACTAAGACCTTCTTACTTTCCGTTTACAGAACCCAGTGCGGAGTTAGATATTTCTTGCTTTATCTGTGGAGGCAAAGGTTGCAATGTCTGCAAATATTCGGGTTGGGTAGAAATTGGCGGTTGCGGTATGATAGACCCTAATGTAATGAAAAGTAGCAACATAGACCCTGACCAATACACAGGTTTTGCCTTCGGCATGGGCATAGAACGGATAACGATGCTCCGCTACCAAATCAAAGATTTGCGTCTGTTTACCGAAAATGATGTAAGGTTTTTAAAACAATTTGATGGAACTTTGTAAGTAGTTTTTTACTTCTCCTTAAACCGCATAAACAAGAAAGAGCCTCCTAACATCAATACGCCTATGCCCATAAAAACCATTACTTTTTGAGGGGCAGCGGCATTGGCAAGGTCTTGGGTGTAGAGTTTAAAGAGGGCAAGGGCAAAAAACGCAACCGACAACTTGATAAGTTGCTTGTAACCTTTGCTTGCTCCGTTGAAAAGCAAGATAATGGCGTGCAACGTAAAGGCTATGGTGAGCCAAATTGTATCTGCTCTACCGAGCAACAGTGCCAACACACTTGCATAGACCACAGCCGTAGCCAAATGGACACCAAACAAGTCTGCCCACCAAATTGCGTTAGCTTGTTGGGTGTTCATGGGGTAGAGGGTATCTTTTTTGTAAGCAATGACGTAGTAAAACGGCAACATCAGCACTGCCAAAGCCACCGCAACAGGTTGATTGGGCATGGTTTCCAATCTTGCCAACCAGATGGCGAGGGAATAGAGGGTAAACAAACCAAAAACTCCCATAAAATTGCCGACTCTGTACGCAAATTTGTAGTTGCCTTGCAAGGGCAATAAGTTGCTTCTGAACAAAACTAAACAAGCAAAATAGGTTGCAACCAAACAAAAAGCTGCAATAAAGTTGCGTGAAAATTGCAAAGTTCCCAAAAATAAAACCAGACCCAAATAATAGAAAGCATACGCATTGATAACCTGATACTCAAAAATTGGCATTTCGTCTTTGCCCACTTTTTTGGGTGGCACTTGCAAACCTTTTTTGTAAAGCACTATACCAAATAGCAAAACCACGCCCAACAAAGCTGCTGCCAATGTAACTTGTTGCTGCACAGGGTTTGGATTTTGGAAAGACTGCCCAAAAGCTGCCTGCACTAAGCAAAAAGTGGCAAAACCAATAAGCAAATGTAGTTCTATTTTGTCTAAGTTTTTGTTGTTGATTTCTGCCACCACAAAGTTCAGGGCTACTGCCAACCACGCCACTAAGGGCATATAGTCGGGATAGTATCGAAAAGTAACAGCTACCATGAGCAAAGACACCCAAAAACCACTCAAATCGTAGTCTAACCAAGCTTTTTCGGGACTTCGTTCTTGAGTTTTGTCCTCGTCTTTGCGTTTATAAAATTTGCTATACAACAAAATTCCCAACAAAATTGCCATGCCATAGCCCATTGCCCCTACGCTTACCTTGAAAAAATAGGCTGCACTGTAAGGCAGAATGAGTTGTTTGCTTTGCGGAAAAAACACCAACACAGCCAAAGCCAACGGCACTAATAAATTCCACTCCCAAGCCACCGATTTTTTCTTTGTGATTTCAGCAACCACAAAGGCAACTAAAACCGAAGTCCAGATGGCAAAAGGCAAATATTGTCCGTTGAACCTATACACCGAAGACAAGAAGAAAATGGGCAATGCCAAATAAAACAACTCCCTGAAAACCAACGAAGTAGCTAAAGCTGTTTGCGTTTCCTTTTCATCTGTCTTGTAATTTGGATTGTAGTTTGACCCTTCTTGTTTTTCACGAGTTTTTTTGGTTTTGGGGTTGCTATTACTCTCAGCCCACGAACTTGCCCAAGAAAAATGGGACAACAAAGGCAATATTTTTTGGAAAAATAGTTGCAACAACCAAAGGCTAAGGGCAAATTCTATGATTGCCACTTTTGCGGGCAAAGTTTGGAAACGGAAGGCAAAATCATTGACATTGAGGGCAGACAACAAAAATGCCCAAATCAAAACCGCCAAATGCAAAAAACCTATGAACATAGTGATTTTCAGTCGGTTGCAATACGCCCAAGCTATGTAAGCATAGACCAAAACAAAGGCAAAATTAAACGACCACTGTTGCGAATAAAACCTTGCCCCTATCCAAAAAGCACAAACAAACCAAATAGACAAACTTTCGAGGCTTATCAAGGTCAAGGTATTTTCGTATCGTGTGCGTTGGTCTTTGTAACGATTGAGCAAAATAAAAGTAAGTAGCAACACAAAACCAAAGGAAAGTAAGTTAATATAGCCGTCTGTCCAGAGTACAACCAACCAATTTTGCGGAATGGTCATAAAAGTAGAAACCAATTTGCCCATGCCGAGCAAGAGCAAAAAATAACCTTCTTTGCGAACATCTACTAAGGCAAAAATAAATCCGCACAAGACCAAAGCCAGCCCTTCTATACTCCAAAACAACCCTGCAATGTTTTGATTGAACAGTTGCGGTACGGCAAAACCTGCAAAAGCCCCTGCAATAATCATAAACAGGAACTGCAATTTTGGGGTTAGTTTTTGCCTGAATACAAAGAAACCAGCCGTAAACAAGGCAGCATTGAGCAGATAAATCAAGCCCAAAGTTCGCAACAGCATATTTTGCCCGCCTTCATAAATGTTGTAAAGATTGGCAACCAACAAGGCAGCATTGCCCGCCAAGTTGAAAATGTCGTTGGTATCTAAATTTTCTTTGAAACCAAAATTGGCTAAGGAAACCTTGTTTTTGTCTTTGTTTTCGAACAAAGCAAAGAAAAAGAACAAGTAGGCAAAAGCCATGACAATGACAGTTAAAGTGCCAGAGGGTAAAAATTGCCTAAAATTAGTCAAAATCACCGCCTCAAACAGCACACCCGACACCAAAAACGCCAATGTACCTGCGGTTTTCCACTTAATTTGCAAGGCTATCAAGACCGTAACCAAACAAAGTATCCACAAATAAATGAAGTAAAAAACCGAAATAATGTTGCTATTGAGGTAAAAAGGGGCAAAAGCACCTCCAAACAAAGTAACAATTAGCACAATTCGGAGTTGATAGCGGAAGGCTAAGGCACAAGCCAAAGCCGTATTGAGTATCATCAAAAAAGTGTCGACCCAATAGTTGTTGAAAAACGGAAAGGTAATAGAATAAGACAAGAAATAGACCACCAAAAAGTTTAGCGAAATGCCCAACCCTTGCAAGGAAGCCCCAAAATCGTGGTATTTTTGCTGCCGTTTTTGCAAATAAATCCCTGCCCAAATCAGCCCTGCACTGGTGGCTAAGGTGCCTAAGATTTTCATTGTTTCGAAGGCTGCATCGCTGATAAACTGCATGAGGTAGCCAAAACCAAACAAAATAGCCAACAACCCGCCAATGGTCATAAAAAACACAGGCAATTTGTCTTGGGCTTTGTAGTGTTGGTAAACGTCTGCCAAATAAGACCAAAATTGTGCTAAGGGGGCAAAAAAAGTACCCACTAAGGTAGTTTCCAAAAATCCTTTGACATCTGCCCAAAAAGCAGCTTGACTTTCTTGGCGTTGCCTTCTTTCATATTCCTTCTGGCGTTGGAAATTTTCTCTTTCTTGTTTGTAAGCCTGTTCTTGTTTGTATTTTTCGTTTTGTTGCTGTCTTTCTTGTTTGGCTTGCTCCTCTTTTGCTTTTTTCACCTTTTCCTCGTGTTCTCTAAAAGCCTTTTCTTGTTCGGCTCGCAACCTTTCTTGTTCTTGCTGTTCTCTGCGTTTTTGTTCTGCCATTTTTTCGGCTTGCTCTATTTCTTCGGGAGTAGCCAATGGATTGGCAACCAAAACCTCTTTTTCAGGCAAATTAACAGGCAGGTTGATAGGCAAAATTTCAGGCGAAATTTCGGGCAGGGCAATATTTTTTTGCTCTCTGCCTTGTGCTTGAGCAAACAATAGTTGCTGTTTTTGTTGCAAAAAGTTGAGTTGTCTTTCGGCTATTTCTATTCGCCCTGTCAAGTTGTGGGTCTGCACCTCAAACTTTTGTTTCATATCCAAAAGTTGCAGTTTCAGCTGCCTGACGCCGATTTGTTCCTCATTAAACTCCAAAGTTTTGCCACAGTGGTAGCAAATTGTAGCCTCCACAGCATTTTGGTATTGGCAATATGGGCAGGATAGTTTCATAAAAAAAATGATAAAATTTATTGTAGTGTGGACTTTAGTCCACACAGAACTTTTTTAGTTATAAGAAACGGACTAAAGTCTGTTCTACAGCTACTACACTTCCTCCTCGTCCTCAATGTCTACCTCTGGTTTTGGCGGCACTATGGTTACACCTTCATAAACTTCCTCGATAGAAAATTCAATTTGCAAGGTGTCTATCACTATCATTGGTTTAGTTTCATAATAGGCTTCGTAAGTCCAAAAATCTCCTCTTTTGGTAAAAACCTCTACGCATTTTTGCTCTTGGTGTACCAATACATAACACTTAAAACTCGGCAACAATTTGTAATATTCAAATTTGGCGGTTCTGTCGTATTCGGCTGTACTTTTAGAAAGTACCTCCACTATCAACGAAGGATTGACCAGTACACTATTACTTTTCTTGTACGGCTGCACCTCACCACAGACCACACTCACATCAGGATAAAAACCTCTATGGGCTTCTGCTACATAAACCTTGACATCACTGGTAAAACTATTACAAATCGAACTTTTAATTCGGAGTTGAATAGTCATTTGCATATTGCGAGTAAGCAAACTATGGTCGAAGGTACTTCCTGCCATAGCCACTATTTTGCCATCATAAAACTCACTTTTGTGTTCGTTTTGGGCTTCTATTCTCAAATATTCGTCAAAAGAATAGGTTTGCGGGGTAATATTAGGCAATGCAGACATAGGAATTTTGAATTTTTAGTTTTTTTGTAATGTTTCGTGAATGTAGCATACGCTTTAGCATGTGAAATTTGCAACGCAAATGCAAGAAAAAAATCACACGCTAAAGCGTATGTTACATTCTACGCAACTTATGTTATTTACACAAATCTATTAAATTTTTTTGAATTTTTAGTAGATTTGGCAATAACTTATTTGACAAAATAAATGCTTACGCTGCTATGAAAAAACTAACCATGCTGTTTGCTTTTCTTTTTTACGTCTTTTCACTTTTTTTGTTTTTATTTTCTCTTGACAGCAAAGGGCAAACTATGCAACGCAGTCCACAAAAATTGGTTGTTTCCTCTACTTTTTTGCCTGTGGCAGATACTTGTTGGGTCTTTTTGCCGAAAAATTATGTAGCTACACAAACTTTTCCCTTAGTCTATTTATTGCACGGTTGGTCGGGCAATTACAAACAGTGGAACAACATCACCAGCCTTCAAACCTTTGCAGACCAATACCAATGCCTCATTGTCTGCCCCGATGGATTATATGATTCTTGGTATTTGGATAGTCCGCAACAGCAATTTGCCCAGTTTTTTTTCAAAGATTTGCACCCTACCCTACTGAAAAAATATGCAATCAAACAGCAAAATATTTTCATCAGTGGCGTAAGCATGGGAGGTTATGGGGCTTTTTCTCTGTTTCTCCAACAGCCTGAAATCTTTGCAGGCGTGGCAGCCACCAGTGCCTTGTTTGACCTCACTTTGTTTGAAAACAGTTTTGGTTTGCCCAAAATCTTGCAAAAAATTCCCAAAACGGTACAAAAGGAGTTGAGTATTCATCAACAAATTCAAAAAAAGGCAATCAGGCAACCTATTTATTTTGATTGTGGAACAGAAGATGCTTTTTTTGCGGACAATTTGCAATTTGACAGTCTTTGCAAAACACTGAATTTGTCGGCTACTTTTGTGAAGGCAGCAGGCAATCACAACAAAAAATATTGGCAACAAATGATTAAAGGGCATTTTGAGTTTTTTAAACAAAATAGCAAAAAATAATTCTTAATTTTAAATTCTTAATTTTTAGTTATGAATTAGCTAAATGACAAATTAGGTAGGTTTTTATGTAAAGTCATATTTTTTTGTACCTTTGCGTTTGTTTTTGGGAATAGACTTGTTTAGTTGGAGAAACTATACCGTCTTTTGCACACAGATAACGCAGATTTTACGGATTAAAAACACTGATTTTTTATTTTTTTATCTTATGAAAAATATTATCAAATCTACTTTGCAAACTTTGGGTTTGGGCAAATTGGCAACCGAACTGCACTACCAATTCACAGCTTTTGTACCCAATACCACACACCCTCGACGACTGGAAAGGAGGTTTCACGAACAGTTTTTTGGCAAGGGAGATTTGTGTTTTGATGTAGGGGCAAATGTGGGACATAAGGTAGAAATGTTTTTGGAAATAGGGGCAAAAGTAGTAGCCGTAGAGCCACAAACGGCTTGTATGAACCAACTCAAACAAAAATTTGCTAACAATTCTCACGTCCATTTAATTCACAAAGGACTTTCTGACCAAGAAGGTAGCATACAAATAGCTATTTGCGAGGAAGACAACAGGCTTTCAACTTTCAATGTGAGTTATACACAAGATAGTATTTTTGCCAAGCAAGGCATAGAATGGAAACAACACGAGGAGGTACAACTGACTACGTTAGAACACCTTATCAAACAATATGGTTTGCCAAAATACTGCAAAATAGATGTAGAAGGTTACGAATATCAGGTATTGTCGGGCTTAAAAACTCCTATTCCTGTCGTTTCTTTTGAGTTTAGCGCAGAGTTGGTGGCTGATGTAGAGCAATGTGGAAAAAAACTTTTGGAAGTTGCCCCTTACGAATTTAACATTAGTTATGGCGAGGCGGTGCAGTTGGCTCACCCTACTTGGCTTACCTTAGACCAAACTTTGGCTACCCTCAAAAAACAGAAAAAACAAGCCAACTATCACGTCTGGGGTGATATTTTTGCGAGGTTGAAAAAGTAAATTGGAAAATAGACTGTCCGAAAAAGGCAGTCTATTTCTCCGTTTACTTTTCATAAACTCTATTATCATTCCCTTTCCAGAGATTTTTCGCTGCGATACTTGTCCATATATTTGGTATTTAGCCTTTTTTGTTTGTTGTCCAAGCTAATCATACGTCCCTGCACAAAAGCCTGCGTAACCTGATTAGTGCGAATATCCAAAATATCACCTGAAGAAATGACTATGTTTGCATCTTTGCCCACTTCCAAAGAACCAGTTTTGCTTTCTATTCCCAAAATTTTGGCAGCATTCAGCGTAAGGGCAGCCACGCCAATTTCTTTGTCTAAACCAAAACCGCAAGCCATGCCCATAGCAAAGGGCAAGTTGCGTGAGTTGCGAACAGACCCATCATCAGAAGTGTAAGCCATACTAAACAGCACTCCTGCGGCGTGCAGTTGGGCTGCTGCCTTAAAATGCGTGTCTATGTCGTCGTCCATACGGAGAGGCACATTGAAAGACTCGTGCAAAATAACGGCTACGTTGTTTGCCTTCAAAAAATCTGTAATTAAGGGTGTTTCGTAGCCACCCACAACAACTACGTGCATCACGTTGTATTTTTTTGCCATTTGTACGGCAGCAATGATGTCTTTTGCAAAATTGACCCGAATAAATAGTTTTTTGCTCCCATCAAACAAGCCTTTCATTGCTGCTAATTTCAGATTGGCAGGGGCAGGATTTTTGAGTTGGGCATAGTTGACTGCATCTTGCAAAAACTTTTCTATTTTGTCTGTTTCCTCTTTGTATTTTTCCACTTTTTGCATACCTGCATCGGCTTCCCAGCGTCCTCCTCCGTTGAAAGAGGAAGGGAAATTCATATACACGCCGTTGTCGGTTTGGTAGGCTGCATCTTCCCAGTTCCACGCATCTAACTGCACCACAGATGAGGTACCGCAGATAGTACCACCATGAGGAGCTACTTGGGCAAGCAAAATGCCGTTGGCTCGTGTAACAGGGATAAATTCAGAATCGGTGTTGTAGGCTATCAAACTGCGGACATGAGGCACAAAATCCCCGACTTCGCTGTGGTCTAAGGTGGCTCGTACCGACTCTACTTCGTTTAAGCCCAAGGCAGTGTTCAGCAAAATTAAGGAGGGGTAAATATGCTTGCCCTCCGCCTTAATAAGTTCTATGTTGGTGGCTTTGGTGGCATCTGTTACCGCAGCACCAATGTAATCTATCTTGCCGTTGCTGATTCGTATTTCGCCATTGGCTATGACAGTGCCGTTGCCTATGTGCAACGTGCCGCCTTGTATGACAATAGGCAGTTTTTGGGCAGGAGCAGCCGAAGGAGTTTGGGCATAGCTTGTCAAACAAACAAAGCAAGCAAGCACCAAATTGATGTATTTTTTCATAAGTTTTTTTGGTTAGTTTAATTTCGAATGTAGCCTACGCTTTAGCGTGTGCCTATTTTTAGCCAAGTCTAAGTTGGGCGTAGTTCACTTTTTTACAAAACTTGCAAACTCCTCAAAAGATGCACATTTATTACTATTTCTAAGCATTTCAAAATCTTCTTTTTGTAGAGATACCATAATTGCTTCAATGTTTCCTTTACTTTTTTTATACGTTTCGTTAGCCAATTCATAAATCTGCTCCATTATTTTTGCAGGGTGGAAAAAGGTTGTTTCTGGATTTATGGTTTCAAGATTAAATCCCAAATGCTCGTTTATATAATCGACAGTTAGCAAAGGATTTATTTTCTCAAAGCAATGATGAAAACCTAAAATCCAACTTTCTGCTTCCATAATGGCAAAAGTAAAATCAATTTGATTGGGCTTTTCTGCTTTTTTGGCAATTTGTTTTTTTGTGGTTTGTTTAAATTCTTCATTCAAATCAAAATCTATTTTGCCCACTTCTTTTGCTGTTTCACGATAAGATTTAGAATACATATCACGCAACCCTATAATACGACTAAATCCCACATTCCAAAGATATTTTTCTCTGTTTAAAATTCTTGTTATCACAGCATTGTCGTTTCCAACATTGATAACTTGAAAGTAGTTTTCAGCATTTACAGCCTCTTCTTTGTTTGGAAAAGGGTATTCAGATGTATTAAAATTACTATCAGTAAAAAGTGTATAGCACTCAATTCCAATATTTTGATAATCAAATTTTTTTAAGATATACTCACGCACAAAAACAAGTTCTGTTTGTCCTTCTACAAATATTGCCGTTTTCATTTTGTTTCGTTTTGAGTTTGTAAGAGAAAATCAGAAGAAAATAGGTCAAAATTGGAAAGTCCTGTCATACGAAACTTTTTAAATAAGTTTGGACTATTTTGTTGGTTCAAGCAAGTAATTACTTTGCCATTTCGCTGCAAAATATTCCAATACTTGATGTCAATCGTATCCATGAGAAAACTATCATTAGAAGTTACAACTAATTGAATATCCGTATTTTCACATTTTTCAAAAATCAATGAACCTAATTTCCTTGCCCTGTCATAATCCAAACCTTCACAAAAATCGTCAATCGTAATCATTGCAGGTTTTTTACGACTAATCAAATATTCTACATAAACCAAAATAGCCAAAGTACGAAACATACCTTGCGAAAGTTTATAATGGGGTAAGGCTTTATTAAGTTGTTTTTCTTTCACATACAAAATTGAATATTCAATTTTGTCTTGAGCATTGATTTCTATAACATCATAGCCTAATGAATTAAAATCAGTAATAATTTTTGTAATACTTTCTTTTTTTAAGGCTCTAAAGAGATTAGGAATATCTTCTACTGCTGTAAGTAAATCATATTCTTGTTCATTCAATTTTGAATACGGACTAATATTTCCAAATTTGAAACCATAACATTGTTCTGCCCAATTACTTATATCTTCTAAATACGGATATTTTCGAACATCACGATTGACGTGTAAAGTAAGTTTGTTGTTAGGTGGATAAATGGTATCATTTTTTTGCGTAACAAAGTTCTTTAAAACAACATCTCCCTGTTTATGATGACGAAATAACACTTGCCCACCATCAATACTAATTTTCTCAGCAGTTACTATACCTCCATCTTGATATTTTGTGGCAAACTCAAAAGTGATTTTTTGGTTTTGATGATTAAGAAAATCAATAGTCCATTTGCTTCCCCAATTAAGATTTTTCTTTTGGGTAATCATTTTTATCAACAAGTCTATGGTCAGTAATGTTCTTGATTTACCTGTAGCATTTTTGGCAACTATCAAATTTAGGTTACTAAGTTTTAAATTTGATAATTCCCAATAGGGGTCAAGATATGTTAAATTTGTAAGTTTCATATTTTTATTCTTTTGAGTAGTTAGATTACATCCAACCTACGCTTTAGCGTGTGCCTGATAAAAATGCCACACGCTAAAGCGTAGGTTACATTCATTTACTTAGCCTTTTCAATCGTAAAATTATGATTGGTATAGATACAAATATCGGCTGCAATGGTGAGGGCTTCTCTTACCATTTCTTCGGCAGAGAGGTGTGGTGCGTGTTTTTTCAGTGCCAATCCTGCTGCCAACGCATACATACTGCCTGACCCAATGGCTGCTACTTGCGAGTCTGGCTCCAAAACATCACCTGTACCTGAAATAATTAGCAATTCATCTTTGCTACCAACCAAGAGCATAGCCTCCAATTTGCGGAGATAACGGTCTGTTCGCCATTCCTTTGCCAACTCTATGGCTGCACGTCTTACGTTGCCGCGAAAACCATTGAGTTTACCCTCAAAATTGTCTAACAGCGTAAAAGCATCGGCAGTAGAGCCTGCAAAACCAACGATGACTTTGCCTTCCTGAAAGGTGCGAACTTTTTTTACTTTGGTTTTGGCTATGGTGTTGCCCATCGTTGCTTGTCCGTCTGCCCCTATCACCAATTCGCCATTGTGCATAATACCAACTACGGTGGTAGCTTTAATAATTTCGTTCATGTTTTTTGGTTTTCTTATGTTCCAAAAGTAGAAAAAATATGAAAGAAAACAAATGAAAAAGCAAGCAAAAAATGATATTTTTGTTTAACTTTGCAAAAAAGTAAAAACAGCTATGCTATTTGCAGACATCAAAAACGACATTGCTTTTCGCAAAATATTTGGCAATGAAAACAAAACAGAAATTTTGATTTCATTTCTCAATTCTGTTCTAAAATTGGAAGGCAATAAAAAAATTACGTGGGTTGCAATTCTCAATCCTTACCAATTACCTATTGTGTTAGGTGCTAAATCTACTATTTTAGACGTGAAGGCAAAAGACAAAACGGGCAAAGAATATATTGTAGAAATGCAGGTAACAGAGAGAATTGGATTTGCCAAAAGAGTGATGTATTACAGTGCGAAAAGCTATGCAGCCCAACTCGATGCGGGCAATAATTACTACAAACTAAAACCAACAATTTTTATTGGCATACTAAACTTTGCGTTTTTAGAAACCAAAGACTATTTGTCAAGGCATTTAATCTTAGACGTAGAAACCAAAGAACACAAGTTGAAAGACTTGGAATTTAACTTTATAGAGTTGCCTAAGTTTGACAAAACAGAAGAAGAATTGCAAAATTTAGTCGAGAAATGGGTCTATTTTATCAAAAATGCAGAAAGTTTAACTGTTATTCCTCCAAATTTAGATGATGAAGGGTTAGCAACGGCTTACAAAGAAGCAAATCGTCATGGTTGGACAAAAGAGGACTTGGAAGCCTACCAATATGCACAACTGCGTGAAATGGACGACGTAGCAAGAGAAATGCTTGTGGAGGAGAAAAAAGCAAAGAAAATTGCTACCAATGCCATACAAAAAGGTCTTGACAATAAAACTATTGCTGAACTAACAGAACTTTCTATTGAGCAAATAGAGCAACTACGCAATACAACATAATAAAATCAATATGAAATTAAATAATTGATAATCAATTATTTAACTTCATATTTACTATCTTTCCTAATGCCGAATATACGGATTAATTGTTACCTTAAAACTCTGCTTTTTTTGCTGAATAGAATTGCCTTTGTTGCGAATATAAATCTTGATAAACTCTGCCCCCACAAAGAGAATAATGGTCGAATAGTAAATCCAAGTCAATAAAATTGCCAATGAACCCGCAGCCCCATAGACTGAACTCACATTGCTTTTGGAAAGGTAAAAGGAGATGCCCCACCTGCCTAAGATAAACAAACCTGTGGTTAGGGCTGCCCCTGCCCACAAATCTCGCCAACGAAACTGCACATCAGACAAGATTTTGAAAATCAGGGCAAAAAGTATCATCATAAAAAAGAAAGAAATAAGTGAGTGCGAAAGTCGCAACAACAGCGAAGGAGGGACTGCAAAAATTTCTACAAAGTGAGCATACACAAAATCTGTAACCGT
Organism: Cytophagales bacterium; assembly: GCA_013299115.1. Classification (GTDB taxonomy): domain Bacteria; phylum Bacteroidota; class Bacteroidia; order Cytophagales; family Thermoflexibacteraceae; genus JAAFKA01. The sequence goes on from JAAFKA010000041.1 coordinate 22,053, forward strand.
ATTGAAAACCATAAGGGCTATGAGCAACACCCCAATAGCCAACAAAAGCAAAAAAGCTGCTATTCGTTGGCGGAGAACTATCAAAATTCCCTGCTCTTGCAAGTAATAAACCTGCCAAATATTGTTGAGTGAGGTGTGCAAAGTTACAAAAACAGTGGTTGCTCCTAAGAGTGCTGTAATACTGCTGATGACAGTCCCCAACGTGGTGCCAGTAGCCAGCGAAGCATTTTTAAGCAAGTTTTGAATAACCTCTGCTGCATTGTCGCCTACTATATTGCGAATTTGCCCATAAATTTCGCCACTTACAGCTTGTTTTTCTAAGAAAATATCGGCAATGGCAATGATTATCACCAGCGTAGGGGCTAAGGAAAAAGCCGTATAGTAGGCAATCGTTGCACTCATATTCCAACAATCGTCATCTGTAAAAGCATCTACTAACTCCCTGATAAACAGTGTAATACGTTGCCACCAACTAACAGGTAGATACGCTACATGAGATTTCACTATGCGGTGTTGTGGTGTTTGCATTGGAGAAAATAAGTATGAGATACGAAATACTAGATAAAATTATGAAAATTAAGTGGTTTGTTATCAGGTATTTACATTAAAATTGTCTTATTTTCAAGTTTAACACCTTACAAAGTTCTTGAATATTTTGCGAATTAGTATCTTTTGAGGCTTGCAAGACCAATTTTGCACAGGCTGTTGTATCACTCAACGCCTCGTGGTGTTGCAAAGCTATGTTAAAATTATCGGACAATGCTTTTAAGTTATAAGCAGGTAATTTTTTCCAAGTGCGGCGTGCCATCTGCACACTGCAAAAATAGCTAAAAGGCGGTGCTGCCAAGTCAAAATGTTGCAACAAAGCCCCTAATACGCCTATATCAAAGCTGGCATTGTGTGCCACTACCACCTGATGGGCTATCAAGTCCTTGATTTCATACCAAATTTGGCTGAAAGTAGGGGCAGTCTGCACGTGGTCTGCCGTAATGCCATGCACCCACGAAAAAGAAAAATAAAAAGGCACAGGCTTAATAAGCCAAACTTTGCGGTCTGCTATCAAACCATTTTCTACCACCACCACGCCCAAAGCACAGGCACTTGTGCGTGCATAATTGGCTGTTTCGAAATCTAAGGCAACGAAATTCATAGTTATCTTTTATATCCCTTCATTGCCACTTTGTTAGCAGCCAATTCTCTATTAGAGTGCAAGGTGTTGTAAGTGTCTATATCTTTCTGTAAATCGAGGTCTTTGCTCAAGTATTTAAACATTGTGTCCACAAACTCCTCTACTTCTTCCTTGATACTATAAAAAGTCCACTGGTCGACCTTGCGATAATTGACCAAATCGGAATTTTTTAGGTAAATCAAATGTCTTGAGATTTTGGTTTGCGTAAATTCCAATATCAATTCCAAATCTGATATGCAAATTTCTTTCTTTTTTAGTATCAAATGCAAAATACGAATACGAGCCTCATCGCCAAATGCTTTGAAAATTTGTGTGCCTAAGGTAAGATTAAAACTTTTTAATTTCATTCTGGTTAGTAGATTAGTTTTCTATCACACGCTAAAGCGTATGTTACATTTTCACACGCTAAAGCGTATGTTACATTTTCATACGCTAAAGCGTATGTTACAACAAGTGGCAACTTACATAATTTTTTCAAAACACTTAAAAAGTAAGTAGTATTTTTTTAAATTTGAAGGTAAAATAGTGTTTCTTTGTAAACTTATCAGTTACAGCTAAATAAAATAAACACAATGAAAAAAATATATTTTGCTTTATTGGTGGCTCAACTCTGCGGGGCGTGGGCTTGCCAATCGGGTGCTAACCAGGGCAATACAGCCGAAAAATTGGAATTATCACCTGCGGAGTTTGAGGAAAAAATTGCAACCTTACCTAACGAGCAGTTGGTAGATGTGCGGACAGCCCAAGAGGTGGCAGAGGGCAAAATCAAGGAGGCAATGCACATAGACTACAACGGGGCATCCTTCCAACAAACAGCTTTGCAACAATTAGACAAGGCAAAACCTGTTTTGGTTTATTGCTATTCAGGAGGGCGAAGTGGCGAAGCTGCCAACTTTTTGAGAGCCAATGGCTACCAAGTCTATGAATTGGAGGGAGGCATACAGAAATGGAAACAAGCCGACAAGCCTTTGGAAACTGCACCAATGACAACTACTGCCACTGCTGATGCTGCACTTGCCGAAGGTGTGATTAGTTTAGCGGAGTTTAACCGCAAAGTGGCGGGCAACAAACCTGTTTTGGTAGATTTTAGTGCGGTGTGGTGTGCCCCTTGCAAACGTATGAAACCCACGATAGACCAAATAGCCCAAGAAATGGCTGACAAAGTAGAGGTAATTATGGTAGATGTGGACAAAAGTGAGGAGGTGGCTGCTGCCTACAAAATAGAGGCTATGCCTACCTTGCTGCTGTTCAAAAAATCAAAAGTAGTCTGGGAGAAAGTAGGCGAAACACAAGGCGAAGAAATTAAAGGGGCAATTAATGCTTTGTAAGTAGCTGTAAGGTTGTCCAACCTATTAAGTTGCTAACTAAAAATTCACTAATTCACCAAAAAATTATGGAAATCTATCAAGTTGTAGGTTACTTAGACAAAGGTATATCAAAGTCTTGGCATTTTAGGGCAGAAAACTTTGAAGATGCAAAGAAAATCTACCGTTTCATCGAGGCTTTTCAACCACCAAAAGAAAATTAGTAAATTTTGAATTAGTAAGTTAGTAAATTTTCAATAAAAAATTTGTAACTTTACAACTATCAGAGTTACTAATTTAGTAGCTGAAAATTTACTAATTACAGATATGGCTTTCAGTGATTTTAAAACTATTTTTGATGTAGAGGCAAGCTACAAAACAAAATTGGAAAAAGACAAAATATTTGTGAAAATACCACCTCTGCCACTGCCCGATTGGTTTATGAAGGATTTAGATTATTCTTTAAAAACTAAAAAACCAAATCCCAGCGAAATTGCTATTTGCGAAAACTTAATTTCGCCTATCATACGTTATGTAGCGCAACGACATGAGCATATCAATTTTTGGAGTAGAGAATTTGATTTAGAAGCCGACTCAAAACTTTGTGGTACACCAGATTATTTATTCTCTTATACTGAAAATCAACGTACAGTATCTAAAACCATGCCTTTGATTTGCGTTTCAGAAGCAAAAGTAGATAACTTTGCCCAGGCATGGGGGCAAACCTTAGCTGAAATGGTGGCTTGCCAAATTCTTCACCCCACAATGGTCATCTATGGTTTTGCAAGCAATGGTGAAATGTGGCAATTTGCAAAATTAGTAGATAATGTATTTTTGCAAGATGCTAATAGCTATAACATCACAACCCAAACAGAACAAATTGCAGGCTTATTAAACTATGTTCTTACGGAGGCAGTGGGCGAAGCAGAAAAATATTTAGGCAAAAGATAACAGCATTGCAATTATTTTTTCCACGTATCAGGACTTTTTCGCCACTCTTGCAATGATGCCATTTCGTCTTCTGCTACATAATCTTTGGCTACTGCCTCTACCAACAAATTTTGGTAGTTGCAAAGAGAAACTAATTGAATACCAGCTTGTTGCATAGCTGTTTGTGCCACTTCAAAACCGTAATTGAAAATGGAAACCATACCAATCACCTCCATTCCTGCTGCCTGCACTGCTTGGGCTGCTTTGATGCTACTTCCCCCCGTCGAAATCAAATCTTCTATGACCAAAACTTTTTTTCCTTGCTCCACTTTGCCCTCTATCAAATTTGCCATGCCATGCTCTTTCGGTTTGGGGCGAATGTAAATAAAAGGTAATTGCAAGGCATCTGCTAACAACATTCCATGTGGCACACCTGCGGTGGCTACACCTGCTATGATTTCCGTTTGCGGATATTGCATTTGCACCACCTGCACAAACTGTTCTTTGATAAAAGTTCGAATAGGGGGATAAGACAAAACCAATCTGTTGTCGCAATAAATGGGTGAAAACCAGCCCGATGCCCACGTAAAAGGCTTGTTGGGGCTTAGTTTTACAGCTCCAATATCGAGGAGCATGGCTGCAAGTTGTTGTGCTACGGCGTTAGTCATAAAGTTGTTGGCGATAAAACTTGTGCAAAAATAGAGTTTTTTGTGAAAACATAAAACCATTGTGTATTTTAACTGCAAAGTACGCTAAGAAAAAACGCAAAGCACGCAAAGTTTATCCTTTTCTTTGCGTACTTTGCGTAAATTTTAGCCTACTTCGCGGTTAAAATAATTTTGCAACTTTAATTTTAATGTAGAAAACCACAAAAATACCTTGCTTATTTTTTGTTCTTGCAAAAAAAACTAATATTTGCAAAATTTTAGCCAGCTAACCATGCCAAAGCATTTAGTGATTGTCGAGTCGCCTGCCAAAGCAAAAACCATTGAGGGGTATTTAGGAGCAGATTATGTAGTCAAGTCGAGTTTCGGTCATGTACGAGATTTGCAAAAAGGAAACAACGCCATCGATGTGCAGAATGGTTTTAAACCTTTTTATGAAGTTTCGGAAGACAAAAAGCACGTCATAGCCGAGTTGAGTCGGTTGGTTAAGCAGACACAGACTGTTTGGCTGGCAACCGACGATGACCGTGAGGGCGAGGCTATTTCTTGGCACTTAAAAGAGGTGTTGGGTTTGCAAGATGCCACACTCAAACGAATTGTGTTTAGAGAAATTACCAAAACAGCTATTACCAAAGCTATTCAAAATCCGCGCGGCATTAACTATGATTTGGTAAATGCCCAACAAGCACGCAGGGTGTTGGATAGGTTGGTAGGTTTTGAGATTTCGCCTTTGTTGTGGAAAAAAATCAAGGCGGGGTTGTCGGCGGGCAGGGTGCAGTCTGTAGCAGTGCGTATGATAGTGGAAAGAGAAAGAGAAATAGACAAATTTGTGCCTATTTCCAGCTTTAAAATAGATGCCTTGTTTGATTTGGAAAAAGGCAAACAACTCAAAGCCGAATTGCCCAAAAAAGTTGAATCGGAGCAAAACGCAACTGCCTTTTTGCAGAAGTGCATGGGGGCAACGTACAAAATAAAGAATTTAGAGAAAAAACCCGCCAAACGCAGCCCTTCGGCTCCGTTTACCACTTCTACTTTGCAACAGCAAGCAAGTATTAAGTTAGGTTTTTCGGTTTCGCAAACCATGCTGCTTGCCCAAAAACTCTATGAGGCAGGACATATTTCGTATATGCGTACCGACTCCGAAAATTTATCAGAAGATGCTATTCGGTCGGCAGCAGAAACCATAGAAAAGAATTATGGTAGCAAATTTGTGCAAACTCGCCGTTTCAAAACCAAGTCCGACTCGGCACAAGAGGCACACGAAGCCATAAGACCTACCAATTTTGGCGTGCAGGTGGCAGGAAACGAAAGAAACGAACAACGCCTTTACGATTTGATATGGAAAAGAGCAATAGCCTCGCAAATGGCTGATGCTCAACTCGAAAAAACCATTGCAACCATTACCATCTCCACCACTCCCGAAGAATTGGTTGCGACTGGCGAAGTCATTTTGTTCGAAGGATTTTTGAAAGTTTATTTGGAGTCGACAGAGGAGGAGGAAGATGGCGAACAAAAAGGTATGTTGCCACCGCTAACCATAGGGCAAATTTTGGATTTGAACTACCTGAAAGCTACTGAACAGTTTTCTAAGCCCAATGCTCGTTACACCGAAGCAAGTTTGGTAAAAAGATTGGAGGAGTTGGGCATTGGCAGACCTTCTACTTATGCACCCACAATTTCGACCATTCAGCAGCGGGGCTACATAGTGAAAGAGGACAGAGAGGGCAAGGAAAGGAAATTTCAAGAATTGGTGTTGAAAAAAGACAAAATTACGGTCAATACCTTGACCGAAGTGTATGGCAGAGAAAAATCTAAGTTGTTCCCTACCGATTTGGCAAGGGTGGTAAATGACTTTTTGGTAAAAAACTTTGCCAATATTGTCGACTTTTCGTTTACGGCACAAGTAGAATCGCAGTTTGACAAGATAGCCGAAGGCAAGGAGCAGTGGGACAAAATGATTGCAGCTTTCTACAAAGATTTTCACCAAACGGTGGAAGCCACCCAAGAAACAGCAGACCGAAGTGAGGCAAGTGGCACACGCAAATTGGGAGTTCACCCCGAAACAGGCAAAGAAATCATAGCACGCATAGGCAGGTATGGGGCTTTGGTGCAGATAGGCAATGCAGAAGACGAGGTAAAACAGTTTGCCAGCCTAAGAGCAGGGCAAAACATAGAAACCATTACGCTGGCACAAGCCTTAGATTTGTTCAGGTTGCCGAGAGAAGTGGGAGAGTTTGAGGGCAAAAAGATGACCGCAGCCATTGGCAAGTTTGGTCCCTATATTCGCCACAACGACGCTTTTGTGTCTATTCCCAAAGAAATAGACCCCTTAGTGATTACGGCAGCACAAGCAATAGCCTTGATAGAAGGCAAACGCCAAGCCGATGCTACCAAAATAGTGAAAGCCTTTGAGCAAAATCCTGAACTCAAAATTTTAAATGGTCGTTGGGGTCCTTACATTGCTTACGGCAAATTGAATGTGAAAATACCCAAAAACAAGGAAGTTGCCGACCTTACGTATCAGGAGTGTATGGAATTGGTGGAGGCTGCACCCGATAGCAAAAAAGCCGTAGCTGCCAAAAAAACAAAGGCTGAAACAGAAACGAAGGCAAAAGTAACGGCTACTAAAACGACTTCCAAAACTGTAAAAGCTACCACCACCAAAAAAGTGGCAGCAACAGAGGAAACCAGCACAACCAAACAGTCTAAAACTCCAAAAGTTGGCGGTGCGGTAAAAAAAGTGGTGGGAACTGCAAAGACTAAAAAGTTGAAGGAGTAGGGCGAATTGTTTGTTATTGTGTAGGGTAGGTGCTTTGCATCTACCCTATTTTTCTATCAACAGACTTGCCTTTTTTCTTTTTATATACCCGAACATACCAAAATCCCAGACGCATTAAAAGTCGAACAGTTGTTTGCAACAAAAACTTGCGGATAGAAAATGCACCTGTGAGAGTTAAAATATTGAAAAACAACTTGATAAGGTCTTTGGACAAAATGCCTTTGTCCCACAAAAGATAGAAATCATGTACAAAATCTGGTGTAATGCCTTGCCAAATCCAAGTGTAGAGGTCTATGAAAACATTGGAATTGAGCAGAACTAAAAAAGGAATAACCAACAAATTGCCCCAAAAAGAACTACTTTGATTGACTCCATCTAAAAAATCATAAATTTTTTTGATATGCTGTTGGTAGCAGGCTTGATAATAAACTACAAAATTTTCATCACTTTGCGCTATGCTTTGTGCATTGGGAATGAAATTTTGGAAGTCGGCATCAAGGTAAACCACAGTTCGAAACGAAAAACTTTTGCCCGTTGGTGGATACACAAAAGGAGATATGATTTCGTAAAAGCCTGTTTTGCGAATCCCCCAAAAAAATTTGTACAATTTGATAATGAGTTCGAACATAGCAATGCAACCTAATTATTTTCTGAATAACTTACTGAAAAAACCACCTGTTCCACCTGTGGCTGCTGCATTTTTCTTGCCAAATACGCCACCAGCTAAGTTGCCCAACAAACTACCAATGGTTTGGAATAAATATTGCCACAATCTCATGGATGTGTTCATGGCTGTATCATGAATTTTCATTATCACTTCTTGTTCAGCTACAGGCATTTCCAAAAATTTGGTTGTAACATAAGTTGTAATATCTCCCTCTATCTGTACCACAGTTTGGAGTAGGATATATTGCGTACCAATTTCGTAGGCTTTGCGAACAATAGCCATTTGGTCAGGAGATAACTCGTAGTCTTTTAGTCTCTTAAATTGGTCTGGCGTATAGTCATTGTCCCAAATAGCATTGGGGAAGTCGTCAGTGTTGGGCTGCCCCGCCTCTGCAAGTTCTCTTTTATTTTCTTCTGCTTCTGCTCTTAACTCCCTAAACACATCGACTATCATATTGCTTTGCTCAAAAATACGCCCTGTCAAAAGTTGCCTACTTTTGGTTCTTTCTCTTTCTTCTGATTTTTCGGGCATCCCTTCCATTTTTAGCTGAAAGACATCCCAAAGGTTGTGTGCCTTGAGTGCTAACTCTTGATAAGCCTCTTTTCCTCCCGTAAATTTTTGGAAGTTGGGAACTTCTTGGTGATTAAGAGGTTCAGGCATGTTGTTAAACATAGCCTCGTATTTTCCTATTCGTAGCCGATATTCCTCAGCTAATTCGAAGAGCAAACGTCTGAAATTATTTTGCTTTGTACCACTCAAATTTTCGGTTACAATGGTGTTAATTTCGAGCCTTAAAAGGTCATTGGCTAATTTTTTTAAGGGTAAACCCATTTCTTAGTTGTCAGTTAGCAGTAAATAGTCAATTATTTTTTAGTTGCTTGCAAAAGCATACTAGCTTTGCAAAGATAAACGAAAAAATCAAATGCTTGCACAAAAGCAGAAAATTTCTTACTTTTGTTCTCCTAAACCTCCTCAACAATGCAAATGAAAACAGGACTTACTTTTTTCCTCTCTTTGGTTTTTTTCCAAGTTTGGGGGCAGCAAGGGCAACAGGATTCGTTGCTACTCAAAAAAATTGATTCTTTGGCTACGTTGAAAGCCCAAAAAATAGTACAGTTTAAGTTGGATTCTATTCACAAACAAAATAGCAAACCACCCAAAAAAACTCCTGTCGTTACGTTTCAGTGGGTAGGTAGCAGTCAAGTGAATACAGGCAACGTGCAGCGGACTCTGTTTAGCACCACAGGCAGATTTCAGGTAAGGGGCAAAAGCAGATTTTACAAGTTATACACCGATGCCAACTATATTTATGGCGAAAAAAGCAACGTCATTTCCGAAAATGATTTGGTTTGGAATGTCAATCATTCGTTTTGGTATGAAAAAAGATTTTATGGCATAGCCTTCGGCACGTATGAATACAGCAACTTGCGGGGGATTCGCAACCGTTATTTGGCGGGTGTGGGTGTGGGTTGCCAATTAATCAACATTCCTGCCGACAAAGCCAAAAACCGTTGGTTTGTGCCTTATGTTTCCATTACTAACTCCTTGCTCTACGAGTCTACCGACTTTTTAGTGATTAGGGACATAGAAGTTTTGCGTAATTCGACCCGTTTTTTGGCTAATTTTTCCCTATTCAAAGGCAAGTTGATTTTAAACAATACCGTCTTTTTGCAACCTTCTCTCAACGACCCCAATTTCAGGGCAAGTTGGAACAATGTCTTGCGACTTCCCCTCAGTAGCTGGTTTAGTTTGCAATCTACCTTAGACTATTCTTACGAAAGTTTGGTATTGGCAGGCAGACAAAATTCAGATGTTAGGCTGTTGTTTGGGTTTACTTTTGGGAATATGTAACTCATGTAATTATTTAGATACGATTGTCAAGGTGCAAAAGCACCATTGCCAACGTATCTAAATTACTAACTTTTTACCTTTCCCAGCGTATTGGTTGGAGGTGTGAAACATCTTTGAGGTAAATGGTAAAACCTTGTCTTTGGTTTTCGTAATTTACAATGGGCTGCATTGCCAGCAAGGTATAAACATCACGATAATCAGGCATTTTTTCGTGCAGAATAGTCGTAAAAGTTTCTCCCGACAAGGCTTTGCTGCATAGAGGTCGCCATTGCTGTTGGAGGTCAGCGTTGAGCATATCTATAAAATTGCTGTGAGATTTCATCTGCACACCTTTGTCTGCAAAATAATCCATAGCAGCTTTATTGAAAATAGAAACTACCAAATTTTCGTCAATCGACAACATCACTTCGCTGGTGTTGTTGATGAGGTCGTTGAGACTGTTTTCTTTGTCTTTGATTTCGAGTTGCACCCGTCGCATTTCCTCCTGCGTGGCTGTTAGTTCCTCCATATTTTGACGCATCTCCTCCTCTTGTGCCTTCATCAGTTCTGCAAACATCTGCGACTCGTCTAACAATTTGCGGTTTTTGTCTGTATTCTGAACAGTTGAGATGGTAATGGCTATACTTTCAGAAAGTTTTTGGATAAACTCAATTTGGTAATCTTTTAATTCGTGAAAAGAGGCAATTTCAATTACGCCATAAATCACATTGTTTGCCTGTAAAGGCATAATTAACAAGGTGTTAGGATTTGCCTCGCCAAGTCCCGAAGTAATGGTAATGTAGTTGTTGGGTATGTCGGTGAGGTAAATCATACTTCTTTCTACAACGGCTTGCCCCAGCAAGCCTTGCCCTATGCGTACTTCTTTTTCCAAATATTTTTTCTTGTTATACGCATAGGCAGCACGCAGAGCCAAGACTTGTTTTTTGGAATTTTCAGCATCTTCTTTCAAAATAAACAAACCTCCTTGATTTGCCCCTACGTATTTTACCAAATTGGAAATAATGCTATATGAAATTTCGTCGAGGTCTTGTTGGGTGTTTCGCAAAATTTCGGCAAATTTAGCCATGCCTTCGTTTGCCCAGTTGCGTTTTTTGTCTTCCTCTGCCACTTTTTGGAGGTTATCACGCATATCGAGCAGGGCAAAACCCAATTTGTCTTCTGCCCCACGCACCTCAAAATCAGATTGGAAATTGCCCTTGCCCACATTGGAAGCAAAAGCCGAAATATTTTCCATACTGTTTACCAAATTGTTCATGTTGTTAATTACTTCGCCCAATTCGTCTTGGGTTTGGTATTCTGTATTACGGGCAAACCTCCCATCGGCAACGTCAGCTATGGTTTGGGCTATATTTTTTAGCGGATTGATGGTATTGCTCAAAATGAAATAAGCCCCAAAAACGAGGGAAAGAAAAGCAATAAACTGAATGAGGAAAAAAACAATGCTAAAACTGCGGTGTTGCTCCCACGCATACTCATAATAGTAGGTGGTAAGGTCTTCGTTAAACATGAGCAACTTTTCCGTATTTTTTATCACATAGTCGAGGTGAGGAATGACTTGGGGATTCAAAAACTCTATTTTTTGAGTTTTCATATTGTTTGGGTCCACATCTGGCACTGCCAAATACGCAAACGTACTATCTAATCGCACAGGGTTGGTGTCGACAATGCTGACTACATGACTCCGAAACTCACGCCACTGCCGAACTACATCTGTCAATTTAGAGTAGATTTCGAGATTAGACTCGTCGGTTGGGGCTAATTCCAATGTATGCAAACCTTCATAAAAACCACCTTCTTTGAGCAGTTTTAGGTTTTCATCTAAGGTTTTCATCTCTCTTGTTACATTGTTGAGGTTATTTTTTTTGCCATCAGCAATGTTTCGAACAAAAAATACGACCTGTTGCAACTGCAAACTGTTTTGTTTACTTATCTGCACATAGACGTTGTTGTGGCGGTAAGCCTGCTCTGCATACCAATAAAAAGCCCAGTTGATAAGGGTAAGCAAGATAAACAAGCCAAAAAGAAGTAAAATCTTTGTTCTTAAAGTGAGATTTCGAAACAACATTTGTGTATATTTACAAGTAAGTAGTGCAGCAAAATACAAAAAAAATTAATACTTTTGTAAAAATAGAAAAAAAATGTAAAGTTTAGGCAGTAATTAGGTAACGACACAACACAAATGATAACACAAGCAGAAAAAAAACAACTACTTAACCATTTGGCAATTTACAACCGCCAAAAATTTAATCTTTCTGTGCGAATAGAAGAATGTAAAGCACAAATAGAAGAACTAACTGCCCAGCAAGAAATTTATCCTGACGATGATTTATTGCAAATGGAATTAATTGCTACACAAAAATTGTTATCTAATTTAGAAAATAATTATCAAAGTACCCTAAACAAGATTTCAGGAGTAGAATGGCTTTTGCAACCTTAAAACACCTAAAAAAAATGAAAGATACAAGCCAAACCCACAAAAAAATTATGCCACCCGAAACGGCAGCCCACGTCAAAATCATTGCAGACAACATCAGAAAAATTGCTCACGAAGCTAACCAAGAAATGGAGCAAATGTGCAAAGAACTCGATGCTATTAAACGCAAATTGATTATTGAACTCGCAGAAGACTATAAAAAAGAGCTATGAATTTTTTAATTTTGAATTAAAAATTATAGCTATTTCGGTTATTAGAGTTATTTGTGAGGACACAAACAACGGCAGGAAATTAAATATTTAAAATTTAAAATTAAACATTATCATGTCTATCAAGAAAAAAACTCCGTCTGAATCAAAAGTTACGATGACCGAAATGGTTTTCCCCAACGACACCAATCCGCTGAACAACCTCATGGGTGGGCGTATGATGCACCTGATAGACATAGTGGCTGCCATCACTGCCCAAAAACACTCGAACCGCATAGTGGTTACGGCTTCGGTGGACAATGTATCTTTCAACAAACCTATTAAGATGGGCAATGTGGTAACACTCAACGCCCAAATCACCCGTTCTTTCAACTCCTCGATGGAGATTTTTGTGCGGGTTTTTGCAGAGGACATTCCCACAGGCACAACTACCGAAACCAACAGTGCTTTTTTGACCTTTGTTGCCGTTGACCAAAACGGTACGACCATTGCCGTACCGCAGGTTACACCAGAAACCGAAGAGGAAAAACAACTCTACGAAAGTGCCTTGCGAAGACGACAACTCCGCCTAATTTTGGCTAATAAAATGAACCCCGATGAGGCTACTGAACTGAAATCTTTGTTTTTTAAAGTGTAAAATAATCATCTTATGTTAGCCTCTTGCAAAAGTTAAGTAATTGAACCTAATTATCCGACACCTCAAAGGTGTCGGATAAGTCTGATAATCAGATATATAGAGTTTAAAATATTGTTGATTATTTAAGTCTAACCACTTATAAGTGCCAAAACCCGTTGGCACTACACCAAAACAAGCCACCATAGGTGAGTATTTGGTTTTTCATTGCTCAATTCATTTTTTAACTGTTCGTTGTGTTGCACAAAGACATTTTCCGTATTAAATTCTATCCCATAAAACAGTTTTTCCAATCCAAGAAAAGCCAATATAGCCTGTAATTTTTAGTCTTTTGTTGTCTAATTTCATCACACAGCTATACGTTTTGCCACTCTCAGGGTCATAAATTTTGCCATTTTCCCATTTTCCTCCTTCGAAGTCAAAATCTGTTAGTATAACCAAGTTTTGCAAGTTACGACCTTGCAAAGATTTTTCAGGGTTTTTTACATCTTTTTTTGATGTTTTACCATCTGCCTCAAATATTCTGGCACCCCAAGTGAGTTTGCCAAAATATTTATTGCCTTGTTTGTAAATTTCTATTTTGCCATCTTTTTCAGCGGTTTGCCAAGTGCCAATAATCTGGTCGGCTTCAGTGGTAGATTGGCTAAATGCAGCAGTGGTAAATGTAAACAAAGCTGCCAATAAAAATAAAATATTTTTTTTCATTTTGTTCTTGTGTTTTAATAAAGTAGGTAATGAATTTGATGTTGCAAAGATAATATCAAATTTTTGTATTTTCAAACAAAAAGTAAAAATGTTTGAAAATTATGTAAAAAAATTCTCACACAAAAACAATATTACCTAACCATTGTTTTTAAGGTTGTATTGAGAACAAAACCTGTTAGGTTTTTGAAAATCTAACAGGTTTTGTTGTACGCTATTTACTTGCAATTAATTTCCTAAATAAACTAAAATGCAAGAAAATGATAGTGCCTGCTGCAAAGGCAGGAATCAAGCAGATAGGAAACTTTGTCATTTCTATTACACTCTGCGAGCCTGTTTCTATCGAGAGTTTTGTGGTAAGAATTGCCATAATAATGACCGAAAAAATATCTAATAAACCAAAAATATTCCAAATTACAGTTAGCAATTTTGCATAGCTTTTTTTGCTTGTAATAGCCTTTGCCACCCAAATACTTGTCAAAGCAGTTGCTATGTCACCAATACCCGCAATGTAGGCAAATTTGGTAGGAATAGCCCCATAAGCATTTAAAATGAGGAAAAAAACACCAATCAAACGAAAGAAGTGTAAAATAACAAGTTCTTGCAAGGTAAGGTGTTGCAAAATGGTTTTATAAATTTTTAGATTGGACACCACCAAAGACAAGAATAATAAAAGAGGTAGTGTGGTATATAAAATAATTTTAGGTGGTAATGTATTTTCTGAAAATACGCCTAACCAACTCATTACAGCGGTGTAGGTCAGATAAATGGTATAAAACACAATAATTGACAGGTAAATTAGCCTAACTTTTTGAGGCTCAATAGCAGCACGAATAGCACCTTGTTTGGCAGTGGTTGCTATCATAAAAATAGGAATTGGAATAGTCAGTAAGAACGAAATTGAAACCCATTGTGGCACTGCGTTTGTTAAGAAGTCCATTGTCGTAAGATTTAGAAGTTAAATAATAGACAAAGAAAGGCACTTTATAGGTCAATTTACTTGTCATTTGGCAAGAAATCATTTTTGAGCAATTTCTTTTCTTATTCGGCTTAGTGAGGAGTCTGTAATGCCCAAATAAGAAGCTATAATTTTAAGAGGTACATTTTTAAAAATGTCTTTGTGTTGTTCAAGCATTTTGAGGTAACGAATTTCAGCTGTATCTTTTATCATACCTAAAATTCTTTCGTGTAATAAAGAGTAATTTGTAACTAACATTATCCGCCCAAACTCCCTAAATTCGGGGAATGAATGAAAATATACCTGAATGTCGTCATAATTCATCCTAAAAAGATTGCAAGCAGTAAGGGCTTGGATATTTTCTTTGGTTGGTTGCTGCTTAAAAAAAGATAAAAAATCATTGACAAAGCAAGGTGCTGAAAAAATATTGGTCGTAACTTCATTGCCATTGGTGTCGAGTGTAAAAGAACGAATAAATCCACTTTCTAAAAAATGGGTAACTTTGCTTATCTTGCCCTCTTTGAGTAAAAATTCGTTTTTAGATAACAGGATAGGCTCAAATTGTTTGGCAAAAAAATTTGCTTTCTCTGTTGGCATAGGAAATAAAGAGATGATGTATTTTTCAAATATTTCTGTATTTATCATAAGTGCCTGTGATTTTAGATTAAAGAAATTGATTTTGAGAAACCGAAAGTACACTAAAAACACCAAACCACAAATGGTGGTTGTCAAAAAATTGCAAATCATCAACTTTATTCATAACTTTGTAAATGGAGTAAATCACAGACAGGAACAAAATTATGCAAAAAACCAACATTCATTTTCCTTATGGTCTTTCTAATCTGGAATCAGTGGCTACCGAAAACTATGTTTTTGTAGATAAAACTCCTTTTATTCAAGCCTTAGAAGTAGATAGCAAAGTAAAATTTGCGGTGTTTCTTCGCCCTCGCCGCATAGGAAAAAGCCTTTTTGTGTCTGCTTTGGAATATTACTATGATGTGTTACGCAAAGCTAAATTTGAGAAAATTTTTGGCAATTATTATATTGGTAAAAACCCTACGC
>JAAFKA010000042.1 GCA_013299115.1 Cytophagales bacterium
AAACCTAAAGACTTACTTACTTGTAGACCTGACAAACCATCAGAGAGATGTAAAATAATTGTTGCCCGTTCTCTATCACGAGAACTGCCTGTAGTTTGTTTGGATAAGGTGGTTAAGAATTCACGTGGTAGGGAACTCAAAACTATGGCGGGACTTTTCATAGCACAAAGATAACCAAAAAAAGTAAAATAAAAAATAGGCACTTATTTATGAGATGTAACACTAGACATACATATTTTGCTGTTTAAAACTTTTATTTATGATAAAAATGCTCATTATCTTGTTGCAGTCGATGAAGTTGTAGAAGGTAAAAGTGGTGCTGCAAGTTTTGGTTTAGATAGATTTTACAGTTCTTGTCAGCAAAAAACTATCCAAGGTGTGTGTTTTTTTGCCTTGTCTTTGATAAATATTCATACAAAAAGTTCATATTTACTCAATATATTACAAGTAGTTTATAGTGCAGATGATAAAAGTAGAATAGCAGCTCAAAAGGAAAAAACCAAAGCAGGTAAACAAAGAACAAAAGAGGGAAAAAATTTATCCAAAGGCAGACCGAAAAAAGAAAATAAAGTAAACTCCCAAAAGGAAACAACTAATCCAACCGCCAGTTTTCGGGTGTTTAAAGACCTATTTGAAAGTAGTTTACTATTACTGAAAAAAACTATCTTTGACATCAAAGTTACTCATTTAGTGGCAGATTGTGCCTACAGTAGCTTAAATTACGTGCAAATAGCCTCAGAAAATAACTGTTTTTTAATTTCTAAAATGAAGTCGGTTGCAGCACTTTATGAACCTGCGCAAGCCGAAATTGGTAAACGAGGCAGACCAAAAACATATGGAAATAAGATAGATTTGCAAAATATAGACCAAAAATATTTGAAGAAAACCGAGCAAAAAAACGGTAATACATACAAATATTACCAATTTGAGGCATTAAATAAGTCTTTAAAAGGGGCAAGATTAAATATAGTTATTTTGATTGTTATTGACAAAAATAATAAAATTAGTACAAATGTATTTTTTTATAATGATTTACAATTAAATTATGAAACAATGTTAGCTTATTATTCCTTAAGATTTCAAATAGAGTTCCATTTTCGTGACGCAAATGGTGCGACAACTCGCCAGCATTTTGGATTTTCAGATTTCAAAAATTACAAGCAGCAACATCTAACTAATTTTGTAAATCTTAGTTTCACAATGTGTTTACTAAGTAAAATTATTGTACAAAAATATCGAGTAGAAAGCAAAAATCCCAAAGCCAGTATTTTAGACCTAAAAATTATGTACAATGCCCAATTTACAGCCCAAAAGATTATTAAATACTTAGGCATAAATGACTGTAACAATTATTATTCTAAAATGATTACCAAATATGTGCCTGATGAGATAATTAACAGATTTTAAATGTCACTCATATTGGATTATCAATAAATTATTAATTTTATTATAAATACAACTAATTGATAATCAATAAAATAACTTTTAGTAGGTAATGTCTGTTTAATTGTTTAAAAGCAAAATTATTCAGTTTTTTTAGATTTTTTTTATAGGCACTGTTGCGTTTACCTCATTTTTGACGTATTAGAATATAGAAGTGTTTACTAATCTATTTTCTATCTTAACAAAAATGTTTATGAAAAATCTAAAATCTTTGCTCTTTAAAAGCTGTGGCTTCATTGCTACTGCTTTATTCTTTTGTGCTTGCAACTATACTGGTATGCAATATGCACAACCCAATTTATCAACCAATGTTGTAATTTCTGGGGAAAAATACAATACAATCATAGAAAATCCCTTTATAGATACAGAAAAAGAAACTGTTTCTACCTTTTCTATTGATGCTGATGGAGGAAGTTATGGCAATGTAAGACGTTTTTTGAACAATAATACCTTGCCTCCAAGTGATGCCATAAGAACAGAGGAGTTGATAAATTATTTTCAATACGACTATCCAAATCCTACTGATAGTAAACCTTTGGCTATTAATGGTGAGGTAAGTTCTTGTCCTTGGAATAATCAAAACAGACTCATACGAATTGGTTTTAAAGGGAAAAGCATTGCAAAACAAGATTTACCTCCTTCTAATTTAGTTTTATTAGTCGATGTATCAGGCTCTATGAGTGATATGAATAAACTGCCTTTGCTAAAAGAATGTTTGGCAGGTTTGGTAAATGAACTTCGCCCACAAGACAAAATAGCTGTTGTTACTTATGCAGGTAGTTCAGGGACAGCTTTAGCTTCTACCAATGGCAATGAAAAAAATAAAATTCTTAATGCTATCAATGGTTTAGGTGCAGGCGGAGGTACAAACGGTGCTGGTGGCATCATCGCTGCTTATGACATTGCACAAGCTAATTTGGTAAAAGGAGGCAATAACAGAGTTATTTTGATGACTGACGGAGATTTTAACGTAGGAATTACCAATCAAGCCGACCTAATCAAACTCATTGAGCAAAAACGGGAAACAGGTATTTTTCTTACCACTGTTGGCGTAGGTGTGGGCAATTACAATGATGGATTAATGGAGCAGTTGGCTAATAAAGGCAATGGTATTTATGAATACATAGACAACTTAGAACAAGGCAAAAAAGTATTTGTCTATGAATTTAATAAATTTTATACCATAGCCAAAGACGTAAAAGTACAGGTAGAATTTAATCCTAAAATTGTGAAATCTTATCGACTCATTGGCTATGAAAATAGAGTATTGGCAAAAGAAGATTTTGCTAATGACAAGAAAGATGCGGGAGATTTAAGTTTAGGTCAAACTGTTACGGCTCTCTACGAGATTATCCCACAGACGAGTGCTTATGAGGTTTTGCCAACTTTTACGATTGACTTTCGTTACAAAGCCATTGATAAAGAAGTTAGCGAGGCTGTAAAATTAGAAGTTTTCGACAACCGACAACCATTTGAAAAAGCCTCTGAAAATATGCGTTTTGCTGCTTCTGTTGCTGCTTTTGGTATGCTTTTAAGAAATTCGCCATACAAAGGAGATGCAAATTATGACAAAGTAAACCAATGGGCTATTGCTGCAACAAAATACAATCCTCATAATTTCAGAACAGAGTTTCTTGCTTTAATAGCCAAAGCAAACAGTTTGAAGTAAGCGTAGCGTGGTTTTGGTTTGTCCAAACCAAAACCACATTATACCCAAATAACTAATAGTTGGTAGTATGAAAAGTAACTCAAAAATATTTCCAAAAAAACCTGCAAATAATTAGTAAATTTATTTTTAATATGTAATTTTGCGAGTTCAACACTAAATACGCAAAATTCTAATGGCATTCAGAAAAAATAAGAAAATCAATATTGATTTTACGAAAATCACCATTAGCTTGGCTTCTCCAGAGTCTATCTTAGAAAGTTCTTACGGAGAAGTTACGCAGCCCGAAACCATTAATTACCGCACCTATAAGCCTGAAATGGGAGGTTTATTCTGTGAGAGAACCTTCGGACCTGTAAAAGACTGGGAATGTCATTGCGGTAAATATAAACGGATTCGTTACAAAGGTATCGTCTGCGACCGTTGTGGCGTAGAAGTTACCGAGAAAAAAGTAAGACGTGAGAGAATGGGACACATTCAGTTGGTTATTCCTGTGGCTCATATCTGGTATTTCCGTTCTCTGCCCAATAAAATTGGCTACTTGTTGGGTTTACCTACCAAAAAATTAGACCAAATTATTTATTACGAAAGGTATGTAGTGGTACAACCTGGTATCAAGGCTGCTGATGGTGTAAACCGTTTGGATTTCTTGACCGAAGACGAATATTTGGATATAACGGACAAGTTGCCAAGAGAAAACCAATTATTGGAAGACAACGACCCCGCCAAGTTTATTGCTAAAATGGGTGCAGAAGCCTTAGAAATGCTTTTGCAACGTGTTGAATTAGACAATCTTTCTTACGATTTAAGGCACATGGCTGCCACCGATTCCTCTCAACAACGCAAAGCGGAGGCTTTGAAAAGGTTGAAAGTGGTGGAGGCATTCCGCAGTGCCAATACAAGGGTAGAAAACAGACCCGAATGGATGGTTATCCGCATGGTGCCTGTTATTCCGCCTGAACTCCGCCCCTTAGTACCTTTGGACGGCGGTAGATTTGCCACTTCCGATTTGAATGACCTTTACAGACGTGTGATTATTCGTAACAACCGTTTGAAAAGGCTGATAGATATAAAAGCCCCCGAAGTAATTTTGCGTAACGAAAAACGTATGTTGCAAGAAGCTGTTGATTCGTTGTTCGATAACTCACGCAAAGTAAATGCCGTAAGGTCAGATGGCAACAGAGCCTTGAAATCTTTGTCCGATATGCTCAAAGGCAAACAAGGTCGTTTCCGCCAAAACTTGTTGGGTAAAAGGGTAGATTATTCGGGTAGGTCTGTCATTGTGGTAGGTCCTGAACTCAAATTGCACGAGTGCGGTTTACCAAAAGACATGGCTGCCGAACTGTTTAAACCATTCATTATCCGCAAGTTAATAGAAAGGGGAATTGTAAAAACAGTAAAATCTGCCAAAAAAATAGTAGATAAAAAATCTCCTGTGGTTTGGGATATTTTGGAAAACGTATTGAAAGGTCACCCTGTTCTCCTCAACCGTGCCCCTACGTTGCACCGTTTGGGTATTCAGGCTTTCCAACCGAAATTGATAGAGGGCAAAGCTATTCAGCTGCACCCCTTAGTATGTACGGCTTTCAACGCCGACTTTGACGGTGACCAAATGGCTGTTCACGTGCCACTGGGTCCAGAAGCTGTGTTAGAAGCCTCGTTGCTTATGTTGGCAGCACACAATATTCTAAATCCTGCCAATGGATTTCCTGTTACTGTACCTTCACAAGACATGGTTTTGGGCTTGTATTACTTGTCAAAAGCAAGAAAGTCCACGCCAGAATCTATTGTGAAAGGTAGCAACATGAAGTTTTACTCACCCGAAGAGGTTATTATTGCCATTAACGAAGGAATATTGCACAAAAACGCAATTATCAAAGTGCGTGTGCCTGTTCGTTTCGAGGAGGGCAAAATGGACAAACCTTTAGTAAAAAATGGGGAAATAGAACATCGTTTAATTGAAACAGTGGCTGGTCGGGTGCTATTCAACCAAGTGATGCCTGTGGAAGTAGGTTTTGTAAATGAGGAATTGACTAAGAAAAAATTGCAATTAATCATTGGTTTGGTGTTTAAAATTGTAGGCATGGCAAAAACTGCTTTATTCCTCGATGACATCAAAACTTTGGGTTTCCAAACTGCCTTCAAAGGTGGTTTGTCTATTGGTTTGTCTGACATCAAAATTCCCGAAGAAAAACAAGCCTTGATTGAAGGAGCAAAAGAGGAAGTAGGCGTAGTAATGACCAACCACTCTATGGGTTTGATTACAGACAACGAAAGATATAACCAAGTCATTGACATTTGGTCGAGGGTAAACACCAGCTTGATGTCAGTTTTAATGAAACAGTTAGAGGAAGACAATCAAGGGTTTAACTCTATCTACATGATGATGCACTCAGGAGCAAGGGGTTCACGTGAGCAAATTCGCCAATTAGGTGGTATGAGGGGTTTGATGGCAAAACCACAGAAAAACTTGCAAGGTACAGGCAACGAAATTATAGAAAACCCAATTTTGTCGAACTTTAAAGAAGGCTTAGACGTATTGGAATACTTTATTTCTACTCACGGTGCAAGAAAAGGTTTGGCAGATACGGCTTTGAAAACTGCCGATGCGGGTTACTTAACACGCCGTTTGGTGGACGTAGCCCAAGATGTGGTCATTACAGAAGACGACTGCGGTACATTGAGAGGTTTGACTATGGAGGCATTGAAACAAGAGGAGGAAGTAGTAGAACATTTGGCTGACCGTATCTTAGGTCGTACTTCGGTACACGACATTTACCACCCCAAAACAGGTGTGTTGATTGTGGCTTCAGGCGATGAAATTTTGGAAGACACAGTTATAAACATAGAAAATGCAGGCATAGAACAAGTAGAAATTCGTTCGGTATTGACCTGCGAAACCAGACAAGGTGTGTGTGGCAAATGCTATGGTCGTAGCTTACCAAGTGGCAAAATGGTACACATAGGCGAATCGGTGGGCGTAATTGCTGCCCAATCTATTGGTGAGCCTGGTACACAGCTTACTTTGCGTACTTTCCACGCAGGTGGTGCTGCGGGTAGTATTTCCGTAAATTCGTCTATCAAGGCAAAGTTCAACGGCAAAGTAGAGTTTGAGGAAATGAAAACCGTTTTAACTACCTCTTTCGATGGTTCGCAAATGGAAGTTGTGATGTCGCGTACTGCCGAAATGCGTATCATCAGCGTAGAAACCAAACAAGTGATGATGACTCGTAATGTGCCTTATGGTGCTTTCTTGAAAGTGAAAGATGGCGATATGGTAGAAAAAGGCAAAGAAATTTGCTTCTGGGACCCTTACAATGCGGTTATTCTTTCGCAATATGAAGGTGTAGTAGAGTACGAAGCCATAGAGGAAGGGATTACTTTCAGAGAGGAGATGGACGAGCAGACAGGTTACAAACAGAAAGTAATTATAGACTCAAAAGACCGCAAGAAAAACCCCGGTTTGATTATTATGAGTGATACAGGCGAAAGACAGAGTAGCAACGTGCCTGTAGGTGCTTATTTGGCGGTGGACAACGGACAACGTATCAAGGCTGGACAAGTTTTGGTAAAAATTCCTCGTGCTTTGGCTAAAACCAAAGATATTACAGGTGGTTTGCCCCGCGTTACCGAATTATTTGAGGCTCGTAATCCTTCTAACCCTGCGGTGGTTACGGAGATTGACGGAGAAGTACAATATGGCGACATTAAACGTGGCAACAGAGAAATCACTGTGTTATCGAAAGATGGGGTGTTGAAAAAATATATGGTGCCTTTGTCAAAACAGATTTTGGTACAAGCAAACGACTTTGTAAAAGCTGGTATGGCACTTTCTGATGGGGCTACTACGCCTTCGGATATTTTGTTTATCAAAGGACCTACGGCAGTGCAAGAATATTTGGTACAAGAAATTCAAGATGTTTATCGTTTGCAAGGTGTAAAAATCAACGATAAACACATTGAGGTTATTGTTCGCCAAATGATGCAAAAAGTAGAGATTGTAGATGCAGGTGATACCATGTTTTTGATGGGACAATCGGTAGATAAGTTTTCGTTCAGAGAAGCAAATGATGCTATCTTAGACAAGAAAATTGTCATGGACTCTGGCGACTCTACCAAAATGAAACCGGGAATGGTGGTAAGTGTGAGTCATTTGAGAGATGAAAACTCTATCTTGAAACGCCAAGACAAAAAATTGGTAAAAGTAAGAGATGCTCAACCTGCTGTTTCTCAACCTACTTTGCAAGGAATTACACAAGCCTCTTTGGGTACGAAAAGCTTTATTTCGGCTGCTTCTTTCCAAGAAACAACCAAAGTATTAAGCGAAGCTGCTATTCGTGGCAAAGTGGACTTCTTGACAGGTTTGAAAGAAAACGTAATTGTAGGTCACCTTATCCCTGCGGGTACAGGACAACGCCGTTTCCAAGAGTTGAAAGTTACGGTGGCAGACGAGTACGACAGCATCAAAGATGTGTTGAAAGACCGCAATAAAATTAAAAAAGAATTGGTATAAGTCCAATTAGCAATATAGTTAAAAACGTCATACGGCTTGAAGTTGTATGGCGTTTTTGTTGTTTACATCAACTCTGTTTTAATAATATGCTTCAAGGCTTTTAGCATTTTAAACAACTCAAAAATCCCACTGTTAGAAGCATCATAATTTTCTGAAATACAATATTCATTGCCCTCTAAAACTATAAAATTCCAAATCAGCCCCACAATATACAAACCATAAACAGGTTTTGTACCTCCTTCATCGGCTTGCACCACCAGCATAGCAGCCAGGGCTTGGGCATCGGGCTGTCCGTCATTGTCCACGCTGCGTTTGTATTCGTGGAGGCAGAAAAAAGGTTTGCTTGGGTCGCGAATTGCATAACTTTTCGTTTTCACAAAGTTACTGTTTTTTTGCAAACAAAGCAAGGCATACAACAAGGTAAATTGTTTGGTAGGGACAGCCCTAATTTATTTTGGACTGCCCATAATTTTTACCTTATTTTTTGTTTTACTCTCCAAAAAATCATAAATAGCAAAAAGCTACATCTGCAAAATAATGGCACAAATATGTCATCTTTTTCAACACCTATTGACAGCTACCCCAAAAAACAGGCAAAAATATGAAAACCATACTAACAATAATAGGAATTTGGCTAATGGCGTGTGGTGCGTTGCAGGGGCAAGATAGGGTGCTGGATAGTTTGAAAAGGGAGTTGAGGAATTACAAAAAAGATGATACAACAAAAGTAAATATGTTAATTTCTATTGGAGTTTTATATAGAGATAATAAACAATTAGACAAGGCTAAGGAAAATATTGCTTACGCATTAAATACTCTTAATAAAATTTACCAAAATGATGAAAGTAAAAGCTATGATATTATGTTTGGTAATATTTATTATGCTAATGCTTTAATTTGTAAAAAAGAAAATCTAAGAGATTCAGCGTATAAATTATCAAACAAAGCTCTTGAATATTGGGAAAAAGCAAATTCATACAAGGGACTTGGGCAAGGTAATAATGTACTTGGAATTCTTTATTATGAAGAAGGAAATAATCAAAAATCTTTAATCCATTATGAAAAAGCACTTAAATGCTACATTAAAATTGATAATAAAAAAGGTCAGGTATCTGTTTTGTCTAATATTGCAAGAGTTTTTGATAAAATAGGTAAAACAGAGGAAGCTATTAAACAACATTATAAAATTATAGAAATAGCAAAAAAAATTGGTTATCAAGATGCTATAGAGTCAAGTTATTTGAGTTTAGGTAATATTTGGATAGAACAAAATGAATTTAATTTTGCAATTTACTACTTCAATAAATTATATTTAGTAGCAAAACATAACAGAGATACTTCATCACTCATTCAGGGTTTAGGGAGTTTGGGACATTCTTATTCACGTCAAAAAAAATATGATAGTGCTTCTTTTTTTCTAAATGAAGAACGTAAACTATGCTTTATATTCGGTGATAATGACCTAAGCCTGGTTAACTTAAATAATTTAGCTTTATTAAGTTTAGAACAAAAAAACTATGACAATGCTCTTAAATATAATCAAGAAGCTATACTCATAGCACAAAAAACAAATAATAAGGCTCGTATAAATGAGGCAAAAAGTGTTTTTGCATATATTTATCAACAAAAAGGACAATGCTCAAAAGCTATTCCTATTTACAAAGAACTTTTAGAGTTTCATCAACAAAACAATGAAAAAGATGGAGTAAAAGATAATTTGCAGACCTTGTCTGAATGTTATGAGGAGGTAGGACAATTTCAAAAAGCCATAAATTTTTATAGGCTTTACATTAATTTACGTGATAGTTTAACTGGAATTGAAAAAAATAAAATTTTAAAAGATGCAGAAACCAAATACCAAACCTCCCAAAAAGAACTTGAAAACACTCAATTAAGAGCCGAAAAAGCAGAGCAAGACAAAGCCCAGCAGCAGCAGCAGCTATGGTTTGTGGTGGTGGTGGCAGTGATAACAATTATTGGTGGGGGGTTAGGTTTTATGGCTTATCGCAATAGACAAAAAGCAAAACAAGCAGCAACTTTGGCAGCCCTAAACGCAGAATTAGCCCAAACCAACACATCACTGCAACTCATAGGCTCTGCCTTAGAAAAATCTAACACCGAATTAGCAGCCCAAAAAGAAGAAGTCAGTTTGCAAGCCGAGCAGTTAGAAATAGCAAATAAAGAGTTGGCAGCAGCCAAAAGTGTATTGACTTCGTTGTATGAAAACAGAGCACACGACAATAAAAATAATTTTCAACAACTTTTGAATAAACTCCAAAAAGCCAAACCTAACAACACGAATGCCGAACTCTATGAATTGACACAAGACATAAACACCTATATTTTTGCTATTTTGGAGATAGACCGAATTATTTATGAACAAGAGGCTATCACGCAAGCTATGCAAAACGAGGAAAAATATTTTGTCAAAAAACCAACTTATTTGATAGGGCAGTTGGTAGAGTTTTGCAAAAAATCTTACAATATACAGCCATCGGGTGGCTTAGAAATAGTAACCGAAATAGACCAAACAAGCAAAGAAATTACCTTGACAGCCTCCGAAAAAACAGCTTTGGGTATCGTTGTGTTAGAAACAGTCCGCAATGCGTTGAAATATGCTTTTCAGGATTTTGCTTGCCCTAAGCCCACTATTCGCATCAGTTTGGGTTTCAAGAAAAGCTACAAAGAGGAACACAAAACACGAAATGTCTATGAATTGCAAATAGCCGACAACGGCAAAGGGTTACCCAACATAGCAGCATACAGGCAAGACTCCAAAGGTCTGCAACTGATACAAGACTTTGCCGAACAGTTAGGCTCTCTGCCCACAATTAGCAGCGAAGCAGGCAAAGGCACAAGCTATGTGGTTGAGATAAAAAGGTAAGTGTAGAACGGACTTTACATTTATACAAAGATACAAAAACTTACTGATTGTTAGACTTTTGTATAGCATAAATCACAAACATCACAAACATTAAAACCACCGTCATCACAGCAATCAACTTGATAACATCGGAGCTTGTGATTTGCTCCTTTTTGTGTTCTTCGGCTTGGCGGAGAAGTTCTTGCTGTTGTTGGGCTTTCAAAGCACCAGCCTCTACTTTTACCTGATTGAGTTCCATTTTGGTAGCCACCAATTCCTCACGAGTTTTGTTTAGTTCAGAAAACAAGTTGTTGGTTTGGTGCTGCATATCCTTCTGCGAACTTTGGAGGTTATTTTGCTTGTCGTTCAGGTTTTTATTTTCGTATTGGGCAGATTTTAGTTGGTCTTGTGCATCACGCAACTGCTCTTGGGTATTTTTGAGCAAGCCATTGTTTTCTTTGCTTCTGTCGGTCAAAGCCTTAATCTCCTCATCACGATTGCGGATAATATCGTGCAAACGGCGTTTGTCTTCGCGCAACTCCCTGATTTCACTTTCCAATTTGTCTATATTACTTTCTTTGGCATCTATTTGGTTGCCTTTGCTGTCGAGCTGTGCCTCTTTGCGTGCCAATACTTCTTTGAAGGAGGCTACTTCCTCTTTCAACGACTCATTTTCTTTTTCCTTTTTGCTTATCAACGACTCATACTTTTCTTTGGTTTCTGTGAGTTCTGCCACCAATAAATCTTTGTCTTTGCCACTTCCAAAGCCAAAATTTGGCTTGGCTATGAGGTAAATAGCAACCACCAATATTGCAATAACCACAAGGGCTATATTGCGAAATTGAGAGTATTTGGCAAATTCATTGCGAATATTATACTGCATAGGTCAAAAAGAATGAATAGAAACGCAAAGTAAGGATTAAAAATGCAATTTTGCAAAACTTATTGGTTTGATAATCAATAAATTGAGTAAATGTATAAAGTTTTATTAAAAATTACAAAATTTAGCAAAAAGTTTTTTTTAGTGTGTTTTATGATGTAAACACTTCAAAAAGTTATTTCGCAACTAATAAAAATCCCGAAATTATGTCCTCCCTAAGAAATATGACAAAACAAAGATAAATTTAGAGTTGCATTTATTGTCCTGTATACTAATTGTCCTTCAAATAACTTGCAATTTCTTGATTAGACAATTTGCCATTGACCCATTCGCCATCGAAATTTGCATTAAACTTTCGGTAAAAGTTCAGGGCTGGCTCATTCCAATCTAAAACCTGCCAAACCAATAAAGCTGCTTGCTCGGCAAGGGTAACTTTCATTACTTGCTCAAAAAGCAAATAACCAATGCCTTTGCCTCTGTAGCTTTCGGTTACAATGATATCTTCCAAATAAATGCAACGCCCTTTCCACGTAGAATAACGGACATAGTACAAAGCCATACCCACTATGTTGCCTTCGGTTTCGGCTACATAAAACTCAAAAACAGGGTGGCTACCAAAACCGTCTGCCAACATTTTATCGGGTGTATTGCTAACTTCTTGCGGTGCTTTTTCATAAATTGCCAACTCTACAATGAGCTGGTAAACTGCTGCCACATCTTGGGCTGTGCCTTTGCGAATGGTAAACATATTCCTTAGAGTCGTGTTAAAGTTTGCAAAGCTACTAACTAAAATGTTTTTTTTGCGTACTATTAACATAAATTTGTGTAACCTGAATGTAACTTATGCTTTAGCTTGTGCAAAATCACACGCTAAAGCGTATGCTACATTCATCATACACGAAAAAACTACACCAAATATGAAAAAAATCATTGTCTTTTTGGGACTTTTTTGCTGGCTTTGCCCTCAATGGGTGGCTGCACAAGGTTTTGCTATCACTGCTTTGCGTTATTCGCAAACCCAATTTGGCGGGTCTGCCCGTTTTCAGGCAACAGGCGGTGCCGCTACTGCCCTCGGTGGCGATATTTCTTCTGCCTACTACAACCCCGCAGGGTTGGGCTTTAACCGCAAATCCGAATTTTCTTTTTCTCCTTCGCTGGCTGTCATAGGCTCAGAAGGAGATTATCAAAACAACCTGATGACCGACAACAAAGTGAATCCTAATGTCAATCATTTTGGTTTGGTGTTGGCTTTCCCAAAAGACGGAGGCAGCAATGAATTTAAAGGCGGTGCTTTTGCCATTACTTTCACCAGAATCAATAATTTTAACCAAAATGCCTTATATTCGGGTAACAATCCAAGGTCGTCTATTGCTTATGGACTTGTCGACCAGGCACAAGGTTTTCCTCCTGCCGAAGTAGAAAATCAATTTAGAAATGGTATTTTTGATTTGGAAGTATTGGCAATAAACAATTATGTGATTAATCCAATTAGAGATAATTTGGGAAGGGCTACCGACACCTATTATGCAGATGTAAACAGAGGTGTATTCTCGCAAAGAGAAAGTATAAGAAATACAGGCTCGCAAAACCAATGGAACTTTTCTTATGGGGGCAACTACAAAGACTTTATCTATTTTGGGGCAGGATTGGGGATTCAAACTTTCAATTATGGTAGTCAAACCACTTTTAGTGAAACTCAACAAAGTGTGTATCCGATTCCGCGTGGAGGTACTTTGCCCGACTCTATTCCACCCATATTTTTGCGTAGTTTGCAACTAACAGAAACTCGCAACCAAAAAGGTACAGGTTTCAATTTGAATTTGGGTGTGATAGTCCGTCCTGTCGATTTTTTGCGTTTGGGAGTTAATTTTACTTCGCCAACTTGGTTTTCTCTTACCACCGAATATAGTGCCTCGATGAAATCTACTTTCCAAAACTATCTTGCCGATGATGGAAAACTACTCAATACAACAATTGAGGGTGCTACCCTGCTTAACACCTCTAATGTGAGTATGATTACGCCTTTGCGTTTGAATGGAGGTATTGCAGGCATTATAGGCAAACACGGTTTTTTGAGTTTCGATGCAGAGTATGTAGATTTTTCGGCTGCCAGTGTGAGTGCGGAGTTTAATTTAGATGCTTCTAATCAAGCCATAAAAACCAACTACACTTCCGCCTTTAATTTTCGAGGTGGTGGTGAATGGCGTTTGTCTAAGTTCAGGGCAAGAGCAGGGGCAGCTTATTATGGTAGCCCGTACAAGGTAAACGACAGATTTTACAAAAACAGATTTTGCCTTACCGCAGGCATTGGCTACTACACCAAGAAAAACTATTTCGACCTTACCCTTGTGCAGCAAACCAGTGGCGAATCTCGCACTTTGTATGATTCTAGTATAGAAAATCCTATTGCGGGGATTACCACCAATAGAACAAATATAGTACTTACAGCAGGGTTTTATTTTTGATAATATACACATCGGAAAGTGGTTTTGGGATTTGAGCAGTAACAGTTCTTTAAGAACTGTTACTGCTATGCTCTATTTTTGAAATTAAAATCCTAAAACCACTTTCCTATGTGTATAGACAGGTGCTTTCGGTTTCTCAAAACCAAAAGTGCATATTTCCGATGTGTATAGGCAGGTGTTTTCGGTTTCTCAAAACCGAAAGTGCATACTACTTTAGTTTTGAGAAACCAAAATTACAAGAGGTGCTTGTGGTTTTGGTTTCTCAAAACCGAACTTTTACCTTACACACTCCTTACCACACCTGCCCTGCGGCTGTCTGCTACACCTTCTGGTGTACCATTTTGGTCTATAAAAATACTATGCACGCCACCAAAAAACATATTTTGGGTTTCCCAAACAGTCCGTTTTTGCTCATCAGGTAGTTGAATGGCTGCTACATTGGCAGAATTATAGGCTGGTTCTATATCCAATACGTTTTTGTCCCAGTGCATACGTGGCAACTGAACAGACTCTTGTGGACTTTTCTCAAATTCTATGTGATTCAAAACCACTTGTGTAATAGCAGAACGGATACGATTTGCCCCACCAGAGCCAAAAGCAGCTACGGCTTTGCCATTTTTTAGCACCAACGTAGGCGACATCATAGACGTAATCCGTTGGTTAGTTGCCCATTTATGAAAACCCAACGGATTGAGGTCTGCCTCGCCCAACATATTGCTCAACATAATGCCTGTTTTGGGAACAATATAACCGCAACCTTGCCCATGCGAGGTGGTCATGGCTGCTATGTTGCCAGCTTTGTCGGCTATGCTGATGTGGGTGGTGCTGCCCAATCTGTCGTCAAATTTTGGTAAATTGCTACGCACAGCTTGCAAATAGGTTTGGTCTAAAAACTCCAACAAAACAGTAGGCTCATAGAGTTTTTGGTCTAAAAGTTGACTGCGAGAGGCTGCGGTGAGTCGCATAGCATTTGCCAAATAATGGAGGTGTTGCCCACTCCCAAAACCAAATTGATTGAGTTTGAGAGGTTCGAGCAATTTAAGCATAAAGGCTATCAACGAGCCACCTGTTGCAGGCGGTGGATTGGTGCTGATGGTGTAGTTGCCGTACTGCACTTGCAAGGGTTTTCGTTCATAGACCTGAAAGTTTTTGAGGTCGTCTAAGGTGAGGTAGCCCCCTTGTTCTTGGCAGTCTTTGGCTATTCGTTGGGCTATTTCGCCTTCGTAAAATTCTTTGGCGTTGCCTTGTTTTGCCATGTATTCTAAGGTATCTGCAAAATCGGGGAAGGCTATGGTGTCGCCAACGGGTTTAATTTTGCCATTTTTCATAAACAAAGCCTTGCCTTCGTTTTTGGAGGTAATGGCGGGACCTACCAACTCCATGAGGTAATTTGCATACTCCGTAATGACCACGCCCTTGCGAGCAGCCTCCACCGCAGGGGCAGCAATGACCGAAAAAGGCAGAGAGCCTAATCTTTTGTGGACATGAAACAGCCCTGCTAAGTTGCCAGGGGTGGCTGCACCTCCCAAACCTACATTGAAAGTTTGTTTGGTAGCTCCAAAATCAATTTCGATGGCGTAAAAATCCAATTCTTTTTCGGGTCTTTTGTGCATAGGGGTTTGCACAAAAAAGTCGAACAAAATATTTTCGCCTTTGGCAGTCAGCACATTCATAAAACCGCCACCACCTGCGGAGGTCATAGAAGGTTCGGCTACATAAGTCATAAGCCCTGCTGCTATCATGGCATCGAAGGCGTTGCCACCCACTTCTAAAATATCAATGGCTGCTTGGGCAGTTTGCGGATGCCCACAAGAAACTATACCTTTTTGCATAAATTTTTTGTGCGAAATATACAAATTGTGTTTTTAATTTATTGCAAAATGTTTCCAATAAAAAAACAAAATGAAACAAAAATTAGTACACAAGGCAGAAATCAGATTAAGCCACATGGTATTTTTAAAATTGGCGTGTTGCGGATTTTGGTAACTAATAAAAGCCCAATACAAAAAAAACAGTAAAGTAGGTGACAAAGCCAAATGAAAAGTGAGCAAATTGGTAGTACCTCCATCATATTGCCAAAAATAATAAGACAAACCACCAATAGCACAGCCAAACAAGGTAGCAGTATAGGCAAAGGTACCGCGAATACCCAACAGCCTACTCATAGTCAAATCTCCTCTTTTGGCATCTTCCTCATGCTGATAAATTTGAGTCATAGGATAAGACCCTATG
Organism: Cytophagales bacterium; assembly: GCA_013299115.1. Classification (GTDB taxonomy): domain Bacteria; phylum Bacteroidota; class Bacteroidia; order Cytophagales; family Thermoflexibacteraceae; genus JAAFKA01. Next base: position 16,063 of record JAAFKA010000042.1, read on the forward strand.
AGCATAAAACTCATCAGAGCAGCAGGTAAAACGACCTTAAATTGCAAAACTTCTTGCCAGCTTTGCTCTGTAACAGCCTGATAAACAGCCAAAAAGATAAATGCCCCCTGAAAAAAACCAACAGTTAATAGACTAATGACAGGATATTTTTTGAGGCGAATCTTGTCGTGGCTGTAAGCTTTGGAGGCTAATCCATACAGAAAAATAGCAACAGCAAATTGCCAATTTACGAACAAAGCCATGAACAAAGCCAATCCTTCCATAAACAGTGATGCCCACAGCAGTTCTTTTGTTACAGGTGGTGGTTTTTCTAAACCGCCAATGCTACCCTCGTCTTTATCGTAATAGGAGTTGAAACCATTGCTGGCAGGATAGGCAAATAAATGCAAGGATAAAAAAGCAAATACCGCAACCGAAACCGACACCGAAGGGGCTACACTCAATGCAAACCAAAAAATGGGCATCAAGAAAAACGAGAAGGGTACACGCAGATGGAGGAGGGTGGAGGTGGTCATGCTTAGTAAAGTGGTGTGGTGAATAATATTTTGCGGAAAATACATTTTTTTTGAGAAATAATAGAGGTTATTGCGATATTTTTTGCATAGAAAATTAACTTGTTGATTTTCAGCTAATTGACCTTGCACCCTAAAGGGTACGGTACAAATCGTAATAACCTCTAATAGTATCAAAGTAAAAATTTTGTTAATCAGAAAAAAAATACTACCTTTGCAGGCAATTCCAATACTTGGTAAGCAACGCAACAATTTATGATAGAAAAGTTAGAAGAAATCAAATTGCGATTTGATGAAGTAGCCCACCTCATTACGCAGCCTGAACAGATGGCTGATATGAAACAGTATGCAAAACTGAACAAAGAATACAAAGAACTCGATAGGATTGTAGTGCAATACAAGCTATACAAAGACCTGCTGGGCAATATAGAAAGTGCCAAAGAACTGCTACGGACAGAAAAAGACCCCGATTTTAGAGAAATGGCAAAAGCCGAATTGGAAACCTTAGAGCCGCAGCAAAGTCAGATGGAAGATGCTATCCGCAACTTACTCATTCCCAAAGACCCTAACGACAGCAAAGATATTATTCTCGAAATCAGGGCTGGTACAGGTGGCGAAGAAGCTGCAATTTTTGCAGGAGATTTGTTCCGTATGTACCAACGATTTGCCGAGAAAAAAGGCTGGAAAATGGAAACCATAGACTACATGGACGGGGCATCGGGAGGTTACAAAGAGATTGTACTTGCCGTAGCAGGCGAAGACGTATATGGTATGCTCAAATATGAGGCAGGTGTGCATAGAGTACAACGAGTGCCAGCCACCGAAACGCAGGGCAGAGTCCATACTTCGGCTGCTTCGGTAGCCGTATTGCCAGAGGCAGATGATGTGGAGGTGCAAATCAATATGAGTGATGTGCGAAAAGATACTTTTTGCTCTTCAGGACCTGGTGGGCAGTCTGTAAACACAACGTATTCGGCTATTCGCCTCACCCACATACCTACGGGTGTGGTGGTGCAGTGCCAAGACGAAAAATCGCAAATCAAGAACTTCGAGAAAGCCTTTAAGGTATTGAAAGCAAGGATTTATGAAATAGAATTGGCAAAACACAACGAGGCTATCTCCGCTCAACGCAAAACCATGGTGGGCAGTGGCGACAGGTCAGACAAAATTCGCACCTACAACTACCCACAAAGCAGGGTAACAGACCACCGAATCAACTATACGACCCACAATTTGCCCGCCGTCATGGACGGGTCTATCGAGGAGTTTATCGAGGAGTTGCGTCTGGTGGACAATGCCGAAAGACTAAAAGAAGGAATAGCTGCTAAAACTACTTAAAATGAAGCTAAGCATAGTCATTCCTGCTTATAACGAGGCAGATTCTTTGCCTGAAACTTTGACCACTTTACATGAGGTATTGGCAAAAGAGCAAATACCTCATGAAATTTTGGTAATTAATGACAATTCCAAAGATACAACTTTACAAGTATTGGAAAGTTTAGCCACAAAAATTCCTACTTTGCGTTACCTTACCAATCCGCCACCGTACAACGGATTTGGTTATGCTGTTCGCAAGGGTTTAGAAAATTTTACAGGAGATTGCGTAGCCCTGATGATGGCAGATTTGTCCGATTCACCAGAGGATTTGGTAATTTATTATCGTACCTTACTCAAAGAAAATACAGATTGTGTTTTTGGCAGTCGGTTTATCAAAGGCGGGGCAGTTTATGACTATCCGCCTTTGAAATTATCTATCAACCGTCTTGCCAATTACGTTGTAAAGCTGGTTTTCAGCGTACCTTACAACGATTTTACCAATGCCTTCAAATTATACAAGAAAGAAACTATACAAGGCATACAACCGTTGCTGTCCCCACATTTTAACCTTACCTTAGAACTTTCGCTAAAATCCATAGTGCGTGGTTATTCGTTTGTGATTGTTCCCAATTCGTGGACAAACCGCAAATACGGCGAATCGAAACTAAAAATTAAAGAAATGGGCAGTCGTTATTTTTTCATTCTGCTCTATTGTCTGATTGAAAAATTCTTTTCGAGGGGTGATTATAGAAAAAAGTAGAGGCTTTTGATTTTTCTCCTCATTTCTTTCAACCTATTTATCCAATACGGCAACTTATTGTAATGCCAATGCAAAAAAGGTTTTGGCACAGCCCCAAAACTTTTGTAAAACTCGGCTATGGCTTTCACTTCGGGACTTTCAAAATCAAAATAATTGGCTTGGTTAGCAAAAATTTTTAACTGCTTGTCTATCAGCAAAGTACGACCATTTTTTTTGCGATATTGCCCCAAAGTAGCATTAAATAAATAAATTAGTTGCCCTTTGTGAGTTGTAAACAAAGCTCCAGCTTCAAGTATTTGGTCTGCATTACAAGTATAATACAAGTGGGCAAGGTTTCTTTTTTGCAAAGCAGCAAATAATTCACAAAGCAAAGTATATGCAGATGCAGCCACGCCGCCTTGTATTTTGTGCGAAACAGTCTGAATAAACATAGCCCAAAGTGGAGCAAGGTCAGCACTTTCTATAATTTGCACGCCTTTTTGGGTACTATTTTCCAAAGTTTGCAATCCTCGTTTCAGATTTATTTTGCGGTCTTGATTGTAATCTTGCCAAATTTGTTGATAGTTTACGCCTTGCAAATTGATATGATGTGTATGCAAAATTTGTTGTTTGTTAGCAACTATTGCTTTGGTAGCTGCCAATTCAAAAGCCAATGGATTTTGGTAATTGAATTGATACGAAGCTATGTATCGAAAATGTTGCAATAATTTAGTTATAAACTCCTGCATAAGTTCCTGATTAACAGTATCTTGTCTGCAAAAAATGCCTAATTGTTGGCAAAACAAAGGCTGTTCTATATAAGAAATTCCAAATTGTCTTTTTATAGGCAAGGGCATAATAGCCTCAATTTGCCCATTTTTTTCAGCTACCAAAGCCGCCCAATCTTTCGCCACTATATCCAAGTACCACGCATACGCATAGAGATTGCCCTGCGGCGACAAGGAAACAAAAGTATCCCACCAAGCGGAGTCGATGGCTGTGCGAGGAAGTAAAGTAATGGGCATTTGCTGTTTTTAGTGCAAGTTGTTTACATCACCGCCTTCAATCCATAGACAATGGCAGCCTCCGAAGCCAGCCCGAAGGCAATACCAAAACCGAAACCATAATTGATGAGTTTGGTAAAATAGTCGCCTGCAAAACTGTAAAACAATTTTTCTATTTCGGCAGAGTCCATACTTTTGATTTCTTCGACTACTATTTTTTTCAGGTCTATGGAGTTTATCAATGGGGATAAATTGTTTTCGAGGGCTGCTAATACGGCTTCTATCACTTGTTTTGCCAAAAAGTCCTTAGACTCGGCAGAAATATGGTCGGGCAATTTGTCTAAAAACAAGCTGGCAATGCGTTGAATTTCTGCGTGCAAAAACTCCTTCGTTTCGGGTGCAGCCAAGACCTGATTCAGCACTTGCAACAAGTCGGTTTGCAGCACTTCGGTATTGACTAATTGGCTTACCTCCGCTTGTTTGACTTGCTCGAAAAAACGACTGATAAACTCCCTTTTTTGCGTTTCGAAAACCGAAGAACCCAGCAACTGTTTCACTATATTTTGGGCAGATTGGCGGTAAGCCTCCTCGTCTATGCGTGCAAAAACGTCTTTCACTTTGGTATTTCTCAGTTTTTCTTCCAAAATTTCGGTTACAAAACCTGTCAATCTTTTGCCTATTTCGCCTTGTTTTTCTCTGCCTTGTTGCTGCAAATGTTTGGTGATGATGTTGAGTTCGTGGCTCAAAATCCGTTGCAAATCACGCATATTTTCTACACCGCCGACCCGCAAAAACACCGAAATTGGCACTTTAAACAACTCTTTTAGGATAGAATAAGACAAATTTTGCACAGAAAGCAACATTTCTTCTCTTGCCAAAAAAGTTTCTAACAAGGTTTTCAAATAATTTTTGTCTAACTGCACATTCAAATCTTTCAACCTGCTCATGCCTATAGTTTGGGCTTGCACCGCCACCAAATCTTTTAGGCTTTGCCTTTCCTCTGCAAAAAAATTGGGTATGCCTTCCTCCGCCAAATCCAAAACTGTTTCTTTGATAGTAGATTGGTAAAAAAACGTGGCAGGATTTTTTTTCATTGCCATTTTATATACGTCATCTGCAATCTGTTTTTTGTTTGTCCGCAGCCACTCCGTACCCAACGTAAGCACATTTTCCATAATGAAATCCAAATTGTCGTTTAGCATCAACATCAGCCTGCCATCGAGCAACTCATTCAGCCTTCTTTCGGGGGCTAATTCTTCGGCAAGACGAACATCTACAAAGTTAAACAGCAAATTTCGAATTTCGGTATCTATCAACTTTTCGTGAATAAAACGGCTGACATTCAGCATAATAGCCGTTTTTTGCGTGTCCTCCAAATACTTGTCTAAACCCAAACGGCGGTATTTCAAAAACTGCGGTTCGAGTTGGGTCAAAACATCACTCTGTTTTTCGGCATTGCGGAGGTTATCAAAAAAGCTACCAATCTTGTCGGCTACCCATTCTTGCAATAACTGTTGGATATTTTTTCGCAAATTTTCAGGAATGACCTCATAAACCGACTTTTCTCTTTGCGTAAATCGTTGCAAACCAATGCTAACTTGTTCGGCAAAATTGGTAGCAAAAGTTGGGTTTGCGGTAAATTGAGCCACATTTTCCTCTATGGGTTGCGTGTCTATTTCTGCCAAATTAAAATATTGTTTGTTGTGCAGAAACTGTTGCAAAGTTTCTTTTAGCTTGTTTTCCAATCCTACTTTTACCACACTTGCACCTGCATTTTGCCCATTGTCCACGCCCAACACACCCCGACAAGCAGCTTCGGCAAGGGCTTGGCTGATTTTAGGGTTATTTTCCACTATCAAATTTCGCAATAGTTGGTAATTGTCCTTTGCCACCAATCCATAAATAGCCTGATAACTTCTCTCTTTGTTACTTTCAAAACTTGCCCGCAAAACCTCCTCATTTAGCAAATGTCGAGATACAAAATTGCCCATATTGTTAGCAAAACGTGCTTGGTTTTTTGCCAAAATACCGGGCGTAAACGGCACTTGTACGCCACCCACATACACAGGCTTGTGTGGACGAAACACCATTTTGATAGCCTGCCAATTTGTCCCCCAACCTGTAATGCCATAAGCAGCAGATGCCATGGCAAGGTAGGCGTAAGTATTTTCGGGTGTGGGCAAATAATACAACGCACCACCTGCCACACCGCCCAGCCAAGCACCCAAAATAGTAATAGGTTTCAACTCCTGCCCCATAAACTGCTCGACCACATTTTTGAGAGCAGAGTCGTCCATCTTGCGGAGTCGGGTGGCTATGATGTCCTCTATTTTTTTGACTGTTATTTTATCTAAGTTGTTGATTAGCAACAGTTTCAATTCACTGCTCATCACTGCACTTTTGCCTATGGCGTAGTGCTGCAAAGTGCGGACAGGAGTTTGCAATCCTTTGTCTATCTCTTGTTTGATTAATTCATTGCCATTGGTTGCAATTTTTTTATACAAATAATTTTTCCAATTTGCAGTCAATACATCATGTAAGGTTTTACCTGTTAATTGCTGGTTTATGGTGGAGTAAAGGTAGTTGGCTATCAAGGGATTGTTTTGTTGTGCCAACGTCATGAGTTGTCCCGACAAGGTTTGTGCAAAATTGTGAAACCTCCTTTCGTCTATAATTTCGCCTAACGACTGGTTGCCCGCCTTCAAAATCTGTTTTTTCAGTTGCTCGGCTATGAGTTGGCTGAAAGCAGGGTCGTATAACAGCTTGTTTTTCAGCCTTGTATTTACCAATTTGGACAAACCATTTTGTAAAAAATCCTCAATTTCAGACTTCGGCACTAACTCTCCAATTCGTTTTTCGAAAAAAACTGCAATTTCTTCGGTCTTTATTTGCTTTAAGCCATGTGCCAAACCTGCCATCAAAATATCGTGCAGGTTCATGCCTTTGGCGTTGTCTTTTATTCGTTTGACTATATCGCCAATCGTATTGCTTTGCAAAAACTCAATAACTTTTTCGGTAAATTTCTCGGCTGTTTCGTTAGGGTTGCGTTGGTAAGTTTGCAACATATCCACTACTTTTTTCATCACATCTGCCGATTGGCTCACACTCGTTACAAACAAGCCCAACACCATTGTTTTTAAGCCCGAAGGCACATTGCCCTTGAAAGTATTGTCTATCAAAGTTTCCAATTTTAGCTGTCTTTCTTGCACCCAATCGATGAGCGAAGCCAAAATAGTGGGCATTTTTTCACGCAAAAAGTTTTTGGTACTTGCCGACAAATCATCTGAAAGCAGGTCAAAAATAGTAGATTTTTCTTTTTCTAAGGTGCGAATGATAAAATCTGCAAAATTGTGCAACAAGACTTTGCCGTCTTCCGAAGACGCAATGTCATTCATACGTTTCAGCAATTCGTCTGCCAAAGCATTGGTGTAATAAATTCCCAAAACTTCGTGTATTTTCTTTTGCGACAACTCCTTAGCCAAAGACTGCATCAGGTCGTCTGCCCGCAAGAGGTGAATCACATCGCGAATAAGGTCGTCTATTTGCTTGTCAAATTGCTGTTTGAGCAAAGTGTGCAAATCGGAGGAAATTTGGGCTGTATTTTCGCTAACTTTCTCCCAAAAATCAGGTGCAACTAATTGATTAAAAGGTACTTGTTTAAAATCTTGATAAAAATTAAGCAAGGTTTGTTTCAACAGGTTTTCGTCTTGCACAGAGGCAACCAGCAACTGGCTAAGGCTTTGCGTAAGCTGCGTGAGTTGGGCTGGCGACACAATTTGCTGCACAGCTATTTGCTTGCCTGTAAAGTCGAGCAAAGGCGGAATGGTTTGAATCAGGCTTTGTTCGGCTTGATTGCGAACATAATCCGTAGTGAGCCTGATGTAAGGAATATCGCCAATTTGAAAACTTGGCGACAGTTTTTCGAACAAGTGTTTACCAAAAAAATCCTCTATGGTCTGGCGGAGAGCAGCCTCAAAAACCTGTTCGTTTGCCTGAATTTCTCTCCCCAATGTATGGTGATTGACTATTTCACGTTCTACTAATTGGCTTATTTTTTCTATAAAAACATCTCTTGTATCTATGATGACCCCGCCTAAACCAAATTTCTTTTCGAAAAGCATCTTGATAGCCAAGTCGTTGGTTATGTAACCTACGGCTGCACCACTTACTACATTGGCAATTAAACGAGAAATCATAGTAATTTTTAGTTCTTAGTTGTTAATTCTTAATTTTTGCAATTTTACGTTGGCAATGGCGATTTTACGTTGGCAATGGTCGAAGACCTTGACAATCGTAAAATTGCACTAAGCAATGGCAAAAAAACTTACAACCTCGAAGAGGTTGAACAACAATAGCCCTACGTGCAACGTAGGGGAATAGGTGCAAGCGTATTTTGCAACCCCGAAGGGGTTGAACTTTCTTAGAATAGTACGTCATAGTTCAACCTCTTCGAGGTTGTAGAGTACCTTCTTATTTTTACCTACGTTGCACGTAGGGCTATTGTTGTTCAACCTTTTCGAGGTTGTAGCGTACTTTCTTATTTTCCCTACGTTGCACGTAGGGCTATTGTTGTTCAACCTCTTCGAGGTTGTAGCGTACTTTCTTATTTTCCCTACGTTGCACATAGGGCTATTGTTGTTCAACCTCTTCGAGGTTGTAGAGTACTTTCTTATTTTCCCTACGTTGCACGTAGGGCTATTGTTGTTCAACCTCTTCGAGGTTGTAGAGTACCTTCTTATTTTCCCTACGTTGCACGTAGGGCTATTGTTGTTCAACCTCTTCGAGGTTGTGGAGTACTTTATTATTTTCCCTACGTTGCACGTAGGGCTATTGTTGTTCAACCTCTTCGAGGTTGGGTTGGTTTTACTTTTGTTTAAGTTTTCAAAAAATCTGCCAATTCCTTCCCTAATTTGTCCAACAATTCCTTTCTTTTTGCATAGTCTAAGAGATTGGTAATTTTGATTCTTTTGCTCTGTCCTTGTGCAAAATTGCTATGCACTTCGTCGAAATGCAGCATACAAAACAAATTCAAATCCTCGTCATTCAGTTTTTTGTCTAACAACTCATAAAGTTCTTTCAACTGGTTGCTGTTTACAGGATTTTGTTCTTTGTTCTCCGCTTTGGGCGTATGCTCTTTTCCTTTCAACTCCATTTCTGCAAAACTTTTGAGTTGGTCGTAAAAATCTTCGTCTGTCTTGCCCATAATAAACTTGTTTTGCAGTTTGATTAAGGCAGGTTTATCACCTACCAACTCTTTCATCAGACTGAAATAATCTGGTATTGCCAGTTGATTAACCAAAGCAAGGGCTTTTTCGTAGTTGTTCATCTCTTTTTCCTTTTTTTGTGCTGATAAAATAGCTTTTTTGAGGTTAGGCAAATATTTATCATTTGGGGCAATTTTCAATGCTTTTTCCACCATTTCTTTTGCCTTTTCCAAATTCCCTTCTTGTTTGTAGGTAATTGCCAATTCATTCAAAGTTTTTACATCTTTGTCATTTATTTTCAATGCTTTTTCTAAAATTTCTTTTGCCTTTTCCAAATTCCCTTCTTGTTTGTAGGTAATTGCCAATTCATTCAAAACTTTTACATTATTGGGTTCTATTTCCAGTGCTTTTTCTAAAATTTCTTTTGCCTTTGCCAAATTCCCTTCTTGTTTGTAGGTAATTGCCAATTCATTCAAAACTTTTACATTGTTGGGTTCTATTTTCAATGCTTTTTCTAAAACTTCTTTTGCCTTTGCCAAATTCCCTTCTTGTTTGTAGAGAATTGCCAATTCATTCAAAACTTTTACATTATTGGGTTCTATTTTCAATGCTTTTTCCACCACTTCCTTTGCCTTTGCCAAATTCCCTTCTTGTTTGTAGAGCATAGCCAATTCATTGAACGAATGTATATTGCCTAATGCACAGGCTTTTTCTAAAATTTCTTTTGCCTTTGCCAAATTCCCTTCTTGTTTGTAGAGTATAGCCAATTCATTGAAAGCAGGAATATGTTTGTGTTTTTCAACAAGCTCTGTAAAAATTTCTTTTGCCTTTGCCAAATTCCCTTGCCACTTATAAGTTACACCTATTTCGTTCAAAACACCAGCTTTATTAATTATTTGGTCGTATTGTAAAGCATTGTTCAAAATGTCGTGTACCTCGTCATATTTCTTGTCTTTTCTCATTTCTTTTACCAAACGATAAAAAGCACCATAATCTCCCTGTTCTTGGGCTTGCTTTACTTTGTTATACTTCGGTTTTTCGGTCTTAAAAAATGCTATTTTTTCCAATTCGGCAGCTTCTTTGGTGCTGGTCATAAAGGTAAAGCACACCTCTCTCAAAAAAGGATTGATTTCATAGGTTGTGGGCTTATAGTCCAAAAATAGTTTTTTCCTTAGCGAAAAAGCATCTTTTTCTATCTGTTTTTTGTCTTTCAAAAGAGTATGTTGGCTAAGGCTGGCTACCAATTCCTCCGCTGTCATGGGGTTTCGCAGCGTAAAAGCATAGAGTAGCACCTTTTCGGTCTTGTTTAGTCGGCTCAAAAGTAGGTTTATCTTGTTCCAGAGTAGTTTTAGTATAGCTTCGGGTTTGTCTATTGCCTCCTCCACATATTCATAGTCCCATTCGTTTTGCATAGCCAAACTCACCAGCCACACGTGGTCATTGAGTTTGTTACACAGTTTTTCAAATACTTCGTAGGTTACGCTGTTTTGTCTATACGCTTGGTTGAGTGCTGTATAAAGTTCTTTGCGGTTGATGTCTTTTATTTCTAAACGCAAAGAGGAGTTTATTTTTACCGCAAAACGACTTTCCAAAATAATTCTGACATTTTTGCTATAAGCTAAGGCATCGAGGTTGTCTTTTATCAGTTTGAGTTTAATCTCGTGGAGGTGTTCTTTGTCTGTATGCCACGCCAGAGCCTCCTCAAAGTTTTCTATGACCAAAAGCAAAGGTTTATCCAAATCTATTGCCGAGTCGTCTAAAAACTGTTGAAAAGTTAGTTCGGGGTTTTCAGGGTTCTGAAATCTTATGGTTTTGATTTGGTAGCCCGTCAAAGTGTCCACAAATTGGCGTACCAGCGTAGTTTTGCCTATCATTTGCACGCCATAGACCACACAAATCCGTTGGGCGTCATTTTTCATAAAATCAGCCAAGGTTTGGAGTTCGGCAGTCCTCCCCACAAACAAAGGTTTGAAGTCGGGCAGGTCTGTTTCCTTTTCAGGTTTGTATTGTTCTCGTAGTTCTTCTAAGGTTTTTCCTCTTTTCTCTTGTTTTGCCATATTCCTGTTGGCTTTGTAGCATTTGGGTAGTGAAACCAACAAACATAGTGATAAAAAATAAGGCTTGCAAGTTTTAATTAGAAAAGGTATTTGATAACTCAAATACCTGCAATATTGGTTTCAGGCAACAGGCTTGTCAGGAAGTCGATAAGGCTGGTTTTGCTGCCTCTTCGTCAAATAGTTTCTTAAAACCAAAGTCGGTAAACGGATTGACATATTTTGCTTTCATCGTTAGCAGCTTTTAAGTTTAGGCAAATTTGCTATTTTTTTTTCTCCTTTTCCAAAAAACTTTTCCTATCTTTGCTATACATAACTGTCAAAAAAAGATGGCAAAGAAGAAAGAAACAAAACCAATAGAGGTAGTAGTGGAAGATGAGGAAGCCCCTAAAACAAAACAGTATAAAGAAGCAGAGTTAATTTTGCTTTTTAACCTCAAACGTATTGCTAATTATAAAACTCCATTAATTAAAGAGTGGCTTGCTGTTGAAAGCCCTATTTTAAGTGCTGGAGAGCAATATATTTTTGATAAAAAATTAGAAGAAGTACAAATAAATATTTCAGGTTGGAGTGAGGAGGATTTAAAAGTGAAATTCATTGCTGCTGTCCTTGAATTAGGGCATTTAGAAAGTGGCAATGGCATTGTTACTTTTTTTGATAAACAGATTTCGGCAACAGTAGAAGGCACACTTTTGACTGTAAAAACAGATTTTATGATGGCAAAGGGTCTGTTGAATGTGATGCAAAATCCGTATTTCCATTTTCAGGAGTATAAGCCACAAATTAACCCAAAAGGTGAGCCAATGGCACAACTTTTAGAAGCTTTTTTGATAGCACAAGTAAAAAATAAAGACACGAAAACTCCTTTATATGGTGTAGAAACTATTGGTGCTAATTGGCGTTTTGTAATTATAGAGCAGAAAGAATACCATGTTTCTAAATCTTTTGACTGCACCGACAAAGATGATTTGCTGAAAATTATTGCAGTGCTAAGAAAATTTAGGTGGATTCTGGAAACGAGGTTGATGAAGTAATACAAAATAAAAAGCCTAATAGACAAACTGTTAGGCTTTTTATTTACCAATAGAACATTGCTTTTTGCAAAATATAGCAACTAACTTGAAATTATATCCTAATCCGAACATAGGCATTTTTCATTGAATTTGTTCTGCAAATTCAATGAAAAATCACACGCTAAAGCGTATGTTACATTCTACTCAACATACGTTATTTATATATTTGCAAGCAATAACATTCAAAATTAAACATTCAAAATTAAACATTCAAAATTATGTTCGACTGTGCTATTGTAGGAGGAGGGTTGGGAGGGTTGTCTTTGGCTATTTTATTGGCTAAAAAGGGCAAAAAAGTAGTGCTGTTAGAAAAAGAAACCTATCCTTTTCATAAGGTTTGTGGCGAATATATTTCTATGGAGTCGTGGGAATTTCTGCACCGTTTGGGCATCAACTTAACGGCTATGCAAGTCCCTCTTATCAATCAATTGACTGTTTCGGCTTGCAATGGCGTGGCTATTCACCAACCTTTGCAGATGGGAGGTTTTGGCATCAGCCGTTACACCTTAGATGCGGAGTTAGCTCAAATAGCTCGGCAGGCAGGGGCTTTGGTCTTAGAAAATCACAAAGTAGAGTCGGTGGATTATCAAGGGGCTTGCAGTGTGTTGAAAGTGGGCAATCAAAACATAGAGGCAAAAGTAGTGGTGGGCAGTTATGGCAAAAAAAGTAATTTAGATGTGCAGTTGCAAAGGAAATTTGTAACCACGCCTCCGCCACCCGACCAACACTACATAGCCGTAAAATATCACATAGAAGCAGATTTACCAATTAATTTGATAGGGCTGCATAATTTTGAGGACGGTTACTGTGGAATTTCAAAGGTAGATAATTTGGCAGACGGGGCAGCACGTTATTGTCTTTGCTACTTGACAACAGCCAAAAATTTGCGACTGAACCAAAACAAAATTCAACTAATGGAGGAGAATATCTTAATGAAAAATCCTTTTTTGCAACAATATTTTTCCTCTTTTCGCAAACTCTACGACAAACCTTTGGTGATTTCGCAAATCAATTTCGAGCCTAAAAAAATTGTAGAAAATCATATTCTTATGGCAGGTGACTCGGCGGGCTTGATTACGCCTCTCTGTGGCAACGGCATGAGTTTGGCACTGCACGCAGCCCACTTGTTAGCCCCTCTGTTGGTAGATTTTTTGGAAAACCGCAGCACCCGAACAAGTTTGGAACAAAACTACACCCAACTTTGGCAAAAAAACTTTGCCAAAAGATTGGCTGCTGGTCGGTTGTTGCAAAAGTTGTTTGGCAATCCGCTATTGACTAATTTGAGTGTAGGCACGTTGCGACATTTCCCCGCAGTGGTGCAAAAATTGATAAGTTTGACACATGGCAAAAGGTTTTGAGAAAAATTGAACAAACAATAAGCACTTATTTGACTCCTTGTATGTCATGCAAAAAATTTACTCCTTTGGTATTGGATAAAAAAACCTAAATGAATTGGAAACAGCTTGGTGCATAATAGTCCCATGATTTTCTTGTGGCAAATAGTCGAAAAAAACTTTTACGTTTTTGCTCTTTGTTAATTTGAGTTTCTCTACCAACAAATTAGCATCAACTTCCATCACTCTTGGAATTTCGGTTGGTGTTAGTCCTTCTTTGCCCACTGCAACATAAATAGAGGTTGGTTGAGTAAAAGTTTCGGTCAATAGAGCAGAAGTTTCATTCAATAACGACCCATTATTCCACCACAAACTTGGGCTGATGATGATGTATTTGTTGAATAAAGTTGGTTTTTTCAGCAACACCTCTGTTGCAAATAAGCCACCTAAAGACTGCCCAATGAGTGTTTTGCTTGTGTTCGTTTTGTATTTAGTTCCAATAAAAGGCTGCAATTCTTTTTCAATGAAGGAAATGAATTTATCGGAATTTCCCGAAGTTGGAAATCTATTTTTATCTCTGGAAATTGTGGTTGGAAATGTAAAATCTCGTCTTCTGTCCACCGTTGCAATGCCAACTACAATGGATTTTGGCACTTGATTTATCCACTCAAAACTGTTGAATTGCACCAAGCCAACTACATGAATAAAATCCTCATCTGCCGAACCATCGAGCAAGTAAATAACAGGATATTTTATTGTGTCGTTTGAGTTATAACCCTCTGGAAGATAGATGTTTAAGACTCTTTTTTCAGCAAGTTCTTTTGACTGAATTTCTACAATTTCGCCTAATACAAAAGGCTTAGTAGTTTCTGCTTGTTTGTCTTTAGCTTTTTGTGCAAAAGTTGAGTTTATTGAGAAAATTAAAATTAAAATGGCGATGAGGATTTTCATATTTCAGCTTGTTTTGTGGTATAGTTTATAAAATTATTGATGTAAGTAATGCGACAAAATAAAAGTATAATTTCTCTGCTAACTGGCTTAACTCACTTTTTTGTTGTCATTCTGAGCGTAGCGAAGAATCTGGGTCAGATTCTTCGCTACGCTCAGAATGACAAAATGTACTTTTATTTTGTCGCATTACTTAAATGTGAAACTAAACTAAAAGAATATTATTGAGTTTTCCAATGTTCCAATAAAATAAAGATGACATCTTTATATTATTTTTTTACACATTAAATCGGAAGTGCATCACATCACCGTCTTGTACTACGTATTCTTTGCCTTCCACTGCCATTTTGCCTGCTTCTTTGCAACCAGCTTCGGTCTTATATTTCTGATAATCAGGAATTTTGATAACCTCTGCCCGAATAAATCCACGTTCAAAATCAGAGTGAATGACCCCTGCTGCTTGTGGTGCTTTCCAACCTCTGCGGATAGTCCACGCCCTTACTTCTTTTTCGCCTGCTGTAAAGTAGGTTATCAAGTTGAGCAAATCGTAAGAGGCACGAATCAGTTTGTTTAAGCCCGACTCTTTCAAGCCGTATTCCTCCAAAAACAAGCTACGTTCTTCGGCTGATTCCATGACGGCTATTTGCGATTCTATGGCTGCACTGACCATGACCAACTGGGCATTTTCGTCTTTTATGGCTGTTTTCAACGCCTCTACATATTGGTTGCCTGTCAAAATAGATTGTTCATCTACGTTTGCCACGTAAATTACAGGTTTTATAGTCATCAAAAACAAGTCTGCAACTACTTCCAATTCTTCTTCAGTAGCTGCTAAACTTCTTGCACTTTTGCCCGATTCGAGGTGAGTCTTAAATTTTTCTAAGGCTGCATTTTCTTTTTTGGCTTTGGCATCACCTGTTTTGGCTGCACGTGCCACGCGTTGCAATTTTTTATCAACCGACTCTAAGTCCTTGATTTGCAACTCTGTATCTATAATTTCTTTGTCAGAAACAGGGTCGACTTTTCCTGCCACGTGCACAATGTTGTCGTCTGCAAAACAGCGAATGACATGAACTATGGCATCTACTTCTTTGATATTGCCCAAAAATTTATTGCCCAATCCCTCGTTGTTGCTTGCCCCTTTTACCAACCCTGCAATATCTACAAACTCCATAATAGTCGGCAAAATCCGTTGCGGATTGACTAAGGTTGCTAATTGGTTGAGCCTTTCGTCTGGCACATTGACCACGCCCACATTAGGCTCTATGGTGCAGAAAGGATAGTTAGCTGCTTCAGCTTTGGCACTCGATAAGGCATTGAACAAGGTAGATTTTCCTACATTGGGCAAGCCTACAATTCCACATTGTAAACCCATTTGGAAGTTATATTATATTTTTTTCGCAAAGATAGGTAAGATTATTTACTTTCCAAAATTTCAGGTCATTTCCAATTTTATAATAGCATTTGATATAAACTTGGAATTTTTATTATCATTACTTTGTTATAAATTACTAATAGTTTTTTTGTAAAAGCTATTTTTATGTTTAAGACTTGAAAAGTTTATAGTTTCTACTTTCACAAAGAAGCCAGTACCCAAACTATCCACATTTAAAACTAAAAATTCGAGACTATTAAAAAAATTGTTATGAAAATTTATTTGCGAGTATTTTCTTATGCCCAAAGCAAGCTATTTATTCTTACCTATTGTTTTTTCACTTTTTTGCACGTTTTTTTTAGCACCATCAACTTTTCTATGCTCATTCCTTTGCTCGATGTGCTGTTTCAAAATACGTCCAAAGACCTGCAAACTGTCCAAGTGTTTCCCGAATTTTCGTTGAGTATCAATTATTTTGTGAAACTTTTTAACTATTACTTCTTTTTTATCATTCAGCAATATGGCAAACTGCCTGCCTTACAATATGTTTGCGGATTGATTATTTGCTCCGTTATTTTGTCCAATATTTTTAGATACGTTTCCAATCAAATAGTGAACAAGGCGAGGATTGGCATTATTCAAAAAATTCGCAACCATTTGTTTACACATTTGAGCAGTTTGCATTTGGGCTATTTTAGTAACGAAAGAAAAGGTGATTTGCTATCAAGACTGACCAATGATGTGCAAGAAATGGACAATTCTTTGATTGGTACGATTAAACAAGTCATCATAGAACCTTTGCGGATTGTGATTTACTTTTTCTTTTTGCTCTATACTTCTGTAGAACTCACCCTGTTTACTGTGGTTTTTCTGCCTTTGTCGGGTATTTTAGTCGGCTTGATAGTCAAAAACCTGAAAAAAGATGGTCGCAAAAGTCAAGAAACTTTGGGTTCACTGGTCAATATCATAGACGAAATGTTGTTTGGATTAAAAATTATCAAGGCTTTTACTGCCAAGAATTACATAGACCAAAAATTTACCAGCCAAAACGAAGTCTATAGCCAAGCCAGCTACCGTTTGGAAGTCAAAAAAGAATGGGCAGGACCAGCCTCCGAAACATTGAGCATAGCCGTTGTAGCAGGTATTTTGATGTATGGCGGAAACATTATTTTGGCAGGTAATTCAGGCTTAAATGCTTCAGCTTTTATTACCTACTTGTTTATTTTTTCGCAAATGATTGCCCCTTTAAAAGTGATGTCGGGTGTAATGAGTAACTTGCAAAAAGGTTTTGTGGCAGCCGAAAGGGTGTTTCAAATCATAGATACGCCTGTGGCTGTAACTTCCAAAGAATCAGCTATTCAGTTGCAAGGTTTCGAAGATAAAATTTCGTTTCGCAATGTTAGTTTTGCCTACCAAGACAAACAAGTGCTAAAAAATATCACCTTCGACCTCCAAAAAGGCAAAACCATAGCCTTAGTGGGGGCTTCGGGTGGCGGAAAATCTACCCTTGCTGACCTTTTGCCCCGATTTTATGATGTGCAAGGAGGCGAAATTTTGATAGACAACCAAAACCTAAAAGATTGTACCTTAGATTCTATTCGCAGATTAATGGGAATTGTAACCCAAGAATCTATTTTGTTTAATGACACCATTTACAACAACATAGCTTTTGGCATAGCCACAGCCACACCCGAAGCCGTAGAGCAAGCTGCCAAAATAGCCAATGCCCACCAATTCATAGTCCAGACCGAAAACGGCTACCAAACCAACATAGGCGACAGGGGCAACAAACTTTCAGGTGGACAACGCCAACGCCTAAGCATCGCAAGGGCTGTATTGAAAAATCCACCTATTTTGATACTCGACGAGGCAACGTCTGCCTTAGACTCCGAATCAGAGAAATTAGTGCAGGCTGCCCTCAACGACTTGATGAAAAATAGAACAGCCTTAGTCATTGCCCACCGTCTTAGCACCATTCAAAATGCAGATGAGATTTTGGTAATCAAAGAAGGCGAAATTATAGAAAGAGGCACACACGACACCCTCCTCCGACGAGAGGGGGCTTACAGGAAACTAATAGCTATGCAGAGTTTTTAATAGCATAGGACTTATAAGATTTATTTTGAATACTTACAATTACACCTTTTTGATAACTGCCAAAGTCAAACGACTGATGCAAACTAAGTTATCTTTTTCGTCTGTAATTCTGATTTCCCAAACTTGCGTGGTTCTGCCTATGTGGAAAGCTGTTGCTTTTCCATATACCCAGCCTTGTTTTACACTTCGCAGGTGGTTGGCGTTGATTTCTAATCCTACGCAGTGGTGGGTGGTAGCATCTACACTCAAATTGCCCGCCACGCTTCCCAAAGTTTCGGCAAGGACAACGGAAGCTCCACCATGCAAAATGCCGTAAGGCTGATGGGTACGGTGGTCGACAGGCATTTTGGCACAAAGGTAATCATTGCCTATAGCTGTAAATTCTATCCCGATTAAAGAGCCTATGGTATTAGCTCCACTAGCATTGAGTAAGTCGAGATTTGGTATCTGTTTGAACATGATAAGAATAGTTAAAAATATAGTAGTTAGTTTGTAAAAATTGTTGAAAATCAAATACATTTTTATTATTTCTCCACTTTTTCCATCACACACTCCACCACAGTTCGGTTTTCATAGTCGAAGTTCATACCCACTAAGCACACCTGTCGGCTATCGGCAAGGTACTTTTCATAATATTTTTTGTCCTTGATTTGCAACAAAGCCTGTTTGGTGCTACTCGAAAACTTAAATTCTATGATGTAAATATAGTTAGGCACAAAAATAACGGCATCGATTCTGCCTTTGTTGGTATTGTCTTCGGCTATAATTTCTAAACCCAAAATTTTAAGTGTC
>JAAFKA010000043.1 GCA_013299115.1 Cytophagales bacterium
AAAGCCACTGCCAAAGTACGAGTGAAACCTTGGCAATGGTCGCAGACCTTGCCAATGGTTGAACGAAGAAGGTCGAAACTATTGGCAGGGCAAAAAAGCCACTGCCAAAGTACGAGTGAAACCTTGGCAATGGTCGCAGACCTTGCCAATGGTTGAACGGAGGAGGTCGAAACTATTGGCAGGGCAAAAAAGCCACTGCCAAAGTACGAGTGAAACCTTGGCAATGGTCGCAGACCTTGCCAATGGTTGAACGAAGAAGGTCGAAACTATTGGCAGGGCAAAAAAGCCACTGCCAAAGTACGAGTGAAACCTTGCAATGGTCGCAGACCTTGCCAATGGTTGAACGAAGGAGGTCGAAACTATTGGCAGGGCAAAAAAGCCACCGCCAAAGTATGTGAATAAAAAAGTGTTTAATGTAGATTGTTGTTACCAAACAGCCCCCTTGCTCTGCGTTGGGGCTGTTTATAAAGTTTTTAGTTTCGGTTTTATTATACGTTGGCAATGGTCGAAGACCTTGACAATCGTATGAAAGTGGTTTACGATTGTCAAGGTCTGCGACCATTGCCAACGTAATGATAGATAGTTTACCTTACTCTTAGTTTTTTGCCTACTCGCAAAGAAGTATTTTGTTTGAGGTTGTTAAGGTCGCAAAGTTGTTTTACGCCTACCCGATAACGGCTGGCTATTTTAGACAAACTATCACCTTTTCTGACTTGGTGCCAAATGGTTTGGCGGTGTTTGGTAAGATGCCCAAAATGTTCTGGTGTTAAAACGAATTTGTCTGTAATAATTTGATTTTTTTCGAAATCATAAATCACTTGGGGGTCAAAGGCATAACCTTGATAACGAACTTCGTAGTGCAAGTGTGGTCCCGTACTTCGCCCTGTGTTGCCACCGTAGCCTATCAAATCTCCTGCCCGCACATAATCTCCTATTTCTACTGAGGATTTGCTAAGGTGACCGTAGAGGGTTTCTAAGCCGTTGTAGTGGCGGAGGACTATAAAATTGCCGTAGCCCCACCTTTCATATTTGCTCACTCTCACAATGCCATCGAATGAAGCCAAGACAGAATCGCCAACTTCGAGGTCTAAATCTACGCCATGATGCCAACGATGCCAGCGATGCCCAAAAACAGAAGTAACTCTATTGGAAACTAAAGGAGAAGACCATTTGAAATTTTTGGTGCTATCAAAAAGCAAAATAGGAACAGGTTTAGTAAATTGTTCTATGTCGTTTTTGTACGGATTAATGGTTTGTGCGTCCCAGATGGCATAGTAGCCTGTGAGTTTTACCCATACGCAGTCTATTGCCAACTCCTCCGAAACCTCTACCATTTCCTCGTCTGACATATCGTAGAGGTCAGTGGTATCTTCACGCAAGAGGGATTTGTTCATAGTCAGGTCTATGCCCATAAAAGTTCCTTCTTGGTGATAGAGCCTATTGGTGCTGGTTGTATCTGCAAAAGGCAGTGGTGCAGGATTAATGACGTTTTTCCGTTTAGACGACTTGCCTCTGTAATTGAAAGAAGTCATGGTAGAAAAATCGTAATGCGACGCCAACGGCGACCCACCTATGCCATAAGGTGCTTTGACAAGGGTGTCTTGCAAAGCTACTTCGGTTGTTCCTGTTTCTATGGTGGTTAATTTTACTTTGAGCAAAGACGAGTCGGAAGGTATCCACATCTTTTGTGGTACTTTTATCTCCACAAAATCACCTTTATAAGTAGTTGCCGTTGTGGGTGCTTTTTTTACTGATTTGTACTTTTTTTTATATTTTTGGGCAAAACTTATTTGCGAAACACCAAGTAGTAGTAATAATATCGTGTAAAAAATCCTCATAAACAATGCTGTAAAATTTTGGTTTGAGTCGCAAAAGTAATACAAAAGAATAGACAAAAGCAAACGAATTGCTTATTTTTTGATTATTATTCTTTTGCGGTCAAAACTTAGAGCCGTAAAAATGCCTGTTCCTTCGCCTTTTATGTTGGTAAGTACACCCGAAGGAAGGGCAAAAGGATTGGCGTTTGCACGTGCAGCATCGCGGGAAGTATCGAGAAACTGATAAAAATCTTTGCTTATATGATAAAGAGAAACAAACAAAGTATCTTTATCCTCGAAGTTATAGCCTGTGAGTACACCACCTTCGCCACCAAACAGCCTATCTGTAAAGAAAAAATCGGGGCGTGGTCGGGCATTGGTGTTAGACTTTTGCACCAAGATTCTATAAAAATTTTCTACATTAGGTTGGTCTTTAAACCGAATGAGCAAGTAAGCCCGACTTTCTTTGCCTTCTTTCTTGTCAAATTTCCAAGAAACAGAATCTATGGTGATAGGCTCCATAAACCTTGTTTTGGCAGTAACTTCTCTACCTTTTTGGTCTTTTATATACAATTCATAGTCGTTATTGGTATCAAAAACTACATTTTTTGATGATTGGTAGTTAAAAACCTTTTGCATAGAATCTAAGGCAGCAGGTTTATAACGTAAGGTGTCTATACCCCCTTTGTATTTGATACAAACCGTTGCATTGGCAACATTGGGCAGCGAAACTCCCGAAAAGTAGCCTGTACTTTCGGTAAGCAACAGCCTATAAGGTTTTCCATTTTCTAAATAACACTCCGTTACCAACTGCGGCGTGTGGGCAGGCAAAGGCACAATGACAGCTTTTTGGAAATCTCCGCAAGCCCCCAAAAAGAGGACAAACAGACAAAATAAGATGAATTTGTTGGTTGAAAACATACGAAAATATTTTAATTTAAACTACTACACAACTTGCGTTACTTACAACTTCTCAATTTCTTTTTCCGAAAGCCCTGTACTTTTTGAAATGATATGATGGGGTATGCCACTTTCTTTCAAGGCTTTTGCCACCTCAATTTTGCCCTCGATTTTGCCCTCGATTTTGCCCTCGAGTTTCCCCTCAATTTTCCCCTCGATTTTGCCTTTTATTTCACCTTTTATTTCACCTCTTCTTTCTCCCTCCATTCTACCTTCGTCAAAGGCAGTATCAATGACGCCTTTCAAATCCCTGTAAATTTTCAAACTTTCCTCGTAATTTATCCGTTCTTCGAGGCTATAACGGGCTATTTCGGCATGGTCAAAGGCTTCGGTAAAAATCTCGTCTTTGAATATGTCGGGAATGTTTTGAAAATTCTCCAAATTCTTGATAAAATAGAGCCACTTGTCTAATCTTGTTTCGAGTTCTTGTTCGGTTTTGATAAAGTGGGGCATTTCCAAATAGACAAACTTCAATTTGTCATAAAAAACCTGATTTTTTTGGTCTTTTAGTTGAACTGTGTGCATGACCTCGCCTTTGCCCAATTTCACTTTCTTTTTGAACGTGAAATCCAACACGCCTACACAAAAAACAGCTTTGAGTTTATAGTTCCATTCTCCCTTTTGTGCTTGTTCTTGAATTGGAAAAGTGGAGTAATAAACAGTTCTATCTTTAAAATAATTCTGTTTTGCCTTCTGTAACTCGACAATTATCTTTTCACCCTGATTGTCCTCACAATAAATGTCATAAATGGCTTTTCTATCCATATCGGTTTGCCCTAATTTTTCTTTGTCTTTGAAGGACAAATCCACAATGTTGGTTTCAGGCAAGAGGCTTGTCAAAAAGTCGATAAGGCTGGCTTTGCTTGCCTCTTCGCCAAATAGCTTTTTGAAACCAAAGTCGGTAAACGGATTGACATATTTTGCTTTCATTGGTGGAAAGTTTAAGTTTAGACAAATTTACTACTTTTTTATCATCTCAATAGCACTACACAACTTACGCTATTTTACAACTTCTCAATTTCTTTTTCCGATAGCCCTGTACTTTTTGAGATGATATGATGGGGTACGCCACTTTCTTTCAAGGCTTTTGCAACCTCAATTTTTCCCTCAATTTTGCCTTTTATTTCACCTTTTATTTCACCTCTTCTTTCTCCCTCCATTCTACCTTCGTCAAAGGCAGTATCAATGACGCCTTTCAAATCTCTGTAAACCTTCAAACTTTCCTCGTAATTTATCCGTTCTTCAGGGCTATAACGGGCAATTTCGGCATGGTCAAAGGCTTCGGTAAAAATCTCGTCTTTGAATATGTCGGGAATGTTTTGAAAATTCTCCAAATTTTTGATAAAATAGAGCCACTTGTCTAATCTTGTTTCAAGTTCTTGTTCGGTTTTGATAAAGTGGGGCATTTCCAAATAAACAAACTTCAATTTGTCATAAAAAACCTGATTTTTTTGGTCTTTTAGTTGCACTGTGTGCATGACCTCGCCTTTGCCCAATTTCACTTTCTTTTTGAAGGTAAAATCCAACACGCCGACACAAAAAACAGCTTTGAGTTTGTAGTTCCATTCTCCCTTTTGTGCCTGTTCTTGAATTGGAAAAGTGGAGTAATAGACAGTTCTATCTTTAAAATAATTCTGTTTTGCCTTCTGTAACTCGACAATTATTTTTTCACCCTGATTGTCCTCACAATAAATGTCATAAATGGCTTTTCTATCCATATCGGTTTGCCCTAATTTTTCTTTGTCTTTGAAGGACAAATCCACAATGTTGGTTTCAGGCAACAGGCTTGTCAAGAAGTCGATAAGGCTGGCTTTGCTTGCCTCTTCGCCAAATAGCTTTTTGAAACCAAAGTCGGTAAACGGATTGACATATTTTGCTTTCATTGGTGGAAAGTTTAAGTTTAGACAAATTTACTACTTTTTTATCATCTCAATAGCACTACACAACTTACGCTATTTTACAACTTCTCAATTTCTTTTTCCGATAGCCCTGTACTTTTTGAGATGATATGATGGGGTACGCCACTTTCTTTCAAGGCTTTTGCAACCTCAATTTTTCCCTCAATTTTGCCTTTTATTTCACCTTTTATTTCACCTCTTCTTTCTCCCTCCATTCTACCTTCGTCAAAGGCAGTATCAATGACGCCTTTCAAATCTCTGTAAACCTTCAAACTTTCCTCGTAATTTATCCGTTCTTCAGGGCTATAACGGGCAATTTCGGCATGGTCAAAGGCTTCGGTAAAAATCTCGTCTTTGAATATATCGGGAATGTTTTGAAAATTCTCCAAATTTTTGATAAAATACAGCCACTTGTCTAATCTTGTTTCAAGTTCTTGTTCGGTTTTGATAAAGTGAGGCATTTCCAAATAAACAAACTTCAATTTGTCGTAAAAAACCTGATTTTTTTGGTCTTTCAGTTGAACTGTATGCATGACCTCGCCTTTGCCCAATTTCACTTTCTTTTTGAATGTAAAATCTAACACGCCGACACAAAAAACGGCTTTGAGTTTGTAGTTCCATTCCCCCTTTTGTGCTTGTTCTTGAATTGGAAAAGTGGAGTAATACACTGTCCTGTCCTTAAAATAATTCTGTTTTGCCTTCTGCAACTCGACAATTATCTTTTCACCTTGATTGTCCTCACAATAAATATCATAAATGGCTTTTCTATCCATGTCGGTTTGCCCTAATTTTTCTTTGTCTTTGAAAGACAAATCCACAATATTGGTTTCAGGCAATAGGCTTGTCAAAAAGTCGATAAGGCTGGCTTTGCTTGCCTCTTCGCCAAATAGCTTTTTGAAACCAAAGTCGGTAAACGGATTGACATATTTTGCTTTCATTGGTGGAAAGTTTAAGTTTAGACAAATTTACTACTTTTTTATCATCTCAATAGCACTACACAACTTACGCTATTTTACAACTTCTCAATTTCTTTTTCCGACAGCCCTGTACTTTTTGAGATGATATGATGGGGTACACCGCTTTCTTTCAAGGCTTTTGCCACCTCGATTTTCCCCTCGATTTTCCCCTCAATTTTGCCCTCGAGTTTCCCCTCGATTTTTCCCTCAATTTTTCCCTCAATTTTCCCCTTTATTTCTCCTTCCATTCTCCCTTCGTCAAATGCAGTATCAATTACGCCTTTTAAATCCCTGTAAATTTTCAAACTTTCCTCGTAATTTATCCGTTCTTCGAGGCTATAACGGGCAATTTCGGCATGGTCAAAGGCTTCGGTAAAAATCTCGTCTTTGAATATATCGGGAATGTTTTGAAAATTCTCCAAATTTTTGATAAAATACAGCCACTTGTCTAATCTTGTTTCAAGTTCTTGTTCGGTTTTGATAAAGTGAGGCATTTCCAAATAAACAAACTTCAATTTGTCGTAAAAAACCTGATTTTTTTGGTCTTTCAGTTGAACTGTATGCATGACCTCGCCTTTGCCCAATTTCACTTTCTTTTTGAATGTAAAATCTAACACGCCGACACAAAAAACGGCTTTGAGTTTGTAGTTCCATTCCCCCTTTTGTGCTTGTTCTTGAATTGGAAAAGTGGAGTAATACACTGTCCTGTCCTTAAAATAATTCTGTTTTGCCTTCTGCAACTCGACAATTATCTTTTCACCTTGATTGTCCTCACAATAAATATCATAAATGGCTTTTCTATCCATGTCGGTTTGCCCTAATTTTTCTTTGTCTTTGAAAGACAAATCCACAATATTGGTTTCAGGCAATAGGCTTGTCAAAAAGTCGATAAGGCTGGCTTTGCTTGCCTCTTCGCCAAATAGCTTTTTGAAACCAAAGTCGGTAAACGGATTGACATATTTTGCTTTCATTGGTGGAAAGTTTAAGTTTAGACAAATTTACTACTTTTTTATCATCTCAATAGCACTACACAACTTACGCTATTTTACAACTTCTCAATTTCTTTTTCCGACAGCCCTGTACTTTTTGAGATGATATGATGGGGTACACCGCTTTCTTTCAAGGCTTTTGCCACCTCGATTTTTCCTTCAATTTTTCCCTCGATTTTTCCCTCGATTTTTCCCTCAATTTTCCCCTTTATTTCTCCCTCTATTCTCCCTTCGTCAAAAGCAGTATCAATGACGCCTTTCAAATCTCTGTACACTTTCAAACTTTCCTCGTAATTTATCCGTTCTTCGAGGCTATAACGGGCAATTTCGGCATGGTCAAAGGCTTCGGTAAAAATCTCGTCTTTGAATATGTCGGGAATGTTTTGAAAATTCTCCAAATTCTTGATAAAATAGAGCCACTTGTCTAATCTTGTTTCGAGTTCTTGTTCGGTTTTGATAAAGTGTGGCATTTCCAAATAGACAAACTTCAATTTGTCATAAAAAACCTGATTTTTTTGGTCTTTTAGTTGAACTGTATGCATGACCTCGCCTTTGCCCAATTTCACTTTCTTTTTGAACGTGAAATCCAACACGCCTACACAAAAAACAGCTTTGAGTTTGTAGTTCCATTCCCCCTTTTGTGCTTGTTCTTGAATTGGAAAAGTGGAGTAATAGACAGTTCTATCTTTAAAATAGTTTTGTTTTGCCTTCTGTAACTCCACAATTATCTTTTCACCCTGATTGTCCTCACAATAGATGTCATAAATAGCTTTCCTATCCATATCAGTTTGCCCTAATTTTTCTTTGTCTTTGAAAGACAAATCCACAATGTTGGTTTCAGGCAACAGGCTTGTCAAGAAGTCGATAAGGCTGGCTTTGCTTGCCTCTTCGCCAAATAGCTTTTTAAAACCAAAGTCGGTAAACGGATTGACATATTTTGCTTTCATTGGTGGAAAGTTTTAAATTTGGGCAAATTTACTATAACATTGAACTAACCTATGCAAAGATAACATTTATTTCATTGGATTAAAAGCAAAAAAGTATAGCTTTGCTAAAAAAACAATGAAAATTTTGCATACAGCCGATTGGCATTTGGGCAAATTGTTTAACAACATTTCTTTGCTCGATGAACAGGCTTATATTTTGGAGCAAATAGTGGAGCAAGTCAAAAAGCAGCAACCAGACGTGCTGTTGGTCGCAGGTGATGTGTATGATAGGGCTTCGCCACCTGAGAAAGCAGTAGCTTTGTTTGACGAAGTGCTGTATCAGTTGGTTATTCAGTGCAAAACTCCTGTGATGGTCATTGCGGGCAACCACGATTCGGCAGATAGAATAGCGTATTGCAATACTTTTTTAGCAAAACAAGGGCTGTATATTCAGGGCAAGTTGCAATTTCCTCTTTCACCTGTGGTGCTTGCCGACCAGTTTGGCGAGGTGTTTTTTTATTTGATTCCTTATACAGAGCCAGAAACTTTGCGTTTTTTGTTGCAAGACCAACTCAATGCCGAAGAGTTGCAAACTATTAACACACACCAAGACGTGATGCAATATGTTGTTAATCAAATCATCGCCCAGCGAAAACCAACAGACCGAATAGTATTGATTGCCCATTTGTTTGTGGTGGGTGGCAAGGAGAGCAAAGACTCCGAAAGACCTTTGAGCATGGTGGGCGGTGCTGCCGAAGTAAAAGCTGGTTTGTTTAGTCCTTTTGCTTATACGGCTTTGGGGCATCTGCACGAAACGCAGATTTTCGAGCAAGGCAAGGTGGTTTATGCAGGTTCTCCACTCAAATATTCGTTTGCAGAGGCACACCACCGCAAGGCAACGGCTTGTTTTAGCTTAGACCAAGCGGGGCAAATTCTCAATTTTGAATGGTTGCCTTTGCTGCCCCAAAAAGAAATGTGGCAAGTGGAAGGTGTGATAGAAAATGACGAATTTCAGTTGTTAAGTTCTGCTATTCAGCCTCAAACGCAAGATTTTTTGGAAGTTCATTTGCAAAATACTACACCTGTACTCAATGCAATGAAAATAGTGCAAGAAAAATATCCAAACGCAATGAAATTGAGTTATGCCAAAACGAAAACAGACAATAAAACAGATAAATTGACTACTGAACAAGTCAATCAGTTAGACGAAACCACTTTGTTTGGGTTGTTTTACAGCAAAGTTACGCAGCAAGCTATGACTAACTCGCAGCAGCAGCTAATTACTGAAATTGTGAAAGAGTTGAAACAAAATAGTTAAATTCTAATTTTTTTTTATCTTTGCAACCAACTAATCTTGTACGCTAATGCACTTCCTGCGTTTTTTTTCTATTTTTTTCGTTTTATTAGCTTGCTCGCATTTGGTTTTTGGGCAGACTGAGGAGTATGCCAATGGCAAAAAGCTAACCATAGAAGATTATTTGGCTTTGGCTACCAAAAAAGAACAAGAAGGATTGGCTCGTGATGCTTCGCACTACCTCAATCAAGCAGCTACGATTTATTGGGAGCAAAAAAATTATGACAAAGCTATTCAGCACTTCGAAAAATCTTTGCAACTCAACGAATCTATTGGCAATGAGCAAGGTGTATCAGGTATTTCGAGTAACTTGGGAATGATTTATGCCGACAGACAAGAATATGGTAAAGCAGCTTTGTATTTCGATAAAGTGATAGATTTTCGTAAAAAAGGAAAAGACAAAGTGAGTTTGATTGCTTGTTATATCAATGCTTCGGTGGTACTCAATAATTTGAAAGATTTTACCAAAGCAGCCCAATACCTCGAAGAGTCTTTGCGATTGGCAAAGGAAACAAACAATGCCGACCAAATGAAAAGTTGCTACGGTATGCTCTCCGAAACCTACGAAAAAGCAGGTTTAGCAGACAAAGCAAAGGAAAACTTTGAGATGTACCGCACTTTTCATGAGATGATACAACGTGATAAGGAAATGGTGTATAGACAATCTGCCGAAGAAGCTAAACTCCGCACTTTGTTGGTAGAAGCCGAAAAACGAAACAAAGAATTGGCACTTTTTTCTGCAAAAGCCGAAATTAAAGAACAAGCAAAGACCCTCAATGCCTTTGATTCTGCCAACAATGCCTTGACTGCCTCGATGACTAAACAAGAATTGGCTCTTTTTGCTATGCGGAAAGAAGCAAGGGTCAAAGAATTGGAATTGGAACAACACCAAGACAAAATACGCAGAGATGCCATTATACGTTATGGTTTGGTAGGAATTTTGGTCTTTTTGAGTGGACTTGCCTTGTTTATTTACAGGAGTTACCGAGAAAAACGCAAGACAAATTGGCAACTCAAACGCCAAAACCGCGAAATAACCGAGCAACAGCAAATCATTTTGGCACAAAAAGATGATTTGGAGAAAGCATTTGAGGAAATAGCCGACAAAAACCATAATATTACGGCAAGTATCAACTACGCCCAACGGATACAGACTGCCGTTTTGAGAGATAAAACAACCTTGCAACAATTAATCCCCGATTCTTTCATTTTGTTTAAGCCCAGAGATATAGTTTCAGGTGATTTTTACTGGTTCCACGAGTGGAAAAATCCAAATACAGGGGCAAGCAAAATCTTGTTGGCTGTTGTCGATTGCACAGGGCATGGCGTGCCTGGGGCTTTTATGAGTATGATTGGCTCTAATTTGCTCAACCAAATAGTGGGTGCAAATATTACTTCACCCGAAAAAGTATTAGCTGCTTTGCACGAGGGCATTAGTTCTTCGCTTAGACAAAAAGATACGGAAAATCAAGACGGTATGGACATGGTTTTTTGCAGTATAGACAAACAACAAAAAATATTGGAAACCGCAGGGGCAAAAAACCAGCTTTATTATATTCAAAACAACGAATTGGTAGAAATAAAAGGTGATAAAAACGCCATTGGTGGCAAAACCCAAGCTGATGCAAGTATAGAATTTACAAACAATGTAGTATATATTTCGCAACCAACTATGTTGTATTTATTTTCTGATGGCTACCAAGACCAATTTGGTGGCGAAAACAACAAGAAGTTTATGACCAAAAATATGAAAACTATGTTTTTGGAAATGTATCAAAAACCCGCAACCGAACAACTAACTATTGCAGACCAAACCATAACGGATTGGATAGGCAACCGCCACCAAATTGACGATATTTTGGTGATGGGGGCGAGGTTGTAAGTGA
Organism: Cytophagales bacterium; assembly: GCA_013299115.1. Classification (GTDB taxonomy): domain Bacteria; phylum Bacteroidota; class Bacteroidia; order Cytophagales; family Thermoflexibacteraceae; genus JAAFKA01. The sequence goes on from JAAFKA010000043.1 coordinate 10,787, forward strand.
TATTACCAAATTTTACCACTTAGGCACAAAGAAACACTAAGTTTCACTTAGAATTTCTTTGTGAAATTTAGTGTTTCTTTGTGCTTGAGTGGTAAAAAAAAATTAAAACTTCGATACAAAAGACTTAACAAGGTTATAAGCTGATTGTAGATACAGCATAAACTATCAAAAGAAAATTAACTAAGTGCAAATTATTTTGGAATAGTTATTGACTATCGATATATTGCGTTTGTAAAAGGCGTAGTGCGGTTGCTTTCAAAAAAATTTGCTATTGACAATGAAAAAACTCATAGCTCTCATAGGCTTGCTATTCTATTCTACTCTTGCGTTTGCACAGATTTGGAATGGCAAAATCATAGACACCAAAGGAAACCCAGTAGGCGATGGCGAACTCATCATCAACGGGCGTATGGACTTTACCATAAACAGACAAGGAACTTTTCAGTTCATGTACCCCAGCGTGGGCATACAAAAAATAGCTTTTAGCAGACGAGGCTACAAATACCTCAATTTTGAAACCCAAAAAGACAACCTAACCTTAGTAGTTACGGTTGCCTCCACCATAGTCAATTCTGTTAAAGGCAGACTGATAGACAAAGACAACAACCCCATTGCCAATGCAAAGGTAATTCTCGACGGACTCAATGCAGTACATACCTCCACCACCAACGCCAAAGGTCAGTTTGCATTTAAACTCAATGCAGAAGCCGACCAGTCGCAGTTGGGTTTTATTATCAACGGCACCAGTGCAAGAGAAGAAGAATACCAATGGGACGAAAATAGTGTTACCATTAAACTGCAAACCTTGTCGGCAAGAGGTGATGCCATGACTGCAAAAAATGACAATCCACCCGACAAAAAGCCTGATAATACAAAACCTGAACCCAAAAAAGTAGAGCAAAACATAGAAAAACAAGTAATTTCTGTTATTGTCTATGACGAAAATAAAAAACACGCCACTAACCTCCATGTATCTGTCAATGGCGTAATGCACATTACAGACAATCAAGGAACTTTTACCCTAACGGGTGCTTCTGCCTCCGAAAACTTTAACTTTGTGGTAGAGGAAAAAGAAATTGCAAGAATAACCCACAACACCAACAATGTTTTTATTTATCTTCTCAAAACTTTTGAGCCTCAAATCAAAAAAGAGGTAGATGAAATTTTGAAAGATACGGCAAGTATAGACTACCAACAATATGACTACGAACAAGATTTTAATAGGGTTGTCAATCAGTTGGAGTTAAAAAAGCAACTACTTTTTGAGAAAAGTGAGCATATTCGCGATGAAATGGACTTAATTAATGCCAAACTTCGCAGGTCTTCCAGCTTATCGGGTGAACAAAAACTCGAATTGCGTACTTATCTCAAAAACTTAGAAGGGGCTTTGGTAAAAAATGACGTGGCTTATGAGGAAGCGGAGGGCAAAATGCAAATAATGGTGGACAAAATGAAAAGCACCATTTATGAAAAAGACTCTGCCTATTCTGACGTGAAACACCGAGCAGAAGATGCCGAAGGTGCTGCCAAAGTCTTGAAAATAGAGTTGATAATTGCCGTTTTGTTGGGTATTGCTTTGTTGGTATTTGCAATAATTTTGTATCGTCAATCGAAAAAATTGGCAGAAAAGAGCAAAGAAATCGAAGCCCAAAAAGTGGAGATAGAACACGCATACAGCAATATCAAAATCATTAGCGAAATAGGACAAGACATTACGGCTACCCTCAATTTCAAAGAATTGATACAGACTGTAAACGACAACCTCTCTACGCTAATGGACGCAACTTTCTTTGGCGTAGGTGTAGTCAATCACGATGAGGGCAAGATAGAGTTCACAGATTTTACAAAAAATGGCAAAATCAAAGAAAATCACACCGAATTATTAACCGACTCTACCAAATTTTCGGCTTGGTGTGTGAAACAACGCAAAACCATTTTGATTGGTGATGTGGAGAAAGAGTACAACAAATACATTCACAGTTCAGATTTTGCTTTGGCTGCCAATATGCCGAAGTCTATGATTTATATGCCTTTGATAGCCGAAGACAAAGTAATTGGCGTTATCACAGTGCAGAGCAACAACCGCAACGCCTACAAAGAAATAGATGTAAAAATATTGCAAACCTTAGATTCTTACATTGCGATTGCAATGGCAAACATCGCATCTTATCAGGTGATAGACAATAAAAATCGTCATATTACAGATAGTATTCGTTATGCTCGCACCATACAACAAGCTATTTTGCCGAATACCAAAGAGTTGAGTGCAGTTTTTGCAGACCATTTTGTGCTATACAAACCCAAAGACATTGTGTCGGGTGATGTCTATTGGCTCGACCATATTCCTGTAGCAGAACTGTTGCCTGCCGAAAAAGCAGGTGGGGCAATGACTTTTGTTGCCGTAGTAGATTGCACAGGGCATGGCGTACCTGGGGGCTTTATGTCTATGGTTGCCAACCACTTATTGAGTGAAATTATCAACGTCAAGCACGTTTACAGCCCCGATATTGTTTTGGAAGCCTTAGATTTTCGTGTGCGTGAAACCCTAAAACAATACGACAAAATTAACGATGACGGTATGGATATTGCCCTTTGCCAAATTCGCAAAATGGATAACAATCAAGTAAAAGTTACCTACGCAGGGGCAAGAAGACCTTTGTATTTCTTGCGTAAAACAACCAACACCTTAGACCTTCTGAAAAGTGATAGGGCTTCTATTGGGGGGATGCACCGCAAAGAACACGCCTTTGTGAAAAAAGAACTCATTTTAGATGCTGGCGACTATATTTATATGCACACAGATGGTTTGACCGACCAAAACAGTCCTGATATGCAAAAATTCAGCACCAAAAGGTTGCGTGATTTCTTAGTCAATACCTCACACCTTACCATTACCCAACAAGGCGAAATGCTAAACAAAGCCTTAGCCGACTTTATGCAAGCCGAAGAACAACGCGACGATATTGCAATGGTGGGGATTATGGTGTAAATAGCAGAATCTTATAATGGATTTGTTTATACCTTTGTTCGTATAAAAAGTAGCATTTTTTTTGAAAAAAAGTGAGCATCTTTGTAAGTTCCTTAGGCTTTCAAACTATGCTCACAGTAAAATCTGATAGTTCTCAAATTTCAATGCTAATCTACGAAATGTATCATCGGGCGGAGAACCGCTATCCTGATGCAATTGTGCAAAAAAGATTTCATGTTATTTACCTAAAAATGACTAACCCCAAGTTAAGTTGCACGCAAATTGGCTCTTATGTAGAATACAAATCATATTTTTTATATTTTTGCAAAGGTAAGGAAAACACTACATTTGTAGCACTACCAAAAATTGTTTTATCGATTTGAACATTACAAAAAATTATTTCACAACTCTGTTTAACACAAAGTAAAATTTATTAATATTGCAGCAACTTTTTAAGCAATAGACCAAAATACAAATGAAATCTCAACGTAGAGTGGTGATTACAGGTTTAGGTGCCTTGACACCATTAGGAAACACAGTAGCTGCCTACTGGGAAGGTTTGGCACAAGGTAAAAGTGGTTGCAACACCATTACTAAATTTGATACCACAGCTTACAAAACTAAATTTGCTTGCGAACTCAAAAACTTCAATGTCGAAAATTTTATAGACAAAAAAGAAGCACGCCGTTTAGACCCATTTTCTCAATATGCTATCATTGCAGCTGACCAAGCTATGGCAGACGCTGGTTTTGATTTAGAAAAAGTCAATCGTGATAAATTTGGCGTAATTTTGGGGTCAGGCATTGGCGGACTTCGCACTTTCCAAGACGAAGTAGAGGGTTTTGTGGCAGCAGGTCGTATTCCTCGCTTTAGCCCTTTCTTTGTCCCTAAGATGATAATTGATATTTTTACAGGTCATATTTCTATCAAATACGGTCTGCGAGGACCTAATTTTGCTACGGTTTCGGCTTGTGCCTCCTCCTCCAACGCCATAGTCGATGCCTTTAATTACATTCGTTGGCACAAGGCAGACGTCATTTTGACAGGTGGCTCTGAAGCTCCTGTTACGGAGGCAGGCGTGGGCGGATTTACGGCAATGAAAGCCATGTCTGAAAGAAACGACAGCCCCGAAACAGCCTCCAGACCTTACGACAAAGACCGTGATGGTTTCGTCATGGGCGAAGGCGGTGCTTGTTTGGTACTCGAAGAACTCGAACACGCCAAAGCAAGAGGCGCAAAAATATATGCCGAAGTAGTAGGTGGCGGTATGTCTGCTGATGCTCACCACATGACTGCCCCTCACCCCGAAGGTTATGGTGCCTATTTGGTAATGAAAAATGCCTTAGAAGATGCCGATTTGCAAATTCAAGACGTGGACTATATCAACACGCATGGCACTTCTACGCCACTTGGCGACCCTTCGGAAATCAAAGCTATTCAAAAATTGTTTGGTGAACACGCCTACAAACTCAATATCAGTTCTACCAAATCTATGACAGGGCATTTATTGGGTGGTGCAGGTGCAATAGAGGCGTTGGCAGGTATTTTTGCCATTCAAAACCAAATCATTCCGCCCACTATCAACCATTTTACAGACGATGAAATGTTTGACCCCAAATTGAATTTTACATTCAATCAGGCACAAAAACGAAAAGTAGATGTCGTGTTAAGCAATACTTTCGGTTTTGGTGGACATAACTGTGCGGTGATTTTGAAAAAATATAATGGCTAAGGTTTCTATACGTTGGCAATGGCTTAGGTAGCCCCGTGCTTTTCGTACCTTGACAATCGTATTTTATATGAACTAACATTTCTCTGAGAAATGTTAGTTCTAAATATTAATTGACCTTGCACCCTGAAAGGTACGGTGCAAATCGTAATAACCTCTATTAGCTAAAAAATGCTTTATTGCAACAAGAAAGAAGTAACTATTAAAACTTAGAGATGATACAAAATCTACAAATAACCAATTTCAAATCACTCAAAGCAGTTGATTTAAAGTTGAGCAACCTCAATTTATTAACAGGTTTAAATGGTTCAGGCAAAAGTTCTGTCATACAAACTTTGCTTTTGTTAAGGCAGAGCAAAGAATTATGTTCGCAATTACAATTAACTTTAAATGGTACATTGGCAGATGTTGGCAACTTTCAAGAGATATTTTTTAGAAGTAAAGAGGCAAAAACATTTTCTTTTCTGTTGCGTTTCGAAAATAAAACAGCATTATCTATTGAAACAATTACTCCTGATAGAAATTATATTTATTCAAATCCAAATCTTAACAAAATTACATTTACAAACAATTTTCGTAGTGACGCACATTATGTTGTTTCTTTGAAATCACCTAATTCAGCACCACAAGAAATTTATTTGGTAGAAAACCAACTAAAAGAACAGGCTTTATTCAACAGAAATTTTCAATACCTACAAACAGAAAGAAAATTTAGAAAAGATGGTAGTTATACTCCAAATGTGAGTGAAGTTATTAGTAATAAAATGCTTGGCAATGAGGGAGAGCATACTGCTTTTTTCCTTTTTACTTATGGCACAGATAAAAAAGTAGCAAGCAATTTACTACATCACCCAAAGGCAAAAAGTGATTATTTGATAGACCAGGTAAATGCGTGGCTTTCTGAGATATCAACAAATGTGCATCTCAAACTTGCTTTGGTTGAAGAAAGAGTAGAATTAACTTTTGGTTATGAAAATAATTATTACAAGCCCAATCAAGTGGGTTTTGGTTTGTCCTATATTTTGCCTGTTATAGTGGCTTTATTGACTGCCGAAAAAGACAAATTAATTATCATAGAAAACCCCGAATTACACATACACCCACGAGGGCAAGCCGAATTAGGTCGGCTTTTGGCAGCAGCAGCCCAAACAGGTGCGCAAGTGATAGTAGAAACCCATAGTGACCATGTATTGAATGGGGTAAGGGTGGCAGTGAAAGAAAAACCAGTTATAAAAGACATAGTAACTATTTTTTTCCACGAAAAAATAAGTGAGGAAAAAGAAGAATATTCAAAAATTACACCTATCAAAATTGACAAACAAGGAGAGTTGAGTGAATATCCACAAAATTTTTTAGACGAATGGAGTAATCAACTATTAAAATTGATTTAGGCATGAAAGATTTGGTATTGAATGAATTATCAACCCAACCTTATCCTGCCGATATAGCAACTTTACATCAAAGGATAGAAAATCTTTTGCTACTTTGCAAAGAAGTAAGTTTGCGTTTTGGAATTAAAAAACTGCGATTTCCTATGCAATTAGTGGGGTGGCAACTTTTAGAAAGTCCATACAGTTTTGTAGATTTTTTGAATGATAGCAAGGTAAAAAGAACTACCAAAGACCTTTTGCTTTCTGTTTATAGATACCCTTTTATTGACGAAACAGAAGAAAATCAATATATTCAAGACACTTTTTTCTTGTTTAAAGACAATCAAGAGCAAACTTGTGCTGGTTTTGCTGCTGCTTATTTATATGATACGTTTGCAGTAAGTCTTTTATCAGAAAGTTTTTGGGAAGAGTTGCAAATTAGCATTTGTATAAAAAATGACAGCACAGTTATAGAAAAAAATATTTTTCACGCCAGTAAACTTGAACAGTTACAAAACGAAAATGTACTTACACAGTGGTTGGAAGAAGTTCAACAAAGAGAAATAATTACCATAGCGGATTTAAAAAACTTATATCCTAGCTATGTTTTTGAAAATCAAGCCTTTGAGGATTTACTCTATTGGAAAAATCAGAGTTTATTTTTGTATGAAAGGTTACATTCTTTATTGAAAGATATTGAACTGAACTATGCTGTTGGTGGATTAGGCAAAACAGAGCCTTTGAAGCATGGTAGAAAAGGATTTTCAAAACGTCGAACACAGAGTAGAATATGATTTAGAAGGTAAAGGAGATAATAGAATAATTACAGTTTTTAGTTGTAAGGGGCATTATTAATTTCAATCTTATTTGATACAAACAGAAAGAAAAAAATATCAAAAAACAATCTCAACATGAACGAAGGATATAGTGCAGAAGCCCTTGCAGAATTGCGGGCAGAATGTAAGGAAAATAAGCAAAATTTTGTTATCAACACAGAAAACGGAGAAGACCGTGATGCAGAAGGAGCTTATTTTTATTTCATAGGCAAACACAATGGACAGGAAGTCATCTATGATGTGTTCCTCTATACCTTGCGTATGGAATACGAAATGCAGCTGTACGAAGCAGCCGAAGAACGAATGCAAGCCAAATTTCCGAACTTCAACCAAGCCCAAGCAACGGAAGACCAAATGGAGTATTTCGACATCTTGTTGGCAGAGTTGGAGGAAGACGACTATGTGCGGGTGCAAGAATTTGTGCAGATAGACGACACCGTAGAATTTGGTGTAAGCATAGATGCTTGTTTGAATGTAGAGGAAATTAGCAACGAGGTCATCACCAAATTTGTCAATGAATTTAACAGTGGCAAACTCAAATTAGACGATACAGAGTACAGTTTTGCTGATTTTGAGGAGGAAGACGAGCAAGCAAAGTAAACTGTATATTCGCCTTTAGGCGAATGTCAATAACTACTGTTTTAAATTAAAAAAATTAAACTTTCCAAGTCTTCAAGACTTGGAAAGTCTTTTTAATAACTTTCCAAAAATAAAAAGTATGCTCCAACGCCCACGTAGAAACCGCCAATCGGCAGTTATCCGCGAAATGGTAGCCGAAACTACGCTACGAACCCAAGACCTCATTTTCCCTTTGTTTCTCACCGCAGGACAAGGAAAAGCAGTGCCTATTGCCTCTATGCCCAATTTATTTCGGTTTTCTGCCGATAAATTATTGGCGGAGATGGAGGCTTGTCTGAAATTAGGCTTGCATACTTTTGCCCTGTTTCCCCACTTTGAGGAATCCCAAAAAGACAAGTACGGCAGTATCAGTTTGCAAATCGACAATCTGTATTTGCAAACCATTCGCCAACTCAAAACTTATTTTCCAGAGGTTTGCCTGATGACAGATGTAGCCTTAGACCCGTATAGCTCAGATGGACACGATGGCGTGGTGGAAAATGGCGTTATTCTCAATGACGAAACAGTGGAGATTTTGGGCAACATGGCGTTGGTGCAAGCCCAAGCAGGGGCAGACATCATAGGTCCCTCCGATATGATGGACGGCAGGGTGCAGCACATCAGGCAGGTTTTGGACAAAAATAAGTTTCAACACGTGGCTATCATGGCTTACACTGCCAAATATGCAAGTGCTTTTTATGGTCCCTTTCGAGATGCGTTGGACTCTGCACCGAAGTTGGGAGATAAAAAAACCTACCAAATGAACCCCGCCAATGTGCGTGAAGCCTTGATAGAAGCCCGACTCGATGCTGCCGAAGGTGCAGATTTTTTAATGGTCAAACCCGCCTTAGCTTACTTAGACGTGATTAAAACCTTGCACGATGCCTTCGATTTGCCCATAGCAGCCTATAACGTGAGTGGAGAATATGCCATGATAAAAGCAGCAGCCCAAAACGGCTGGATAGATGGCGAAAAAGCTATGCTCGAAACCTTGTTGAGTATCAAAAGAGCAGGGGCAAAGGTTATTCTTACCTACTTTGCAAAGGAATTTGCAACAAAATTTCGGTTTTGAGAAACCGAAAGCACCCAGAAGACAAGGTTATTCTTACCTACTTTGCAAAGGAATTTGCAAAATTGCAAAATTGAGTACCAACATTTCTCCGAGAAATGTTAGTTTCATTTGCAACTACGCCCAAATTTGTTTCATGTTATTCTTACCTATTTAGGAAATTTGATTATAGGCAACTAATTTCATGGCTTTTGACGCAGTTGGCAACTCATTTTCAGGTTGTTAATTCTCTGTATCATTTACTTTTTCAGCCTCTCTTACCAAAGTATCTGGTAAATAAACTAAAGGCTGCCCAACTGCTTTGTGTAAAACTGCCCTAAAAAGATTGACCGTACTCATAGAATCATACAAGATTTCGTAATTTTTATCTGGAAAACGAAATAAAGTTGTTGTACTTTGTCCTTCTATTGTTTTAATAGGTTCTTTCTCAGAGATTCTTGCTCCATGGTCACCAGTGATGAGCATGAGATAAGGCTTGGTAGCAGTTTTGTCCATTTCTGCTGCCAAATTAATTATCAGACTATTCAAGTATTGCAATTGTTCTACATAGCGTTGAAAATTGTTTGTTTGTTGTAGTTGCTCATCAGTAAATAAATTACCTTGTTTATCAAATTCTACGGGAGTATGTGGACAAAGTAGGTGTAGATACACAAACTGTGGAGTCTTATGAGGCTTTTGGTGCAGGCTTTTCAATATTTTTAATGGTTGTAAAAGCCTTTTTTCTTTGTTAAAAGGGAACATTATACTTACCATTCTGAATAGTAATGTTTTTTTCAAAAGAAAAATGGGTAAATAAGAACTTGTAAAAATAGCAGTTTCATATCCAGCATAACTTGGTGTATTTTGGAGTTTAAAAAAAGACAGATTATAACTTTTATATCCTTTATTGCCCAAAATGGAAAGAACAGGGTTGTATTTAATTTTTTGATACAGGTCTTTTTCCATTTGTCTATTGTGTGCAGTCAAATTTTTTTCGTCAGCAATATAATCCATTTGCAATAGAGTAGCAATGGAATATAATGTTTTTCGATAGTTGGTTTGGGCATATTGGATATCATGAAAATCTAACTTTCGCATAGTGTCTAAAAAAATATGATTATCAAAGTTCAAGTAAGTTTTTAGGCTTTCTGTTGCTGCATAAGCATCTAATACAATCAAATAAATATCAGGACAATTCGCACAAATTTCTTTAGGTTTCTCCGCTTTTAAGGCTTGTGTTTGCAATTTATGTTGTTCTTGGGCATTGCTTATCACCTTTGGTATTTCTATGAAGCAGTATAGCAGAGTAACTATATTTAAGATTAAATTAAGTTGATATAATTTTTTTTTGCGTGTAAACCAACAAAAAATCACCAGAAATAAGCCAAGTGCAAAAATGATAAATAATTTGTAGGGATATAGTTTGAAATAGTAAATAAAGTTTTTGGTATAAAAGAAATAAATCAGCCAACAAGTAAACCACACACCAAAACGAATAAAGTTAATAGTTTTGTAGCAAATAATTGCAGTGAACAAAGTAACTGTAACAACAAAATAAAGTAAGGTCACTATAAAGTCTATGATTGCAATAGAATCTGCCATTTCGTTATAGCCATAGAGTACAAAAAATAGGGCTAATAAGATAGGGTGCAATAACCATTGTTGACTTAGTATGGTTCGAAAATGTGTAAATAAAACAAGCATGGGTTTTTTCAGATATACAAAAATAGAAATACTTTATGGAAATCATATCAATGGGAGTATCTTTTCATAGTCTGTTAACTATTCTATTTGCAACTAAGTCTAACTTTTCAGTGTAAAATAAAAAGTAGTTCCTTGCTCTTCTTGGCTTTCTACCCAGATTTCTCAGGTAATTGCTAACTGTTCACTTTTAAAAAAGTTTACAGCCCCAGCAAATACTCCCTGTCTGAATTTATCCAAGTTGCTTTGGGGTATTCGTTGTTTTCCCATACTTCTACTGCCACTTTAAACTTTACAGTATGCCCTTTGTATTTATTGAGCAGTTCTATTTTTACATAAAAATTAACAACTTCTTTGCTTTTCATAGGTATCGCATTAATAGAATAGACAACAGAGGGGTCTTGTAATTTGGCAAAACCTTTTGCGGGTATCTCTACCTCCTTGCTCGTGGGGGCAGGTATTACATAAGCATTACCTCTATCTGCATAATAGCCCTCACAAATAGCTGTTGCTGTTAGTTGTGTTTTGTAGAGGTACTGCAATTTAAGATTTTTAATTTGGTAAGGTTTTATGCTTTTATTAGTCAAAGCAAGTCTTAGATTAACAAAAGTACAAGGAATATTAACAGCACCGTTTCTTTTCCCGTTATTCCATTTCGTTTTACTTTTTTTATAATCTCCTTCCGAAATTGTACCCAAAGCCCCTGCATTGTCTTCGCCTTCTTTGGTGTTTACGTGCAAATCTGTTGCCCATTCATTTTGCTCGTCATACAGATAATTGCTGTTCAATATTTGTGTAGTTATCAAAGACAAGTCTTCTGCTGTTTCCGAATCTGGATTGCCTTTAAAAATGGTAGAATCTACAATTTTACCTATCTGCATAGAGTCTATTTGAATAAGGTTGCTTTCTTCCAAAAGTTTAGCGGGCAAGGTAGTATTTTGTGGACTATGCGAAATAGTACACCACGCAAGGTAACTTACCAATAAAATAGGGCTAACTAAATTTGCCATAAGCCATTTTTGTTTTGTTTGTAAATTTTTGTTTTGGATTGCATATTTTTCCTCTATTGGCGTAGCTTGCGTGGCTACTTGCATAGATTGAAAATTTGCAATAGCTTGGTCGTGAATTTGTTGGTATAAATTTTCTAAATCTGTAAATTGATAACCCAAATAAACGGCAAGGCAGTAGATAGTCCTTTCGCGTATATCTTTTGAAAGTACCTCTGTCTGTTTACAGTAAGCCTGTGCCGTTTTGTAAGACAAAGTATAAAGTTCTTCTTTATTTTCTTTATTTTTCTGAAAATTGTTTAAAATCTTTTGGGCTTCCTCCTCATTTGGGAAAAGATAGCCCATCTTTTCTTTGATTACCAAAGCATTATTGAGATTTTTTTCCAAATCTGTTTCTGAGGCTTTGTTAATGGCAGAACTAATACTTTTGAAAAACTCTATCTCTGAATTAGTCGTTTTTCTTTCGTACAGTTCTTTCACTTTTTGCTTGTATTGCCAAAATAATACAGTCAATACATAGTCTTTCGTTTTTAGGTAGTGGTATTCCATTTTATGTCTAAATTTTACGTTTCGGCTTGCCTTTGCGGTTTAGGTCGGCAGTCGGCACTGTTCTCAAAACCGAAACTACCACAAAAAGCACTAAAATTACTCTCCTACCAACACAAAAGCCCCCCAAACAGCAGGTTGGTTTGCATAATTTGGTTTTGCTCGCATTTCTTTTTTTGCCAACCTAAAAGCCTCGTGTTTGGTTTTGCCTGCCACCAAATGTTGATAAAAAATAGTCATAAATTCTTTGGTCGCAGCATCATTGACCCGCCATAACGACATTAAAATTGTTTTTGCACCCGCCACCTTAAAAGCACGTTGCAGCCCATAGACCCCTTCGCCACTGACCACTTGCCCCAGCCCTGTTTCGCAAGCCGACAACACGACCAGCTGCGTGCTATCCAAATCTAAGGTAGCCACTTCTTGAGCCGAAAGCAAACCATTGTCGGCTTTTGATTTGCTAATTTCGGGCTGTTTGTAGTAGTTGTTTACCCCTGCAAACACCAAGTTAGACCGCAGCATGGGGTTGGTATTAGAGTCTGTACTCCAATAGCCATGGGTGGCAATGTGGAGAATATGCGGATTCTTTACCTGTTGCACCTGCAATTTGGAGGCTGCCGTTTCGAGATAAGCAGTTGTTTGTATCTTTTGTGCTTCCAAAAACTCTTTGATTTGACGTATTTCGAAATCTGTGTTTTGCAAAGACGGAAAACCTTTGGTAAGCAGACCATCTCCTCTAAAAATGCCTGTTTCGTCAGGGTCTGAGGAAGGTTCAGATTGGTTGGGTTGCCATTTTTCATAGTCCGTTTTACCCATTTCATATTTAGGATTGCCAAAAAGCACCGCATTTTTTGCTCGCAAAGGCTGCGACTCTCCCTGCCATTCTGTGATGTCTTTGGGGTTGGTTATCAGCGTAATTTCCAATTCGTCTTCCACATATTTTTTGGTAGCGGGGTTGTATAGCGTGGCTACGTTGATTTGGTTGTAGATTCCATCGGGGCAGAGGTAGATTTTTTTGATGCCTAAGCTGGATAATTTTTCGGAGAGGGGTTGCCAAAGGATTTTGTATAATTTTTTATCTTTTAGGTTGTCTGCAATAACTTTATTATACAACTCTAAATATTTATTTTCTTGCTCCTTGCCTTTTAGCTTCCCTAAATTACAAACCATAATGTTTGAGTTTTTTCCTATAACCAATGCTGTGTAGGTTATAGTGCTGTCATTTTCGAAAGAAAAATCTCCTTTTGCAATTACTACAACAGCCTCAGTAGCTTGCAACTTGTTACTTATTTCTAAGTAAGTTGGAGTAGCCAAAGATTTTTTGCCATTATTTGCCCAATAATTCAGCTCTTTTTCTAAAACTTGTGCTAAGCTGTCTTTGTATCTTACTTCTCTTTCTATTCCTATTTCATCTGTTGTTGCTTCCGATTGGTCTGTCTTTCTCATAGTTGGAAGATTACTTTGTTGTGAAAGCAAGGTTTTTGCAACAAAATTATTATACTCCATCCATTCTGCATATTTTTTGTTTAACAGTGTATCTTTGCTATTTTTTATTTGACTTCGCAGCCTAATATTTTCATTGAGTAGCAATCCCCTCAATTCAATTTTGCGGTTAAAAGCTGTTTGTAAAAAAGATTGATATTGTTCTTGTTTGGTAAAATCTCCAATTTTATTGAGAAATTGAGTTTCAAGGTTCAGACAATTTAAGTAAGTAGATTTGCTTAGTAAAATTTGCCTTTCTTTCGCACTCATGTAAATAAAATTATTTTTGATTGTTTTGGCCACTTTGTTATTGGCTTCGCCCACAAAATAAAGTGCTTGCGGAAAATCCTTATTTTGGAGTTTAAGTATTCCCATGCTTATATCCAACATAAAATTATTTTCATGCAAAGCATTGACCTCACCTTTGGCAGACAATCTTCGGGCTTTTTGGTAATATTGTTCAGCATCTTTGTATTCTTTTTCTGCCATAGCAATATCTCCTAATAATTTAATGCCCTTGATGTAATAAATGGAAAGACTATCAAAACTCTTTTCAAAAGCCTTAGAAAAAGGCATATCCAATTTCTCTTTTGCTTCTTTATAATCTTGACTACACTTAATAAGACTTTCAGCCCATTCTATTCGGTTATACACAATATCAATCACACCAGTTTCATAAAAATTAAAATCTGCAATTTCATAAGACGCCATAGCCCCCAAACAATTTCCTTTTGCCATATAAAGTTTAGCTAAAATTGCATTAGTATCTGCCTTTAATTCTTCGCTTATGTCTTTCCTATCAAGTGCATTTTTTATATATTTCTCTGCTTTATCTACTTGATTAGCAAACAAATAGGTTTTGCCTAACATACTTAGACAATAAGCATAGTGTTTATACAATTCTCTTTGCTCTAAAATTTTTTTGAGTTCTAACAAGTTTTTCTCCACTGTGCCATATTCATATTGTTGCAGTAGGAGTTCATTGTGATTTATGATTATATTAGAATAAGTTGATATTAGAGGGTGATAAGGCGGTTTTCCTATCCAAACATCTTGGCTCAATATATCTAATAAAATGCTGCTTGCTTTTTTATACCCTTCTTTAGCTTCTTTGTATCTTTGGGTATGTCTGTTAAAATCTGCTTGGGCTGCAATTACTACTGCATAGTGGGGTAAGGCGTATTGTTTGGGGTCATTTTTTACACCATTTTCCCAAATTTTAGTTATTTCAGCATACCAAACTACTCTGTTATCATCTTTGGTGTTTCTATATTTTTCGTGATTAAATAAAATACAAAACCTTTGCAGTAATACACTATATCCTAATGGGTTATCTCGAAAGGCATTTTTCACAAAATTGGTTTTTATTTCTTCATCAAACATTAATTTAGCTTTCTCCACTTGTTCTATCACTAAATAATTTGTCATTTGTATATAAGTAGCAACAGCAAAATAGATGGTGTCCTCTTTACTTTTTACTAATGGTTTCATTTGGTTGTATAGTTTTTCAGACTCAATATATTGTCTTTTTTCGTATGCCTCGTCAAATTGCTTGTAGAGTTTATCAAGTGTTAAATTATTTTCAGGAGTATTTTGCCCCCAAACCCCACCCCAAACCAACCAAAGCAAAAGTAACAAAAGTAATTTTTTCATAATTTTATATCATTTTTTATAAAAACTTTAGGTTTCTCTGTTATGCTTTCGGTTTTGAGAAACCGAAACCACTACAAACTTTGGGTTTTGAGAACAGTGGCGACTGCCGACCCAAAGCACTTTGGAAATACCTCCCCAAACTTCCAGCCTATTTCCAACCTACTTCCAGCTTATTTCCACCCCCATTTTAGGCTACTGTGTTATGTTTGCCTTCATAAAGCTACCGCAAAAGAAGTAGCAAGAGTTTGTGCCTTTACTTTTTTAGTAAAAATTTTACCAAGAAAACAAAAGTAAAAGAAACAAACAAGCAGTGCCACAAAAAAATAAGCTATACAATTTAAACTACTCAAAACAATGGTTTACTCACTCACTACCCAAGAAAAAAACATAGTGCAGGAAGTTTGCAAAGGCAAGACCAATAAACAGATTGCCTATGCTCTCAAAATTTCGCCACACACTGTCGGCGAACACCTCAAAAATATCTACATCAAACTGGAAGTAGATAATCGGGTGTCTTTGTGTATCAAAGCCATGCAAAAAGGCATAGTCCCTTGTGTGCAGGAAGACAAATGTAAGAAATAGTTTTATACTACGTTGGCAATGGTCGAAGACCTTGACAAGCGTAGCATTTTTCTACCTTGATAAAGTGCTACGTTGGCAATGGTCGAAGACCTTGACAAGCGTAGTATTTTTCTACCTTGATAAAGTGCTACGTTGGCAATGGTCGAAGACCTTGACAAGCGTAGCATTTTTCTACCTTGATAAAGTGCTACGTTGGCAATGGTCGAAGACCTTGACAAGCGTAGTATTTTTCTACCTTGATAAAGTGCTACGTTGGCAATGGTCGAAGACCTTGACAAGCGTAGCATTTTTCTACCTTGATAAAGTGCTACGTTGGCAATGGTCGAAGACCTTGACAAGCGTAGTATTTTTCTACCTTGATAAAGTGCTACGTTGGCAATGGTCGAAGACCTTGACAAGCGTAGTATTTTTCTACGATTGTCAAGGTCTGCGACCATTGCCAACGTAGAAAAATTGCCAACATAGAAAAAAAGTTGCTACCCCCTAATTTAAGTCATTTTTAAGACTAAAATTTTGTAGAATTTTGTAACAGATATTTTAAGCCTACAAACTATGGCACTCACTACACAAGAAACCAATGTTTTGCTGCACCTCTGCGAAGGCAAAAGCAACAAAGAAATAGCCGATGGCTTGCAAATTTCGGCTCATACGGTTGCCGAGCATATCAAGAATATTTATCTCAAAATGCAGGTCAATAACCGTATTGCTTTGTATCGCAGGGCTTTGGCTTTGGGCTTGGTGGGGTGTCCTGTGGCAGCTTGTAAGCTGAAAACAAAAAAATAATTGCCTACCCCCCTAAAGACGTAAGAGAAAATAGTGGGCAGTGCTATACCTTTGTATTATCAATATTTTAATTCAGTTATAACAAACTTATCACACTTAAATTACTTGTTTTATGAAATATCAGACAATAAAATACTTAGTCTTCCTATCAAGTCTTTTTTTATTAGAGGCTTGTGGTAGCAAAAATGACCCTGTGCCAGCCACAACAGCCAATGCTTTGGCTGACTTTTGTTCGCAAACCAACAATACTTTTGGCACATTATCTGTTTTGCGCGCAAAAACTCGTACTACAGTAGGTACAGATACTGATGTAGAAGAAGTCATGGGTACAATAGCTACCTTTGAAGATAATTCGGGTTATCTTGATGGTGGTGTGGTGCGAATGAATAACCAGACATTGGACAAAGAAACCGACAATACCTACAGCAAAGAACTCAATTCGGTTAGTGGCAATATTTCTTGGAAGGTATCGGGTAAGGGAGTAGTACCTATGCTTGATATCAACACCAATAAAGAACTTCCTGTTGCTATAGATATTACATCGGCGTTGCCAAGAAATAAAATAGACAAGAGTAAGGATTTAGTTATCAAACTATTGGCAGCAGTTAAAGCAGATTATGTGGTGGCAATGATAGCTGATTTAGGGGATGAAATCCAACCCTGCCAAAATAACCCAAGCTATGGCATCATTTTGCCTTTGGCTTCTGGTAGTCAGGGTTTTACGTTCAAAGCTGCTGATTTAGCAAAAGTGAGAGATACAAACGGCTACTACATCACAATTATTGCCACCAACTACACTACAACAACTGTTAGTGGTAAGAAAATACTTTGTTCTAACATCAGCACCTTTACTCATGCTGCCTTATACTAATTTACTTCACCTCAAACCCATAAATCTTATGAAAAATATATTTAAAACCAAATTATTTGCCTCTTTGGTCTTATTAGGGGCTATGTTCTTCACCAGTTGCGAACTGTTAGAGGAAGCAAAACCTAAACGAATTTTGTCTGTTTCAGGAGATTTTAATTTTGGGGTTACGAACAGTCGGGCTTACAAAACTATACAAATCACGAACACAGGTGATGAAAAACTGACCATCAAAAATATTCAGTTACCACAAAAATTTTCAACCAATACAAAAAATCCTTTCACAATACTACCCCAAAAAACTACGACTATTTATGTCTATTTCTATGCTGCCGAAGCAGGACTTTATGAAGGTGAGATGGTGATTGAAAGTGATAAGACTTCGGGCAATAATGTATTTAGATTGATAGCCAAAGTGAACGAAACTCCTGTTGTTCCCAATCCTGTTGATGGCGAAAAGTTTACTAAACTTATGAATGCTGTCCGAACAAAGGGTTGCAACTGCGGAGGACAATACTATCCGCCTGTTCAAGCCTTAAAGTGGAATGTCAAATTAGCCAATGCAGCCCAACTTGCAATGAATAGTGGTACTAATCCTACAACAGCTTTAGTCGACCAACTACAAGCACAAGGACATGATTATGAATACAGAAACTCCTGTATGATGAGTGCTAAAGACGAAGAGGAGTTTGTAACGAACTACTTACCCTTTAACTGTAAAGCATTTATGGTTGCCGATGTTACAGATTTGGGTTGTGGAAGAGTAGGTAATGAATGGTTAGTTTGCAAAACCAAATAATAAAACTATATAATAAATGCTGCTTTTGGGTTGTCAAACCCAAAAGTATTTTAAAAATCTACTACTAATATGAAAACAATCTATCTTCTTTTCTTATTGTGCAGTTTCACTTCGTTGTGTTCTGCACAAGGTTTTTTGGATAAGCTCAAAAAAATGGCAGACAAAGCTGCCCCAGCCCTAAAAAGTGGTGAAAAACTATTAAAAAGTGGGCAGAATTTTTATGCTAAATTCCAAAAAAAGAAAGACCTGACAGTCAAGGATACTGCCTTGTTAGTCGTAATGTTTAAAAATACAAACCCCACAGATAGTTTAGCTTTGATTATCACAGACGAAAAAAAGCAAGAAATTTTTTGGGTGTTTGGGGTAAAAGATGCACAAGGAAATTTGGTGCAAATTACCCGAACCTTGTCTATGTATAGTTCTCCACAAGAGCAACAAATGACCATAGAAAGTAAAATCAATTCGCAGGGACTTCCCGACGAAAGCCGATATAGTGATGGCAGAGAGGAATTTATTGTCCAGCAAAATCATAATTTGGCAAGACAAGAGGCTACTTACAAAGTCTTTTCCTCCAAAGATAACCAAACGCAAACCATTACGCAGCCCTATAACCCGCAAGAAAACCCTGCACCAATCCCACAACGCAATAGTATTACAAACAATAGTATCAACCCTACCAACCCCAACAATCAACAAAATAGTTCCATTTGGAAACAGCTTAGTGGACAAATTGGTGGCGGACAACAGCAACAAACTCCCGCACCAACAACAAATAAGCCTGTTTGTGATGATGTGTATTCGCAGGCAAGGGTGGCAATGAAATTTCTAAACTTTATTCCAAGTGGTCTAAATGCTGCTTTTAGCATAGAAGCACCGCCTCTATTTGCTGTCAATGTGATGTCTGCCATCACAGACGGGGCTAAAGGTGTGCAGCAGGGATTTACAGCATTGTCTAATGGAGGTTGTCTGGACGAACCAACAGTAGAAGATGTTGTGAATGGTTGTGGTTTGCCAATGAGCATGGGCGACGGATTAAAAACAGTATTGCCCGAATTAGCTTCAGGCACAAGCATTAAGGCAATGCACGGCAAATTATTCAATCCTGCGGGTTGTGCATGGAGTTTCTTAGATGCTATTTTGGCTATGTATGCACGCAGAAACCGTGCTAATGTGATTGCCACTACTTGGGGAGACCCTCATCTCACAACTTTTGACAGGCTTCGCTATGATTTCCAAACTGTTGGCGAATTTACGTTGGTGGAATCAACCACAGAAACTTTTGAAATTCAAACCCGACAAGAGGAAATACCGAAACTGAATGACAAAGGAATTGTATCGTGGGTTACAGGTATTGCAATCAATACAGGCACAGATACAATTTGTGTTTTTCCGCAACAAAAAATTTATATCAACAAAAAACTTTACACAAGAAAAGAGAAAGTGATAGACGTACACAGCACCAATATTATGTTGTACGATAACTATTTGCTTATCAATTTAGTGCAAGGAGATGTAGTAAAAGTAGTAGATAGGGGCGAAAACTTAGACTTTTTCATTACACCCTCCACCTCTCGCCAAGCCAAAGTTAGGGGTTTGTTGGGGAATTATGATGGAGATAAAACTAACGAAAAAATGTTGAGAGATGGGAGAACAAAGGTTGATGAAAACCTGATTAAAACCTACGGAACTTATACCGACAACTGGCGGATTAAGCAAGAAAATTCTTTGTTTGTGTATGAGGAGGGCAAAACGACACACAGCTATACGGATAGAACTTTCCCTAAGAACAAAGTGGAATTTACGCCCGAAAATTTGGCTTGGGCAACAAAAGTCTGCAAAGATGCAGGGATTAAGGAGTTGGATATGCTGGAAATTTGTAGTTGTGATGTTGCAGCAACCAAACAGATTGCACAAGCAGCAAGGGCAGTAGAAAACACCCGAATTTTGGCTGCTCAGGTCTTGCAAACTGCCGAAGAAGCTCAAAAAATACTCCATGAAGCTAAAACTACATGGCGAGATGTGCAAAGTATTTTTAAAGACTAAAATCAAGTATTTATTTTTGGGTTTGATAACCCAAAAGCACAAAAAGAACTTCTAAATACCTATTCTTAAACTTTTATAAACCATGAAAAAATTACACCTCATTAGCTTTATCTTGTTTTTCAACTTGTTATGGATTTCAAGTTGCGAACTCTTAGAAGAGCCCAAACCAAAGAAAATTATTGCTTTGGCAGGAAATTTAGATTTTGGTAGCACCGATTTAGGCAAAGCCATTACTAAAGAAGTGGACATTATTAACAAAGGAGAAACCGAACTGACTATCAAGAAAATTATTGTTCCCACAGGATTTATAGCCAATTTTTCGGGCATTATTCCTGCCAAAAGTAGCAAAAAAGCAACAATCACCTTCTTAGCCGAACAAATTGGCGTAGCAGAAGGCATTGTAACAGTGGAAAGTGATAAGACAGAAGGCGAAAATACGTTGGCTATTCGTGCAGAAGCCAAAGACAACCGAATGCCCGTAGTATTTGTGAATGGAACTTTAGATTTTGGTAAAATGGAAGTTGGGCAGACTAAAACTCTTGCTATCACGATTAGAAATGCAGGCAACGCACCTTTAACAATTAGCAGCGTAGGTTTGCCAAATGGTTTTAGTGCCACAGCAACAGCCATCAACCTTAGTCCTACAAACAGTGTCGTTTGGCAAATCACTTTTCGCCCAACAACATTAGGTATCGTAAAAGAACAACTAAACATTAGGAATAATAGCAATCAAAATCCGTTTATGGTTGCTATCAATGCCGAAGTAGTAGCCCCTGTGAGTGTGCTTCCTAACCCTGTCAATAGTAGCCGAATGGTGCAGTTAGTCAATCAGATTCGGGCTTCAGGCTGCAACTGCGGTGCTACAAGAATGCCACCTGTTGCCCCAATTACTTGGAACAATAGATTAGCCAATGCTGCCCAACTGCACAGCGAAGACATGGCACGCAACAGATATTTCAGCCACACAGGACTAAATGGTTCTGATGTTGGTAGCCGAATTGCAGCACAAGGCTATACACCTTACCAAACTTGGGCAGAAAATATTTTTATGGGAAGAACCAAAGAAGACGATGCTTTTCAGGCTTGGCTTAATAGCCCAGGACATTGCCTAAACATGATGAATGGTGTGGTAACAGATATGGGTGTAGGGCATCAGTCAAGCTACTGGACAATGGTTTTTGGCAAACTCAGATAATTTATACCTTTGTTTGCATAAAAAGTAGCATTTAAAATTTCTGAAATTTTAGGGTAATTAGGGTGTCTATTTCTTTTGCATATTCCGTGTTTGTTTTATAGAGAGTTTGTGTAATAGCTTGTTGAAATAAGTCAAAATTTTGATAAAACTTCCCGTAGAGTGCCTTTTTCTTTACAAATTTCCATAATCTCTCTATATTGTTGAGGTTTGGCGAATAGGGAGGCAAAAACAACAAGGTAATTTCTAAATTTACTGCCAACTCTTTGACTAGTGTTACATCTCATAAATAAGTGCCTATTTTTTATTTTACTTTTTTTGGTTATCTTTGTGCTATGAAAAGTCCCGCCATAGTTTTGAGTTCCCTACAACGTGAATTCTTAACCACCTTATCCAAACAAACTACAGGCAGTTCTCGTGATAGAGAACGGGCAACAATTATTTTACATCTCTCTGATGGTTTGTCAGGTCTACAAGTAAGTAAGTCTTTAGGTTTA
>JAAFKA010000044.1 GCA_013299115.1 Cytophagales bacterium
AATTGCGTCAATTGGTGGCGAAGTAAATTTGTACCCAAATCCTGCAACTGAAAACGTAGTATTGACGTTAAACACCCCCTTTGGGGGCAGGGGGGCTTACGTAGTCACAGACCTTTTGGGCAGAATAGTAGTCAAAGCTACCGAATTTGAAAACCAAACAACTTTGAACGTAAAACACTTAGCTTCAGGCAGTTATGTGGTGAAAATAATGACTGCATTAGGTGAAGTGATAAGTAAGAAGTTGATAGTGGAGTAGTGAAAATAAATAATCTCGGCAGTGGCTGCAAGCCCTGCCGATGGTTCGTCAAACAACCATCGGCAGGGCTTGCAGCCACTGCCGAGGTAAAAAACAAAAACTTCCCTTCGGGGTTAGGGACTTTTTAAAAGCATAAAGGGCAAGATTACTGAGAAACAGATAAACGAAAACCATAGTTGTAGTCCCTATAAGTAGGAATATCGCCGCTGTGGAGAGCAACTCGGCTATAATTATCGATGTAGTACCAAGAGCCACCACGCAAGACGTAACTTTCGAAAGTACGATTTTTTTCGTAGTTATCTGACCAGCCCGAAACTGTCCACTCCCAGATATTGCCACTCATATCATAAATGCCCAATTCATTGGGTTGTTTTTTGCCCACAGAGTGAGTTGTTCTCCCACTGTTGCCCTCATACCAACCTACGAGGTCTATGTTGTTGCTGCCTGCATATTTGTAGCCCTTACTTTCTTTGCCTCCTCTGGCTGCATATTCCCATTCTTCTTCGGTAGGTAGTCTAAATTTTTTGCCTGTTTTTCTGTTCAGTTTGTTGATAAACTCTTTGCAATCTTCCCAACTTACAGTTTCCACAGGCAGTTTTTCTCCTCTAAAATGACTTGGATTGTTACCCATAATTGCCTGCCATTGGGCTTGGGTTACAGGGTATTTGCCTATAAAAAAACTACCTACTGTTACTGCGTGTAGAGGCTTAGACCAATCCATATTTTTGTCTTCGCCATCTCTTTTGGGGTCATAGCCCATTTGGTAAGTGCCACCTTCCACAAAAACCATATCAAAAACCACCCCATCTACCTGAAAACTGTGGTCTGTATATTCGCCTTTAGGCGAATGACTAACAACAGGCTGCGAAATTGGTGGTAAAATTGGTTTTTCTACTTTTGTAGTAACTCCTCTATCCAATGCAATTTTGCTATCAATAGCCTGAAACAATGCTTCAAAATCTGTATCTTGGTGCATATCAGGCGTAAGGGTATTCATATCTTTGAGAATAGCCAAAATATTGCTGATACTTTGGTGAATGGCGTTGTAATTTGCCAACTCTTTGTGTATTTCAGCAACAATAGACATATCGTCAAGGATTTTTAGGCTGTCGTTGAGTTCTTTTTTCTGCTGTTCCCAATGCGAAACGTATTTAATCCGATTGACAGGCTTATAAAAATTGGCATCATTCAACACAATAGGAAAAATACGGTCGTGAAATTGCCCATTTTTGGCTATTTGCACTATTTCGTACATACAGTTTTCAGACTTAATATATTTGTCGCTAATCACCACCACCACACATTTTCCCTGCCCAATTTTGTCCATAAACCCAGTAATTGAGCCTTTGTAGCCCAAATTAATTTTATCACGCACAATATTGTAGCCTTTGCCCACAAAGGTATTGTAAAGAATATCTACTATTTTTTCGGATTCACCTCCCCAAGCATAAGAGATAAAAATTTCGGGTTGCTGCATAGAAACAAGATTTATCCGCAAAGTATAAATTTATTTGAGATTTTCAAAAAAAAATCCCCAACCTCAACAGGGATTCTCCAACCTCGGCAGTGGCTTTTTCAGCCCTGCCGATGGTTATTTGAAGTGAAAAAACAACCATCGGCAGGGCAAAAAAGCCACTGCCGAGGTTTAGTAATACATAAAAATATATTTTTATTCAATTTTTATTTTCAAAATAAAACACCTATCTTTGCGTTTGTTAGAGATGACGTGCTTTCGGTTGCTCACAACCGAAAGACAAAATAATTTTTATACGTTGGCAATGGTCGAAGACCTTGACAATCGTATAAAAATAGTACGATTGTCAAGGTCTTCGACCATTGCCAACGTACTATCCAAATACATACATAAAAATCTTAAAAATATGTCTTTATTAGCAGAACCTAAAACAGTGCGTTATGACGAGGATAGTATCAAATCCTTAGATTGGCGTGAGCATATCCGCCTTCGCCCTGGTATGTATATAGGCAAGCTGGGCGATGGGTCGGCACAAGACGACGGCATTTATGTATTGGTAAAGGAAATTGTCGATAACAGCATAGACGAACACATGATGGGACATGGCAAAGAAATTCGCATTGCTGTAACCGCCAATAGAGTGGAGGTGCGGGATTTTGGGCGGGGCATTCCTTTGGGCAAAGTCATAGATTGTGTGTCGAAAATCAATACAGGGGGCAAATACGATTCGGGTGCTTTTCAGAAATCTGTCGGGTTGAATGGCGTGGGTACAAAGGCTGTCAATGCTTTGTCGCATTTCTTTAAAGTGCAATCTTTTAGGGACAAAGAAACCAAAATAGCTGAATTTCAACAGGGTAAGTTGCTCAAAGACTTGCCTGTGGGCAGCACCAAAGAAGGCAACGGCACTTTTATTGCCTTTGAGCCTGACGATAGTATTTTCAAACATTTTCATTTCATTCCAAACTATTTGGAGGATTTGATTTGGAACTATGCTTTTTTGAATGCAGGCTTAAAAATTGTGTTCAACGGACAAGAGTATATTTCCAAAGATGGTTTGAAGGACTTGCTCAAACGCAAAACAGACGAAGAAACTTTGCGTTACCCTATTATTCAACTCAAAGGAAACGACATAGAAATAGCCCTGACCCACAACGACCAATATGGCGAGGAGTATTATTCTTTTGTAAACGGACAATATACTACACAAGGCGGAACACATTTGGCTGCTTTTCGAGAGGCGGTGGTGAAAGCTGTGCGTGAATTTTACAAAACAGAATTTGATGCAGCCGATATTCGGGCTTCTATCGTGGGGGCAGTGGCTGTGCGGGTGCAAGAACCTGTGTTTGAGTCGCAAACCAAAACCAAATTAGGCTCTATCAACGTAGCACCTGATGGTGTAAGTTTGCGGAGTTTTGTCAATGATTTTGTGAAAAAAGCCTTAGACGACTACCTCCACAAAAATCCACAAACGGCTGAGGCACTCAAAAAACGTATTCAACAATCTGAACGTGAACGAAAAGAAATTGCAGGTATCAAAAAAATTGCCAATGACAAGGCAAAAAAAGCTGCCGTTTTCAACAAAAAATTGCGTGATTGTCGGGTGCATTACAACGAGGCAAAAGAAACAGATACCAAAAAATATGAAACCACGCTGTTTATCACCGAAGGAGATTCGGCAAGTGGTAGCATAACCAAAGCCCGTGATGTGCAGACCCAAGCCGTATTCAGTTTGCGAGGTAAGCCGTTGAATTGCTTTGGGTTAAGCAAAAAAATTGTCTATGAAAATGATGAGTTCAACCTCTTGCAACACGCCTTAAACATAGAAGATGGTATGGAAGGTTTGCGGTATTGCAAAGTCGTCATTGCAACCGATGCCGATGTAGATGGTATGCACATCAGGCTGTTGATGCTCACGTTTTTCTTGCAATACTTCCCCGATTTGGTGCGAAATGGTCATGTGTATATCCTCGAAACGCCATTGTTCAGGGTAAGAAACAAGCAAAAAACCTACTATTGTTATTCGGAGGAGGAAAAGCAAGAGGCAATTAAAAAATTGGGCAACAAACCTGAAATTACTCGTTTCAAAGGTTTGGGTGAAATTTCTCCTGACGAATTTGGTCGGTTTATAGGCGAAGACATGAGGTTAGAACCTATTATTTTGAGCAAAGAAACGCCAATTCAAAAGTTGCTTGCTTATTATATGGGCAAAAATACGCCCGACCGTCAAACTTTTATCATAGACAATTTGCGGGTGGAGAAAGATGTGGTGGTGGAGATGTAAAAAAACAAAGAAACTAAGCACATAATAGCCCTACGTTTCACGTAGGACTATTATTGCTCACTGTCCACTCGCCAACGCCGCCACACTCAATGTTTGACAACCTGCCTCCAATAACACCAATCCTGCCGATTCTATGGTTGCCCCTGTGGTTATCACGTCATCGAGCAAGAGAACTTTACGGTTTTTAATCAAATTTTCGTTGGCTACGGCAAATAATTGGGCTGCATTTTCCAGTCTGCCCATACGGTCTTGGGTCGTCTGCGATACGTTGGCACGCACACGCACAAGGGCATCGGGCAACCAATCCACTTGCCACACCGCAGCCATGCCACGTGCCATGCAATCCACTTGATTGTAACCTCGTTTTTGGAGTTTGCTGGGGTGGAGAGGAATAGGCACAATGAGGTCAAAATCTTGGGCTATTTTTGCTTCTTGCAAGGTATGGGCAAACAATTTGCCCAAAAACTCGCCAATTTCTTGATTGCCCTTGTATTTGAGTTCGTGCAACAAGGCTTGGGTTTTGCCTCCCTGCACAAAATAGAGGAAAGAAAAAGCATGGTGTAAGGGCAACCTCCCCCAAAAACGGCGTGCAATTTCGTTGTCTGGATTCAGATGTGATTGATTATAGGGTAGTTGGTATTGGCATTGCAAGCAAAAAGGTATTTTTTTGTCTTCCCGCACTTGCTCGCAAGTAGGGCAAGACAAAGGATAAATCATATTGATAAGGTCGGCAAACATAGGCTATTAATTTTCAAGTCGAAAACTCTCAAATGCTTTGGATTGGTGCAAAAACGCAAGAAGTTCAGCTTCGTCTTCGCATGAATCTTCGTCAAAAAAAAGCCCTTCCTTAGCCATTAAATGTGGGCTTTTTAAAAATTCTTCTGTTGATATTTCTGTTGTATTGCACACAACAGCATTTGCTCCTATTTCTACCAAATAGTACAATTTCTCTATATTGCGTTTTGAAAGTTTGAGGTGGTCTATTTTCTGCTGCATATAGGATAAAACGTCAGTGGCACGTACCTGAAATACTAACCACAAATGACTGTTATCTAATTTTTTTAACCAACTGCACAAATACAAACTGCCTTTTGGTTCATCAACAAAAAGGGAAAGAAAAGCACCTTGAAAGTAATCAATATCTCCTATTTTTTTTAATTTACTAAAATTTATCATTGGTTTTGTTTGGTTATAGGTTTCTTTTCTAAAATTTTAGATTTTAGATTAGTCGAACTATATTCGTAAAAGTTGAAATGAGTGGAATGTTCCTTGTCTTTTGTAGCCGTACCATCTTCTTTATTCAAACACAATTTACACAAGATAGTTCCAACACTTTTCTCAAAAGCATAATCAGGATATTTATTGTACCTGTTCCATTTTTTAGTAGCTTCTTCGGCACTTAGATAACACGAAAGCCCTATTAAACTACACTTCTGTTGGTCTTTTGCACTATTGACTCTCTCTGGTTTACGTTCAGAAATAGGCAAAAAGTTATCTGCATGATTCTCCTCTTCAAAAATGTAGTGATAACACTCACAAGGTAGTGTACCATCATCTTTTGGCGAACAATCTGCAAGCTGATACAGTGCTATGGTTGCTTGGTATTTGTATTCCATCTGGCAAAAGTTACTTTGAGAGTAAATTTAACAATTTGTTGTGGCATTTCCAAACGAACAAGTTTTAGCTCATTTTTTTGAATCCAAACACAAAAGCCCAAAATTTGGCTGCACCGTCTGCCACCGTTGCATTATAGAGTCTTATGGCGGCTTCGTGTTGCCGTTGGCGTTGGTTTTGCTGGTCGGGAGTAGCCTCCGCCAAACTGGTGGCTAAGATTTGCACTTCGTTTTTGCGATTTTGCAAAGTATGGTAGGCAGTCATGCCCCAAAGAAAGAAAACGCCACCCATCACAATAAAGATTGGAATATAGCCCATTGGAAGTAATTTTTAGTTTTTAGATGTAGGTTTTCTCATTGCAAGTTTAGTTTCCTGTTTTACATTAATCGCAACAACTCTAAAATTCTATTAAAATCTTCATCAGAAACGAAAGGGATTTTGATTTCGCCTTTGTTGCCTTCTTTTTTGATAGAAACTTTTGTACCGAAATGGCTGATTAATTTGGTTTGAATACGTTGCACCTCTACGGGCAAATCCTGTTTGGGTGGCGTAGTTTTTTCGGAGGTTTTGGTAGCTGCCAAACCTCTCACGTAGTCCTCCACTCTGCGAACAGACCAATCTTCTTCAGTTATTTTTTTGTAAATAAGCAACTGCACGCCAATATCGTCTATATTGATTAAGGCTCTGGCGTGTCCCATGCTCAGTTTTTTGTCTTTCAACCCCACCTGAATATCAGGGGGCAATTTGAGCAAACGGAGGTAATTATTGACTGTGCTGCGGTTTTTGCCCACTCTGCTGCCTAATTCCTCTTGTTTGAGATTACATTCAGATAAAAGGCGTTGGTAGCTGGTCGCAATTTCTATGGGGTTTAGTTCTTCGCGTTGAATGTTCTCAATCAATGCCATTTCGAGCATTTGCTGGTCGTTGGCGGTGCGAATATAGGCAGGTATTACCTTCAAACCGAGCAAACGGGAGGCTTGGAGTCGTCTTTCGCCAGAAATGAGTTGATAAGTGTCTTCAGCTAATTGGCGAACTGTGATGGGCTGAATAATCCCATGCAATTTGATAGACTCGGCTAACTCTTCTAAGGCTTCTCTCTCAAAGTTGGTGCGGGGTTGATAAGGATTGACCTCTATGCTGTCTATGGCTATTTCGTTTATAGAAGCCGAAATGATAGTATTTTCTGTTACAACTGTGTGGTGATTTACAGTTTCAGAGTCGGCAAGCAAGGCACTAAGTCCTCTACCTAATACGGTTCTTTTTTTGAGTATGCCTTTATTTTTGTCGTCCACTTTATTTTTGTCGTCCATTGTCTATCAAATTTAAGCAAAGATACAAAATTTGGTAGAAAAGCCAAAACTGTATGACTTAAAAAAAAGAAAAACTTGCTAAAAGCAAGTTTCTCTCCATGTTACAGCATATAATTTTTTTGAAGTAGTTTAGGTTTATTAAAGAGTCCTTTTATGTTAGGTTCTCTCTATTGTTATGACCCCCTTTGTAAAAAAATGGTTGCATGAGAAAATAAAAAAATTAAATTTTATCTATTAGAGTTTATGAATAATTTTTTGTTAAGAGGCTTGGCAAAAGATGTCATTTTTCAAAAAAATGACATCTTTGGGTAATTATTCATAAACTCTATTGGAGGTTATTACGATAATTTTTGTATAGAAAATTAATCTGTTGATTTTCACCTAATTGATCTTGCCTCCTGAAGGGTACGGTACAAATCGTAATAACCTCTATTTGAAAAAATCTTGTGGTTATTTTCTTACAATCTATCAGTAATAAAAATAAAACTCTTGGTAGGATTTAGGTTCAAACCTATCGGTTTAAAACAAGCTAATAGATTTTAGATAATTTGTAAGTTTTGATATGATTTTGGTAAGAAAAATAAATTTTAACGAAATAAAACATCATTTTGTCGTTTTTTTGGCACACTCTCACGTCATTCTCGTCTTTATTTTTAGTAACACTTTTTGCGTATTTCAGTTATATGTTTAACTTTATTAAAAATATTTTGCGCATGGCTTGGCTACATATTTTTCGCCTATCATTATCGGTAAAGTTTGCTAAGTTGCTTTCAGTAGGGGCAATGCTTAAAAAGATTTTGCTCTTTAAGTATGCTTTGGGTAAGGTTACTTTCTTTGTAGTGATGTTATCTTTTAGTGGTACTGCCCAACAGCATTACTCCGATACTTCTGTCGAAATAGTTGCCATACAAACCAACAAAAAAGATACAGCCTACTTAGCTAATTTGGCAAAGGCTATGCAAAAATTGCAATACTCCAACCCCAAAAGGGCTGAACAATTAGCCATAGAAGGTGCAAAAATGGCTGAAAAGCTAAATTTGAGAAACAGTAGCTTTATTTTTTATAAATTTTTGGGCAATTTGGCTACCAAACAAAAACAAACTCCTGCTGCCGTTGCATATTTCACTAAGGCTTTGTACTTTGCCAATGCAAACCACAACCCTTATCAACTGCGAGAAATAGCAGAGGATTTGGAAAATATTTATCATAAAACTAAGCAAGAGGACAGTGTAAATTATTTCAAGACTATGGAAGAGCAAGCCAAAGCACGTATCATAGCCTTAGAAAATAACAAGTTGGTTCACCAATTAGAGGAGGAACTTTATACCGAAGAACAAGAGATACAAATGCTCTTGCAAGACAACCAACACAAGGAGGAAATCATTAAACAACAGCAAAGAGAGGAGTATGCAATTTTTTTGTGCTGTATTTTAGCTGTTATTATGTTATATGTACTATTTCGCAATTTTAAGCAAAAACAACAGCTACAAGCCCTCAAAAAAAACAAACAGTTGGAGGAAATTGCAGACATTACTTCGCACCAGCTACGGGGACCCGTAGCCTCTATTATGGGTTTGGTTTCTTTGTTTAACAAAGATAATCCAGACGACCCTTTCAACAAAGAAATAGTCGAGCATTTGGATAAATCTGCAAAAGATTTAGACAAAGTAATTCATACCATTGTCGAAAAAACCTACGAAGACCAAATGGAGGACGACAACAAAGGAAAAGACAAGACCAAAGACAAAAATAAAAACAAGAAAAAATAGCCATGCCACCCAAACGAATTGCTTTGTTCCCCGGTTCATTCGACCCTTTTACCAAAGGGCATGAGGATATTGTGCTGAGAGGTAGGTTGCTGTTTGACGAAGTGGTGATTGGAATAGGACAAAACAGCCAAAAACAACGCTATGTTTCCATAGAGCAAATGACAGACTGCATCAATAAAACTTTTGCTGCTTACGACAACGTGAGGGTAGAAACTTTTAAGGGGCTAACAGCCGTTTTTGCCGAAACCATAGGGGCAAATTACCTCCTGCGTGGGCTGCGAAACACCACCGACTTTGAGTATGAAAACAGCATAGCCCAAATTAACCGCAATGTAAACAAAAATCTGGATACTGTTTTTTTGATAACAGCCCCCGAATTGGCTTACATCAGTTCCAGCGTGGTGCGTGATATTCACAAATACGGCAAAAGTGTGAGTGAATATTTGCCGTATGAATTGTAATTTTTAATTAATAGAGGTTATTACGATTTGTACCGTACCCTTTAGGGTGCAGGGTCAATTAGTTGAAAATCAAGAAGTTATTTTTCTATACAAAAATTATCCTAATAACCTCTAATGTTGAGTTTTTAATTAATGCTCAGAACTAACATTTCTTAAAGAAATGTTAGTTCTAAGGTAGTTACAGCATAACTTGTATGGCACTCCTAAACCTTCAACATTAAAAATTACTTACTTGCCAACTGAATTTCGCAATTAATTTTTACTTCTTCGCTGACCAACACGCCGCCAGTTTCTAAGGCTGCATTCCAGCCCAAATTCCAATCTTTGCGGTTTATTTTGCCTGTAACAGTAAAACCTGCTTTGGTGTTGCCCCAAGGGTCTTTGGAAATTCCACCAAACTCCACATCTAAGCTCACCTGTTTCGTTACACCTTTGATAGTCAAATCTCCTGTTAATTTATCGTTGGCATAGCCCGAAGACTGAAAAGTAATTGTAGGAAATTTATCTGCTTCGAAAAAGTCGGCATTTTTTAGGTGTCCATCTCTCTGCTCGTTGCCTGTGTTGATAGAGCCTACTTCTGCCGTAAAATTAATTTTGGCATTGGCAAAATCATTGCCTGTCGTTTCTACATCGATGGCATACGTACCAAAACTACCTGTTACGTTAGTTATCATCAAGTGTTTTACCTTAAATTGGACTTCGCTGTGTGCTGCGTCTAAAGCCCATACTGTTTTTGCATTGCTCATTTTTTGTGGTGTTTAAAATTTAATAACACAAAGTTGGAGGAAATACAGACCAAAAAAAATAATCTACATTAAGAAATTAATAATAGGTAGTTTTTTTGCAACTACACCCAAAACCGACGAAGTAAGTTTATTTTTTTGTTATTTTTTGTTAATCCATTATAAATTGCCCTCTTTTTAGGATAAGATTACAAAATTTTGGTATTGTTTTGGTGTATTGTATCAATAAACTACTAAATTTGCACGTTTTTTAGTTTATCTTTATTTATCACACCACAACAATATGAAAAAGCAATTAGTTGCTGCCTTTGTCCTTTGTTTGTCTTTGTTGGCTCACTGGTCGGTTGCACAACAGACAGCCGTTAAAATTGGCTACACCAATGCAGATGAGATTTTGTCGGCACTGCCCGAAGCCAAAACTATCAACACAGAACTCACTTCTTACAAAACACAGTTGGAAAACCAATTCAAAAGTATGGAAGAGGAATTGAAGAAAAAATATCAGGCATATATGGCAATCGTAAATAGCTTGGCTCCTACTATTAAAGAGGCAAAAGAAAAGGAATTGCAAACTTCGCAACAAAACATGAAAGAATTTGAGGAGAAAGCCCAAACAGATTTGCAGAAAAAACAACAAACTTTGTTACAACCTGTCTATGACAAAATCCAAAAAGCAATTGAAGATATTGCAAAAGCAGAACACTATACGCATATTTTCAGTTCTGATGTAAGTGGGTATCCTATTTTGTTGTATGGTGTTGAGGAATACAATATTACCAACAGAGTAATTACAAAATTAGGTGGGACAGTGCCAAGTACTACGCCACCTGCTACAACAGGAAAGTAATTTTGAATGCTTAATTTTGAATTTTGAATAGAGGTTATTACGATTTGTACCATACCCTTCAGGGTGCAAGGTCAATTAGCTGAAAATCAATGGGTTAATTTTTTATACAAAAATTATCGTAATAACCTCTAATGCTTAATTTTGAATGTTTAACTAAAAATTCACAATTCACAATTCACAATTCAAAGGTTACGCACCCCGATTCAAAACTCATAGTTCATAATTCATAATTCATAATTCATAATTCATAACTCATAACTCAAAATGAAGTTTACTCAAATCTTTTTGTTCGTAAGTGCCTTGTTTATTGCCACTTGCAACCACAGCATAGCCCAACATACAGGGCATACAGCCGTAAAACCTGCTTATGTATCCGTAGATGAAGTATTGGCAGCTCTACCCGAAGCTAAAACTATAGAGTCGGAACTCAAATCATACAAAACTCAATTGGAAGCACAAGCCAAAAGCATGGGTGATGAGTTTGAGAAAAAATTTAAAGATTATCAAGCAAAAATGAATGATTTGGCGCCGCCTGTTCGTGAGGCGAAGGAAAAAGAATTGCAAGGTTTGCGTCAAAGTATGTCTGAATTTGAGGAAAAAGCACAAGCAGACTTGCAGAAAAAACAACAGGCTCTGTTGCAACCTGTTTATGACAAAATCCAAAAAGCTATTGACGAAATAGCTAAAGCCGAGCATTATTCTCATGTATTCAGCCCCAATGTAAGTGGTTTTCCTGTTTTGTTATATGCTGCTGAGGAATTTAATATTACCAACAAAGTAATATTGAAATTAGGTGGCACGGTTCCTCCAAAACAACCTGTTACGACAGGTGGAAAATAATAAAATTTTCAAACAAATGAAAAGTTTGCATATCTCCCACAAGACTTTGTAGACCCATACTTTAAAAAGTGGTAGTGCCACACTTTAGTCCAATGCTATTAAGCTAAGAAAAGTCTTTTTTAGTGGGGTTGCCTAAGTGCCGTCAGGCACGAAATATTTATAGTAGAAACATATTCCTGCCTCCCAAAGTGCCGTAGGCAGGAAATATGCCCTACCTACGGCACTTTGGTAAGTCGGTAGTTACTTTTGCTATAAATATTTCGCCCTTACAGGGATTAAAAAAATACAATTAATTGATAATCAAGTAATTATTAATATTTCAATTTTCTTTTCTTAACTTAATAGCATTGGACTAAGGTGACCCCGACTAAAGCCTGTGGTGCATATTTTGACTTTTTAGACACCCTCATTTTTGATATAACTATTCATGGCACAGCTCTACAAACTCTTGTGGAGTATTCTTTTGCTGTATGTATATAAACTACCTCAAATATAAACTCGTAAATACACTTATCTATACGGAATTTCTGTATTGTGGGGGTCATTTTTGGGATAATTCAACCACGTTTCTAAGGTTTTTTCGAGTTCAGGCGTAATGATATGCTCCATAGTTTCGGCATCTTCATGCACGTGGTCAGGTGCAATGCGGAGGTATTTGGTAAGGTAAATTTCCCACAACCTATGCAGTTTGGTAACTCGCAGCCCTCTTTCATAGCCTTCAGTAGTAAATTGCCACAAGTATTGGGCAGGGTTAGCACCAACTTTTTGTTGCACCACGTAGCCCTGTTTTTTTAGTCTTTCCAATCCTTTTTGGAGGTAAGTCGACTCGAATTTGCGTTTTTCTACAATTTCATTGAGTGTATAAGAATGGAAAAAGTCTTTTTGTTTTTCGCCCAAATGGTAAAAAGTTTTGAGTATATTTTCTTCTGCAAAACGCAATTTATGTTGTTTTTGCTTGTAATGGCGGGCTATCAAACCTTTTTTGGGAGCAAATAAGAAGGAAAAAACAGCCAATAAAGATACCAAAAACACAATCCACGCACCTGTAGGCATATTGGTATGTAGGTAAGAAACCAAGCAACCACCTACGGCAGCCAAAGCCCCCAACAATGCAGCCAAAACCACCATCACTTGCAACTTATCTGTCCAGAATCTGGCAGCAGCAGCAGGCGTAATGAGCATAGCAGCCATCAGCACCACGCCAACAGCCTGAATACCAACCACTACCGCCAACACTGTTAAGGTCGTGAGCAGCAGTTCCAACCAACGCACAGGAAAACCTATGACTTTTGCATACTGTTCGTCAAAGGCAATCAAAGTCAATTCTTTGAAAAAAAGTGCAACAGTACACAAGAGCAAAGCACTAAGCACCATAAAAAGCACCAAATCTGCACCAATAAGGGCAGCTGCCTTGCCAAAGATAAACCCCTCTAAACCAGCTTGTTCGGCATTGCCCCCATGCTGAATGGCGGTGAGTAGCAAAATTCCCACACCAAAAAAAATGGAAAGTACCAAGCCAATGGCAGTGTCTTCTTTGAGTTTGGTTTTGGAAGTGATAAAATCTATGCAAACCAACGAAAGCCAACCTGTAATGAAAGACCCCGCCAACAAAGCCCAAGGATTTTTATTGCCCGCCAACAGAAAAGCCAAGCAAATACCGGGCAAAACGGCATGGGCTACGGCATCACCCGCCAACGACTTTTTTTTGAGAAAAGTAAAACAACCCACCACCGCAGAGCTAATGGCAAGCAGAACTGTACCCAAGACCACATAACGCACATTGGCGTCTTGCAAGGTAAAAAATTTGAGCAAGGCATCAGTCATAGGATTTAAAGAATATAAGAGCAGTAACATTTCTTTGAGAAATATTACTGCTGTGGGTGCAGTTATTCTATTACTTTTGGTTTATTCTCTAATTGTTGTTGCTTTTCAAACAAACTTTGCTGCACATAATTATATATGGTAGCCTCAATTTGTTTGCGACCACCATACAAACCCAAAAACAAAAGTACATACAAGCAAGTTACGACCCCAAAACCCAAAAAATTGCTTTCGAGCCACGTGCCTAACAAAAAAGCTAAGGCAAAACTACCAAAAATGACGACCATATTTACTACCAAAATCAGCCCTATCATGACGCAAGTTTGCACCACCCAAGAAGATAGTTCCTCCTTGATTTCGATTTTAAATAATTGCAAATTGACTTCTACCAATTTGCCTAATGTATCGAATAGATTTTCTTTCATCATTGGTGTACGTAAACTATTAAAACGGCAAATACCACTTATCAGACACTTCAAAAGTGTCCGATAAGTTTGTCTTTTTTACTTAAAACGGCAAATACCACTTATCGGACACTTCAAAAGTGTCCGATAAGTTTGTCTTTTTTACTTAAAACGGCAAATACCACTTATCGGACACTTCAAAAGTGTCCGATAAGTTTGTCTTTTTACTTAAAACGGCAAATTATCGTCATCAGGCAGTGGTGCTTCGGGCATAGTGGGCATGGTAGGCATAGCCGTTTGCGAAGCAGGTGTAGTTTGCGTAGTGGCAGCCCCGCCATTTTCTATTCTCCACGCATCGAGGTTAGTAAAATACACCATTTCGCCTGTTTTAGACTGAAAAGGTTTGCCACGCAAGTTAAACGACACTTGTATTTCGTCGCCAATGTTGTATTTGTCTAACAAAGTGCATTTGTCATTGACCAACTGAAATTTGATGTATTCAGGATAGTTGCCTTCTATCATTTCTAAGACAAACTCCCTTTTTCTAAATTTTTCTGTAACCTGTTGTGCATCTTGCTTTAAATGCAATTTGCCTTTTGCTTGAAACGACATGATGTAAAGAATGAATATTGTGAATATTTTGACAAGGAACAAAATTAGTTGAAAAGCAATAGACTACCAAATTTTTTTGGATTTTGAATAGTTTTAGTTCATATTCGCCAAGCTAATACTTTTGTAGAAGTAACATTTCTCAAAGAAATGTTACTTCTGTCATAGTCCAACTAAAAATTCAAAACTAAAAACTCAAAATTATATGTTTAGGTACGCAATTTTCTTATTCTGGCTTTTGTTAGCCGTAGCTTGTGGCACAAGCAAAAACATAGGCAATAACAGCTCAACTTCGACAGTTTCAGCCCAAGAAATAGCAGGGCGTTGGCAGGAGCAGTGGGACGTGGGCAAAGTTTCTGATGTAAACTCTGATATTTACAGGTTGCAAGTAAAAAATGAGCAAATTACCTTGCTTTGTGTAAACAGAAAATATGAATTTGAGGGTATAAAATTTGAAAATAATACGTTGAGTTTCAAATTGATTAACAAAAATCAATACGAAGTCAAGGCAGGCGAAACTCCTACTGAGGTGTATGTGATAGACTATGTTTTGCAATACAACAAGGCAAAAAATAGTTTGGAGGGGCAAGCCCAAACCAACAAAGGCGAAAAAGCAAAAATTTTGTGGACAAGAGTACTGTAAAAAATAGCAAAATTCTGTATCATAGTTTTCTTACAGGCTTGCCACCGTCGAAAAATCTACATTGCCACCCGACAAAATAATACCAATTCGTTTTTGCTTGTAATTCTCGACTTTTTGAGCCAAAATAGCAGCCAAAGGTACGGCACAAGACGGTTCTATGATAATTTTAAGGCGTTGCCAAACCAATTTCATAGCTTGTATAATTTCTTGTTCTTCTACAGTTACTATCTGATGTACGTGTTGGCGAATGACTGTAAAAGTTTTTTCTCGCAAAGCAGACCTTAATCCATCGGCAATGGTATTGGTCGTGTCGTTACCTTGCAAAGTTCCTGAATAAAAAGACCGAAAAGCATCATCAGCACCAGCAGGTTCGGCAGCTATGACTTGGGTACGAGGGGAAAGATAATGTGTACTCAATGCTGTGCCACTTATCAGGCCGCCACCACCTACGGGAGCTAAAATATAATCTAAATCGGGTACTTCTTCCAACAATTCTAAGGCTGCGGTGGCTTGCCCTGCTATGATTCGGTAGTCGTTATAAGGTGGCACGTAATACGCCTTGGTGTCTGCTAAAACTTTTTCTACTGTTGCCTCTCTTGCCTCTATGGTGGGTTTGCACTCCACTATTTTGCCTTTGTAAGCAACTACGGCATCTTTTTTTACTTGTGCAGAGTTGTCGGGCATCACAATATAGGCTGGCACGTTGCGTAATTGGGCTGCAAAGGACAACGCCTGCCCATGATTGCCCGATGACTGCGTGGCTACGCCCTGCCTTATTTCCTCCTCCGTTGCTGCAAAAACCATATTCGATGCTCCACGCATTTTGAAAGAACCTGTCCGTTGGAAGTTTTCGCACTTAAAAAACAGCGAAGCCCCCGCCAATTCATTGAGGCTGCGCCCCGTCAAAACAGGAGTGCGGTGAATATAGGGCTGAATCCGCAGGACTGCTGCCCTAATATCGGCTAAGGTCGGAATGGTTTGCATACAATAAAAAGTGGCTTTTTGTGAAACAGAAGTCTTACAAGGAAGTTATCATAACATTTTTTTTATTTCTGTCGTCAAACTTCATTAAAATTAACTAAAAACTCTATGAATTTTTCAAAGTTAGGAAAAAAATGACATTTTTCGACAATTATTCATAAACTCTATTATATTCGCAAAATTTTTATTAATTCAAAAAGATGCAAAAAAATAATTTTACTATTTTGGTGCTGGCATTTACCTCATTTGCACTTAGTATTTACACCGTCTATAACAGTGTGGTGCTAAATGAAAAGATAGAAAAACTACAAAAACAATGTGAAACAGACCGAAAAATATCACAGCCTATAATAACAGAAAATGATGATGAAGAATTTCCATTGGGCGAATACATGGGCAAGTTGCAATATTATGCCCACAAAGCAGGTATGGCGGGTAAATACCAAAATTGGGAATTGGCAGAGTTTTATGTGCATGAATTAGAGGAAACTGTGGAGTTTTTAACTAAGCAAAACATCATAGACGAAGGCAAAGAAGTGAGCAAGTTGTTGTCAAATATTATGCCCGTAGTAAACCTGCTGGATAAAAATACCAAAGAAAAAGATGCAGTAGAATTTCCCAAAACTTACCAAAATTTGCTGCGTAATTGCAATAATTGCCATATTTCTGTAGATAAACCTTATATAGTAGTACAAGAACCGCAACGAGATTTTGATGGACAAAAGTTTAAAAAATGACCAATAAGTTTGCAATAGTCTGTACATTTTTTGTAACTTATTGTCAAATAAAAAAGTATCCCTTACTTTTTAATTGCAAGACAAAGGGGATACTTTGATGAAAACAAAAATAATTTTCAATGCAATAGTAGGCAAAATGACTATGTAATAAATCAATACAAAATTACATTTTTTTCCTCAATTTTTCTAAGGCTTCGTCTATTTTTTTTACTTTTAGTTTTTCCTCGTGAATGGTGGGTGGGGCTGCTCTTTCTTGGCAAAACGTATGGCTGCAACGCTGGCAAGTTACGCCCACTTGCTTTGTTGCCACCTGCACATCATCATGGAAATGTACTTTTTCCTTAAAAGCATCGGACAATAAAAAGCCTATGGTTACGCTGCAATGTTTGTTTTGGTTTGCCGAAAGGCTGTAAGCCATTGATATACAAAAGAATTCGTTTTCAGAATCTATATACCTCGACCTTTGGGCTTTGCAAAGTATCTTTTTGGTGTTGGTAGAGGCTGCAAAATCTTTGAGGATATGCAAAGAAACCCAACGCCTGCAATAGTGTTCGGAAGTGCGACTACCATGCGGATTGTAGAGTCCTGCCAAGTGCAGTTCTTTGTTCAGGTCGTAGAGTTCTGTTTCTTTTTCTTGATGGAAACGCAAGAAAAAAAGTTGCGAAACGCCAAAAAACTTAGGTAATAAATTGGTAATTCTGTGAAAAAACATTTCAGGCGAAGCATTGTATTTGTGAATGAGCATAATCAATTCTTCGGCTTGAAAAGTTTTTTGTGCAAAGAATTTTTGCAAATCTGCAATCAACAAGTCTTGCGAAATGACAAGGGCATTGGCAAAATAAGAGGCTTTAAAGTTATTGAGTAGTTGCTCAAAAGATTGGAGGTGAACAAAGGAGGAGGTGGTAGGTCTGTCTTTGATTTGCATGGCTGCATAGCCCAATTCTCTGCACAAGGCAAAGGTTTTTTGAGTTTCGCTAAGGGCTGCATTGAGCAACAATTTGCCTCTTTGGGGCAAGAAAACAGACCGCAAGACCCTTAACTCCTCGTGGTTGTCGAAGTTGGTTTCCTCTATGGTGTACTGAAAATGCGTGGTGAGTACAGTTTTTAGCCCTTCTAAGGAGGGAAAAGGTCGCAATTCTTTGTAAGTATCAAAACATTTTTTGGCTTCTTGCTCTATCTCCTCAAAATAATTTTCGTGCATTTCTTGGTAAGACCGCAAAACAGCATAATAAAAATGCTCGACACTCATATCATAATTGCGTGCAATCTCCAACAAAGTGCTGATAAAAGCCGAAATTTTGGTCGATGAAGTGCTGCTGGTCAGCGTATCAAACAAATCGGAGGGTTCTATACCAAAAATTTCTAAGGGCAGACTTGTCAATAAATCAGACTTAAATAGTTCGGCAAGGGGCAACAATTTTTTATCTACCTGCATAGATACCAACCAATCGTAACTCACACCAAGCACCTCCGCTAATTGGGCTATTTTATTTGCCTTCGGATATTTTTTGCCTTTTTCTATTTCGTTCAGGTACGAAATGGAAATGCCCGACTCCTCCGCAATTTCGGTCAGTGATTTGTTCCTCTCCATTCGCAACTGCCTCAGTTTCAAACCAAAAAGCAGGCGTATATTTTCTTCTTTTAGTAACATAGATTTTGGTAAAAAAAGCCCAACTACGTTGGCAATGGTCAAACTTATACGATTGTCAAGGTCTTCGACCCATTGCTATTAAGCTAAGAATAACTCACAACCTCGAAGAGCAATTCCATTGTGGGTTGAATAATAATAGCCCTACGTGCAACGTAGGGAAAAGGTGCAAAGTCACACCACAACCCCGAAGGGGTTGAACAATGACATATTGCTACACGAATGTTCAACCTCTTCGAGGTTGGATGCACATTTGCAAATACTTCCCTACGTTGCACGTAGGGCTATTAATGTTCAACCCACAATGGAATTGCTCTTCGAGGTTGTAAATATGATTCCTTAGCTTAACAGCATTGGTCTTCGACCATTGCCAACGTAAAATCTTAACATTAAAAATTCAACATTCAACATTCAACATTCAACATTAAAAACTACTTCATTATTTTCTCTTTCAACTCTACATATTCAGGTGTATCTGGTTGCAAATCAAGGGCTTTGCTGATGTCTGTTTGGGCTTTTTTCTTATCTTTTTGGGCAAAAGTAATCATAGCCCGCACATAATAGGCAT
This sequence comes from Cytophagales bacterium, assembly GCA_013299115.1. Classification (GTDB taxonomy): domain Bacteria; phylum Bacteroidota; class Bacteroidia; order Cytophagales; family Thermoflexibacteraceae; genus JAAFKA01. Next base: position 19,007 of record JAAFKA010000044.1, read on the forward strand.
CGGCAAGGTCGTTTTTTTGCTGTATCACTTTGTTGGCAACTTTCAAGGCTTCTGCATACTTTTTTTGCTCGTACAAAGACAAAGCATAGTAAACCGAAACTTCGGGTTGTGTAGTCAATTTTTCAGAAGCCAATTGCAAATCTTTTTCAGCAGCCTCAAATTGTTCTAAATCTAACAAAAAAATCAATCCTCTTTGGTAATTTGCCTCATATAATTTTGGGTTGAGTAGCAAAACTTTGTTGAGGTCTGCCACTGCATCAGAAAAATTGCCTAATAAAGTTTGCACGTTTGCCCTATTTAAGTAACTTTCGACCAACTTTTTGTCGAGTTCTATTGCCTTGTTGTAATCAAACAAAGCAAAAAGATAATTGCCCATTTGCCCATAACTATTTCCTCTGTTGTTATAGACTTTTACCAACAAGGCAGCAGGTTTTGGCGTGGCAGCGTTGAGAGAGTCTATGGCTTGACTATAAAAAGAAATAGCTTCTTTAAATTTCTTTTGCTCATAAAATTGATTACCTTGCAGATAGGAATAGTTGCCTTTCTGAGCATAAGCAGAGCCAAAAAACAGTAGATTTAAGCCAAAAATTACATAGGCAAAACTTGATAGACGTATTTTCGTTAAAGTAGGTTGCATGGTGGTGGTGGTTTGCCGTAGCAAAATAAGTAATAAAAGCCCACAATATGAAAAAAAATGTAGTATCCTTTTTAGTTTTCTTGCTGTTTTTTATTTTTTCTTGTTTGTATGCTCCCTTACAAGCCCAGCATTTTATTGACAGTTTGGAAAATAAATTGCGTGCCTACCCCACGCAAGATACGCAACGCATTTTTTTGCTCACCCGACTCTCCAATGCTTATTTGCAACACGCCATTAAAATAGATAGTGCCGAAATTTATATCAACCAAGCCCTTGTACTTGCCCAAAAACTCCAAAACCAACGGGCTTTGGCTACTGCCTACGACTCCAAAGGTGTGTTTGAAAGAAACAATGCAAGGTATCAAAAAGCTATTGAGTATCACAAAAAGGCACAAGAAATAGCATTAGCAATCAATGATTTGCAAATTTTCTTAATCATTAACAACAATTTAGGCGTAGCCCACCGCCGCATGGGTGACCATGCCTTAGCCCTGCCTTATCATCTACTTTCTTTGCGGATAGCCGATTCTTTGGGCGACAATATGAATATTACCTACAACCTCAACAGTTTGGGCAATTTGTATTTGCAAATGAATGAATTTGAAAAAGCCACCCAACATTTCAGACGTGCCTATAAAATAGACCAAGCTATTAATAATTTGTTGGGTTTGTCTATCAATTACAATAACCTTGGATTGATTTACAGACAACAACAAAAATACGATTCGGCTCTTTATTTCTTGAAGGAGTCGTTGAAAATAAACCAAAAAACGAATAACCTCAAAGGCATAGCCATTTGTTATGACGATTTGGGTACGGTTTACAACCTGATTGGCAACAAAGCCGAAGCCCTCGAACATTTTAAAAGGGCTTTGCGAATAGCTCACAAAAGCAAAGATAAAATTTACGTGGCTCGTATCTATATGCACACAGGCGAATTGTATGCAGACGACAAGCAATATAAAAAAGCTACTTATTTTTTGGAAGAAAGTATAAAAATGGCAAAAGTCATCAGGGCAAGATTGGTCTTGAAAGAAAGTTATTTTACACTTGCCAAAGTCTATGAGGCTACCAATGACTATAATAAAAGTTTAGAGGCGTATAAAATGGCTACTATTTATAAAGACAGTACAATGCTCGAAGAAAGCAAACGCCAAATAGATTACCTCCAAACAAAGTTTGCGGTGGAAAAAAGAGAAGCCGAAAAAGATGCACAAATCAAGTTGTTGAAAAAAGACCAAATTCTGCAACAAGACAAAATTTTTATTCAACGCATCGTGGGTATGGTGCTGATTGGGGCTTTGCTCATTACGGCATTGGTTATTATTTGGCTCATTCATACCAACGGACAAAAACAACGTATCAACAAGCAGTTGCAGACCCAGCAGGTGGATTTGATGATGCAAAAAAACGAAATTCAACGCCAAAAAGACGAGTTAGACAGGGTAAATTTGGTAAAAGACAGACTTTTTTCTATCATCGGGCATGACCTCCGTTCGCCGTTTAACACCATTAAGGGTTTTATACAAGTTTTGCGGGCAGGCAATCTGAACGAGGAGGAAATAAAAACCGTAACCACCACCATAGAACAACAGCTAAACAATACCTTAACTTTGCTAAACAATTTGTTGTATTGGTCTTGGTCGCAAATGCAGGGTATCACGCCGCACCCTTCGGAGTTCGAAATCAACCAAATTTTTCAGAATAATATTGATTTGCAAGCCGAAAATGCAAGGAAAAAAGACTTGACCATTACCAACCAAATTACTCAAAAAGCCAAAGTAAAGGCAGACAGCAACATGATAGATACGGTTGTTCGCAATTTGATTGCCAATGCTATTAAATTTACCTATCCCAAGGGGCAGATTGTGGTTAGTTGCAATTCGGAAATAGACCGTTATGTGTTTTGCATAGCCGACAATGGTGTGGGACTTACACCGCACCAACTTCAAAGTCTGTTTGGTATGAAAGCACACAGCACCATTGGCACTGCCCACGAAAAAGGTACAGGGTTAGGGCTGAATATTTGCAAAGAGTTTCTCGAAAAAAATAACGGCAGTATTTGGGTAGAAAGTGAACCCAACAAAGGAAGTAAATTTTATTTTACGCTACCAAGAGTGCTATGAAAATACAACTTTTTTATACTTTTATTACTTAACAGTCAAAAAATTTGCAAATTAGCAAGCCTTTTACCTATCTTTGGTAAATCATAATTATTTCCAAAAACACCTTAATTTAATCTCATGAAAAAAACAGCAATCATAGCTGCTGCCCTCCTCAGCCTACCTATTTTGGCAAAAGCACAAGCCTATCAGGTAGCTTTACAAGGAGCAAAGCAAACAGGGATGGCACACATTGGCGTAGCCACCAAATTAGATGCTTCGGCAGCTTTCTTTAACCCAGGTGCCATGAGCCTATTAGAAAAAAACGGCGTGGCAGCAGGTGTAAGTGTCATCAGTGCAAAAAATGCTTTTCTCAGCACAGAAACAGGAGAAAAATTTGAAAGTAATAACCCTGTTGGTACGCCATTTTATTTATATGGTGTGTGGGGACCCAAAGGCGAAGGTTTTGCAAGTCGTTTGAAGTTTGGCTTGTCGGTTAATACACCTTTTGGTAGCTCAGTAAATTGGGGCAAAGACTGGATAGGACGTGCCGCCTTGACCTCTATCAGTTTGCGTGCTATCTTTATTCAGCCTACGATTGGTTTCAAAATTACTGAAAACTTAGGTATTGGTGCAGGTTTTACTTACATGACAGGTTCGGTAAACTTACAAAGAGCTGTTTTGTTTCCTACTGTTACTAATATGCCTGCCGCAGCCGAATTAGATGGTTCAGCTTCGGGCATGGGTTTTAATGCAGGTATTTACTATCAGCCTATCAAGCAATTAGCTTTGGGTTTTAGCTACCGTTCACAGATAGACATGAAAGTAGATGCAGGTACAGCCACTTTTACTGGTGCTCCTGCTGAATTTAGTCAAGGAAGTAATTCAGCTCCTTCTCCTACGCTTAACTACTTGCCAAAAACTGCTACTTTTGCAGCTACTTTGCCTGCTCCTTCTATTGTAAGTTTTGGAGTTACTGTTATGCCATCTGAAAAATTGACTTTGGCAGCCGAAATAAATTATTGTGGTTGGAGTGCTTACGATTCTTTGCGTATTAACTATACACAAGCCGTAGCCCCTACTGGTCCTGGTCTTCCTACACAGCGTAGCTTGTTAGCTGCAAAATCTGCCTCGCCTCGTTTGTATAACGACAACTTGGTGTTCCGTTTTGGTGGACAATACAAAATTACTCCTACTTTTACAGGTCGTTTGGGTTATGCTTATGCTCTCACTCCTGTACCTGCGGGCACTTTAACACCAGAAACTCCTGATGCCAACCGTCATAACTTTTTCTTTGGAGGAAGTTACAAAGTGGGCGAAAAATTCAGTATTGATGCTGCCATACAATTAGTAGATGTAGCAGAAAGAAAAGATACCAATGTAGAAAGCAAATTGTCAGGAATCTACAAAACAACTGCAACAGTAGGCTCGTTGGGAGTTTCTTATAGTTTCTAACCTACTGTAGAACGGAATTTAGTCGGGGACGCCTTAGTCTGTTCAATCAACTTAAAAAACGGACTGAAGTCCGTTGTACATTAAAAAAAAAATATAACCATGAAATTCAAGAATATTTATAAATTCATAGCCCCTGCTACTCTTTCTGTGGTGGTGGCAGCTTGTACGCCTGCCATAGATACACCTATTCCTATGCGAGGCACAGCAGATTTCTCTAAATATGTTGCTATTGGCAACTCACTTACCGCAGGTTTTGCAGACGGTGGCGTGTATAGAGAAGGACAGCTCAATTCTTATCCTAACATCATAGCAGGGCAACTGCGTGCTGTGGGTTTGTCTAATTTTAGACAACCTCTTTATACAGAGGCAACTTCTAATGGAACAGGTTATTTGAAACTAACAGCTTTTAATAACGGAAGTCCTGTTATTCGTCCAGAAACTTCTAAGTTGGGTATTGTGGGCAGAGGAGCAGACGGTCGTACACCTTTGTATGAAAAATTTACAGGAGCTATAGACAACTTGGGAGTACCTGGTATTCGTATTTCTGATATTAAAACCAATGGTTATGGTTTTAATAATCCTGCTGGTTTTAATGCTCACTTCCAAAGATTATTGCCAGATGCAGGTCCCTCAGCAACAGACCCAGGTGGTGCTATTAGTTATTTGCAATATCTTCAAAAGTATTATGCTACCGAAAAACCAACTTTCTTTACTTGTTGGTTAGGTAACAATGATGCTTTGGGTTTTGCTACCACAGGCGGCGTTACACCTTTGACCCCCACACCTGCCTTTGGTGCTTTGTATAAAGAACTAATGGGCGTAATTACAGCAGGTGGTGCAAAAGGCGTAGTAGCTACTATACCAAATGTTACATCTATTCCTTATTTGAATACCGTTACTTATGCTGCGGTAAGAAATAACTTAGCTGGTGCAAGAGCAGGATTTAAAGCAGCTGTAGCAAGGGGATTAGGAGTAACTACGCTGCCCACAAACTTGGAACAGTTGATAGATAGCAACATGGACGATATCTATATTCGTTATGCAGACGGTTCTGTAAACAAAGCTACTTCTGCTGATTTGTTTATTTTGACTGCTACCGACTCGTTGGGTTCTACCAGAACTCCTATTGCTGCTGCTGGTGGTTTGCCTTTCCCAAAAGGTTTTTCAAGAGCTAACCCTCTTGACCACCCTTCTGTACTTGACCGCAATGAAGTAGCAGCAGCCGTAGCAGCCGTAACAGCTTACAACAACAGCATTAGAGCAGAAGCAGGTGCATTGAAAATACCTGTATTTGAGGCTGGTCTTTTGTTAGACGAGTTTATCAAAGGAAAAACTTACAATGGTTTGACTTTGACCTCTGCATTTATTACAGGTGGTATATTTTCTTTAGATGGTGTTCATGCTACACCAAGAGGATATGCTATCATGGCTAATGCTTTTATTAGCACAATAAACGCAGGCTATGGTGCCAATATCAATCAAGTAAACCTTAGTACTTTCCAAGGGGTAACTATTAAACCTTAATACGAAGTAAATTTATCGGACACTTTAAAGTGTCCGATAAATTTTTTCTTTACATTGCCACCAAACTAACATTTCTTTGAGAAATGTTAGTTTTTAGTTGATTAAGAATGTATAGCAACTTAAACGACTATACAGAAATTTGAGTAATTAAGTAACTTTTACCCTCAATCGTTAGTATCTTATTTACGACTTGATAAGATACAATGTAAAAACACAAAGATTTTTAAAATACGACTTGAATGAATAGAAACAAAATATTGTTTATATTTGGCTCTTCATGAGAGTGGGGTAAGAAGCATAACTATTTTTTGGTTCGCAAAACAAAAATAATAGATAACTTGCCCACTTTCAAGTAGTTACAAACTTTTGTATAGTAGTTTAATTTAAAATGAAAATATTTTTTTTAACATTTGTATTGCTGTGTTTGGTTAACGTAGCAAAAGCCCAATTTGCTCTTACTGCCAACGGCTCAGGAGCCTATGCTCTTGGTGATTTTGGGAGTAATTCACCATTTGGTTATGGTGGTGGGGCAGGCTTGCATTACTTTTTTCAAGACCAAGGTGCTATTGGACTGAATGTCAATTATTTTAACTTTGCAGGCAAAGAGTTGATTGGAGGTATCAAAAGCCCTGATACACAAATGATTGCGGTTACGCCCTCTATGATGTTTCTGTTTTTTATGGACAACAGCCCCTATTTGACAGTAGATTTGGGTGCTTATTTTCTCAACGGAGGAGGCAAATCTTCGGTAGCTGGAGGCGGTGCAGTGGGTTTGGGCTATCTCTATGGATTTAGTGACACCATAGCCCTGAATATCAACGCTAAATATACAGCAGCTTATGATTTTGACACGAAAAGTGTAGGTATGTTTGTGCCTATTAATTTAGGTTTGCTCTTTATTTTGGGCGGCACAGGGCAGTCGCAGTTCAGGTAAAAGTTTTCCTTATCGTTGGGATTGCCACCTCAATGATAAGGAAAAAGCAACTATTTTTTTTATTTTGTTTCTTAGATTTCAAGTTCTAAGTAGTTAGACTTAAATAATCGATAATATTTCAAGTGCTAAGTATCTGATTATCAGGATTATCCGACACCTCAAAGGTGTCGGATAATTAGGTTCAACTACTTATATTCAATCCAAAACTATAATTGGGAAAGGTGCAAAAAAGTATCTGGTTACAGTAGCATTATAGTAGCAAAAGACAAACTCATTGTAACGTCTGAAAATATAAGTTAGCGACAGAGTGGAATTTTTTTCCATCGTATCTTCATACGCCCTTATTCTATCCAAGACATTATCTGTTGGCAATATTTTTCTCTCCTTGTTATGCTCAAAATCGGGCAAGCTAAAACTACTTTCAAAATAAGCAGATTTGATATATTTCCCTGCATTGTAACCTCCCATCATAGGTGTAGGAATAAACATAGGTGCTGCCCCCATGCCGCCGCCCATCATCATACCTCCACCACCTTGTTGTCTTTCCAAATAAGAGCCCAAAGTCATTTTGATATTACCATTTTTATCGGGATTAATTGCAATAGCCAGTGTAGCTATCGTTATTTTATTTAATAATTGGCTTGTTTTTTTCAAAATTCGAGTATTGTCATAAGGAACAGAAAAAGTCCCAACTATGCCTCCACTTGCCAAGCCAAACGACATAGTCCCCGATTTATCTTGAAAAATACTTGTATTTTTGAAACTAATGCTATCTTTTTTCTCCACTGTATAGGATTTTATTTTTTCAGCAGTGCGAATATCCACAAAATCAACTGCCAATTTATCGTAAGTACAAGAGGCTTGCACCAAATAGTTGTAATAGAGAAAAGAATTAGATTTGTAAGTAGTCCATTCGCCATCTATCACTTTTGTTTTGGGGTAAGATTTTACGGTTAGCTTTTCATTTTCTATGTCCAAAACCAATAAATCCGTTTTCTTGTGGTCGTTGTCAAACGTAAGCAGCACTTCGTTGGAGGTCAGGTAAATTTTGGCGGGTTTTTGCGTAGTTCCCAATTCGTTATAAGTTTGGTAATCTATTACCGCAGCTTGGCTTACCTTAGACCAATTTTCACTTTTGAATACATATTCTCTAAGGTTTTGAAATTGGTTGCCATACTGAATTTCCTTATATTTTTGCACTTTGTTGTAATCCTCAATGATGTGAAACCGCATATAATCCAATTTTTTGCCTGCGGTCATCAAGCAGAAGTTACCTTTGTACATAAAACCTTCTACAAACCTTTCGTTTTTTAAGTTGATATCAAAAACATGAGATACAAATTTATTGGAGTCAAAGTCCACCATTAAAGTACCAAATTCCGTTTTTCTGCTATTGGCATAAATCACCACTGCCTTGTTGCCACGTGAAAAATTGCCCAAAGGTTCGGTATAGGTTCGCATAAACTGCCTTACAATTTCGGCATTGTCTTCTGCCCAACTATCTTTTTTCTTTTTTTCTTTTGGGTCTTTTGCGGTGTTTTCCTCTTGTACTTCGTTTACAAAAGATTTTTCTACTTGCAAATCTTGATTGAGCAAAAACGCATATTGCGAATTTCTATCAAAACCAATCATCATAAATTTGCTACTATCACCGTTGGGCATAATGACAGGTGTATGCTTTGCCAACTTATATTTTAAGTAGCTTTTGTCTTTGGGCTGAAACGCTAAATTCGCCCTCAATTCGGCTTCGCCAATGCTGCTGATAACTTTTTGGGCTTTACTTTGGAAGGCAACCAAGAAATAAATCAAGAATAGCACGCAAAAATATTGCTTTTTCATTGTTTTTTGAAGTTTGTGTATATTTTTTTGAAACCGCAAAAATACAACGCTGTTAAGATTTTTCCAAATCTCAACAGCGTTGCACACAAAAATCAAATAGCTTATTCTTCTGTTGAGGCATTTTCGCCTTCGTCTAAATCTTTTTCGAGAAGGCTTAAAAAGATGGCATCAATGGCTTCTTCGTTGGTCGTAAACAAGTTGAATACAGAGTCTAATTTAGAAATCACTATCAACTTCATCACATGGTCTGTAACTCCCACCATCACCAAAAACCCTTCTGCTTCGCCTGCCAATCTGTTTGCCACGAGCAAGGCACTCAGCCCCGAAGAATCTACGTATTTGGTTTTGGCAAGATTCAATATCAAGTTTTGTGTTCCAGATTGAAACAAAGTTACAAATTCAGATTTGAGCTTAGGTGCTATCACAGAGTCTATTCGTTCTTCCTCTAAGGTCAAGATACTATATTTATCGTGTTTGTTGATGCTATATTTCATGGGAATTTGTCAAATAATTGTTGAATTTCGTAAAGCTACAAAAAAATAACAACTAAGCATATAAAGTTGTGAAAAACTTTTGTAACTTATTAGGTAGGTTGCAATGGTTTAGGCAACCTTGTACTTTTTGCACCCTGAAAACCGTATATAGGTTGCTACCTTTTCTGCCAATATTTTAGCAAAGAATCTGCCATCAGTTGGTTGCCTGCTTTGTTCCAATGCACATCACCTGCAATGAAATAAGTTCTATAAAATTGGTCAAATGCCTTGCCTGTACTCTTTTTGTGAATAAAAGAAGGAAATAAATTGATAAAACCAATTTGGTGTTTAGTTGCAAATTGCTGCCAAATTTGTACCTGTTTGCTATGCAAATCATTTGCCTTGATTTGTGCGTCCCAAGGGTAAATGACTATCGTTGGTTTGATTTGGTGTTGGTTGCAAAGTTCCACCAACTTTTTCATATTTTGTTCTGCCAAAGCAACACCTTTTTTGCCCCACTTTTCATAAATACTGTCGTTTAGTGTCCAGTTGGGTCTTTCCTCATAATATTTTTTATCAACTTCATTGGGTGGTGTAAAGAGTTGCTCTATTTTATAATACAAAAAAGAATTGCGTTTGCAATCTGCCAACCATCTATCCCATTTAAAAAATTGATAACTAACAACTTGTTTATCAGCAACTTGCAACTTGTCTTTTGGGTTGCTTGTTGGCAATTTGTTTTGTTGATTTACAGTTAGTTGCTGTTCGTCTTTTGAAATAAAACTTTCATACACCGTTTCGTCTTGTATATCTGAAATATCTATACAAATCATCAGTTCGTTAAATTTAAATTGTTGATTTTCAAGCAAATACTTGGTTTTGAGGTAATAAATTTTTGGCGAGTAAGATACACAACCTGCATTGAAGACCTCCACACTGTCTTGCAAAGCCTTTGTAAACAGCCCTGCAAAAGTTTGGTGAAAAGGCAACCCAATGCCCTCTGTAAACGAGTCGCCGATGAGCAAGAGTCGTTTGCGGTTACCTTGTAAAGCTACCTGCCGAGCCGAATCGTCTTTAAAGCCCAATGAATTAGTAATGAACCTGTAACTACTATCTCCCCATAAATCTTGCACTTGGCGGAGAGGTTTCAGCCCATGGTGATAGTAGTGGTCTGCTGTTCGTACACTTTTCTCTTGCTTTTCGGTTGTTTCTTTCTCTTGTTTTCCAAAATAAAGTTGAGCCACCGAAAAATCTAAGACCCAAAGCAAAGCAACCACAAAACTCAACAGCGTAGCCCCCGCATTCCGTTCAAAAACTGTCTTTCCTGCATATTTGCCTTCATGCGAATGTCTAAGGCTCCGCCATACTTCGGGTAACCACAAAACAGCCAGAAAAATGAAAAAAACTTGCAAAAAAGTGAGCATAGCACTCAATCGAAAGCCTGTAATTTCGCCATCGCCATCGCCAAGCAAAGCATCTACGATTCTTTCTCCGATTTCTATGCAAAGTATTAGCAGGAGAAAAGAGAAGGAAGGATTTAATTTTTTGATCATAGGTAATACAAAAAAGAATAGTTGCCTGAAGGCAATTAATTTGATTGCCTACAAATGAAAACAAAGTTAGTAAAAAAGTTGCAATTTTTTATGTTACATTATTTCTGAAAACTATTATAAATTTTGCTACTTTTGCAAAAAATAAATTGTATGCAAAATTTTATAGAAGAGCAAGGAGAAGACGATAGTTTGTTCGAACACCACCGAATCAAGGTAGATGCAGGGCAGTCTTTGTTACGAATAGACCGTTTTTTGTTGATTAGATTGCCTCATGTATCTCGCAATAAAATACAAGGGGGCTTAGAAAATGGCTATGTATTGGTTAATGATACGCAAGTAAAACCCAACTACAAGGTAAAACCGAATGACTTGATAACGGTTTCCTTGCCTGAGCCTCCTCGAAATACTGATATTTTGCCCGAAAATATACCGATTGAGATTGTTTATGAAGACGAACATTTATTGTTAGTCAATAAGCAAGCAGGTATGGTGGTTCACCCCGCACATGGCAACTGGACAGGCACGTTGGTAAATGCTTTGACGCACCACTTCCAAAATTTGCCTACCTTGCCCAACAACGATGGCAGACCTGGACTGGTGCATCGGATAGACAAAGACACTTCGGGCTTGTTGGTCATTGCAAAATCTGAGCAGGCTATGACTCATTTAGCCAAACAGTTTTTTCACCACACCATAGAAAGAACCTATTACGCCTTGGCTTGGGGAGAACCCAACGAAGACAAAGGCACTATCAATGCCCCATTGGGTCGCAGCCAAAAAGACCGCAGAGTAGTAACAGTTTATGACCAAGAAGGGGAATATGGCAAACACGCCATTACACACTACGAGGTGTTGAAAAGATTGCGGTATGTCAGCCTTTTAAAATGCAATTTGGAAACAGGCAGAACTCACCAAATAAGGGCTCACCTCAAACACATAGGACATACCTTGTTTAATGACGAAATGTATGGTGGCAATGCAGTTTTGAAAGGTACAGTATTTAGCAAATACAAGGCTTTTGTCGAAAATTGCTTTAAAATCTTGCCCCGCCATGCTTTGCACGCCAAATCGTTGGGTTTTATTCACCCTGTTACAGGTAAAGAAATGTATTTTGAAACCGAATTGCCCCAAGACTTCAAAGACTTGATAGACAAATGGGAACATTATTTGAAGTATAATTAAGTAGTTAGACTTAAATAATCGATAATATTTCAAGTGCTAAGTATCTGATTATCAAAATTATCCGACACCTCAAAGGTGTCGGATAATTAGGTTCAACTACTTAACATAGTTTTGTCATATAAAAAATTATCTCAAATTTTTTTTATCTTGTTCCATAGTTTTTTACATTTACCCAAAATAATTATTCACTTTAACCCCAAAATTATATGGACATTGATTTTGATGCCATCTCAAAAATGCTCACAGGACTTGCCATTACTTATGCTACTAAGGTGGCTTTGGCACTCATTACACTCATCATAGGGCTTTGGGTCATTGGTATTGTAGTAAAAATAGTTAAAAGCCTGATGGAAAAAAACAAGATAGATGCCAACGTACAGCCTTTCTTGGTTAGTTTGTTAAGTGTTTCGCTGCGTATTATTTTGCTGATAAGCGTAGCCTCCATTTTGGGTATCGAAACTACCTCATTTGTGGCAGTAGTTGGTGCTGCAGGTTTGGCTGTTGGACTTGCCTTGCAAGGTAGTCTTTCAAACTTTGCGGGTAGTGTTTTGATTTTAGTTTTCAAACCTTTTAAGGCTGGAGATATTATTCAAGCACAGGGCTACACAGGGTTAGTCAAAGAAATCCAGACTTTTCATACAGCTTTATTGACCTTAGACAATCGGGTCATTATTATCCCCAATGGTCCCTTAGCAGGTGGAGCTTTGGTAAATTATTCGGCAGAACCTCAACGGAGAATAGACCTTGCTTACCGAGTTCACCCTACAAGTGATGTGCATAAAGTACGTAAAATTTTATTGGAAGTAGCTAGCAAAGATACAAGACTACTAAAAAATCCTGCTCCTGAAGTAGTTGTTTCTCAGTTGTTTGATAATGGTATGGAATTTACCTTGTTTATTTGGGTCACTTCTACGGAGTTTGTGGCTTCCAGCCCTGCTATTATTGCCAATACTCACGAACAGGTAAAATTGGCATTTATCAAAGAAGGAATTGATGCGCCACCACAAGGTCGTGAAGTGTTGATAACTGAGAGGAAGGTGATTTAGTAATGTAGGTTGCGCTGTGAAACTGTAGCTGCGGGCTTTAGTCCAATGCTATTAAGCTAAGAAAGTAAACAATAAATATAAATACTGAACTTAGTTTAAGAAAGTGGCAAGGCTATTTTTTGGAGGCTATTGATGGTACTTCATTGGTACTCCCGCAAACAA
>JAAFKA010000045.1 GCA_013299115.1 Cytophagales bacterium
AAGGTTTTGAAAAACAAAACCGAATCACACGGCGTGATGGAGAGGGCAGTAGCCAATATAGCAAGAATTTTTACACCTGCTTATATTTTACAAATCAATGGTTTGATTTCGGTTTGCGAAAGTACGGACAAGCAAGATATTTTAGATGAGTTTATCGAGTTTGGTTACAAAACCATTATCAGGCAGCACAACGTACAAAACGAAAAATCTGAAATTACAGGCTTTTTTGAAATCATACAGTATTTGTACGAAAATTGGATAATCTATCCCGAAAGAGATTTTAAGCTAACCACAGCTGGCGAACTGCGGTTAAATTTCCCCAAGATTTACAATGCCTATGCAGCAAGGTACAAGCACACCAAATACGAGGCTGCACCCGAAAGAGGCTTAATCCAAACCGAACTTGCCAAACTCCTAAACAAGCAATGGGAGGAAATAAGCAAGCCTATTAAGTTCACGACCAAAAACAAGCAAGGGGAGGAGGTAAGCATGGCGGAGAAAAATGCTTGTTATTTGGAATATCAACCCTTAGTAGAAAAATTTGGTATTCAACTCACAGGCAGAAGGACTACGGCAGAACTAATGCAAAATGAGCAAAAATAAAACCTTATAAGGTCTTAAAGACCTTATAAGGTTTGGAAAATAGCTTTTTGAAAAAAAACAACGAAAATATTTTTTATTATATAAATAATAGAAAAAATTTTTAAAAACCGTACTACTTACTACCAAAAAAACATAACTGTTTGATAATCAATGTTTTAAGTCTTATTTTTTGGTAGTAAAAAAGTAGTAGCTTAGTAGTAAGGTAGTAAATTGGTAGTACGCACTACTACCAATTTACTACCAAAATTTTGACGTAACTTGTTGATTATCAACACCATTTAAAAAGTAGTACAGGTAGTACGGAAAAAGACATATTTTTTAGACACAAAAAAAATATTTTGCTTTTTTTTCGAAAATTCAGTTGTAACCAAAATTTTAACCCAAAACCTCACATGGCTTTTCAATGCACACACTGTGGCGACCACCTGATAGGCAGCCCAGACCAAGAACAAATGAGCAACGTCTGCGACGAGTGCTACAAAGAATATTTCAAATCGGAATTTGAATGTACCTGCACCGAGCATGATATGTGCAGCTTTTGCCAAAATCCACCGCATGACGATGATTGCGATTGCGTTGATTGTAGTTCTTTAATTTACATTCCAATTTATGGCACACCTGCTTGAGGGTTCTTAAACCCGCAAGAGTTTTTTCACTCTTAAACCAACTAAAAAAAATGCAAACCTCAATTTTAATTCATGGTGGAAAAGAAACAGGCAAAACTACCTACCTACACAAAATTTTAGCCTTACTTCCAATAGGTAGTTTTTGTACTGGTAAATGGCTCAATCTTACCGAAAACACACAAGTTGTGTTTTATGATAATGTAAAATTATCATTCATTGACAGCATTTTAGGCAATGAATTTTTGTACAAACACATTTTCACTACTTCCGAAGCAGCAGACAAAGTGGTTACATTGAAACATAGAGATAGATTATTGGTATTTGATCTCGATGACGATGGCGATGTATTCAAATTGAACAAAGCCTTAGAAGACAATTTTGCAGATTATCATGTATGTAAAAATTGTAAAACTCCGCACAATGTTTATCATGAACAGTGTGTAGCATGTGGACATCTTGAATTTATGCCATTGATGTAACCAAAAAAAACCGTTGCAGTTACTAGCTACAACGGTTAAATTATTCACTTTTTAAAACCCAATAAAAAAATGAAAGACAAAGAAACAAAAAATTTTGCAGATTACCAAATAGGTAGGTTGGTAATTTTGGACAACGGAAAGCAGCACCCCGTCATGTCTATCCACGCTACAAACCCAGACGACCAGATGGTCTGGTGCGACCTGATAGACGACAAAGGAAAGCTGCATCGCAATAGTTTTCATTATAAACAGTTGAAAATAGTTGTTGATTGTTAGTGGTTGATTTCTTAATTCAACATTCATCTTTAAACCGCAAAACCACCATGTTACAAAAATTAGAATACCAACAACACGCCATCACCTTTGACTTCGGCAATGAAGTAGAGATGATAAATGCTACTGAAATGGCAAAAATATTTGACCAGAGAGTAGCAAAATTCTTGGAAGCAAAAGAAACTACAATTTTTTTGAGGGCTTTGCAAGAAGAAATAACAGGTTTCAAAGTCCCAAATTCGGACTTTGAAACCTCTGAAAAAGTGCTAAAAACAGTAAGAGGCGGCAGGAATAGTGGCACGTGGATGCACCGCCTATTAGCCCTGAAATTTGCAGCTTGGTTAGACCCTTATTTTGAATTGTGGATTTACAGGACTATAGACAGCCTGCTTTTTGGCAAAGTAAAGATAAGGCAAGACCTTTTGTATTTGTCCACCACGCGCAGCCAGCTTATCAAGCAAATTAACCTATTGGAACAAGAACTAACCAACAACACGCCATACAACAACTTGCAAAGTCTCAAAAAAGACCTTAGCACCATAAACAAAAAAATTAATAAGCTATTGGAAGAACAGCATGAGGTAGAATTTTTATTTGAATAATCTTCTTGCTTTTTATTTTCCTATCTATTATGTTTGTCGTGTCAAGATTAATTTATTTCTCACTTTAACCCAATTTCCACACGCAAACATTTTAGATTAACGATATAGCTATACGGAGGCGAAAGCCTGTTAATTTGTTTCCATTCCGAAAGGTTTAGTGAGATATTTTAATCTTGACAACCGTATAGCTTATTTTCTCACAATTTAACTTTTTATTGCCATGTCAAGAGCAAAAGAAGGAGTACCCGCCCAAGTGCCGAGTTATGAGGCTTTTTTAGCCTTTTATGCTGAGTTGCAAGAGATAGAGAACTATTACTCTCTTGCCTCCATCGAATCAGAAATAGGCTTTGTGTTTTTTAGCCTCGTTGCCAGCAACTACAAGCTGCAACTGATAGACGATTTGAAAGTGAAAGTGATGGCAGAAAAGCTAACTTTTTTGCACGAATTGTTTGGTGAGATAGACAAGCTGCGAGGTTAGCAATTAAACCACAAACTCCAAACCTTATAAGGTCTTAAAGACCTTATAAGGTTTACCGCAAACCAAACCTTCAAGGTCTTAAAGACCTTGAAGGTTTTTTTTTGCCCTTAACTTGTCCTGTGCAGTTTGGGTTGTATTTTTTATTTTTGGCAGTATTTTAATATTAACAAAAAAATATTTAATTTTATGGAAACTCCGAAAGGTGTAAAAGGTATTCGCAATTTGCGGATTTTGCTTGTGGCTTTGGCGGTTACAGGTTTGGCTTACAAAGAGGCTTTCGAAGACGATGGCAAAGTTACTTTAAACGAAGTGCCAGCATTGGGTTTGGCTACGGCTACACAAGCCATTCGCATTGCCCGTATTGGCAAAGAGGCTTTGGCAGAGGCTAAAGATTTGACGGTGATTGAGGTAAAAGAATTGGTAACAGACATCAAAAACAGCCAAGAATTTGCTGATTTGGAGTTGCCTAAGGTAGCAGCCTTTATTGAGTTGGGTTTCAGGCAGTTGCAAATTTTTGAGGACGGCAAAGCTATTGTGCAGGGCAGAACTACCGAAAGGGTGCTGGCGGTCAATGTGGCAGATGCGTTGAGGCAAATTCAAATGGCGTAGAAAAAAAAGCCCCCAACCCCCAAAGGGGGCTTTAAGACGTAAAAACTCCCCTTTGGGGCGGGGGGCTGTAGAACTATGAAAATAGAACTCAAACGCCAATATTTGGCACAGGCTACGGTAGGCGACTTGTTTATCGATGGCGTTTTTCATTCGCACACCTTAGAGTTGGTTTGGAAACAAAATGAACGGCGTGTAAGTTGTATTCCCGAAGGAGAATACAAGCTAAGAAAGTATCGCAGATTGAGTGGCAAAAACGCCATAGAGGTTTGCAACGTACCCAACCGCACCGCTATTCTCATTCATGCGGGCAACGATGCCACGCAAGACGAGGACGGAGCAGATACGCAGGGCTGCATTTTGCCCAATGCGGTGGTTACATTGGCAAACCAACAAGTGAAAGGTTCGGCAAGTACGGCGGTGACGAACAAATTGTATGGTGCAGTTTTTGAGGCACTGAAACGTGGGGAGGAGGTGGTTTTGAAAATTAGTTAAAAAAAGCCCCCAACCCCCAAAGGGGGCTAAACGAACTTTAAAAGCCCCCTTTGGGGGTTGGGGGCTTTTTTTTCTATGAAAACAGTTCAACTTACGTTACCAAACTATTTGGCTGTTTATTTTGAACAGGAGAAATTGCGGGCTTACAAGGTGGAAACAGATAAGGGTTTTCATTACCTTGTAAGCCATCGCAGTTTTGTAATTTCTGCCCAGAGCAAACCTCAATTGCTTGCCAAAGCCCGCAGATTGTTTATGCAGTTTTTTTGTGAGTATATGCACCACCGCCACCACCTCAACCTGACCATAGTCGAAAAAATAGAACTGTTTTTGACCGAAATGAACTTGCAAGAAGACAAGGAGCTACAAAATGAAAGTTTTGTAAAAAGTTGGCAACGTTATAGAGTAAGGCAGGAGCAGCAAAAGAACAAATCTTTGCAACGAAAATGCCCCACTTTGTTTTAGGCTAAAAAGTGTCCTGTGAAGTTTTTGCGGAGTTTGGTAGCTTTGGGAAGTGATTGGAAAATATCACAAACTATGGCGAAAAAATACAAATTTATTCTTTGCAACGAGGAACTGAACCGCAACGGCAGGCAACTAAGTCTTGATGGCTGCGACTTGCAACCCTTTCTGAACAATCCGCTGATGTATTATAACCACGATATTTGGGACAGCAAACCCATTGGTAGGTGGGAGAACGTAAAGGTGGAAATTATCAACGGCAGAAAGTGCCTAACAGGTGAGGCAGTGTTTGACCTCAGCGATGAATTGGGTGCAGAGATTGCCCGCAAAGTAGAAAATAATTTTATCCGAGCAGCTTCTTTGTCTTACTTCATTGGCAATGATGAGTTGTTAAGTAAAAACGGCAAAAGCTACCTCAAAGTCCTTCAATGGCAACCGAGAGAAGCCTCTATTGTGGATTTGCCCGCCAATCTCTATGCTTTGCGATTGGGCAATGATGCCGTTGCAGGTTCTCTCAAAAACCAAAAAGTTACGGATGTCATAGACTCGCAGCCTTTGCTTGTTGCCGATAGTGGCACTGCACCGACTACTGCACAAACCACTGCACAAACCACTACGCAAACAGTTTCCACACCACCATTAAAATCAAAAACAATGACTATTAATTTATCATTTCAAGGTCTTTTGGCAAGACTTGGTATCAACAAAGTTACTACGCAAGACGACAAAGTAGTCTTAGACGACCAGAGCATGACCTCTATTGCCAAGCAGGTAAACGAGTTGCAAACTGAGTTTGACAAAATGAAAAAGGATTTGGAGGCTGAAAAAACTGCCAAAGATGCCTTGCAAACAGACAAAACAAGGTTAGAAACCGAATTGACAACGGCAAAAAAAGACTTGGCAACTGCCAAAACCAAAACAGATGATTTGGAAACGCAACTAACGAAGTTGAGTTCTAATCCTGTGCAGCCTGCAGCCGATGCCCTCAAAGAAGATGGCTTGCCTGTGCAGTCCGATGCGATGAAAACACTGATGGCGTTGCCACACAACCAAAAAATTTTGGGCAATGACAATGGCTTTACTATTAATGTTACCCAAACTAAAACTACTTAACAACTATGGAAATAGATGACTTATTGCTCGAGTACGGCTTGTACTATGTAGGCAATCCCGCCAATTTGGAGAGGCTTCGCAGAGCCTTGTATATTTCTGATGGCGAAATGGAAGCAACTTGCACGGTGCAAGAGGTAGATGCTACGCAGGTACGAGGGGCTGTGCTGATGAACGGAGAGGAAATTTTGCAAGGCTTTCAAGACAATTTTACACCCAAAGGTGATGTAGAATTGGTGCCAAATACAATTAACTTATACCAACAAAAAATCAACAAGAAAATTGGTGTTTCTAACATAGAAAGTTCTTGGGCTGGTTTTTTGGCAGGTAGAACAACGGACAGAAGTGAATGGATGGCAAGTCGGTTTGTTTTGGAAGGCTACATCATTCCACAGATGAATCAAGACAATGAACTAAACGCCATTTACAAAGGCATCCACGCACCACCTACGGCAAACGTACCTAATGCGGCGGCGGCGTCTATGAATGGTTTTGGAAAGGTAATAGCCGATGGTTTGCTACCAACTGCCAAAATTCCCATCAACGTCATCACGACAGGTACGTGGAGTTCAGACCCAGTTACCTTTGTCGAACAAATTGAGGCTTTTGTGAACGGAATTCCCGAACAGTACAGAGTTTGGAACTTGATTATTCGGTTGAACAAGGTCTTGATGCAACGCTACAGAGTTGGTAAACAGTTGAAATATAACACTTACTACAAAGATGTAACGGAGTTGGACAATATTTACTATTATCCAAATATCAAATTGGTGGGGTGCTATGCTATGGCGGGCAGAAACCGTATTTGGTGCTGCACAAAAGAGAATGCGGCGGTCTTGTATAAACGCAAATCGCAAGGCTTAAATCTTTGGAAAATAGAGCCTTATCACCTTGGTGTGTCGGGTGATTGGTGGAAAGGTGTCGGCTTCTGGAATCCTGCCGAAACGTGGGTGAATGACCTTTTGTAATTTTTAATTTTTTTAACGTAATTTTCAACAAAATGAAAGATAAAAAAGAAAAAACAGGAGAAGAATCTCTTGTCGTTACTCCCGAAGACGCAAAAACCGTAGAGGAATTGCAGGCTTTGGTTGAGCAGTATCGCAAAGAATTGGCTTTGGCGAATGAAGAAGTAAAGTTGAAAGCATTGGAGCAGGAGGAACTACTCCGCCTAAACACCGAACTACAAAGCCAGTTGGAGGTGAAAACTGTGGCTACCGAAAAAGGTATTATTACTTTTGAGTTGGGTGGCAAGGTGTATGAAAGCCTGATGGAAGTGCCTTTTTACTCCAATATCACAGGCACACAAGTACAACGTGCAGAGCTGATGAAAACCGAACAAGGCAGACAGCTTTTGCAAGAACACATAGACAAAGGTTGCACGATGTTTAAGTATATCAAAGACCTTAGAACAAAAACCTCCACAATTTAAACCAACAGGAAAGCTATGTTTAATTTTAAGAAGGAGTATGAAGGTTTAGGCTTCAACGACAATATTTCTGGCTTGCAGACTGATGTGTTGCTTGCCGATAAAAAAACCATTGCCAATTTAGCACCTTTAGATGCTTACCCAAACAGTCCGTCATTTACAGGTTCGGCTGCGGACTTGTTGGGAACCGTAAAAATTAGTGGCGACCATACGTTTTTGCTCAATCAAGGTTTTATCAAGTTTTATAGTACCATAGATACTTCTAGTTTGGAAGTGCCTATGCAAAACAAAAAAGACCAGCAAGGGGGCATGATTAAGCTAAAATTTTTCCACCCTGGTAGTATGCAAGAGGTGGAGGCTTTTGCTTCTCATGCCAACAAAACTGAATGGGTGGTGTTGGTTAAAAACGTGGAGGCTTCACCCACTGACCCTTACATTCAGTTGGGTGGAGTCTATGGTTTGTATGCCTCTATTGGTCGTGGCTACAAAACCAACAACCTAACAGGTGATAAAAAAGGTTACGAAATTGAAATTGAAGCCTTTATGCCCCGATTGATTTGGTATTATGGCAATGTAGCTTTGAAAGCCTAAAAAAAGATTTTTGATTTTTGATTTATGATTTATTTTATGTCTATACGTCAAAAAAATCATAAATACTAAATCATAAATCAAAAAAGATGATTTTTGACTACCAAAAGGCTTTGTTGCTCTACGAAAAGTATGGCAAAAGCAAGGTGATGCTGGCAATGTTTCGGGCTTGCGAAACGGCGTTTAATACAGCCAAACTGAAGGAGTTTTTGCAGGAGTTGGAAAAACAACAAGATTTATCTGATACCTTTCAAAAAGATTTATCAGCTACCGAAAAGGTAGCTGATAAGTTGGTTGAAATGACCGAAAAGGTAGCTGATAAGTTGGCTGCTCAGTTGGTTGAGGATAAGTTTAGCTATGAGCTGAAAAAATATGCAGCTTCGCCCAATGAACTATTGCGGAAATTGGCTGCTGCATTGCAGACTAATTACAGAGAGAAAGATAGGTTGTTTGCCCAGTTGCGGTTGTTTGCTACTGATGAGGAAAGAAAAGTGGCTGCGTTGCGGATTTTGGAATTGGCAACTGCCATCAAAAAACAATGGGAAGATTTGCAGTTTTTTGAGGTGCATGGCAAACTGCCCACACCACTTGCCCCTGTGCCTGTGAGTGCTTTTGCGGGTGATGTGGCGTATTTGCTGAATAGGAAAAAAACTTTGGTGGCAAATATTAGCAGAGATAAAAAACGTGGACAAGTGGAGAAGGTGCTACTGTGGGAAAAAGAGTTGGCGGAAGTTTTGAGTTTTTTACAATCCTGTTAATCCTGTAATCTTATTATGCTATTTAATGCCCAAAAACTTCCAACTAAAACCGCTACGTCCAGCCCCAAAGGTGCAAAAACTTTTCAAGCTGCAATGGAGGTCAAAAATGCTTTTCACAAAAAACAAGACGAAATTGAAAAAGTCATATGTAAATTAACGGAAGGAACCGTTTTGCGGTATGTAACAGAAGGTCAATGGTCTATGGTGGAGTTGATTAAGTATGCAGTCTTGCAAACAGGTGAGCCTTGTGAGGTGTATTTGACAAGCTGGGCGTTGAGTGAGGACGCAGTAGAAACTTTGTTTGCCTTGCACCAAAAAGGTTTGATAACGGGTTTGTATTGCGTTTTTGACTACAAAATTAGAGATAACAAAGCAAAGCCTTTGCAGTTTTTGAGTTCTTTTGCTACCTATTCGCTAACAAAAATTCACGCCAAAGTAAGTGTAATTCTTGGCAAAACAGTTGGTTACAGTATTCATAGTTCGGCTAACTTGACTGCCAATGACCGAATAGAAACAGGGACTATTTTTTGCAATTATGAGTTAGCCTTACAAGACCAAACATGGATAACCAAACTCCTCAAAAACTAACAGCCGACTCTGGTTTGCTTGTGGGGACACAAGCAACGGCAGTAAAAATAGTAGGCGACTATACTGCCGAGCAATTAGAAACCGCAGAACTTTGTGCGGAGTTGGGTTTTAGTACCAAAGAAATTTTATTGATTGTTGGCACTGAGGTCAAGAATATAGCCGATGCTATTGCCAAAGGTAGGTTGCTTGCCGACTATAAAGTGCGAAAAGTGAACTATGAAATGGCACAGGCAGGCAGCAGCCCCGCCATTGCCAAACATTTGGAATTGTTGCAGAGAGCTAAAATAGAAGACCAAATTTTGAATTAAACATTCAACATTAAAAATTATGAAACAGCTTACTTTACAAACGGATACGGACAAACTGCGGAGCTACCTCAACGGCGAGGTGGAGGCGGAGTTGTCTGCGGCTTTGCAAAGCAAGTTGGAGAGGATAGACTATTGTAGGCAGTTGATAGCGGAGTATATGCCTGAATATAAGATAGTTAGCCAGTTGGTTGCTCATTTTCGTATCAACAGAAACCAAGCCTATAACTTGCTCTATGAAACCAAAATAGTCTATAACCCGCAAAAAATACGCTTAGAAAAGCTATTGGAAAACATAGGCAAGACCCGCCACATGGCAGAAATGAAGCAAGACCTTAAAGCCTTGACGGCTTGCGACAAAAATGAAGCCTATCTTATCAAGGAGTTTTTTGGTGGCAAAGAGGAGGATTTTTGGAAACAGTTGGAAATTCCCGAACCTATTTTTCTCTATAAACCTAATTTGGTTCGTAAAGATTTGGAAAATACAAGCAAACTCCTCGAATTTATGGAAAAACTCAAAGCCCAATACGAGCCGTATGGAGAGGTGGTTTACCAGTTACCAATGAACAGTGTGGAGTTAACAGAAACTCCGCAAGGGTTTTAAACCCTTGCGGAGTTGGCAAACAGGCACAATAAAAGTAAGAAATTAGGCAGCTTTTAGGTAGCTACTTTTTTCTGTTGTTGGGTTTTTCACAAAATCGTAGAGGTCATCTACGCCTTGTTCTATTTGGCTTAGTATTTCCTCTACTTTGGTTGCTTTGGATTTTCCATTGTCAAAGTTAAGGTAGTTTTGCACCGCCTCGTTTGATTGCTGGGTAATTTGTTGCTTTTCTGCTTCTGTTTGGGCAGCTTTTATACGTGCTGCAAACAGGTGTAGGTTTGGAGTTTCCATAATTTTTATTTGTTTTTGTTGACTTTCAATATTTCAAATTCTTCTTGTATAGCTTTTTTGTAGCTTTCAAAGGCTATTGTTAAGGTATTGAGGTCTATATTTTTGGTGTTTGCAAAGTTGCGGTTAGCCTTTTTTCTATCATTGGGATTGTCAATGTCATAGAAATTAGGTTTTTGAAGATTGTAATACAATACTGCTAAATAACTTTCGTTTATCATTTTGGTATTTTTTTGTAAAGTTAAAAAATAATTACTAATTTTAGTAAAATTTTTTGTGTAAATATTTTGATATTACTAAAATTAGTAATATCTTTGTACTATCAATTAAACGAATAATTGATAGTTAAACAACTACACAATGAAACATATTTCGGAGGTTATGCGTCTTATACTCCTTAAACAATTAGACAAAATTAACGAGGATTATCAAAGCAAAAAAATCAGTAAAACAGAATTTGACAACCTTGTAAACACTATCTTAGACAAAATTAATGAGATAGACAAAAAGAACAAAAAGTAAGTGTAAAAAGTTAGGTTGCTGCAAAACAACCTAACTTTTGAAAAATTTTCACCTAAAAAAACTGAAATTGTTATGGGAACTGCTGTATCAAATGTTCAAAGTTTTGATTTACAAAGCTATATGAACAGGCTTGCCAAAGCCACTTCTGATGAGGAAATTGCCAGAATAGAGGCTGAACTTGATGTGGCTTCTACGCTGCATATTCAAAATATGCAGGGAGATAATTATGAAGCAAATGCTTTTGATTATTTGAAACAAATAGAAAATTGTGCAGATAATGTACTAAAATCTTTGTAAACTAATTACAAGTATTGTTTAACTATCAACGCAAAACCACCTCACTTTTAGTTTGGTGGTTTTTTTCTTAACACAAAAAAACCATAACTGATAACTCAAAATGAAAGAAATACACGCCAATCATGCCCAATTAGAGGCTATTTATGTGAATGCACGGACTTTGCTCTGCGTGATGGGGCGAGGGACAGGCAAGTCCGATTTTATCACCGCACCGAGAATAATAGACAATGTGCAGGCGATGCCCCGCAGTGTAGGCGGCTTAATTGTGCCGAATTATGCCAATTACCAAAAGATTTGGGACAGTATAAAAAAAGGTTTTGAAAAATTAGGCTGGCGACATGGCGAGCATTATATCGTGAGCAAACAACCGCCGCAAGCATGGGAAAAGGGTTTGTCTGCTCCAATTGATGCCGATAAATTCAAGAATTATGTAAGTTTTTTCAATGGCTCTGGTTTTTATATTTTGTCCGCCAAAACAGGACACAACGGAGCTAATTTGGATTGGTTGGCAGTGGAGGAGGCAAAACTAATTCCCGATGCTTTTTTTAGAGAAACTTATTTAGCTGTGCGTGGCTTGAACGTCAATTTGTTTGGTCATTTGCCAAATTATGGTAGCTTAACCGTGGTAACGGACAGACCCCGCCCTAATGACTACCAATGGCTTTATGAATATGAAAAAGCTGCGAAAACAGAATTAAACCAAGACACCATAGAACTAATTAAGGCGTCTAACATCAAACGAGACGAACTGCAAAAACAGTTAATTACAGATAAACTAACCGACAAAGGCTATTTGGAAAGGCAAATCAGGCATATCGAAAGGGAACTTGTTTTTTTCAGAAAAAAGGCAGTCCATTTTTTGGAGGCTTCGTCCTTAGAGAATATTCACGTTTTAGGTATAGAAAAAATACAGGAGTGGCAAAAATTAGGCGACTACGATTTTGCCGTTAGTGTACTCAATCTCAAACCGCCAAAGGTGCAAGATGCTTTCTACCACTATTTTTCGCCCAAAATTCACAGCTACCAAAGCCAAAACGACATTATTCCCAATGTGCCTTTTCATATCGGTTTGGACTATAACAGTGCTATTTGCTGTTTGGAGGTGGTGCAAATCATTGGCGAGGAGTTTAGAGTAGTCCGTAGTTTCGACTCTACTGAAGCTATGGCGTTGCAAGCCGTATGTGCCAAGTTTGCGGACTTTTGCAAAGAATATCCGCAAAACAAATTGATTCACTACCACTACGACCACACCGCCAAACAAGGCAGGGGTGCTAACAATGACCTTGCTTATTACCAAACCGTAGAGTTGGAACTCCGCAAGGCAAAACTTTATGTAGTGCCTAATTTTATTGGCTACACCGTTTCTCACGAGGAAAGACGAAAATACTACAATGCGTTGTTGGCGGAGGAACTGCCAACCAAATTCAGATATAATGCCCATTATTGTCAAAATTTGGCAAGTAGTTTGGCAGGGGCAGAATTGATTTACTACACCGAAAACGGCAAAACAAAAACCAAAAAGAGCAAAAAAAACGAAACTAACGCAGCCCTCGACCAAACTGTGCAGACACACCACTCTGAAGCCTTAGATACCTTAGTACAGGCGTTGCTGATTAAAAAACAAAATAGGAAGGTGTTTGAAGATGTGTAGGTTATTCCTTGCAAGTGTCAATGAAAGCTGTTAGTTCTTCTGTTAAAAGGCTAAGGTAAAGCTGTTGGGCTTGCTTTAGCCTTTCTTTGTCGTAGTGTAGCAAATTGGAGAAGTTAGACCTTGCTTTTTCCCTATCTTTGGCATTGTCAAGGGCATAACGATTGGGGGTTTCTAAATTAAAATACAAGATTGCGAAATAGCCTAAACGTAACATAAAAATATTTGGTTTGGTGGAACACAAAGGTATAAAAAAATACTATTTTCGTTAAAAATAATTGCTAAAATATTTGCATACTAACGAAAACAGTATTATCTTTGTACTATCAATCAAACGAATGGTTGAGGTTACTAAATAAAAACATGGAACACATCTCAGAAGTAATGCGGCGGTTTTTGCTGCAAGAATTAGAAAAAGTAAGACAGGCTTATGAAAATAAGCAAATTGACAAAAGTACCTTTGAAAAGTTGGTTAATGAGTTTTTAGATAAAATTAACCAAATAGACGAGGCTAAAAAGAAGTAAAATAGTAAAACTTGTGAAGTCTTTTGCAAAAGACTTCACAAGTTCGTATCTTTCGTTCACATTCTAAACCGTATAGTTATGGGAAACATAGAAAAAGATAAGGCAGACTTTGACATACAAAGTTATTTTGAGCAACTCAAAAAAGCCAAATCAGATGCAGAAATTCAGGCTTTGCTTGCCGAAATGAATAGGCTATCGGACTTGAATATGCAGCGTATTCAAGCCTCACCTGATTATGAAAAGGCTATGCTTAACCATTTACAATCTTTAAACAAAGCAGCAGATTGGTTAGTAGCTAACGCCAAATAGTTTTTGTTTTTATTTAACCATTCGTTTAACCCGACAACCTTTTGGCTTTGCTAAAAGGTTGTTTTTTTATTTAAACCTTACATAATACACCTCACACACGCAGCCCATCAAAGGTGTGTGCCGAATAGCAAGCAGTCTTTCATATCAAAAGTTTTGGCGGCACACAGTAGTAGGGGGGCTGTTTAAGTTAGTAAGTTGATTAGTTTTAAGTTAGTAAGTTAAGTAATTGATATTCATTTATTTAACCTACTATTTTTTAACTTACTAACTTACTAATTGATAACTTACTAACTAAGAAAAATCACATATCGCAAAAAAAGGTTTGGCAGTTGCCAAAAAAGAACAGCGTGTTGCACGCTGCAAAGCAGGCTTTTTTTTATTTTTATTTTTATTTTTAAACTAACTAATTGACAATCAACAAACTAATAAAAATTTTTTGATACAAGAAAATAAAAAGTTATTTTTATTAAAAAAACTTACATTAATTGAATTGCTATTTTTTACAAATAATTATAACTAATTGAAAATCAATAAGTTAAGATAAAAAATAGTTGCAATTATTTTGATAAGTGTATGATATTCAATGTTTTAGGTTTTTAAAACTCAAAACTTTGTGCTATCTTTATAACATAGAAGGTAAGGAAAAACCAACACGAGTTTCCCTACTTCTGTTTTTTTATCACACTTTAACAAAATCAAAAAAATGCAAACAAATCAAAGTTTAGTGGCAAAGTTCTGGGATAACTTGCCCACAGAAGTACAAAATGAAATTATAGCAACTTCTAAAATTTCGGAGGAGGTAGAGTGGCAAACAATTCAAGAGGATTTAGATTTCGACGAGTTTTGCAAATACGTAACCTCTTTGCAAGAAAAAGAAAGTGAATTTGAAAGTGAATTTGAAAGCGAAAGCGAAAGTGAAAGTGAAAGTGAAAGTGAAAGTAAAAGTAAAAGTGAATTTATAGCTTACGAGCAAAAAATTAAAACCGTACAGGGCAAAGACGACATCGGCACAGTGGCAACACCACAGGCACAAGTAACAGCCACACAACAAGTTGTAAACCAACAAGTTGTAAACAACGTAACCGTGAATGTAGAACAGCCAAAACAAGAACAACGCAAATTGACGATTGCCGAAAAAGTAGCCGAAGCACAAAAAATGATTGCCGTAGCAGAAAAGAAAGAGTTTTTTGAGAGTAAACTTAGAGACTTTTACGGCTACCTAAACGGCAACCGAGATGGCGACAACTTCACGTTGCTCTCCAATGACAAAGCCTACAAGTTCAGTACTAACAACTTTGAGTTGATTAGAGAAGTGAACGAAGTAATCGAAAGGCATTTTAAGCAAAAAATTAGCAGCTTTGAAAACCAACTCAACAACTTTCAACTACTCTAAAAAATGACAAACAGCGAAAGAAAACCCAACATTCGCAAGCAAGAACTTGTCGAGTTGTCTGCAAAATTGAAAGTTTTGGTAGATTTAGGAAATTTTAAAAGCCTGAATGATGCCTTGATTTGGCACTACAAAAGCCAAAACCCCGACATCACAGTATTTCATACTTTTAATAATTGGTTATTGCAAGGTTACAAGGTAAAAAGAGGAGAGAAAGGGTATGCTTTGTGGACAAAGCCAATACTAAAAAAAGTAAGTCCCGAACAGCCAAACCCTGAAAACCCACAAGAACAACAACAATACAAGTTTTTTGGTATCTTCTATGTGTTCAGTAACTTGCAAGTAGAGAAAGTGATTTAGCATTGAGTAATTAGTATTTTTTGACTTATATACATAAATAAATCATAAATACTAAATGATAAATCAAAAAACAGGTTTTAAAGATTTTTGTTAGTCAATTCTTTTGAAACATAGTTTTACCTAATTAAACAAACTGTTTGAAAACGAAAACCAAAGATTCGTGAGGAAAGCCACCTTGCGTATTTTTGCCGTCAAAATGGCTTTTTTGCTCTTTGCGGAGGGCAGAAAAAATTTGGTAGCGTATCTTTCGTTCCTCATTGGCTTACCTGCATTTTTCCTACCCTCCACAAAGAGCAAAAAGAGTAGTTTATTTTGACAAAAACAAAAAAAGCAAAGCTAAACAGCTACCGTTTTTCCTAAATATTTTTCGTTTGCTTTTTTCTTTTTTTGACAAAAAAAAACAAAAAACACCCACCTACTTCTTGTCCTGTACATTCTCAATTTTAATGTTTAATTTTGAATGCTTAATTTTTAATTCAACATTAAAAATTAAAAACTAAACATTATAAAAGTGCAAAAAAGCTACCTCCTTCTCCTCAATAGACCCGTCGCAGTCCCCACAGCCTACGACCAACTACCCACATACCTACTTCGTATTTTGGTAAAATACCTTTACACCGAAATTAACCTTAGCCTACTCAATTTGTTGATTATCAATTTTTTACCTTATCCAAATTGGCTATACAAAGCCTATTCTTGGGTGGAAAAAAAGCTGCGACCAACCCTATTCATCACCACTCGCCAGCCGCTTACGCATAAAATAACTCACCAAACTCACCAACTACTTACCACAGATGGCATTCTTTATCGCCAAACTTCTCTTTGTTTTGCGGAGTTTATTGTCTTGCTAGACCTTTATCAATTCCTCACACAGGCTTTTTATGCAAAAGACCTCCAAAAACAACGCCTTATCCTGACTAAAATATTGGCAACTGTTTTCAGACCGCAAAACCAAACTTACAACCAACAGCAAGCAACAGCTAACGAAACTGCCATCTTGCAACTCAACCACGAACTAAAAATATACCTTGCCTCCTCCATCAGAGCAGATATAGACAAGGTAATTGACCAATTTCCAACACTATTTCAGAAAAAAGACTATGCAGAACAAAACCAAAAGCCAAAAAATAGACAGCCAAACCTCCAAAATTGGCTAAAAGTGGTCAGGGCTTTGGCAGAAAACATCACAAACTTTGAAAAAATACTGCAAACCAACGCAGCAATTATACTTTTTGAGTACCAACAAGCCTTAGAAGAACAAAAAGAATGTTGAATGCTTAATTTTTAATTCAAAATTCAAAATTCAAAATTCAAAAAACATGACCGACTACGACCAGTATTTCCAAAATTTGGCAACCAACAACCGCCAAATTCTGCACACACCAGAAAAACCAAAGGTAGCCCGAATAGACTACCAAGAAGAACTATTTGTCACCCGAAACACTGTAGATACTACCTCTTTTTGCTTGCTCTACGGCTTTCCAGACTCGCAAATTATAGACAAAAAGTCGGACAATCCCCAACTAAGCACCCAAGTAAACCTATTGGTTATCAAAAGTGTAGGAACAAAACAAAATTTTGAACTCATAAACCAAACTATCATGCAAGCCACTGAAATAGCCTTGCAACTCATAGCCAAAATACATTTTGACAGAATCAAACAAAATACTATTAAACATTTTGATAGAGATGGCGTAACCTTCAACCAAATTACAGAACTATCACACGAAAGCCTACCAAATTGTGTAGGAATAGCTGCAAACCTAACCATAGGCGAAGGAATAAAACAGTATGTTACTTACAAACCGACTGATTGGCTGTAAATGGAAGATTTAGACTTCATACCACCCGCAAGAGCATTGGTTAAATACAATTTCCCTGCCGATGCCCTCAAAACTGCAACTGCCACGCCCGCAGTTCCCACGCCCATTGTCCAGCAATACAGTTGGATGGCGGGCAACATTGCCCCTTGGGGAACAGACAATCTTTTGCCGCAACATATCTTGTCCAAATCCTTAGAAAATCCAATCATAGCACCCGTCATAGAGGAAAAAGCAGACCTTTTGGCACAGGCAGACTATGTGATAGGCAAAGTAAGCTACCAAGAAGGCAAAAAAACTTTTGTACCCACTTCAAACCCCGAAATAGAACAGTTTTTGGCAGACATCAACTTTGATGACTACAAGGCAAAAGCTGCACTCCACTATTATTGGTTTGGCAATGTATTTCCTGAAATTGTAACCTCCATAGATGGAAAAAAAATTGTAAACCTTACCGCACACGACTCGACATTCTGCCGTTACTCTCGGCAAAACGAATACGGCTTAATTACGCACTGTTTTATCAACGCAAATTGGCACTTATTCGCCAACGAAAGCCACCACTATACACTCATTAGACAGGTTATTCAAAAAGATATTGCACCCACACAAGACTTGTGGAGGAAAATTGCAAACAGCAAAGACCGAAATTTTATCTATCCCTTGTCCCAACCAAAAGTTGGCACTACTTTCTATGCAGCTTGCTCTTGGCACACCGCACTTACTTCCAAAGTGGTGGAGTGGGCAAACGCAATTCCGCAGTACAAAGCTGCCATCATGCGTAACCAACTATCCGCAGATTTTTTAGTAGAAATATCAACCGAATACTGGACAGACAAGTATCCCGATTGGCACGAAAAACCAGAACTAAAAGAAGAAAGAAAAAAAGCAATAAGAAAAGAAATTGAGGAAACTCTTACTGGTGCAGAAAACGCAAGCAAATCTATTTTTGCACCAATGGGCTACGACGAATATAACAAAAAAGAAATTCACTACATAAAAATTACGCCCATCAGCAAAACTAATTTAGACGGCAGACTCGTAGAAGACAGCCAAGAGGCTTGCAGCTTGCTACTCTTTGCTCTCCGTATGCCCGCAGATTTGCTCGGCAACCTACCTTCCTCTTCAGGCATGGGGGCAGGCTCTGGAAGCCCAACAAGAGAACACTTTAACATCTATTTCAACAAAATTGCACCACACCAACAGCTTATTTTAGAACCACTTAACAGATTGATATTTCCTTACAACGGCTGGAATGGCTACGAAATCCGTTTTCAAAACCCAAACCTCCAAACACTTAACCAAGTTACGCCAAGCAAAAGAGATTTATGATTTTTGATTTATGCAATTTTGCACAAAAAATAGACAAAAAAATCATAAATCATAAATCATAAATCATAAATCAAAATGTTTTCCACCACCCAAGACTTTCAGCAGTACCTGCCCGTGAGCAACGCCTTTTCCTTAGCACAGGCAGAAAGGTACATCAAAAACGCAATACGTGATGAAATTGCACCCGCAATAAGCAAAGCACAGCTTGACGACTTGCTTACAGCCACAACCTTGTCTGAAATTCAGCAGCAGGTCTTAGACTTGCTCAAAGAAGCAACCGCAAACTTTGCTTTGCGTGCTTATCTGCCTTTTATTTCTGTCCACATTTCTGATGCAGGACTCCACCGCACAGAAACAGACAAAATACAACCACTATTCCTCCGCCAAGAGCAAGAACTCCGCACCACCACCTTTGCCAATGCAACAAAAGCCTTAAACCTCGCCTTGCAAACTATGCAAAACAATGATACCGAATTTGAGAACTATATAAACAAAATTTACAAAGTACAGGCTAAAAACTTCCTCCAAAATGCTGCCCAACTTGCCCAATACCTCGCCATAGAAAACCCCTATTGCCTCTTTGCCCGCATACAAAAAATCATATCCCAACAAGAGGAAATTTACCTCCAAAATATTCTCGGCGAACAACTTTTTGCCGAACTAAAAGAAAAATTACGCACAGCAGCAGCCCTCACCGCAGACGAAAAAAACCTGCAAACCTACTGTATTGCCTTTATTGCCAATAAAATTATTGCTATCAATTACCATTTGCTACCCATTACCTACCAAAACGGATTGGTAACTATTAGTCAAAATACTGAAAACCAAAAAACGCAAACTCCCGACAACACCTTGCAAAACTTCCTAAACCAAATAGAAAAAAATGCAGAAACAAGACAAAAGCTATTGACAGATTATTTACAAAAAAACAATACGATTTTTACACTATACCAACAATCAAAACATTATGTGCCACCAGAAACAACACCAAAAGCTAACAACACAAAGGAAAATACAACCTTTTGGTTTTAACAGTTAGCAGTAAACAGTGAACAGTAAACAGTTAAAAAACTGATAACTTTTTACTGCTAACTGATAACTGCTAACTGATAACTGATAACTGATAACTGATAACTGAAATGGAAGAAACACTCCAACTCGCAGACCAATGGCTCAAACGCACAGACTATTGGATGAACAAAAATTTGCGAACCTACAAAATAGGAAAAACAGGGCAATTAAAACAGTCCATTCGCACCAAACTGACCACCAATGGCAACACCATTGTCGGTACAATCCAATTTCGTATGTCTGGAAAATATGCGGACATGGGCGCAGGGCGTGGACAAAAAGCAAACACCCGCACAACCAAAAGACAAGCTAAAAAGTGGGTGAACAGACTACTATTTGCCAGAGTAAGAAACCTCCAACAAATGGTAAGGACTAAACAAATAGAAGAAATGAAAAAAAGATTTATGATTTTGGATTTATGATTTATGATTGACAACCATTGCGTAAATAAATCATAAATAATAAATCATAAATAAATAAAAATGTTCATCCACCGAAAAGATATGTGGGCAATAGTAGCCCAAACAGACCGAAACAAAAATCCTATTCCTTTCGAAATAGAATTTGTAACGGCAGACCAAAACCGCCAAACAGGAGGCGAAATCAAACACATTGCCCAAGCTATTCTATACAAAAAACACAAATCACGTGCTGCGGGTTTCTCAAAACCCGCAGCCAACACAAACAATACCATTGCTGGTGTCCCTACCAGCAACAACACACTCCCCAACCACTACCAAAACCAAACCCTCAATCTATATGACTTAGACCAACAAAAAATTATCAAAATACACACCCAACTCATTTTGAGTATAAACAAACACGAAATTTTACCTTAAATAATAATGAAATTCTTAGACATTTTCGAAACCAGAGTCATCATAGACGGACAAGAAGCCGTTAATAAACTTGGCAAATTAGAAGCCCAAGCTAAAGACTTTCGGGCTGCACTCAAAGACATGAAAAAAGAATCAGACGAGTTTAAAACTTTGTCTGCTGCCGTTGCTGCACTCGATAAAGAGATACAAAAAACAACCAACCAAATAGAAAAAAATAAAATAGCCTTAGAACTCAACGGCAACCAATTAACTGCTGCCAAACAAAAACTACAAGACCTTACCGCAGCCGAGCAAAAAGATGAAGCCCAAATCAAGCAAACCAACAAAGAAATTGCAGCCTTAACCTATCAATACGAAAAATTGGAAAACCAAACCAAAGTGCTAACCACACTAAACGAAAAAAACAACAATACCCTGCAAGAAACCAAAAAACAACTAAAAGACACAGCCCAATACACCAAAGAATATACAGACACCACAGCCAAACTAAAACAAACAGAACAAGACATAACCGCAGTTCGCCAAGCCTACGGACTAAACGGACTCACCATGCGACAACTCCGCACACTCCAAAACGAACTAAACAACGAAATCCAAAACGTAACCTACGGCACACAAGCCTATAACGAACTAAAAGCCAAAATCCAAGAAACCTCTCAAGTCATTCGCACCCAACAAAACGACCTAAGAGACACCCGAACCAGCTGGCAAAAATTCAAAGACGAAATGAGAGATTTTGGCACAGCCACCATGGGCAACATAGGTGGAGAAATTGCCATGCGTGCCTTTGACGGAATGACCCAAGCCCTTGTCGGCACTGTTACACAAGCTGCCAAACTATCAGACGAACTCGCAGACATTCAACGGTTTACAGGAAACACTGCCGAAGAAACCAAAAAACTAAATTCTGAATTATCAGCCCTAAACACCCGAACCTCCACTTCCGATTTGAGAAATATAACGATGGTGGGCGGACAATTAGGCGTAGAAAAAGAAGAAATATTAGGCTTTGTCAAGGCAATAGACACCGCCAACGTAGCCCTCTCCAAAGAATTTGGAGGCAACGCCGAAGAAGTAGCCAACTCACTGGGCAAACTCAAAAACATATTTGCAGAAACAAAAAACATGAAATGGGAGGAGGCAATCTCCCGAATCTCCTCTGCCATCATTGCAGCAGGAGCAAGCTCCTCCGCCTCCGCACCCGAAATTGCAGATTTCACCAAAAGAATTGGGGCAATAGGTGAATTAGGTCCAAAACTAACCGAAAGTTTGGGACTCGGTGCTGCCCTCATAGATTTGGGCTTAACCTCCGAAATTGCCTCTTCGGGCTTGCAAGCCCTGTTCATCACAGCAGGCAAAGAAGCCGAATCTTTTGCAGCCCAAATGGGCATACCGATTGAAAAATTTAGGCAACTCCAAAACGAAAACCCTAACGAAATGCTACGCCTCTTGGCGTTGTCTTTCAAAGGTTTAGACAATGACGAAGTGATGGCGGGCTTGCAACGCATGGGCATCACCTCTGGCGAAACCGTAAAAGTGATGGCGTTGCTCAAAGACAACACCGACAAAGTGGCTGCTTCGCAAGCCCTCATGAAAACCGAATTTGAGGCAAACACCAAAGCCCAAGATGCTTTCAATCTCAAAATGACCACCTTCGGTGCGCAAATAGACTTAGCAAAAAAAGAAATCAACGGACTTGTAGCAGGCATCAGCTCTGCACTCTTGCCCGCCATGACCAAACTAATAGAAGGTTTTGTAGCTTTTGTTATCATTTTAAAAGCATTGCCAAAATTTTTGAGTGATAATAAAGTTGAAATTGGTGCTTTGGTAGTTGCGTTAGTAGGTTTAAATTGGAATTTGGTAGCTGCCCAAGCCAATCTATTGCGAACAAATCTAAGTTTTATTGCCTACAATGCCACACTGCGAGCCTACGCCATCTCCACAGGCTTTGCCACCGCAGCCCAAGCAGCCCTAAACATTGCTCTCACCGCCAACCCAATAGGTTTAGTCATTGCTGCAATAGCCTTGTTGGTGGCAGGTTTTGTTCATCTCTACAACAACTCCGAAACAGTCCGCAACGTGGTCGATAGTTTGTGGGCTTCACTCAAATTAGGTTGGCAATACATCAAAATTCTTTACAATGAAATTGCAGCCTTAGACTTTGCCAAATATTTTACAGACCTCAAACAGAAATTTGCAGACCTCCAAACTACCTTAGTAGGCTTTGGCGAAAGTCTAAGAAACTTTACCACCGAAACCAGCACCAGCTTTGAAAACATTGCCAATACCATAAAAAACCAACTCAACCTTGCCCTCAACTACCTCATCGAGGCAAATAACAAGATAGAAACCGAATGGCAAAACTTCATTGCCCCTGTCAAAAATGCAGTAGCAGAAGTAGGCGAAGGATTTAGACAATACGGACAAATGTATGTGGACTTTGGCAAACAACTTGCCAACAGCAGCTTTGCCGAAATTGTCCAACAAAGTTTGACCGAAGTAGGCAAAGGATTTGTGGCTTACAAAGATTTGTTTGTAAGTGCCTACAACGACATTGTAACTTACGATTATAGCCAATATACCACCAAAGTAAAAGAAAACTTCAATAGTTTGCTTGCCACTATACAAAAAAATCTTGCCGAAGTGGGCGAAGGATTTAGACGATACGGACAACTATATATAGATTTTGGCAAGCAAATTTTGAATAGCAGCTTTTCTGAAAACATACAAAAAGCCTTAGACGAAGTGCGTAGAGGTTTTGTAGCTTACGCAAAAATATTTACAGACTTTTATAAACAAGTTACTGACCAATACTTAGCCCTTGAAAATCAAGCTATTACCTATTTGTTAGGTATTTTCCAAAAACTAAAAGAGAGTACCAAAGCCTTTATAGAAACCAATTTTGGTACAGATATTCAACGCATCACCACTGCTTGGGAAGGTGTAAAAACTGCCGTTTATTCCGTAAAAACTGCCTTTGACAACCTCAAAACCAGCATAGAAAATACCTTTGCTGCCATCAGCGACAACGCCGTAAGCAGAGCCATAAACAAAATAAACACCTTAGTAACAACCAGTAGCCAAAAATTAGACAAACAAGTGGCTGCCGATGCCCGACCATCGCTGTTGGTTTCTAACGAATATTTAGAAAAAAAATCACGAAGATTTAGTTTGAGTAACTTATCCGAACAACCAAGCCAAAAATCGCAAAAACCAAAAGAGGAAACTGAAAAACAAGACTCAAAAGAAGACGCAGCCCTCATCGCAGCCAACAAAAAAAGAGCAGCAGAACTCGCAGCCAAAAACGACAAAACAGACCGTGAAGCCCTTGCAAAAAAACAAGAGGAAAGACTCAAAGCCGAAAAAGAAGCAGCCCAAGCCTTAGCAAAACTGCGTGCAGAACTCCAAAAAGACGAGGAGCAAAAAGAAATTGCCCAAGCCCAAGCACAGGCAGAAAACAACTTAGCCAAACACAAAGAAAATTTGGCTAAAAAACTAATTTCCAAAGAACAGTTTGCCGAATTGGAAAAAGTGCAACAAGAAGTGCTGCAAAAAGAACTGTTTGAAATAGACAACAAATGGCGAGCAAAAACAGCTCAAGAAGTCCTCGATGCAAACAAAAAAACTTTTGACCAAAAACTAAAAGATTTAGAGCAAAACAAAAAATTAGACGATGCCCAAGCAGGACTAAACGACATCAACGCCCAAGCAGACGCAGCTACCAAATTTGCAGATAATCCCAAACAACAAGACGAAGCCTTAGCCGAACTTGCCTTGCAACAGAAACAAGCTGCACTTGACCGTGAGTCCGAATTTCTAAACCAAAAATTGGCACTCTACCAAGAAAACGGTA
Source organism: Cytophagales bacterium (assembly GCA_013299115.1). Classification (GTDB taxonomy): domain Bacteria; phylum Bacteroidota; class Bacteroidia; order Cytophagales; family Thermoflexibacteraceae; genus JAAFKA01. The sequence continues at coordinate 24,252 of JAAFKA010000045.1, forward strand.
TGCTGACCACTGAAATTGAGCAAAATATTTTACTTGCCCAAACAGACATCACAGCCCAAAAAATTGACTTAGAAAACCAACTTGCCAGAGTAAAAGAAAAAAATGCAAACGAAGAAGAACAAAGGAGAGAGTTAGAGAAGAAAAAAATCAAAGACGGACTCAAACAAATAAGCAGTGCAGCAGGCAGTGTAGCCAATTCTTTGCAACAACTCGGCATAGAAAACTCCGCATTCGGCAAAGCCCTTGCCCTCACCCAAATAGCCATAGACACAGGACTTGCCTTGTCCAGTTCTATTCCTATGGCTATTCAGGCTGCATCTGCCACGGGACCTGCAGCACCTTTTGTTTTTGCAGGCTTATTGGCAACCATCACCGCCACCATTCTCAGCAGCGTGGCACAAGCAAAATCTGTAATCAATGCTGCACCACCACCACAAAAATCAGCAGCAGCAGGAAACGAAAACAGCGGCGGTGATTCTGGCTACTTTGATGGCGGTTATACCAAAATTGGAAACCCTTACGAAGTGGCAGGCGTTGTCCATAAAAACGAATACGTCATTCCTGCACACCTCCTCCGTCTGCCACAGATAGCCAACTTTGCAGCCATAACCGAAAGCATACGCACAGGAAAAACCAGCCACAGCCCCCAAACCCCCAAAGGGGGGTTCTTTGACGGAGGTTTTACAAGTGCTGGGGCTGCTCCCCCTTTGGGGGGCGGGGGGCTGTCGGCTGGCTTGCAACCCATTGACAACCAACAAAATACCATAAACCAACATTTCCTAAATCTGCTTACTGGCTTAACCAGCAAAGTAGAAAACCTACAAAAAACTATCAATACACCCATCGTGGCTGCGGTTGTAGCCCGAGATATTACAGAAGTGCAAAAAAATGAAACTGAATTAGATAATGAAATAAGAGGGTAATTTTTGATTTAGGATTTATGATTGACAACCATTGTGTAAATAAATCATAAATAGAGAATAAATCAAAAATCATAAATCAAAAATCATAAATCATAAATCAAAAATCTTTTGGACAATCTCATAGGCTTCCACACTTTCCACATTGCCCGCACTGCGGAGCTGTTTGGAAACGAAAACTATAGTAGCAAGGTCTTTAAAACCTTGTACTTCACCCAGTTTACAGGCAGCTGGACAAAAGCTGTTGAACGAACAGAACAAGGCATGAGCTATTTGCACAGCCTCCAAATAGACATACCAAGATACAACAACGAAACGGAAAACTTTTTGTTGGAGTATCTCAACACGCCTTGCATTGCCTATATAGAAACTATCAACGGAGATACTGTAAAAATTGGAACAACTGCCATGCCATTATTTTTTACAACAATTCTCGACATAGGCAAAGCACCTGGCGATACGCACCAGTATAGGTTGTCAGGCACGGCACAAGAGTTATTGGTTCGCAACTTTGGAGTCTTGCTTGCCACCACACCCATAGAAGACCCCGATGTGTTACCACCTGCACCGCCTGCCATGCAGCAAGCAAGGTGTATCCTTTCTGTAAGAAAAATTAGGCAGACTTACCA
>JAAFKA010000046.1 GCA_013299115.1 Cytophagales bacterium
TTTTGCCGACAAAGGATTAGAACCAAGCACCTCAAAAGCCTCTTTTTTAGACAAAATTTGATTTGCCCGCACAACATTGCCTTTGGAAAACACCAAACTATCGGCATTTTGGGCGTAAACGAATGTGGCAGACAGCCACAAAGCACAAGAAAAAACTAAGTTTTTCATAAGTTTAAAATGTAATATTTAAAGTGAATTGTTTATTTTTTAACGAAATACGCTACTATTTTACTCTTTTCAACCTAATTAAAAAGGGTTGCATAATTTTCTTGATTTGTATGGGTATTTCATTGTAAACATAATCATATCCTGAATAAATCCCCCACTTTGAATCATAAAAAATGATTTTATTGTCAGGATTTAATAGCAAAATTTGCGTCTGCATACTAAAATACTTATTGTTGCCTCCATACCTGCCACTACGAGGAGAGCTACCTCCCCCATGTTCTAAAAACATAATTAAACAATATTGCCTTAAATGTGAAGACGAAAAAGTTTTTTTCTTTAAATAAGCAGTATCTAAAATTTGCTCTATTGCCGTTTCCATAAACCATTCTAAATCATGTTCAAAATTTATATTTTGATTGATATAAATTTTGTTATCGATGCCTTCTTGGTTTAATAATGGTTGAAGATGCGAAAGTGCTTCTTTTCTAATGAAGGCAGTATCTGCCTTAAAACTATTAACAACAGGGTTTAAAATAACTAAATTTTCAATTACTTGTTGCTCTTTATTCATATTCAAAAACATTTTAGTCCCTTTATTGCAAGAAAAAAAACAGAAACTTAGGCAGAAAAATAACAAAGTGTTCTTAACAAAATAAGAAAATCTGTAAAAGAACACTTTATTTGAGATAAATAAAGTATTCATGATTTTATCTTATTTTGGGTAGTGGCTTTGTAAATTTTGTGCCGAGGTGCGACCAGCTACTGTAATTATAGATATGTTGGTCTAAAAAGTAATCTGTTATTACTCCCTGAATGGGTCTGAACGGATTGAAGTCTTTGGAAATAAATACATTCGAAATATATGTGCTGGCGTAATTTAAACCTATCTTTTGAATAGGATTTAAAGCTATTTCATCTGCTATATCAAACGAAGTTCTAAAAGCCTTTTCCGTACCACTGGCTATTAAAGAGTTGCCTGATCCTATCAAGAAGCTTTCAAACCACTTATCAGGGGCATAATCTCCACTTGCCCTTGCCTCCGCTATGGATAGCACAGCATCTTTCAAAGCATTGCCAAAAGGATTATCCAAATTTTTGGCTGTCCATAGTTGCACTAAAACCTTTCTATTCATCATTTCTCCTTCTTTATTTTCTCTAAATTATCAAAAAAAGGTTGCAAAACCAAACTTAGTTGATTAGGTAAGGTGATATCAAGATTATCATAGCCTGAGGTTTCTACCCAATTTATATTGTAAAAAACAATATGATTTTGCTCATTTAATACTAAGACTTGAATATATAGAGTAAAATCTTTGGAATAAATATTTCCTCTATATGTATAATTCAGGTGTGTTAATTGCAAAAGAATTGTTGGTTTGCGGAGGTGCGAAACATCAAATTTTTTCTTATGCAAATAATTAGTATCTAATACTTTGGTGGCTGCATTTTGCATAAACCAATACAATTCATTTTGAAAATATTGGTTTTGGTTATAATACTCCTTCCATTCTATTTTTCCTTTGGTAAGTTTTGCAAAACTTTCATTAAAAGCCTTGCGTAAACTTACGGCTCTTAGCGTATCTTGTCCTATTTCATAGGGGTTATTAAACGACTTATAACGGACATAAATAGTTGGGGTAAGTAGCACAAATTTATTAGAGATGAGTTGGTTTGGTTGTCTAATAAACAACTTTGTCTTGGGTAGCTTGCAGGCAGTACAAAGAAAAAGGCAAAAAAGATAAAATAGCAAATTTTTCATTGTAAACATATTTGGAGTTGAAAGGAGTTTGTCAAAAAAAAATCAAATTTATTTTTTTGACAAACTCTTTTTTATAAAATTATCTTTTAATTGAAATTGTTTTACGAGTGTAAAAAGAGTTATTCTGCGACCAGCCAGCGTATTTTAAAAGCCCTTCTGAAAGAAAATAATCTGTAATTACGCCTTGTGCAGGTGATAATATATTCAAATCTTGCTGCAAAATAACTTGTGTAGAGTATGCACTGAGATAATCTACGCCTAATCTTTGCAGTGGATTTAAGATGTCTGCTTCAATATAATCGGAAAAGCTTTTTTCATACCCTTTCTCAATTACACCCCCTATCAAGGAAGTAATAAATCCAGTAGTCATAGTTTCTTTCCACTTATCAGGGTTATAATCGCCGCTTGCCCTTGCCTCCGCTATAGACAAAATACCGTCTTTTACGGCATTTCCCACAGGATTATCAAGGTGTTTTGCAGCCCAAGAATCAGGAGTATAATTTTGATAACTATCTTTTTTCCCAAAGAAAGCATCAACCATGCCCTTAAATCCTCCTTTAAAGAAACCCATCCCTGCCGTAGCCCCTGTCATACCTGCAGTAGCCCCTCTGAAAAACGACTGCCAGCCATCTACATTGTGAGCCCCAAAAGTAGCCACATCAAAGCCATAGTTTAGCACCCCACCAATTACGCCACCAGCTATTACGCCTGTTGTTGTAGCACCTATGCTACCTGCCAATGCCAAACCAATACCCGAACCTGCTCCTGCGGTAGCTATACCAATGGCAGTGCCTGCTGCACCTGCCGCTGCCCCCACCGCAAAATAACCTACCCCTGTCCAAAAACCATTCTTTTGTATATTGTCCCAGTTGTTTATCACATTGGCTGTGCCACCCGCCAAAGCACCTACTATAATTGCACCTACCACAAACGGTATTATCCTCCCATCAGGGTCAGTGAGCATCACAGGATTATTCGCACAATAGGCATAGCCACTTAACCCATGAAACTGGTCTGCGGGGTCGGGGCTGTGCCACCTCCCCAGCTGCGGGTCGTATTGCCTCCAGTGGTAGTCATACAAATGCAAGTCTGCATAAGTCTGCAATTCTTTTCCGTTGAACAAAAGAAGCCCCCCAGCCCCCGAAGGGGGAGTTACGCCCATTTCGGGTTTAAAAAAGGATTCGTCTTGCATCACCAAACCCCAAGGGTCGTAAGCTACTTCTTGCACTATCTCTGGCTTAGGGTTTTCGGTAAGGGTGATGTGCCAGTCGTCAAAGTAAACAGGCTCGAAGTTGCTGACGAATAACAGAAAGGCTAAGAAAAAAACATGTAAGATTTGAGGAATTTTGCAATATTATTTAATTGTAAATTTGATACCATTTTTACTTATTTCTATACGGAAACTCCTCAATAGCCACAAAATAAGCATTAAGAAACATCTTTTTTTGATTATCTTTTGTTATCCTATCTTTGATAAATTTTTCACCTCTCCAAAAACTGCCCTTTTTATCGATGAGTGTAATTTTAGCCAAAGACTTGTCGCTGTCAGAATTTCTATAAGAAGGTCTGCCTCCAATTAAGGCAGCAACCAAAGCATCTAAGAAACTATCCACAACCCAACTTCTAATACCAATTTGTTCTACATAGCCTTCTGCATACATCACAGCATCTACTTCTAACAGCTCTATTAATTCTATTTTATTCATTTTTTGCAAACTATCTAACGAAATATTGGCATCTCGCAATAATTGCTGTGTGATAGCTATTGTTTGAAAATCTACAGTTAAGCCCCATTCAGGTTTCATCAATTCTAAGTAACTAACAATTCCGTGCTGCACCCAATAGCTGTCGTCTATTTTTATTCTTGTGCTGTCTTTAAGTTTTTTATAATCAGACAATGTTGCACAAATAGGTAAAATAGCAATTAATTTATGTGTTTGAGTACGTTTTATCATAGCTTCAGGTTTTATGTAAGCTGTCTTACAACTTAATAAAATGAATACTAATGATGTAATAAATAAGTGTTTTTTCATAAAAAAATATATTTGAGAGGAAACATAAAAAAAGAAAATAGGTAGCTTTTGATATGAAAGCTACCTATTTTTGTTATTCAAGGCTTATAAAACCTTTTTTGATAGGGCAATTCCCTAACCAATTGTTTTATAGTAGTTTGGATAAAGTCTTTCTGATTATTCCCTTGCCCACTAATAACATATTCATCAAGTATATTATGCTCCTTATCATACAATTGTGCATATAAAGTGCCTATACATAAATACTTTGTAGAAACTCTACTACGATTAGTAATCAAAGCAGTAATTACTCCTGAAATCATCTCAGCAGCTAAGTCTGTTTGATTTTCTGCAATATTAATTTGGATTTCCAAATAAGCATCAGCAGTTACAGGAAAATAATTTTGTCTTTTTGAAAAAGCTAATGTACTATCTTTACCAATATTTATATAGCTAACAGTTGATAAATAAGGTAAGGTTTGTAATTGATTTTGTAAAATTTTTTCCGCACTTAGGTAATACTTTCCAGTAGTATCAGCCATAAGTTTATTTTTTTCCTTCATAGTTATTTCAAAGCATTTAATAGACTCTATGGCTACAATCTTATGCTGTTGAGTAATATTTAGAAGTTCTATTGGTGGTTTTAACACACAACCAAATAAGGAAAAGCAAAGTGAGATAAAACAGATATATTTCATATAAGATGAAAAAATGCAGCTATCCATAAATGATGAGTAGCTGCAAAGTGATTATTAGTCTTTTTTTAGAGATGAGGGTATTCTTTTAAGCAGCTTTTGTTGGAAAATATTTAGTTGATTTTCTACAAAAGGATAGACTTTTTCACGAACAGATGCTTGGACTTTTAAGCCAAATGGCAAAGCTTTTTCAGAAATACTTGCATTGACTAAACCGTTTACGGCACCAGACCAAAATGCCTTGCCTGCATCGACAAAATAATCAGCAAAACCTTTGTCCAATTTACCATCTTCGTAAACACCTTCAAATAAAGTTGTCGCAGGTTGTGCCAAAAATCCTTTAACAAAACCCTCTTGACTAAATGATTTTTCAAATGTTTTTTCAAACCAAGATAATTCCGTTGCGTCTAATGCTTCGTTTATTTTTTCTAAACCAAACGCATAACCCAAGCCATCGCCTGCTAAACTACCAATAGCAGAAGTTGGTAAACTACCCCAGTCAAAACCATTTTGCATTCCCAAATACATTTTTCCAAGTTGCTTTGCTGCATCAAATCCCATTGCTTTAGTAGCCCCTAATGCCATTTTCCAGCCCACGGTTGATACTGTTTTTCCTGCCAAAGTTGTAGTTGTCATTCCTGTAATAGGCATTAATCCTGTTGCTCCCATGACAGCCGAAAACCCTACCCCCGCAGCAGCACCCACAAAAGCTCCTACTACTGCACCTTTCCACCAATCCGATTTCCATTGTGCGGGATTCCAACTACCCGAATGAACAGAAGCCCCTGCATACGCACCCACCACAGCCCCAATAATCACAGGCACAAACCACACAATCCTCCCATCAGGGTCAGTTAGCATCACAGGATTATTGGCACAATAAGCATAACCACTTAGCCCATGAAACTGGTCTGCGGGGTCGGGGCTGTGCCACCTCCCCAGCTGCGGATCATATTGCCTCCAGTGGTAATCATACAAATGCAAATCTGCATAGGTCTGCAATTCTTTGCCGTTGAACAAAAGAAGCCCCCCAGCCCCCGAAGGGGGAGTTACGCCCATTTCGGGTTTAAAATAGCTTTCGTCTTGCATCACCAAACCCCATGGGTCGTAAGCTACTTCTTGCACTATCTCTGGCTTAGGGTTTTCGGTGAGGGTAATGTGCCAGTCGTCAAAGTAAATAGGCTCGAAGTTGCTAACTAATAGCAAAAAAGCTAAGAGAAAAATATGTACGGTTTGGTGCATTTTACAATTATTTTATTTCAAGCTTACGCCCAAGATTTAAGATAAAAATAAATAGTAAGACTTTTAAAACAACCTATTTAAAATAGATTTTCCAAAACCAAAAACATCACAATACTTTTCTAAAATTAAACTACAGACCTCGAAAACACCATATTACGTTGTTTAAGTATATTATCAATAGCCACGCTATCATAAACAAAGCATACATTAGATAGCGGAGTTTCGGGATATATCAATATACGTTGCCCATTTTGTGAGTATAAAAGTAAGATGTTTTCCCAGTCTATGTTTTCATATTCATCTTGATAAGATATTTTATAAATATCTATTTGAGATACTTCAAAAGAATTTATATGAAATTTCACATAGTTGGTAGCTATTTTTTTGTCTACAATCGAATAGCTTTGTGTATAGACTAACTCTGTTTCTTCTTCAAAAGAAAGTTTACAAATGTCAGCACTACAATCATGTGTAGGGTCAAAAATAGAATATATGATTAAATTATTCCCCATTCCTAAGTAGAGTTCAAACTCTATAATAGGCATTTGGGAATAAAAAGAAGCACCATTAGAATACACCAAATGTATTTGGGTGTGTAGTTGCCTTCTTAATAGTTCTATGTTTTCAGGAGAAAATGAATAAAAGTAAGTTTCCATCTTAAAAAAATTAGTTATATTTTTATATAAAACACTCTTATTCTTTCAGTTGTTCAAAAAGAATAAGAGTGTAATAAATTTATTTGTTAAACCTTATTTTAAGAAAAATATACCCATCAGGCTTTTGTGCTTGAATAGTGTAACCAACAAGATTTGTGAGTCCTTCTTTATAAAAAAACTTGTTCTTATGCAAAATACTTTCTAAAAACAGGAGATAGATTAGGCTTAAAACCTATAATATCAAGAGGGTTTTTATAATCATTAGCAGCATACTTGCCCCAACTATATTTTGAGCCAAAAACCAGATATTCGTTTAAGTGCATCTCTAAAAGAACTGCTGATATATAATTGCCACTAATTAACTCCTCCCAAGTAATATTTACAGGAAATTTCATCCTAAACATTGGTTCACCAATAGTAAATTCTTGTGAATTTTGGATGACTACAAAATAAGATTCATCAAGTTCCAGCATGGCAGCTTGCAACTGTTTAAAATCTTCTTCTGTAAACAAACAACCACCTTGCAAAGTTATCAATTCAAAATCAGTATGATAAACCAATGAAGGTAAATTATTAACTTCTTGAAAAATTTTATCTTGCAAGGGTTTCCAAATACGCAAATATTCTTGTTCTGGTAGCCAATATTTTTCCAAATATTTCTCAGCAAGTTCTTTGTTTCCCCAATCAGTGTAAGAAATTAGTCTGGAAAAATCAGCCCAAGGGTAGTCCTTGTAAAAATCAAGATGTTTATTAAATTCTATCATGGGTTTATTCTGATTTTGAAGTTTTGACCTGCGTGTTTTATAAATATTGAAAATTCTTGCGTTGTCGAAGAAAAATACTTAAACAATACCGTGCCATTGGGTAATTGGATTGCACCACTAGAAAGTCTTGTGCCTTGTTGTGATATAGCACCAAAAATACTCTCCCCATTACCACGAAGACTGCCTTGTAAAACTCCACCTTTTAGTTGTTGAAAATCCTGCACACTCCCTAACATACTCTCCACGCTATTGTATTGATTCAAAAGTTTCGAAGAGTTATTAGTTATGATTTTCCCAGATAAATCTCCACCTAATTTTAAACCATTTGTACTCGGCTGGTGAAAATTGCCATTGTTACTTACCACAGGGTGAGCAGGAGTTTCAACAGGTATGTCAATCTCAGGTCTTTTGATTTCCATATTGAGCCGTGCCTCACTCTTACCTTGCATCGTAGCAATTTGTAACTTCACACCTGATGGCGTATTAATTTTGGGTACACCATTCCAAAAACTTTTTCCATTGACAACAGACGAAATACCATTACTTACTCCTCCTGTAATAGCACCAAAAGCTGCCCCCACTATGGCATCAGTAGGCGAAAAAGGGTCGCCAAAAAACGCCATGTTGCCAATACCCAAAATCATAGATTGGTAATAGCCTCCAATGACACCGCCCATAGCCCCTGCCAAAAATCCACCTGCACCCGCAGCAGCACCGCCTGCGGCGGCAAAAGCAGCCCCACCAGTAGCTACGCCAATACCACCTGCCAACGCACCTATCCCAAAAGCCTTTAAGCCTGATGTAAAATCTGTAATTTTGCCCTGATAAGCCTTGACACCCAAATTAATAGCCCCACCTATCAAAGCCCCAATAATAATAGCAGTAATTATTTCACGTCCGTCGGGGTCTATATACATCACAGGATTATTCGCACAATAAGCATAACCACTTAGCCCATGAAACTGGTCTGCGGGGTCGGGGCTGTGCCACCTCCCCAGCTGCGGGTCATACTGTCGCCAGTGATAATCATACAAATGCAAGTCTGCATAGGTCTGCAATTCTTTGCCGTTGAACAAAAGAAGCCCCCCAGCCCCCGAAGGGGGAGTTACGCCCATTTCGGGTTTAAAATAGCTTTCGTCTTGCATCACCAAACCCCATGGGTCGTAAGCTACTTCTTGCACTATCTCTGGCTTAGGGTTTTCGGTGAGGGTAATGTGCCAGTCGTCAAAGTAAATAGGCTCGAAGTTGCTAACTAATAGCAAAAAAGCTAAGAGAAAAATATGTACGGTTTGGTGCATTTTTGCAAGGCTTTATTTCAAATTTGAAAATGTAAATCTTTAACAAGAAAATTATGACCTTTAATTACTTTTAGTTCTTTGTATTGATTATAAGGTTTACCCAACATTTTAAGCAACCTATCTTTAAAAGTAAATGGATCATTAAAACTAATTTCTATATCTTTTAATTGAATACGACAACCTAAAAATAATTGCTTGTCATCATAATAGCAATAAATATCGTAACTGCCACTAAGTGCTTTCATTACAATATTTTCTTCTTCTGTTTCTTCGTATAGAAAATGCTCTATAAACACTTCTGTATAAAAATCATGAACATTGATAAGAATACAAGTTTTTTCCAAGTCATTGCCAATAAGAGAAATGGACAAACAAGTATTAAGAGTTACACAAGACTTTGATAAGTTAAGTTTTTCATCATCAACTGACGAAAGTAGTAACAAATGCTTAGTTACAAACTCCTTTTGAAAGGAATTGAAAGCCTTAGAAAGTTGATTGATTTTATTTAGTATCACATTACACATAAAATATTGAGTAAAAAATTGAAACAATATTAGACTTTGTTGCTGTTATTGAACTAAAACTTGTATCAATTCACAAAACAACAAAACCTAACAAAGTTACCAGTTTTTATTACAAATTTGTTTTATTCCAACAACTCATCAACCCACTTTTTTTTCTCTATTACATTTAATAAGTGTTTAAAAGTAAAAGAGTATCTTATTGTTTTTTTTCGTTTGAAAATGTAATCATAAAAAAAACGGAAGATATTTAACATATTTCCCTCATCATCATGATACTTGTAAGGGTCATAGGCAGACAAATCCAAATCATATTTTTTTGATAATGTTTGCATAAATATTAGTGCGTCTAATCCATCTATGCCCAAATCATCAAAAAATGCTGTATTTTCATTTACAGACACTCCTGTCAATGAAAATATATACTCTTTAATTTCATTTTCGTTTTGCATATTGTGATTTTGTTAGTTGATACCAAATGTTAAAAATAACAAACTTCCAAACAAAAATACATTATCTTAATAGATTACTTTAAATGCCAATACCCTAATTCAATAGCATCATGCAAATCTTTAATAGTAATATCATGAGAAGGGTTCTTGAGTGGAGGTAAACGCAAAATTTTACGTAGAATATATGAAATTCCGAATAAATCTAAACCCTCAGAGGAAAAGTAATTGCTACAGTCAAAACTTTCATTACTTACTGTAAATTTTTGAAAAAAGCCTTGCATAAAATCCTGCCCGTCATCTCCTGTTATGCCTAAGTCTTTTTCTAAGGTAGTTTCTGGAGAAATATTATTGTAAGAAGTCCTTGTAAAAGATTTTACAAAGTTGATAACCTCTGTTAATTGATTTTTATTCATTTTTTTGCTAATTATTTGATTGTATATGACTTAGCTATTGCTCTGTTGTATAACAAAGCAATAGCTATTGAAATTATATCAAAAAACCTTTTTTTATTGCAATCTCTAAATCAGCAATATTTAAAGATTTGAGTATAACAGGCTTTCTAATACGCAAAAGGAAAAGCAAGGCAAATAATAATTCTGTTCCTTCTTTACTAAAGTAGGTTGAAAAATTAAAATTTGACATATCCACATCATACCTCTCACTAAATTTTTGTAAGAGTTCGAAAGCATCATCAGCATCTAAACCTATATCTTCTCGCAATTTAGTGCTAGGCAATAGCTTTTTTCTATTGATGCCTACCTCAGAAGATATAAACTCATATAAATCATTATTTAGTTGCATATTATCTGCCTTGTGTAATTTGATTGTAAATTATTTGTGTATTGTAAGCAATTCTGCCTGCATCGTATGCCAGCAGTCCCCAACCTAAAAATGGTACCCACCTACCTACAATTTTACCGACAGAAGTAGTCATAGCAAATCCAATTCTTGAAGAATTAGCTATTGGTGTTAGGATACGAATAGGGCTTTTAAATGGTAAATATTTGTTAAAAAAAGTAGAAGCCTCTGAAGTTGCATGAGAACTACCTTTGGCAACAAATCTTTTAGAAATTGTAGGTTGCCCTGAAACTACTGCATCTAACGCAAGTAAGTCTGTTATACCCATCTGATTCATCGTCTGGTCTGCCAAAATAGCCCCATATAATTCTGCCTTTGAGGTATATTTCTTCCCGTTATACTCATATACTGGGTCAGTGTGCATCAAATGATTAGCTGTAGCAATAATTCCCCCTGTTGCAAATCCCATCCAGAAATTACCACCGCTAATTTCTGCACCCACTCCACCAGCTAAGGCAGATGCCCCCACTTGCAAAGCAGGATTACCAATCATATCTGTCAAAGAACCTGCAAAACTGCCAAATGCACCCGAAGCAAAACCTGACATGAAACTGCCACCCGAAAATTCCGAAATCATACCATTTGCAAATCCATGAACGTAAGCCCTCGATAATTCTTTGCCTACATTAAAACCTGCCCCTACACCACCAAACATAGAGCCGACTCCGTATGTAACAGCACCCGAAATAGCACCCTGAAAAACAGCATTTCCAAAACCAGACCAAGACCAATTATTAAATCCACCATGACTAAAAGCCACACTCGCCGTATAAGTAGCAGCACTTATGCCAGCACCAACAGCCATAGCTTTGGCTAACCCTATTCCAATAGCTAAAAGAGTTATTGGCTCTCTCCCATCAGGGTCTATTACCATCACAGGATTATTGAAACAGTAATTATAGGGCGAAAAACCATGATATTTGTCTGCACTGGGGTCTATATTGTGCCACCTACCCAACTGAGGGTCGTACTGCCTCCAGTGGTAATCATACAAATGCAGGTCTGCGTAAGTCTGCAATTCTTTGCCATTGAACAAAAGAAGCCCCCCAGCCCCCGAAGGGGGAGTTACGCCCATTTCGGGTTTAAAATAGCTTTCCTCTTGCATCACCAAACCCCAAGGGTCGTAGTGGACTTCTTGCACTATCTCTGGCTTAGGGTTTTCGGTGAGGGTGATGTGCCAGTCGTCGAAGTAAACAGGCTCGAAGTTGCCAAGGAATAACAATAAAGCTAAGAGAAAGCTATGTAAGGTTTTGTGCATTTTGCAAGATTTTAATAAAATTTTAAGCAATAACTATTGCAAAATAATAGTTATTGCTTAATTCAAAAACTTAGGGATAGATAATTTCCCATTTCATACTATCCAAAACCTTATCAGTCAATTTATATCTCCTTAAAATGGGCATTTCTGCCCATTTATAGTTGCCAAAATCTGCCCGATTAAAGATATAAAAAATTACAGGTTTATCTTTTATCGTGTATAAATCACGATAGGTTGGGATAGTTTTTTCACTTTGAGGCTTGACAAGACTATTATTAAAATAGCTTTCTGATAACTTGCCAAAAGTCCAATGAAAAGGTGTGTCCCTATCATTAGGATTAATGAGAATAGTATCTTTTCCGCTATGATAATACAATAGCAATTCTTTATCACTATTGTTTTTGAGTTTTATAAAAGCTGTTGGCTTTGGAATTTCTTTTTCACAACTGGTGCAACTTGTTAAACCAAAAATCAACATGATATAAATAATATTTTTCATTGTCTATTTTGTTTAAAAGATGAAGAAACCAGCAAGCAAGTAAGCATAAAGAAATGGGTCACTCCAATGAAAAGTAGGAGAAATAGCATGACCCGAAAAATTTTGTACTCCAGTCCTATTATTGTTATAAGGACTCCAATTAGCACCAGTAACAGCATTTGCGTTTATAAAGGAATTACTATCAAAATGATTTAGACTACCCCTAAAATACCCTGCTGCACCAGAACCAAAATGCTCATCAAAATATGCCATGCCTTTAAAACTTGCATCAGCTTCAAACCAACGGTCATGGTGGTCGCCAATTCCTATGCCTGCCAATCCCGCACTCTGTAAACTTGGCACTCCAATAGCTAATAAATAAGCAGGTCCCCATTGTTGGCTTTGGATATAATGCCCATATTCGTGAACAAATAAATGGTCTGTCCAATCTGCCCTAAATCCACGAGGACCCGAAATATAGTTACCTATTGTAATTGCACCACCATTGATTTCTGTATCTAAAACAGTAACACCAAAACCATGACTTACATTATTTACTACACCTACATTGTTTAAAATATGTCCATACGCATTGCCCAAAACAGTTTGTGGCGCCTGCCAAGTAAATCTTGAGAATAGCTCCCATGCTTGTCCCCAAAATGATTTATTAGGGTCAGTTTGCACCAATCCTTTGTCTATTTCCCATGCTTTATTGGTTTTACTCCAACGGGCAGTAGGGTCATATTCTTTCCATGCACTGCTGCGAGCAGAAGCACTTGTAGGGTCAAAACCTCCTTTGAAAAAGCCTGTTACCAATCCATCAATCACACCAGTAATAGCAGTCCAGAAAAACCTCCCATCATGTTCTTTGTTCATCACAGGATTGTTGCCCGAAAAATGATAGCTTGAAAATGAACTATATTTGTCTGCAAAAGCATCTACATTGTGCCAACGCCCAAGCTGGGCATCGTAGTTTCGGTATTGGAAATGATACAAATTGAGGTCTGCGTATGTCATCAATTCTTTCTGCAAGAAAGTAAATTTGTTTTCATTAGCAGGGTCTTTACTATAACTTTCGTCTTGCATCACCAAACCCCAAGGGTCGTAAGCTACCTCTTGCACTATCTCAGGCTTAGGGTTTTCGGTCAGGGTAATGTGCCAGTCGTCAAAATAAACAGGCTCGAAGTTGCTAACGAATAACAGTAAAGCTAAGAAAAAAATATGTACGATTTGAGGCATATTAAGCTATTTTTATCAAAAATTTGATTACATATCTTACAAATCATACCAAAAAGCACCTTTGCGAGTTTGGAATAACTTAAATGTTTCTTCATTCAAGGAAATCATATCTAAAATAAGTTTTTTTTCATAGAGGATAACTGTCTTAATACCAAAAACTCTAAAATTAATACCAGAACCAGTTAAACAAGTACTTTGAGGTGGCAAAGATACATTAATTGTATCTTTGCCTGTCAATTCTGTTTTAAGTGTATCTGTAAATGATTGATAAGAATTAAGTTTAGGTGTTATAAGTTTATTTAAGACTTTAAAACTCTTAAAATTGGGGCTACTCACTACCAAACCTACTTTTATAGGTTTGGTAGTAGTATTACGAATATAAAAATTCGTAGGAACACTACAAGCCGTTACTAAAATTGTAACAAGTAGCAAAAAATAAGCTATTTTATTCTGCATGTCATTTTTATCAAAAAATCAATTAATATGCTTAACTTCTAAATGTTTATTCAGTAGTTTTTTATTAAGAAACACTTTATGCAAGTGAAGTTGATAAATTGGTAGTTTTTTAAAATCAAATTTACGAGTTTGAAAACAACTACTCCAAATTATACGCTGTTCGGAATTTTCAAGATAAAAATCGTAATAAAAAGTTTTATCTTTTATGTAATATTTTTTATAATTTTCTTCCCTAAAAATTCCAATATCAGTACCCTGCAAAACGGTATCTGAATAATTTACAATAGTGGTAATACTATCCAAGTGAATATAAATGGGGTAGTTGTATTTGTTTTCCAATATCATAAATGAGGTATAAATTTCAAATAAACCTCTATTCCTGCTACGTTTTTTATTGGGAAAAACCAAAGAAGAACTTGCAAGAAAGCTAAGAGAGTCATTAAGACGAACAGTGTCTTTGGTTTGATACGAAACTCTCGTATAATCCAAAGCTACTGCATAATCTATGAGAGGTAAATACACACCACAAGAGTACATAAAGCACACTAAAAATAAGCATACAAGTATATTTTTCATAATTTTTTAAAAATAAAAAGTTTCTCTACAAAATAAATTTTGCAAAGAAACTTTGATTTATTTAACGTGTCTTAGTCCAGTTTATAAAATAATAACCCAATTGTGTACGAGAATACACTTGAGCCTCATATTCCAAAGTACCTGGCGTCATATAAGTTTTATCTTGTCCATACATAGCATACTCTTTTAATGTACGGAAATAAAACCCACCAAATCCCATGCGTATTTGTTGGTCGTAATGCCCTGTTTCGTGTGCTGCTAAATAATTATTGTATTCAGTAGGAGAGAAAGGCTTACCTTTTTTGTTAAAATACAGACGGTTGGTATTGAGCCGATGGGTTACCAAATTTCTGCCCAAGGCAATACCTGAACCTTCGCCAGCAAAGTATCTTGTTACAAAAGTACCTCGCCTATACACAGGATTGTACCTTCCAAAACTTCCATAGCTTTGGCTTGGTTTATAGGCAGCCCCCAAAAGCAATATATTAGCACTTGCCAAAGTTGCACCTGCAATAGCCCCGCCAACAAAACCATCCACCATTCCTTGCCCAATATTTCCGCCATCAATTCCAGCACCTATACCTCCTCCAATAGCACCGCTAAAAGCATATTTACTGGCATTAAAGCCTATTTCAGCACCAATATTAGCTAAAACTCCACCTTGAACTCCCGAAAAATTACCAATTCCTGTATTCACTAAACCACCAACAGCAGAACCAGCAACAGAGCCTATTGTAATTGGACGACCAAATGCTAAATTAGTTCCTACATTTGAGGCTACATTTGACATAGAATTGAAAGCTAAACTTTGCCCAAATGCACCCAAACCAGAACCTAAACTACTTAAACCTCCTGTTATAGCACCAGCAACAGCACCAAAAGCAAAAGCATTTCCAAAACCTGTCCAAGTAAAACTACCATTGATTAATGCAGATGTTGTATAAACAGCTGCGGATGCTCCTCCGCCAATTAAAGCACCAATTAGCATACTCATTCCTACTGCTGCAAGAGTTATTGGCTCTCTCCCATCAGGGTCTATTACCATCACAGGATTATTGAAACAGTAATTATAGGGCGAAAAACCATGATATTTGTCTGCACTGGGGTCTATATTGTGCCACCTCCCCAGCTGCGGGTCATACTGCCTCCAGTGGTAATCATACAAATGCAAATCTGCATAAGTCTGCAATTCTTTGCCATTGAACAAAAGAAGCCCCCCAGCCCCCGAAGGGGGAGTTACGCCCATTTCGGGTTTAAAATAGCTTTCGTCTTGCATCACCAAACCCCAAGGGTCGTAAGCTACCTCTTGCACTATCTCAGGCTTAGGGTTTTCGGTGAGGGTAATGTGCCAGTCGTCAAAAAAGACAGGGTAGCCAATGTTGTCATTAAAGATTTCTACCTCCAATACTCCACTTATATGTGCGGTGAAAGTCTGCATCAGTTTTCCCCAATTCTCTGGCGGTACAGTGCCTACGTCCACCGTTTGGCTGTATTGCTGCACCCCATTCTCGTCGTATATTCTAAACCGCATACCCGCCGCCAAAGGATTAAACGATTCGGGTTGTGGCGTTGGCTCGGTTGGTTTGGTGGCTGCTCCTGCACCTTTGTTGCCTTGCTTGCCACCAAACAGCCTTTTTAGCAAAGGCACTGCTGCCAGCACATTTGCCTGCACCTGCGGGGCTTTCTGCTCGCCTATTTGCGTGCTGCCAACAGAAACCGCAACTAACAGCCCCTCCCCAACCCTCCCCAAAGGGGAGGGAGTTTTTGACGTTATTGCGTCAAATCCCCCTTTGGGGGTTAGGGGGCTTATTGGGCTTTTGCCTCCTATCTCAAACGGCGAACTATAATACACATAGCTGCTCATGTCCAGCTTTGTGCCTTCGGTTATGTTTACTCGTTTAAAAATTCGGGGTTGCTGCACCACAGGACTTATAAAATCTCGTCCCTCCAAACGTACTGCATACGCACCTGTGCGTACAGGAGCAGTAACTCTGATGTCTTTGCTATAACCTCCTTGATTGCTTGTTCCGTTGCTCTCAAAATTACCTAATTCCTCTTTCAGCACACTTTCCTCACTCGTCAATTTATACTCCTTTTTGCTTGCCTTCACCCTAAACGCCAACCGCAAATTGCCTATGTGGTCTCGGTAGTGATATTCATACTCCAGTTTGTAGCTGTTGTCTGCCTGTTTCACGTTCACCACCTGTCCGTTTGGCAAGCCAAAGGATTTGAGCCTCCCGTTTTCATACACAAAGCCGTGAGCGTAGCTAATGGTTTGACTTTTTGAGAGAAAAGGCAAACCAAAAATAAGCAAATAAACTAAGAGAAACTTATGTAGGTTTTGGTGCATTTGGCAATGTTTTATTTTAAACTTTATTCTAAAAACTTTAAATTGTTTTGATATTCCAAACTTAAAACTGTCCGTAATAAATCAGGAGTGTCATGCTCATAAAGGTAACGAAATGTACCCTCTACATTAAAAATCTCAATTGTTGTACAAGTTCCCAATAGAGAGTACTTATTAACCCATCTCCCATTAATTTGGGTACGAAACCTATCATGCCCAAAATCATGATAGGCTACCCATAAATTATGATACTCATTTTGAGTAATATTAGAGTCTATTCTTAAAATTACGTCATCATCTACAATAAATATTAAAGATGAAAGAAGTTCCTTATTCAAATAGATAATTTCCCAAAAACAAGAAGTACATAGTGTGCCTTCAGAAAGCTGTTTAACACCGTTTTGTTTTAGATTGATATTACGAAAGTAATTATTCCGCATACTTTTAAAGTATTGGGTATCTTTACAACTGTTAAGAATATCAATGTTTTTTGATAGTTTCATTGGCTTAGAACAGTTTAAAATAGGAATCAAAACGATATTTTTGGATAGCCTTACCACCAGTACTGGGAACAATTTCTAAGGTAGCACCTCTTGTTCATTCTTTTGCATGGTTTCTAAAATTATACATAAAACCATCTTTTTCATATTTCCACAAAAAATTACCATCTTTAAGTAGCATTTTTTGACCTTTCCCCAGATTGGCATTTAGAGCAAAATCATCTACATTCATTCCAATAAGACGATTAGGAACACTATTTTTGGTAAGAGTTTTGTTGATATAAGGAACAAATGAATTACCTATTCCTTTCGCCACCTGATTCACAGGCAGCAACTGTGTCAAGGCAGGAATTTTTGTAAAAGTAACCTCCGTAGTTTGCCCAATCACTGTAAAAGCCCCACCGTCTACAACACCTGAAATAAGTGTTTCAGTACCAAAACTATTAGCCTCGATTAAGAAAAGAAATTTAGTAAACGCAGCTTTGCAGCTTGGGTTTACCCATTATTTAGCAACTTTTTAAATAATTACTTAATAATGTTTCTATATCCTCTTCAACAAGGTTATAATATTCGTTATCTAATTTATCAAGAGGTACATAGAGTTCATCAGTTGCAAATAGTGATTGTATTTTTTTGTCCAGTAGCTGCTCCCTAAAAATTTCGGTAGATAGGTTATTGGCATTAACAATCTTATAAGCTACTTCTAAAATATTAGCTCTTTTCGATGCCCCAACGTCTAAAAGAACTAATATTGTTTCGTTTGCGAACTGACCATAGCCATTCACAAAATATTGATGAAACCCACCGTTAAATACTTGATTGTGTAAAATAACAACTAAATAAGTAACTCTTAAATGAATAGGTAGATTCATAACATAATCATACCAATTGCTATTACTGTACAAAAACCATTCTTCCTGCACACCCTTTACAGCTTCCAAATACGACTTTTCTATTAATTCCAAATTTCTCATTTTGTTTATTTTATGAATGCACTGGGATACATTGTTTTATTCATCTGAATTAGGCGTTGCAAAGAACTGTTAGGGATACCCTGACCTCCATAGACACGTCTTAATTCAAGAATATCTCTTGCTAAAACTTGCCGAGCATTTACAAATCCAGTAGTATTTCTTGAAATAACACCAATGCCTTGTGTATGACCTAACTTTGGCACTAAAATAGAAGGTGCTGTGTTTAGGTTATAGTTTGGTACAAATCTACTCATTAGTGCTTTTTGTCCAACATGATGTGCATCTAAACCAATTTCTACACCACGTAATTCGTTATACGCACCAACTTCCCAAATTCTACTTCCACTCCTCGCTAACTGATTAGCTGGCAACAGTTGCGCCAAAGCTGGCACTCTAACAAAAGTAACCTCAGTAGTTGCACCAATCACATTAAAAGCTACATCATCCACTGCACCAGTAATAATTTCTGTACTGCCAATAGTATTAGCCCCTGTTGCAACAGTTTGCCATGTCCTGATGGCTTGAAAAGCTACTTTTGTTATCTGCCCAGCACCCACCACATCTAAGGAATTAAGCCCTGTGGACAAACCGTATTTAGCCACATCTTGCCATTTCTCAAATTTTGGAATATTGCCTGTGGCTATATCCATTCCTACATTGCCCAGTGAAGCTATAGCAAAACCAGCCTTGGGATTCACCACTGCCACTGCCCCACCAACAGCACCTACCCCAAAGTAACCCAACGCACTGCCAATGTCTTTAATTTTATCTTTATTATTCCAAACATTTAACCCACCACCAATAACCGCAGCAGCCACAAAAACCAAAACAGGTAATCTCCCATCAGGGTCGACAATCATAACTGGGTTATTCAGGCAATAATTATAAGGAGAAAGCCCATGAAATTCGTCTGCCATCGCATCTATATTGTGCCACCTACCCAGCTGCGGGTCATATCGGCTGGCGTCCCAGTGCCTCCAATGATAATCATACAAATGCAAATCTGCGTAGGTCTGCAATTCTTTGCCGTTGAACAAAAGAAGCCCATCCGACAGCCCCCCAGCCCCCGAAGGGGGAGTTTTTGACGTTATTTCATCAACTCCCCTTTGGGGTTGGGGGCTTTTTACCTCTGGCTTAGCGTTTTCGGTGAGGGTGATGTGCCAGTCGTCGAAATAAACAGGGGTGAAGTTGTAGTTAAAAATTTCTACCTCTATGCTGCCTTTGTTGGGTGCAGTGTAACCTTGCAGCAGTTGCCCCCATGCCAAGGGGCTTACCTCGCCCACATATTTCGTTTCTTGCCACCAAGCTACGCCATTTTCGTCATAAAAAGTCAGCTTCATGCCCGCCGCCCCTGTGTTAAACCATTCGGGCTGTGGTTTTTCGGCTACTTTCGGCTTTTTATGCACCAGTCCTACCAAACCCTTTGCTGCTTGCTGCACCAAAGCTAACAAATTTAATTGAACCTGCGGGTTTTTTTGTTCTCCTATTTGCATACTGCCAACAGAAACCGCAGCCCCCAACTCCGCAAGGGCTGTTAGTTTCCCTTGCGGAGTTTTTGGAGTTGAGAAAACCAAACCCAAAATAAGCAAGAAGGCAAGTAAGTTTTTGTGCAATGTAGTAAATTTTTAGCAATTAAAACTTCAAACACAAGCCTATCCCATTGCTACTGGGTAACAAAACAGGTTTCAAATAAGACGAATTTGGTTTTAAGCCTTTGTTGTATAACTCTACCGAATTTTTATATCTTTTGTTGGCTGCTACCGAAAAAGGAATGCCCAACAAGGCAAAAGCCAAACCACCACCTGCAATGTAATAACCTTGTTCTCTTTTGAACAAAATATCTACCAAACCGTAGCCCAAACCAAAACCACCAATGCCACCCAAAACGGAACTGCCGATGTTGTTGTTTTTGGCTTTTTCCAATTCTTTTGCCGACAAAGGATTAGAACCAAGCACCTCAAAAGCCTCTTTTTTAGACAAAATTTGATTTGCCCGAACAATATTGCCTTTGGAAAATACCAAACTATCGGCATTTTGGGCGTAAACGAATGTAGCAGACAGCCACAAAGCACAAGAAAAAACTAAGTTTTTCATAATTTTAAAATGTAATATTTAAAGTGAATTGTTTATTTTTATTTACGGTATGGCAATTTTTTAATATTCTTTCGCATTAGCACACGCACATTATGCCAAGCAGAAAAAAAAGGAAATCCCCTGCCATAAGACTGCCAGACTGTATCTTTTTCACTATGCAAAGAGGTACGACAGTGTATATATGTATGCGAGGAATGACTACCCAAAGTGGCTCGATTGAATCCTCCTGTTACGGTATTACTCCAAAAATAAGTATATAAAACTACATCTACACCCAAAATTTTACAAATTTTACCCTTGTCCTGTTTAGGTAAATTTTTGTAGTTAATCTTGTGGACTGCTAAAATAGCATTTGTAGTATCTACGTTTTGCAAGCTCATACAAAATTTATCAGTGTGATTCATTATGTAATTTTGAGCAGAATCTTGAATACCCAAAGAGTAATATTTACTTTCCTCATTAATATCTATACTTTCGTAAATTCCAAATATGGAATCAGCAAGAATGCTGTCTACCAAATTAGGAAGATTATTGATACGTATTATTGGTTGTAGGATAGCAATTTTTTTATTGGTATTACCAACAAAGTTTTTATTTCCTTGAACTAAAGTTACACAACAAGACAAAATAAATATACAAGATAAACATACAAATATGTTTATCTTGTTATGTGAGAATTTCATGGCTGAATTTGAAAAAGATGATAAAAAATAATTTTAACCCCATTTTGAAAAATGAGGTTAAGATTATATAAGTTAGAAACCTAATTTTGTTCCCATACTTGGGTAGCCACGTTGTTTGATATTTTTAAAATACTTGATAATGCCCTTTGCTTCATTTCTTGAATAAAGGTCTGAAGTATTTAAAATGAAAGCACCATGACGGATTGCAGATGTTTGGTTATAGTAGCCAACTAAACTTTTTGTTTTGTTGCCAAGCCAATCTGTTTTATCTCCAGCATTCATTCTGTCCCACCTGTTGTGTCTAAAAATATTACCTTTTATCCATGCCTTTCCAAATGATGTTGCAGAAGAAGTAGCAAAACTTATCATACCACCTTTGACATACTCGTCAAAACCTGTCTGTAATCTGCCATAATCATACATATCTGTAAAAGCAGTATTGAATGGAGAAGTAACCAAATCTTTAAAACCATCACCCAAAGCATTTTCCACTTTACGCATAAATAAAGTAGATGATTGTGATGTTAGCCTCTCCCCCATAAGAAGGTCTGCACCACCACTTAGTAAACTACTTGCCCCAGCAGCAGCCAAACTTCCCCAGCTAAATTCATCATTACTACTATCAAATCCACCAACCATGCCCATTGCCTTAGAGAGCCATGTATTGCTACCTCCTACCTGTCGGTAGCCCATGTTAGCTATTTGTAACCCCGCATTTAGTGCCATTGCTTTTGTTGCTCCTACTGCCATCCCCCAGCCTGTTGTCATTTTACCACCTGCGGTAAACATCATAGCAGATGAAGTGCCACCCAAAGCAGCAAACCCTACCCCCGCAGCAGCACCCACAAAAGCACCCACTATTGCACCTTGATACCAATTAGATTTCCACATACTGGGGTCAAGTGTGCCTTGTTGAATGGCTGCACCTCCATACGCACCCACCACAGCCCCAATAATCACAGGCACAAACCACACAATCCTCCCATCAGGGTCAGTGAGCATCACAGGATTATTGGCACAATAGGCATAACCACTTAGCCCATGAAACTGGTCTGCGGGGTCGGGGCTGTGCCACCTCCCCAACTGCGGGTCGTACTGCCTCCAGTGGTAATCGTACAAATGCAAATCTGCATAAGTCTGCAATTCCTTGCCATTGAACAAAAGAAGCCCCCCAGCCCCCGAAGGGGGAGTTTTTGACGTTATTGCATCAACTCCCCTTTGGGGTTGGGGGCTTTTTATCTCAGGCTTAGGGTTTTCGGTGAGGGTGATGTGCCAATCGTCGAAGTAAACAGGGAAGTTGCCAACGAATAACAGTAAAGCTAAGAGAAAAATGTGTAAGATTTTGCGCATTTTTATAGATTTAATTTCAAACTTGATTCTAAGAAAAAACAAGGTAATTACCTCTATTTATTGTGTAATTACCTTGCAAATGAGAGTAATTTTAGATTAAGGGCTTGCTATAGTACCACCCAAGTCCTCCAACAAAACCCATTTGTCATTTTCTTTTTTATAAAGCAGATACTGCTGCCCACCTTGATAACACGCAACAAAAGCAACATTACCAACACAAGTAAACACAGGAATAGAGTAATAATAGACAAACCACTGGCGTACTCTGGTTAGAAAATAAAGGTTTTTTATAACTTTTATTTCTTTATTGTTTATCTTTTCTTTTACCCATTGTTGTTTGGTGTTGTGGTAATAAGAAAATTGAGAAGCCATAAAAGTTATATCACTATCTTTAATTAGTCCATTTTTGTAGCTTTTAGAAGCATTAATGGCGTTATACATTGCAGAATCAAAAACTGTTATTGCTTGACAATAAACTGTTTTCTTACCCTGATAAGCCCATAAAGTCTGATTCATTAAATTATAAATCTCCTTTGGGTTATCAAATTCCTGTGCAATTGATCTAATAGCAAAAGAATATAAAAGAGTAAATAAAAAAAGTGTTTTCATGTTAAGGTCTTAAAAAGTTTAGTTTTATTCTGTGTAATTGTGGCAATAGATTATTATGGTGATGAAACATAGAGGAGTTTATACCTGTCATGCCTATTCTTTTTCCTAATTGCCAAGCCCATTTGTGTGCAACTGTTTCAGACATATTTCTTGCAAAATCACTACCCCCAGTAGCTGTCCAGATACCATAGACTCCATTCCTAATGTGCATAGAGTGATGAAGTTCATGTCCAACAGTCATGTAAAGTCTAACTGCCTTTTGAAACACTTTAGGTGCGACTCTTATTGTTCCATCAGTGACAGAGGTAGTACCACCCACCATATTACCATCACCTTTGGTAAAATAACCATCAGAAGAAAGTACATATTCATTGGAAGGCTGCCCAGCAATTAATGTAGGATTATTTGCTTTTTCATACAAAGCATTCAACTCCTCATGACTTTTCACAAAATTAGTCAAACTTTCATTTGTCATTTCTACAGGTGAATTTGGATTTTGTCCTTTGATAAGCATTTTTCGTGCTGCTTGCACAGTTCTAATTCTAAAACCTATTCCTCCCGATATAGCACCACCCACAGCACCCAAACCGCCACCCCATGCTGCACCAGAAGCTGCTCCTTCCCAAAAATTACCACCTCCCAAAAGAGAAAAGAAACCGCCAGCCAAACCACCACCCACAACTCCACCAACCGCACCACTTACCGCACCGTACCCAACTGCACCCCAGAAAGTTGTAGCATTTGCTGATAAGCCTAAACCTGTTGCAGCAGCTCCCCCAACATAACTGCCTATGCCAGCAGTGGCAGCACCAATACCAGCACCAGCCAAAGTATAACCTACCAATCCCCAACCTGTTGCACCAGCAGCTTTACCTGTTTGATAACCTGAATAAGCACCTATAACAGCCCCAATAATAACAGCAACTGTAAAAGGGTCCCGTCCATCAGGGTCTATCACCATCACAGGATTATTGAAACAGTAATTATAGGGCGAAAAACCATGATATTTGTCTGCACTGGGGTCTATATTGTGCCACCTCCCCAGCTGCGGGTCGTATTGCCTCCAGTGGTAATCATACAAATGCAAATCTGCGTAAGTTTGCAATTCTTTTCCATTGAACAAAAAAAGCCCCCCAGCCCCCGAAGGGGGAGTTACGCCCATTTCGGGTTTAAAATAGCTTTCGTCTTGCATCACCAAACCCCAAGGGTCGTAAGCTACCTCTTGCACTATCTCAGGCTTAGGGTTTTCGGTG
>JAAFKA010000047.1 GCA_013299115.1 Cytophagales bacterium
AAAAGCTGGCTTAGTGAAAATCTCTGTAACAGACGTGGTGGGCAAAGAGGTGTACCAATTCACTGAAACAGCTACCGCAGGTGCTTACGAACACAAATTGCATTTGCAGCACGTAGCCGCAGGGGTCTATGTTATCAGTCTAAGCACTGATGGCAAAACGGCTACTAAGAAAACGGTGAAACAGTAAAAGTAATTTTTAATGTTGAATGCTGAGTTTTGAATTTTGAATTTTGAATTTTTTTAATTAAGAATTCAACATTAAAAATTAAGCATTCAACATTAAACATTAGAGGTTATTACGATAATTTTTGTGTAGAAAAAAAACTTCTTAATTTTCAACTAATTGACCCTGCACCCTAAAGGGTACAGTACAAATCGTAATAACCTCTAATAAATGAAATTAATTTTGGAATTATTCTTGTCAAAGCACCCAACTTGGAGTTCTTTTATTCTCCATAGTTTAGTCATTTCA
Organism: Cytophagales bacterium; assembly: GCA_013299115.1. GTDB lineage: Bacteria > Bacteroidota > Bacteroidia > Cytophagales > Thermoflexibacteraceae > JAAFKA01. Next base: position 473 of record JAAFKA010000047.1, read on the forward strand.
CTAACTTTTTTTTGGTTTACACCCATTTTTCAGAGTGTAGATGATACGATTATGCTTTTTAAAGCATCAGGGGTAGCTTTCAGTCAAGAACCAACCACAGATTTATTGTTTATCAATATCATTCTGACAACTGTTATTACAACTTTGTATAAATTTTTCCCAGAAATGAATTTCTATGCTTGGTTGTTTTTTATAGGTATGTTCTTGGCTTATTGGCAGATAGCAACAACAATTTTTAAACAACAGATTTTTAGGCAACAAATTTCCTCTATTTTTTTAGTATTTTATTTGATTTTTTTCATTTTGGTTGGTTTAAAACATTTTGTTTCTCTACAATTTACTATTGTTGCTGCCTTACTTGCTTTTGCTGGCTTCATAAAGCTCTTTTTTGATAATAGTAAAACATTTGGTCATTATTTTATTGTCTGTTTACTGGTCGTCTTTGCAACACTTATTAGGTTCGAATCTACTATTTTAATCATACTTAATTTGTTGCCTATAGTTATTTTTCACATATCAAAGACATTTAAATCACAAAAATTATGGCTTAACAAAGTTATTTTGCAAGATATATTTGTTTTCATATTTATTTTAGGAGTTTGTTGGGGCATTACAAACTATCATTTGCAGATATGGGGTAGGGAAAATGTTGAAAATTTTGAAGCATTAAAACAATTTATAGATTATCACAAATTAGAAAAAGCAACTCCCTTAGTTCAAAAGACAGCATTAGAAGCAGCGAATTGGACACCAAATGATTATAATATGCTTACGTCTTGGTTTTATGCAGACAAGGACTTATATAATACACAAAAACTTCATAAGATTTTGAAACATCTTTCAGATGAAAAAACAAATTTTGAAATAAAAAAATTATATAATTTATTTTATCCAATTTTTAAATCTCATGAAGTAAAAATGTGCTTATTAGTAGCTGTAGTTTTATTATTATTCTGTTCTAAATCTGTTTATATACTTACTATTATAAACTTTTGTGCCATTTTATTTTACAGCTTTTTAATGGATTTTTTTTTAAAACCACCACCACCACGTGTGTTTGAGCCAATGTTTTTTTGTTTAGCATTTTGTCCATTGTTATTTATTGATAAAAAAACAACAAGTTTGCCTTTTTACATTACTTTTTTTATTAAAAAATATCCTGCTCAAAAATATTTAACAATACCTTTTAATTACTTATTGATACTTGGAATCTCTATGTTGCTTATAGCACGTGGCATTATATTTTATCAATATTCGTCAAGTTTTAAGGCAGATAATCAATTATTGAAACAGTGGCTACAGCGGATAGAAGTAAAGTCAGATAATATTTTTGTGGTTTGTGGTGGTGGCTTTCCTTACGAGGCAGTGTTACCTTTTGAAAAGAAAGACTATCTTGAAAACTTAAATTTAGTTTCTACCCAACATAATATGACCAATGTAAAGCAGATGAAGAAACTTGGTTTAACAAATTTATACACAGACTTAGTTACCAAAGACAATGTTTTTCTCATCTGTCGCAAACCTGTCATTGATTTTTATATACTATTTATGCAAGAGCATTATCAAATGAAAGTTTCAATCAAAAATACAATAGATTATAAGGAAGGTAGAACAATGGTAAAATTTACTAAAAAATAAAATAGCATTCCAAAGGCATCAAATAGGACGAAATAGGGTAGCTGTTATTTTATCAAAAAAATTGGCAAACAACAAATTATTTTTTATACCCTCACCCCTATTATCAGCACATCATCTATCTGAAAATTGTCGCCTTTCCAGTCGTCAAAAGTTTTGGATATTTCAGCTTCTTGCTCTTTCATAGGCAAAGGTTGCAGTTGTACCAACATTTCTTTGAATCTTTTGTTGAGAAACTTTTTGTTTTCTGCCCCGCCAAATTGGTCTTTGAAACCATCGGAAAAAACATAAAATGAAGTAGGTTGGCTCAGGTCAAAAGTATGCTTGGTAAATTCCAAAAACTCCTCGTTTTGGCTGCCCCCAATCGGATAACGGTCGGCTTTTATTTCCTCCATATTACCTTGTTGGTAGATACACAGCGGACTCATGGCACCCGAATAGGTAAGCACTTTGGCTTTTTTGTCATAGACACACACCGCAGCCTCCATACCATCTCTACTCTCCGAGTGGCGTTGTCTTAGCGTAACCCTGATATTGATGTGCAGTTCACTCAAAATTTCTTGCGGTTCTGTTACACCTTTTTCTTTTACAATTTGGGTCAACATCGAAATACCTATCATGCTCATAAAAGCACCAGGTACGCCATGCCCTGTACAGTCTGCACCTACGATAATTACTTTTTCGGCTATGCGTGCAAACCAGTAAAAATCTCCCGACACCACATCACGAGGGCGGAAAAAAACAAACATTTCGGCAAAGTTTTTTTCTATACGGTCTTGCAAAGGCAACAAGGCTTTTTGGATTTTGCGAGCATAATTAATGCTGTTTGCAAGGTTTTGGCTTTTGAGTTCTATCTCCTCTTTTTGAATTTCTATTTGCTTTTTTTGCTCCTCCAACAGATTGGATTGCATTAATAATTCCTCGTTTTGCTGCTGCATTTCGTCATTTTGCAAGGCAATAATATGACTTTTGATAAATTGTTGTCTTTTGTTATTTTCTATGGTGTAGCCTGCCAAAATACCTATAATATTGATAGACAACACAAAAACACTTTCATATAGTATTTGAATTGCCTCTAATTTAAGCAAAAAACCAGAGTAAAACTCAAAAAAAGCAACCAAAATAGAGCAACAAATTAGGCTGTAAATAAACCGAATATTGACTACCGAATAGGCAAAAAACAAAATAATACTTGTTACACCCATGAGGTAGGCGTAGGGTAACTGAGCTAAGGTAGCCATAGCAAAATGCCCAAAACCCATGACTAATACATCGAAAATAGCCAAGTAACTCAACATTTTGTGGCTGTTGAACAAAGGATGGCGAATGAGAAACAAGGAAATTGCTAACAATGGGGCTACTATGCCTACACGAATGATTGCCAACTCCACGATATGATTGGGAGATACCAACCAGTCTAACAAAATAAAACCGACATACATAAACAAACCCAACAACAAACCAAAACGGAAAGTTTTGCGGTCAGATTTTAAAATGTAATGCCTATAGGTTTCTTCTATTGCCTGTTGCTCAAACAACAAAGTTATTTTGCTCAGTCGGTGGTTTGTTTGGTCTTGTTCTATGTTCTTCATTAGGAAGTGAATACATTTGACAGGCAAAAATAAAACTTTTTTGCTAATCTTTTGCGAAAGTTATAAAAATACTTGCTTATTTTCGCAACAAGAAGTGTGCTAATTTTCTAACTTAAAAAATTTAACAAGCTGACAAAGATGAAAAATGTATTTAATCAGGCAGATGTGGCAGAAACAATAGCTCGTTTGCAACAACTCACTCCTACTTCGCAGCCCTTGTGGGGCAAAATGACAGTAGGACAAATGCTTGCCCACTGCAACGTAACCTACGAAATGATTTTTGAGAACATACACCCAAAAGCCAACTTCTTGATGCGGTTTATTTTGACTACCTTTGTCAAAAATATAGTAGTTGGAGAAAAACCATTTAAAAAAAATTCGCAAACTGCTCCTGAATTTATAATGAAAGAGAGCAAAGATTTTGAGAAAGAAAAAGCAAGGTTGTTAGCCTATATCAAAAAAACGGAGCAAGTAGGAACTGCTTTTTTTGAGGGCAAAGAGTCTTTGTCTTTTGGCGTGCTTACTGTGCAGGAATGGAACAACTTGATGTATAAACACTTAGACCACCATTTTCAACAGTTTGGGGTGTAAGACTTATGAATTTCCATTAGCAGTAACATTTTTTTGAAAAATGTTACTGCTATCATTGAGAAAAAACTGGTTGTCCGACAATTTTTAAAGTTAATGCTCACTGCTACTGTTTTTTTGCATGATATACAATTTTCTTTCTGTCCCCGCCAACTGGTGCTTACCCATAATTTTAAAAAAATTAGAAAAAATTTGCTCAAAATTTGCTTGCGTATAATCTGTATAGGTGTCTGCCTTGTGTTGTAATAATACTTGTACCTTCTCATCTGTTTTGGGTACAAACTCAATGAACAAACAAGGGCTAAGTTGTGCAAAAAACTCTGCAATTTGTAACAAGGGAATGTTACAAGCAATTCGCAAGTGATGCACTAATGCCAATGCCAATACTACCGAAGGCGTAGGACAACGCTGCTGCCAATTTTGAAACTGTTGCCAAGCAAAACCTCTGTTGGGCGTGGGATTTTGCAGGTCTATGATAGCTACACCGCCTTTTGGTTGGGGAAATTTCGGTTGCATAGGTTGTAAAAATAGTTTTTCTACACAATCATGGTCTGCGTCAAAAGCATAAACCGTAGCTCCTTGTTGGGTTGCTATGTGGCTAAAAACTCCTGTATTTGCCCCCAAATCCCACACAATTTGCGGTTTAAGTTCCTGAATTAACTGCTTAACTCTTTGTTTTTTGTCCTCAAAATATTCTTGTTCTACCTGATTGGCGTAGTAAGTTGCCCACGCAGCATGAGGTTTGTAATGTAATTTTTCAATGCTTTTTTGCAAGTTTTTTGTTAGCTGCCGAACAAAATTCAAAGTAAAATTTTTGTTGTGCAATTCGTTTTTTGTGGTTGGTTTTACTTGTTGATGGGGCTGTTGCGGCTTGCTCAACCAACTATGCAAAGCAAGATGTTGGAACAAACCACCAAATAATAAACTTTGCCACGACAACAAATTGGTAGCTATTTGCAAAGGAATACCATCTGTATAAATTTGTTGTAACTTCTGAAATTCACTACCTTTGTGTGCTATCAATGCCAAAGGAGCAAGGAAGTGCTGGCAAAACTGCCGATAAGCCACCCACGCCTTGCCCTCTTGGTAAGGTTCAAAAGAAAGGCTATCTATAAAAAAAGGCTGATAATCAACAAATTGTATATTGTCGGCTTTTGCATCTTTCAAAATAAAGCCCAATTCCAAAGCTGCGGTCTGCACTTTTAAGGTATGCAAAGCTGCCTGTTTGAGCATAGCAAAAGACCATTCGCTGGCGTAACTAATAAAAGGCACAACTTGTGGGCGAAGGAAAAGAGCAAATTGCTGGGCAGTAGCTGCATGCAATTCGCCAAATAAAGGGTGAGTATTGCCTATTTCCTCATGCGAAATCAATAACTGTTTGGCAATTAAAGTTTTATACAAACCTTTTGTTGTAAGCTCCTCATAAACAGGCAAATACGAATGATTGATACCTCGATAGATACTACCTTCGTGGATAAAAACCTGTCCTGCATTGTCTTGGTAAGACAATAATTTGTAGGCTTTGGGGTTATTCATTACCTCTTTGCGTTTTGTCTTTATTGCCTCCAAAAAAGCCAACTATCCAAAGTCTGATATTTTTAAAATAAACACCAATGCCTACAACACCCGCCAAAATTGCTTGGAGCAGCAAACTACCACTGCTGGGGTCTATGTATGCCCAAACGGGGTGTGAGGTGAGAATAGATAAGAGCAGAATGAGTTTAATGTGTTGCATTATTTTTTTATAAAATAAATAGGATAAGGTAATTTCGGTTGCTTACAACCAAAAGTCTTGCGAGCTTAAAAACCCGCAAGCACATCTATTTAATTTTTGCAAAGCTAATATTTTTTTACAATTAAGGAAAAAAATGATACAAGTTTATCAAAAATACACTGTTCTTTTACTACTTTTGCCTAATTTGTAGCTCTTTTGAACTGAGTGTATAGAACAGATTTCTTTGATAAATCTTTCTGAGTATTACATCAGTTTCACTATTAAAGCAACTATCAAATTCATAACTATTCTTTTGTTTTTGTTAAACAAGTTCACAATGAAAAAGTTATTTGCAGTAGCCACTGCTTTTTGTTTTATTTTGCTGGGTAGCATAGCCATGTGTTTTGTGCAGACCACACCTTTTAAGTTAGTAAAACGCAACCTGTGCGAAGAAGTGCAGGCAAAAGTTCCTGATAATTTTCACCAAATGACAGACGAGGAGTTGGCTCGCAAATATTACACCTATAAAAAGCCAACCGCCATGTTTACAGACGAAAAAGGCAAAATAGATTTTGGAGTCAATATCAATGATACTGAATGGGAATATAAAGATTTGCCCATTTTGAAAAGTTTTTATAAATCCTCTTTGCTCCGCACTTTTACCACTATTACCCTCGAAAAGGCAGGCAAAAACCAAAAAGGCGAGGATATTGTCAAAGAAAAAAGAGAAACCAGCTTGGAAATGTTGCAAGAAGGTATCAAGACCATTAACAAACACCAATTTATTTACTTCGAGTTTCTGTCGGAGGTCAAGCCTGACCAGTATGCTGTAAAACAAGAAAGTAGTATGCGTATGTATTCCTATATGCTTTATACTATACATAAAGAACAAGCCCTAATAGTCAATTTTTCTTGCCCAGAGTATCTCCGCAAGCAATGGCAACCCACCGCAGCCGAAATGATAGAAAGTGTAGTTTTAAGGTAAATGGTATTCTTTTCAGCAAAACTTTGCTCTGTTGTTGCTTTTTAGTAATTTTGCATTAAAATTAAAAATTAAAAACCTATGTATTTCTTCTTTGTCTTGATATGCTTAATTGGTTTGCCTTTTGCAAGCCACGCCCAAAAAAAACCTGTAAAAAAACCAACAAAAGTAACAACTCAACAGGCAACAAGCAATACAAATGATACGACCAAACAAAAATCTCCACAGGCAGAAGTGCCTACGGTGGGCGACAAACCAGCCAGTCAAACGGACAAATTTTTGACTACTACCGAAGTGCCAACCATAGAACTAAACACCAAACGAAGTTTGGCGGAGAAGGAAAAGCAACTAAAAAAAGAGTTGGGTGCTTTGTTCAAAAAAAATACAACTAAAACCACCAAACAAAAGAAAGAACCAAAAAATGTTTATCGAGGCATTAAGGGCAAAAAAACTTTTGTGAAAACCGAAAATCCTAATACCCGCAAGGTAATTATAGAGAAGTTTTATTTTGTCAATGACAAAGCCACGCCTCCGCCCTATATTGCCGAAGTGTATTATTTTGACCCGAAAAAACGCAAAATTATCAAAACTACCAAATTTGATGCGTCCAAAGGCTTTTTGATGCACGGGTCTTATACCAAAAAGACTAACGGCTTGCCTTCAGAGGAAGGTTATTTTTATTTGGGTGCAAAAGATGGGAGATGGGAAAGGTACGGCAAAGACACTTTGCTGGCAGACAAACGATATTTTGACAAAGGTTTTTTGCAAGAATCGGAAGTTAGCTATTTCGACAAAAACAAAAAGGTTTTGAAACAGTTGGTTTCTATTCACAACGGCTACAAGGAAGGCGAATATTTGCTCTACTACCCCAGTGGACGAATGGCAGCCAAAGGGCAATATGCAGAAGACCTAAAAATTGGCGTTTGGTATGAATACTACGACCAAGTGAAGTTTGCTCGCAAAGCCGAAATTAAGTTCAGAGATTCACCTTACGAAGACTCAGACCAAGACAGTGCCATACTCCGCCAATGGGACGAAAAAGGGAAGTTATTAGTGGACAGTACAAGAAAAAAATAAATTTCATACTCCCAATAAAACATACATATTGGGAGCAAATGAAATTTTTGATAAGTATCCAAACCATTCAAGTCAGCCTACTCCCCATATGGTTTAGTAATAATTTGCAGCCGAATAAATTGGTACTAAAAACTGAAAATGGCTACCTTTTCCTTTTTGGCTACTCACACTGATAGAACCACCATTTTTTTCTACAAATTCTTTGCACAACGTAAGCCCTATGCCTGTGCCTACTTCGTCTTTTGTGCCTTTGCTGCTGAGATGCCCCACCCCAAATAAAGTAGGCAAAACGGTTTCGTCTATTCCTTCGCCTGTGTCTATCACACTCACTATGGCGTGTGTAGCAGCAGATTGGGCTATTATTGTAATTTTATCTCCTTCCTTGCAAAATTTTATGGCATTAGCCAATAAGTTGCGAACTACCAATTTTATCATCTCCTCGTCTGCCCAAATCATAAGGGTTTCGTCAAGCTGCCATTCTATTGTTACTTTTTTGTTATGAGCAATAGAATCCAACAATTCGATGGTATCTAAAATTAAATTTTTCAAAACTACTTTTTCAAACTTGGGCTGCACATCACCTTGTTGCTGATGCACCCAACGCAATAAGTTTTCCAAAAAATGGTTCAGATGCTGCACCTGTTGTTTCACACTGGTTGTTATCTGTTGCAATTCGTCTTGTGCCAACGCATTATTTTCAAACAAAAACAAAACACCTTTCAGCGTATTGAGAGGGCTGCGAACATCATGCGAAATGATAGATAACAGTTTGTTTTTCAGGTCATTAAGGTTTTCTAATTCCTCTTTTTGGGCTTTAATTTTGTTGTAAGATTCGCCCAAATGCAGCATAGACTGCACCCTTGCCAACAACTCTGTTGCATCTAAGGGCTTGCGGATAAAGTCTATTGCCCCTGCCTCCAATGCCATTTGCAAATTTTGTGGTGAAGTCATAATGCCAGTGTACATCAACACAGGAATGTCTTTGGTACTTTCGTGCTGTTTGAGTAGTCGGGTGGCTTCCAAACCATTCATTTCAGGCATTTCCCAGTCTGTGATGATGAGGTCGGGCAGCTTTTTGAGTGCCACCTCTACCAACAACTTGCCGTTGGGTACAGTAATCAAAATGTATTGCTCTTGCTCGTGATTAAGTATTTCTTTAATCACTTTTAGGTTGTCGGGCTTGTCATCAGCCACCAATAACACAGGTTTTTTGAAGTTAGTCATAAAAAATATTGCTGGTCTTGCAAAGCTACTCAAATTTATTATTTCTTGTGCAAAAAATAGGTTAAATACTAAAAACCATACATTTATTTTTAACTCTTTAAGTAACTACTACTTTTGGCAGCAGACTCAGTCGTTTGGAAGGCAATCATTTTGTAACTTACAATACCAATAACAGCAAAATACCTTCTTATTTGGTTTATTCGGTTATTGCTAATAAAACAGGCAATTTGTGGATAGGCTCGCAAAGTGGAATTTCCAAATTGGGTTTAGACGAAACTTGTTTTTTCTCAAAAAAAAGGTTGCAATTACACCTTAAACCCAATTACCAGCACATCATCTGTTTGGGCTTCTTCTCCTTTCCAATCATTAAAAGCATTTTTGAGTAGATTTCTTTGTTCTTCAAAAGGAAGGGCATGATTTTGAAACAAGACTTGGCGTAAGTGATTAGACAAAAATTTCTTGCGAATTTTGCCTGTTCCGCCAAATTGGTCTTGGAAACCATCAGAATAAATATAACAATAGCGGGGTTTATCAATGGGAAGTGTGTGATTTTCAAAGTGTTTTTCTATGCGAATTTCACCACCAATAGGGAAACGACTTGCTTTGATATTAGTCATTTCGCCATCTTGTATAAAAGTAAGTGGGCAATGTGCCCCTGCGTATGACAAAGTTTTGGCTGTTTTATCAATTTCGCATAGTGCCATGTCCATTCCGTCATTGATAGAAACTTCGGGTTTTTGCAGTTGGCGTTTGAAACCTTTGTCCAATTCGGTTAGTAGTTGGGCGGGGTTGGTAATATTTTTCATATAAACCAATTCCTCCAACAAATTCATGCCTATCATGCTCATCAAAGCACCTGGTACACCATGCCCTGTGCAGTCGCCGACTGCCACCAAAATTTTATTGTTATGGGCTGCAAACCAGTAAAAATCTCCCGACACCACGTCTTTGGGCTTAAAAAACATAAAACTATCGGGAAAATTATTTTTCAGCAAGTCTTTATCAGGAGCAAATGCACTTTGTATCCGTTTTGCATAGTTGATGCTCGACATAATATTTGCATTTTTATATTCAATAATCTGTTTTTGGGCTGTAATTTCTTCATTGAATACTAATAATTCATCTCTTTGTTTCTGCAACTGTTCCTGAATGGCTTGCATTTCCTCCAAGTTCTGTTTCAACTCCTCTCCCGTAGAGGCTAACTCTTCGTTTGCTTCCTTAATTTCTATTTGTTGCTCCTTCAATAATTTATTAGTTTTGCGTTGTCTTACAAAAGCAAAGAGAGCAAAAACTAACAACATTGCCACCAAAAACAAAATACCAAAGGTAAATAATTGTTTAATTTTTTGATTTGCAATTTCCTCATCTTTCAATTTTTTAGCTACTTCGTGCAATTCATTTTCTTTTTTCCGTTCTTGTGCCTCCAAATTTTGCTTAGTTTCCTGCATTTCCTTGTCTTTTTCCAACATAGCAATTTGCTGTTGCTTTTTTTCTTGCTCTATTTGTTGCTGGGCAAGTTGTAAGTTTTTCTCTGCTTGTTGTTTTTCTAAGCCTAATCTTTGCTTTTCTAACAGTTGATTATCCAAATTTTGCTGCTGTATTTTTTTGTCTTGTTCCAATACCTGCACCTGCTTGGCTTTCAGTTCCAAATCTTTTACACTTTTTTCTGCCTCCAATGCCAACTGTTTCATTGCCAACTCTTGTTTCACTTTTTCGGCTGCGGTCAATTTGATAGTGCTTTCTGCCCTAATTGCCTCTACTTCTTGTTGAGCATTATTTTTTTGGCGTTTGCGTTGTGCCTCCATTACTTTGCCTTCGGCTGCTAAATGTAATTTATAGTAATTTTGGGCTTGTTTGTTGTCCCCATCTGCATTGTAAATTTCAGACAAAATCAAATAGGTTTCTGCCAACAATTCATCAGCCTGTTGTTCTGTGCCAATCGCAAGGGCTTCTTTGGCAGCAAGCAAGGCTTTGTCGTGCTTGTTTTGCAGCAAATCATTGGTGGCTATCAAATTTAACGTAGCTGCTTTACCTAACTTATCTTGTTGATTATCATAGCCTTGTGCAGCTTTTTTGTAATACTCATCTGCCAATTCATATTCTTTTTGCACCACATTGCAAGAACCCATATTCAAATACAACAAAGGCAATTTATCAGTTTTTCCGTTTGCCTGATAGATTTTCAATGCTGCTGAAAAATAGTCTAATGCTTTTTTGCTATTTTTAGTACTCATGTAATAAACCCCAATATTATTAGTAGCTTTTGCCTCCAATAAGCTATGATTATTTTTCTTTGCCACCGTTGCCAACTGCGTATTATAAGCTAAGGTTTGCTCGTTTTCCTTTGTGTTTTGCGTTGCCCAAATCAAGTTTTCTAAGGTTTTTTCTACCTCTGCAACTTGGTTATTGCCTTCATAAATTTTCAACAAAGTTTGGTAAGTTGTTTTTCCTTCTTGGTATTGTGCAGCTGCGAAATAAGATTTGCCCAACATTTCCAAACTGCTTGTATATTTTGCGGGGTTGTTGTCTTTATAAAAATTGCTTGCCATTTTGTGGTTGGCAATAGCTTTTTCAAACACATTTTTGCTAAAATAAAAATTGCCCAACTCTTGTTGTGCTTGGGCTAAGGCTTGCTTGTCGCCTTTTGCCGTTGCACTTTCCACTGCTGCCACATAGTTTTCTAAACCCAACAACTGCTGAGAAAAGGCAGTTTGTAGGCTGAAAATGAAAGCTACCAACAGAAAAAATGTAGAGTAGTGGAAACGAAAAGTTGTTGAGTTGAACATGAAAACTATGGGGAAAACTTGTAAAGATAACGTGATTTCGGTTTCTCAAAACCGAAACTGACTTTTTTCACACTTTCGGTTGTGAGCAACCAAAAGCACATTTTATTATTCTCTTTCACTTCGCAGTTGCTCTATTTGTTCTACTGTTAAGCCTGTGTGTTTGGCTATTTCTTGATTTGTCAAACTTGTAGTAAAGAGGCTTTTAGCAAATTTTATCTTTTCATCTTTCCTCACCATTTCCTCTGCCTCTATTCTTACAGATAAGGCTTCGCTTGCTTTCACGTGCAGAGAGTCCAAGTACCGATTGTAACCATATTGTTGTTCCTTGTTCAAACGCATTTCATCTAAGGCTTCTTTTGCTTCTGCCAAGCCTTTTGCCTTGAAACTGTCTTTTACTTCACTGTTTTTGAAAAAATAAATCCATTCATCTAAGGTATCTTTTGCAATATCATTGAACTGATTAACTTTAATAAGGTAATATTCAGGAAAAATATCGGCAACATTTTGTTTCATAAAAGTTTGTTTCTGCGTATTGGACAGTTGCAAACTATCTTTTTCGTGCAAACCTTCAAAAGTTGTTTTGCCTCGATAAATATAATCTTTCCCTTGTCCCAAATCAAAATAGACAATATTGATAGAGATTACTTTTTTGATGTCAAGATAAGATTGTCCTAATGCCAAATTTTCGGTCAAGGCTTTGGAAGCACCATAAGCCATGCGATGAAAGTAATCTATTTCATAAGTATTTTGAATTTCGATGATAACCAATTCATTTTTAGAGTTTTGTGTTAAAATATCAACTCGGTTATACTTGTCTTCCTCGTTTTGTTGATTGCCTTCACTTTCTAATATGCTGTCTATTTTAATCGTATCAAATAATAATTCAGACAAAAAACCTTCCAATACAACAAAATTAGTCTTGTTGCGAAGTAATTTTTTGACTGCCCAATCAAAACGAATTAGTTTTTTGCTCATGTTATGTTATTATTTTTTTAAACTGCTACAAAGATACCAAAAAATAAATGTGGTTTCGGTTTCTCAAAACCGAAACTGACTTTTTTCACACTTTTGGCTGCCCACAACCGAAAACACATTTTATTATTCTCTTTCACTTCGCAGTTGCTCTATGTGTTCTACTGTTAAGCCTGTATAGAGAGCAATTTTATTTTTAGGCTCATTATTTACCAACATAATTTTAGCCATTTCAACTGCCTTTTTTTGATTTTCATCTTTCCTCACCATTTCCTCTGCCTCTATTCTTACAGATAAGGCTTCGCTTGCTTTCACGTGCAGAGAGTCCAAATACCGATTGTAACCATATTGTTGCTCCTTGTTCAAACGCATTTCATCTAAGGCTTCTTTTGCTTCTGCCAGCCCTTTTGCCTTGAAACTGTCTTTTACTTCACTGTTTTTGAAAAAATAAATCCATTCATCTAAGGTATCTTTTGCAATATCATTGAACTGATTAACTTTAATAAGGTAATATTCAGGAAAAATATCGGCAACATTTTGTTTCATAAAAGTTTGTTTCTGCGTATTGGACAGTTGCAAACTATCTTTTTCGTGCAAACCTTCAAAAGTTGTTTTGCCTCGATAAATATAATCTTTCCCTTGTCCCAAATCAAAATAGACAATATTGATAGAGATTACTTTTTTGATGTCAAGATAAGATTGTCCTAATGCCAAATTTTCGGTCAAGGCTTTGGAAGCACCATAAGCCATGCGATGAAAGTAATCTATTTCATAAGTATTTTGAATTTCGATGATAACCAATTCATTTTTAGAGTTTTGTGTTAAAATATCAACTCGGTTATACTTGTCTTCCTCGTTTTGTTGATTGCCTTCACTTTCTAATATGCTGTCTATTTTAATCGTATCAAATAATAATTCAGACAAAAAACCTTCCAATACAACAAAATTAGTCTTGTTGCGAAGTAATTTTTTGACTGCCCAATCAAAACGAATTAGTTTTTTGCTCATGTTATGTTATTATTTTTTTAAACTGCTACAAAGATACCAAAAAATAAATGTGGTTTCGGTTTCTCAAAACCGAAACTGACTTTTTTCACACTTTTGGTTGTGAGCAACCGAAAGCACACCTAATACCTCCACACCACATTCACCATCAGTTGCCTATCATAAACGGGGATAGGGGCGTGGTTGTCATAATAAGGTTGCAATAATTTAAAATCATCATTCAAGGCATTGTAAACAGAGAAAGCAATGTCTATATTTTTGAACAAGTTACGATAATTTATTGTAAAATCAAGCAATAAATTGGGTGCAAAAGTTTCACTTTCAAATTTGCCTTGCGTATTGCCTTGTGCAAAAGCCTTTGTTGCCCCAGCACGAGGAGATAAGTAAGAAAAACGAGGGGCTAAACTAAGATTTTTGATTTTGTAGTAAGCACCCAAATTAATTTTCAAAGGAGCAAAACCCAAAAAAGTGCTTTGGTCTGCGGTCAAAAAGTCTGCCGAAGTATTGCCAACTGATGCAGTGTAAGAAATATTGAGAAAACCACCGTATTTTGGCAAGTTAGCTGCCAATTCTACTTCTGCCCCTGCCGAGTTTAGGCTACCATAATTGATATAAGATTCGCCCAAAAATACAATAGGTTTGTCTAAATCTATATAAAATAAATTGCCTTTGAGGTGAGTATTTTTGCCCAATTTGTAGCCAATTTCTAACTCCACAGTAGAGGTTAATTCGGGTGCTAAGGTGGCTCTGTTGCCATCTCCCCACGCCCTTGTGTACGCCTGAAAAGGCATGGGAATACGGAAAGACCTGCTGAACAACAATTTAGCATTGAACTTATTTTTATAATACACCGCACTCAAACGAGGCAAAAAGGCATTGCCAAACGAAGTAGTTTCGTATCTTGTGCCTAAGGTAAAATGAAAGTGATGAAGGTTAAAAGCATACTGCGCATAGCCAAAATAGGAGTAAATGGACTTAAATTGTGCAGTATCTGCGGGATTATTGCTCAATTTTAGTCCTGGCAGCCCTGTATCAGACAACGCATTGATATTATCGGTAATTGTACCTACGCCAATCATCAAATTGTTTTTGAAAGTTCCACTCACTTCTGCACGCCACTTGTCCATCTGCAAGGCAGGACTACGCCATTTTCCCTGCACCGATAGCGAAGGATTAACAGTCATTGAAACCGCATTGGAATTGGTGTATTCTATGACAGGAATAATTTTGAGGTCTTCCGTAATTTTTGCAACATAATCTAAATGGACAGCATGAACTGTATTGTTTCGTTTTTCTCCGTATTGTCCGTTTCTTTTTGGACGAATTCCCCCCGATTGTTGAGCCGAAAAAGTGAAAGAAGTAAGGTTATATTTTAATGTAAGGTTTTTAAATTTTGTGTCTATTATCAGGTGTTGAAATTGGCGAAAAGCATTTTGGTTGCTCAAAGTAGTGGTGGGAATACTACCACCGTAGGCATTGTAGTTTCGGGTAGATTGCGGATTTGTACCTATCCCTGCATGAACCGCCAATTCTATATTTTCGTTTTTCAGCCCTGCACTCATATTGGCGTTGGTAGCCATTTCGTCTTTGCCAACCAGCCCCGCATTAGCACTCAACCGCAAGCCTTTCAGATTTCGGGCTTTGTGCGTAATGATGTTGATAACTGCAACTTCTGCAAACCCTCCGTACAAAACAGAGCCAGGTCCTCGGATAATTTCTACTCTTTCTATCATGGAGCAAGGATAAGCCCCGATAATATTCATATTTCCAAAAGCTAATTCGGTTACGCCCACGCCATTTATCATCAGCAAAGCCTTGCCCTCGTGAGCCCAAACACCACGAAAACCAAAGCTAAACAAACCATTGACATCTACTGCCAAATCAAAACCTGGTATCATTCGCAGCACATCACTCAAATCTCTTGCTCCATAAGTGGCAATGTCTTCTTTGCTAATAACCGAAACAATAGATGGGGCTTCCTCCAAAACCTGACTTCTGCGGCTCGCAATTTCTACGTAAGTATCTGAAACACTGTCTGTTTTGAGCAAATTGCTTGCCCCCACCCGCAGCCACGTAGCACTGTCGGTTTGGGCTTGGCAAAAGAAGGGGATACATATAAAAAGTAATAAACTAAAAAGTAAGCATTGTTTCATTTGTTAGTTTTGGTTTAGTTTTGCTGCAAGGAAGTAATTTTTTTGAGAAAAGCAAAAATTAATGTATGATTTAGTATTTCTGGGTAATAAAAAGTGTAAAAGATTTTTGCACAACGAATTAGAGCTCGTTGTGGAATTTTACATTATTTTTTAGTCTATTTTTTTAAATTCTTTATTTTTTTTTCTTAAAAAAAAGGTTTATCATTGTAAGCTAAGTAAACAAAAGCAGCAAACATTCTATTTACTTAGTTACTAACTAAATTCTATTATTTACACCAACATCAAAAAAATGAGAAGTACCTATCTTTCGTGGGCTTTTGGCGTGGCTTTGGGCGTTGCAGCACAAACTACGGTCTTTGCCCAGTCAGACCAACCCGCCTTGCGGTTTCGGTCGGGTGCTGTGCAGCCTCTTGGCAATGCCAAAGAGTTTGCTCGCAGCCAAGCAAACTTTAAACACACCTTGTTTAAAGGCAATTATCACGTCTTGGTGCAGTTTGACAAACTGCCAACAGACAAAATGAAGGCTGAATTAGCAGCCGATGGCATTAAGTTATTGACTTATATGCCCGACAATGCTTATACTGCCTTAGTTTCGGCAACTGCCAAATTGGACAAACTACAAAGCTACAATATTCGTGCTTTGTTTGCTTTGCAAAATCCGCACAAGGCAGACTCGCAGCTTTTGGTGGGGCAAGTTCCTGCACACGCAGAAAAGCAAAGTGGTTATGCAGACTTGAATGTGATTTTGTTTGACAACTATACCAAAGAACAAGTTGCAAGTGAATTGAGCAAAACAGGGGCAAAAGTGTTGGATTTTCAACCAACTTTTAGCTCTATGATTGTTCGGGTTGCCAAAAATAAAATTGCAAACCTCGTAGAGCAACCTTTTGTGTTGTGGGTAGAGCCTATCGACAGACCAATGGTTGCCGAAAACACAATTAATAAAAACCTCCACCGTTCAACTGTTTTAGATTTTGGTACACGCAACTTGACAGGCGATGGAATTAGAATGGGAATTTGGGATGGCGGACAAGTAGGTCCTCACTTCGATTTTGGCAACAGGCTTACGATTGTGGAAAATGTGCCTTCTAGCGACCACGCTACCCACGTAGCAGGTACAATGGCAGGCGGCGGCGTGCTTAACCCTATTGCAAGAGGTATGGCGGCAGGTGCTTTGGTCTATTCTCACGATTTTAATGGCAATGTAGCACAAGAAATGCAAGATGCCATTACCAATTTTGGTATTACTTTGACCCAAAACTCCTACGGTGGTGGTGATGCAAGTGTAAACTGTGTTACAAGAGATGCATACAGCACCACAACCAGAAATAGGGATTTGTTGATGAACAACAATACGAGTTTTATGCACGTATTTTCGGCAGGTAACTCCCAATCTGTTTGTGTCGATGGCTGGGGAACTACCACAGGCAAAGCCGATAAAAACAATTTGACTTGTGCCAATGTAGATTTTTCAGATGCTTTTCCTGCTGGCGGTGGAAGTAGTTTCGGTCCCTTAGCCGATGGACGTATCAAACCTGAAATTGCGGGCATGGGTACAAATATTTTTTCAACTTTTCCAAACAATACCTATTCTACCATCAGTGGTACTTCTATGGCAACGCCGGGCGTAAGTGGTACGGTGGCACAGTTGTATCAACGGTTTAGACAACTCAATGGCAATGCCTTGCCCTTGTCTTCGTTGATTAGGGCTGTTGTTTGTAACACTGCCGATGACATTAATAATGTGGGTCCAGATTACAGAACAGGTTTTGGGCGTATCAATGGTTTGCGTGCTGTTAAAGTATTAGAAGCTACTAATTATGCTATCAATACGATTGCAACAGGTGCAACCATAGATTTCCCGATTGCTATTCCTGCCAATACTGCCCGACTTAACGTCATGTTGGCTTGGAATGACCCCGCAGCCTTGGCAAATGCCAATCCTGCCTTGACGAATAACTTGAATTTGCAAGTCATTGACCCTGTTACAGGTGCAGTGTTGCCTTGGACACTTGACCCTGCCAATCCAGGTAATTTGGCTGTTCGGGCTGTCAATAACAGAGATAACATAGAACAAGTTACGATGGCAAACCCCGCAGCAGGCAATTATATTTTGCGTGTCATTGGTACAGCAGTGCCTTCGGGACCTCAACAATATGCTTTGACTTGGGAAGTAAATCAACCTTTCTTGGAATTGACTTTCCCAACAGGTAATGAAATTTTGCAACCAAATGCAGTAGCAACAGTTCAGTGGAATGGTGCAGGTATTGCAGCCAACCAAACCTTAGAATTTTCTACGGACAATGGTGCTACTTGGACAACTATCTCAACTACGATTGCAAATACGGCAAGAAGTTTTGATTGGACAGTACCAGCAGGCATTGCATCGGGTCGTGCTTTGGTGAGAGTAAGCCAAGCAGCTTTGACCAGCACAAGTGCTGCCAACTTCCATATTATAGGTACGCCAACAGGTTTTTCTGCCACTGCAAGCTGTACGCCAACAGGCACAGATGTAGCATGGGCAGCAGTGACGGGTGCAACAGGTTATGACGTGATGCTACTCAATACAACCACAGGCGTATGGAATAATATTGCTTCTAATATTGCTGTTACCAATTTCAGCCATACAGGTTTAACATTAGGTACAGATTATTGGTATTCAATAAGAGCAAGAAACAACGCCAACGTAGCAGTTGGGCAACGCACCTTAGCCACTGTTGTAAAGGCAAGCAATGCAACCATACCAGCAGCACCAACAGCAGCAAGTGTTACGATTTGTACGGGAACCTCCGCTAACTTAGCAGCCATAGGAACAGGCAATTACACTTGGTATAATGCAGCAGTCGGTGGAACAGTATTGGCAAACACCGCAACTTTTACTACGCCAAACTTAGCTGCCAATACCACGTATTTTGTAGAACAGCGAAGCAATTTTAGTGGAAATGTAGGAGCAGCAAACAACGCCATTGGTACAGGTGCAGCTTCGTCTGCCCCACAATCTTTGTTATTCACCGTATTCAATCCTTCTACGTTGGTTTCTGCCACCATTTTTCCTGGTGCTGCGGGTGATGCCATTTTAGAACTAAGAGATGCAGGTGATGTCTTGATAACTTCTACCACCCGAACTTGTACGGCTGCCGAAGTGAATACAGGCGTAAGCATGACCTTAAATTGGAATTTGCCACCGGGCAATTATAGATTAAGCAGAAGTGCTGCAAGTATCAACTTGTTTAGAAATGACACAGGTGCAGCCTATCCTTACACCTTGCCTAATGCCCTCAGCATCACAGGAAGTACAGCAGGTTCAGCAACTTTCTATTATTGGGCATATAATTGGGTAGTAACCTCACAAAGCTATTGCACTTCGCCAAGAACTGCGGTAAACGTAACCATTGGTACAACTCCAGCCCCAGCTATCAGCTATGGTGCTACCAATTTTTGCGGAACAAGCACCCCAACGCCTACCATTTCAGGCACAATCGGTGGTACTTTTTCTGCCCCAGCAGGTTTGACTATCAACGCAGCAACAGGACAGATAACCACAGCTACCAGCACCGCAGGAACTTATACGGTAACATATAGTATTGCTGTCAATGGTGGTTGCGGTGCAGCAACAGCTACTACACAAGTTACGATTGGAAATCCAACTCCTGCAATAGCTTATGGAAGTCCGTCTTATTGTCAAGGTGCAGCCAACCCAACGCCAAACATTACAGGCATAGGGTCAAGTGGTGGCACATTTAGCAGCACAGCAGGGCTAAACTTTGTGAGTGCAAGCACAGGACAGATTGACTTAGCCACCAGTGCAGCAGGTGCTTATGTAGTAACCTACACCATAGCAGCAGCCAATGGTTGCCCACAAGTACAAACAACAACCAATGTTACAGTAACAACAGGTCCAAGTGTGCCATCTTTTGGAGGTGCTAATACTACTTTTGCAGTAGATATTAACGCAACAAGTCTTAACTTCAACAGACCAGAAGAAGGTGTACCGCCAACGGCTTTGTCAGCAACTGCAATTAATGCTCGTTATAATACATTTAGCATTACACCTACAATTACTGCCAATTACCAAATAGACCATACCAATACAGTAGATGCCTTTTTGGTAGTATATCAAAGTCCATTTACCCCAGCTACGCCTTTGGTAAATGCTTTGGCTGCAAATGATGATGGAGCAGGTGGTACAAATTCAAGAGTTACTTTGAATTTAACCGCAGGACAAACCTATATTATTGTTGCAACTACTTTTGGTAATGCAGTGAATGGCACAGGTACAATTACTATTACACCTTCGCTTACACCGCTACCACCAACTACACGTTGTCAAGGAGCAGGCACAACAAGTTTTGCTGCCACAGCCACCAATGCCACTTTGACTTACAGCATTGCACCCGTAGCAGCAGGTACAATAGATGCAGCAGGTTTGGTAACGTGGAATGCAACTTTCAATGGCGTTGCTACAATTACTGCAACTGCCACAGGTACAGGTACTTGTGCTGCGGTTACAAGAACCAACACCGCCACAATGACTGTAAATCCAACTACAATTACCACTTTCAATTATGCTGGCTCACCATTCTGTACCACAGCAGCTAATCCTTCGCCTAATTTTACAGGTGGTGGCTCGGCAGGTACATTTTCGGCTACCCCTGCGGGTTTGGTTTTTGTAAGTACAGCCACAGGGCAGATAAACTTAGCAGCAAGTGCAGGTGGAACTTATACTGTTACCAATACGCCACTTTGCGGAGTTGCCTCAACAACTATGATTACGATTACGACATTGCCAATAACCACCGCACCAACCAACGCAACTACTTGCGTGGGAGGCACAGCTACTTTTACAGCAGTTGCCACAGGTGCTACAAATTATCAATGGCAGGAAAGACCAGTTGCTGGTGTATTTACAAACATTACCAATGGTGGTGTCTATGCAGGGGCTACAACCACAACCTTAACCTTGTCGGGTGTAGGACTTACCGCAGCTTTTGATGGCAGAGAATATAGATGTGTGATTAGCGATGCTTGTGGCAACATAAGTACAACGCCTGTAACATTGACTATCAACGTGCCTTCATTGACTTTGGCAGCCATTCCTTCTGTAAACGTATTGGCAACTTCATTTACCATACCATTTACAGCTATTTTGGGTGCTGCAAATCAATATTCAATAGCAGCAGGTACGCCAAACGCAATGCCGGGATTTGTGGCAGTGCCAAACACAGCCTTGCCAACTTCGCCAATTACGGTTACAATGCCAACTTCGGCAACAGGTGTTTATAACTTTAACTTAACAGTTAGAAATACAGTAACAGGTTGTTCTTCGGTTATTCCGTTTACAGTACGAGTTACGTTGGTTTGTCCAACTGTTACGAGATTATTTGTAAACAGAAACGTAGTAGGTGGTTTGCAAAATGGTACAAGCTGGGCAAATGCCTTTACAGAATTAGCAGAGGCTTTGCGTTATACACAGGCTTGTCCGATTGTTACGGAGGTTTGGGTAGCAAGAGGAACTTATCGTCCACAAAGAGATGGAAATGATAACCTTACGCCCGCAGACCCAAGCACAAGAACATTTGCTGTTACAAGCAACTTGTCTATCTTTGGCGGTTTTACAGGTACAGAAACTGCTCTTTCTCAAAGAGTACTGAACACTGCCAACGAAACTATTTTGTCGGGTGATATTGACGCAACTGCTGGTTTTAGTGCTGGTGATACCTACAACGTCATTGTTACTGCTAACCCAATAAGCAATTTTATCTTAGACGGTGTGGTAGTAACAGGCAATAATGGGTTCAATACAGGTGCATTAAACTGTAATCAAACTGTTGTGGGTGCAGCAAGTCTTACTTTGCGTAACAACAACTTCCGCAACAATAGAGTGGCGGCAACAGGTACAACGCAAGCATTAGGAGGGGCAGCCTTTATCAGTGCAGTAACAGGAGTTAATTTTAATGTAGTGGTTGATAATACTACTTTTGCAAACAATATAATTTCAACCACAGGTTCAGGTGCAGTTTTAGGTGGTGGATTGTTGTTGGGTGGTAGTGGTTTAACAGCTACACTTACAAACTGTATTTTTACGAACAACATAGCAACAGCAGGTCAAGGAGGTGCCATCTGTAACGGAGGAACTGTCAATACAATTACTATTAATAGTTCTGTATTCAGTGCTAACCAAGCATCGCAAAGTGGTGCTATCCAAATGGTAAATGGTAATCTTAATTTGAATAACTCCGTATTTGTAGCTAATGTTGCTACTGGAGGCAATGCTGGTGCTTTGATAATTTTTCCTAATGTAGCTGGTGGTATTGCTAATATAAATAATAATACATTTATAAACAATACAACAGCAGGATTAGGAAGTCATATCCGTAATACAGGTTCTGCACACACAACCAACATTAAAAACTCCATTTTCTGGGGTGGTGGTGCAAACAGAATTTCTAATAACAACAACGCCTTAACCATTTCTTTCTCAACAGTAGAAGGAGGTAATGCTTCTGTTGTAAATGGAGGTTCAGGCACAAATACATTTACATCAGGTACAGGCAATGCAAGTGCTAATCCTATCTTTGCAGATTTGGCAAACCCAATAGGTGCAGACAATATCTGGCGTACTGCTGATGATGGACTTGCTATTGCAACTTGTTCACCTTTGGTAGATGCAGGTGATGCAGTAGGTGTGCCAACAACGGATATTTTAGGCAATCCTCGTTTTGATATGCCCGCAGTAGGTACAACTTCTATTACAGATGTAGGTGCTTATGAAGTGCAAAGTCCAATCACTGTAACATTAGCTGGCGTAATCAATGCCCTGCCAACTGCTACTTCGTTCAATTTGGCTTATACTTCTACTGTTGGTTCTCCAAACCAATACAGCATCGCAGTAGGTACACCAAACGCAATGGCTGGTTTTGTTCCTGTTGTCAATGCAGCCATTACAGCCTCGCCTTTGGTTGTGCCTATTCCTGCAAGTGCAGTAGGCGTATATAACTTTAACTTAACTGTTCGCAATACGGTTACAGGTTGCGTATCGGCGGTTATTCCGTTTGTGGTGAATGTGGCTGTGCCTGCACCACCAGCACCGCCTACTCCACCAGCCTCGCAAACCATCACCTTCGATGCCTTGCCTGACCGTATTTTCAGCACCGTACCATTTACTTTGGTGGCTACTGCAAGTTCAGGTTTGCCTGTTTCGTTTACAGTGGTGAGTGGAAATTTGGCTGTTGGTGGCAACACAGCAAGCATGACAGGTTTGGGTGAAGTAGTGGTAGAAGCTACGCAAAGTGGCAATTTTGCTTTCTTAGCAGCTACGCCTGTTCGCCGTACTTTCCGTATTTTGCCTGCACCGCAAAGCATAGTAGGTTTTGACAGTATTCCTGATAGGGCTTGGAACAGTGGCAATTTCTTTGTCAATGCACGCAGCTCTTCGGGTTTGCCTGTGGTTTATACTGTAACAGCAGGACAAAATATTGCAAGTTTCTTACCTGCACAACCTAATTTGGTAGTTCTCAATACCACTACCCCTGCGGTTGGCAGAGTTATCATCACCGCAACTGTTCCTGCGGGTGGCAACTTTGCTGCTGCAACTACCTTGACTCGTAGTTTCAATGTGGTGAAAGCAAACCAAAGCATTGGCAACATCGTTGCACCTTTCAATGGCGTGTTTGGACAATTAACTACTGCCACCGTTTCGGCATCGGCAACTTCCAATTTGCCTGTAACGACAACCGTAACAGGAAATGCAACCATTGCAGGTACTACTTTGACTATCAACGGGGCTGGCGTTATCACCTTGACTTTTGCTCAAGCTGGCAATGATTTGTGGAATGCAGCAACGAATGTAGTTCGTACTTTTGAGGTTGCAAAAGCAAACCAAACTATCAGGTTTACGCAACCTATTAATCCGTTGCTCAACACAGCAATTAATTTGAGTGCAGTAGCAAGTTCCAATTTGCCTGTTTCCATACGCATTGTGAGTGGCACAGGAACTGTTAATCAAGCAGCAGGAACTGTAAATATGA
>JAAFKA010000048.1 GCA_013299115.1 Cytophagales bacterium
GGAAAAAAATAGTAAAAGTTTATCAAAAGTCGGTATTTTACACTACTTTTGCTCAGCTTTTGGCTCTTTTTGGCTTGTTACAGATAACGAGGTAAACTCTAAAATGTGCCTCAGTTGCACTGAAAGTGCGAAACGGACTAAAGTCCGTTATACAATTTAATAAATTGAGCAAAATAAAATAACTGATGAAAAAACGATATCCACGCACCCTTTCTTCTGGGGCAAACAATACGGTCATTGCCCTGACTGAAACCGAAGCAGGCAAACTCTTTGCAGGTGACACAAGGTCGGACATAGGCTCGGAGGCTGAAAAAATGAAATTTGCTAACCAAATCAACGGCTTGGTGGTGCGTTTTGTCCGTTTAGACGAGTGGAATGGAGAAACAGAACTTTTGGTAATGGAAAGATTGTACCCGATGGATTTGCGGGCTTATGAATACGAAAAACGTGAACTTTGGTTGGAAGTGTTGGAAGACGAGCTAAAAGCCTTACACAAAGCAGGCTTTGTCCATAGAGATTTACGCCGCCCTTCTGACATGGTCGGCTTGCCCTTTGACAATATTTTGCTTACGCCCCAAGGTTTTCGGCTGATAGATGTAGGCATTTCTGCTCTCCGCCACCAAGTAGGCGAAGGACTTTTTAAAAGATTTGTAACACAGGAAATTAAAGAATTTGAAGAATTTAGAGAATTTGTATTAACAAGATAAAAAATAACCAAGTCTATGTTCAACGAAACCAACGCTACAGAACCTCATTTAATAGATTTATTGAAAAATGTATGTTGGACTTACAAAAAGTCCAGTGATTTGGCACGTGCTACTACCGATATTTTTTTGTCCAAAGAACTACACAACCGTTTGGCTTCTTTAAATGGGTTTTTGTATGAGCAAGTAGATTTGATAATCATAGAGTTACAAAAAATTTGCTTGCAATCAGAACAAGTAGGGTTGGTTACTGCTAACGATGTTTTTGCACGTTGGTTACGCAATGAAATGACTATGCCTTTTGGTACAAACGGGCAACACGTAGAAGTAAAATTGATAGATTATGAAAAGATAGAAAATAATACTTTTATAGTTACCAATATACAATTATATCAAAGAACATTATTAAACAGTTTACCCCAACTTTGCCTTTGTCGATATCAACAAATTGATTTTCTGCTCCCCTTGTTCGTCTTTGTAAATGTTCCATGTGTAGGCGTACAATTCGTGGATTTTGGCACTGTTCGGCAGGGCATTAACCAACAGAATGTTGCGAGAATTTGCATATTCGAGCAATTTTTTCAAATTATTTGCCGAAATCGTACCTACTTCGTCTAAGATACAGTGCAAGTTAAATTTTTCTCCACTCAACTTGGCAAAAGAATACAACAAGGCAATGTAAATAATGGTTTTTATCAACGTAGTGGTGCCATTAGAGCCAATAGAATCGAGGTCTGTTTTGTTATGCACTTCGTTTTTGCCCTCTTTAAAGCTAAAATTAATCTCAAAAGTGTCTTGCAAACTCAATGTACTTTCCTTACTTTGCTTGATATTTTCGTGTAAGGAATTGAGTAAATCTATCAACTTTTGCGTGTCTGTTTGCCTGTTGTCTTGCGTAGGCTCGAAGTTAATGAGGGTAAACAAATCATTTTTGTAGCTTGCAATGTGCTGCATTTTTTGGATAATCAAGTTGTCGGTATCCAAAGGTTTCATCTCAAAATAATCTATCAAACCTGCCTCCACAAAGCCTGAATGGTTGATTTCTCGATTGATTTCGTTTACTTTTTTAAACACTTCTTGCTTTTTACTCAACAAACTTTCTACTCTTTCGTCTATCAAAGCTACCAACTGTTGGGTGAGGTTTTTGGTTTCTCTTTGCGTATCTGCAATGCGTTGATTAATCTCAAAATCTGCCAAATAGTTGGCAAAATTGATGTAAGATTTATCTGTTTCTTCCTCTTTTAAGGCAAAGCCCAAACTGTTGTCGTCTTCAAAACGGCTGATAAATTTGCGAATGGCATTGCCAAATTCTACTTGATTTTCATAAATCTTGCCTTTGGTGGTTTGGATTTTGCCAATCAAATCAATAATGCTGCTCTCGTGTGCTTGGGCAGGAATTTGGTCAAAATATAAGAAACCAACATATTCAGAAGTATTTTTAAAGTTGTCTTTGCAATAAGCCAAATCTTTGTCATTGTCCGTTTTTTGATAAACTTTCTCCGTTCTTTGTTTGTTAAGTTGTTGCAAATCAACGGAGTAAGATTTTTCTACGACTGCAAAAGTTAATTTTTTCTCTTTGAGTTGCTGCTGCGTTTGCTCATAAGTTTGCTGGTAAGTTTGCAAATTGTCTGCAAATTCGGTTTTGTCTAACAAAATTCTTTGGTAGTTTGCATTGCTTTCTATTAGGTTTATTTGCTCCAATTTTCTCCGCAAGTTGGCAATTAGACTTTCCAAAGTTACAATTTTGTGCGTATCTAACTCTTTGCCCGCCAATTCCTCTGTTTTGTCCTCCGTTAGTTGTTGGTGCTGCTGCTCAATAAGCTGCAATTTGGTTTGGGTTTCCGTAGCAATTTTGGCTTTGTTTTGTTGCCTATCTTGCTCAATACCAGCTACTTGCGTTTTGTAGTTTTGTTCTACACTTTGCTTTTCTTGCTCAATCAATCTATCAACTTGCTGCTGTTTGCGAGCTAACTCCTCTATGTCGGCTTGTTTTTTGTTTTGCTGCGTAATATTTTGCTGCAATTCTGCTTGTTTTTTTGTCTTTGCCTGCTCATTCAAATCTTCTATTTGCAACAAAATATTGTCTTTTCGCAAGGTAGCTTTTTCTATGGCTTGGTTGCAAAGCAAAACACTGTCCTCTATTTCTTTTCTCTTTTTGCTTAGTTCAACAGATTTTGCTTGTTTTTCCTTATTTTTTTGCTCTTTAAAGAGCAAGCCCTCATTTTGCAAGTGCTGGATTTGATTTTGCCACGCTGCTTTTTCGTTTTCGTAGTCTGCCAAAGATTTGGCTATAACCTCCAATTTGTCGAGGTCTATTTGCAAACCATAAAAATCTTGGCTAAAATTAGCTGCCATCTGTGGCGTAAGGTCTGTACGAAATAAGATGTTTTCCTGAAAAATTTTACCAACTGTATCCCTCCAATCGGGCATGGAGGCAGATAAATAACCGTACAAACTGTTACCTTGAATAGCCAATTTTTTGCTCACTTCTCCTATTTTTTCTTGCAAATTTGCCACTTGTTGGGCTATTTTTTGTTGCTCATTTTGTAGCAACGTATCTATTTTTTCGGCAAAGTTTTGATAATCTGCTTGCAATCTTTCTATTTCTTTTTGTTGCAAAGCAATTTGGTTGTGGTTGTTGTCAATTTGCGAAGTCAAAATATTTTTTTCTTTTTGCAAATCTGCAAATTGAGAGGCAAAATAATTGGTTTGTTCTATCAATTTGTAGTAGCCTTTGAGTGTAGCCAACTCTGCTTTTGCATTGCCAATATCCTCATTGTTGAGTTTTTTATCTATTGCAAATTTCTCTGTAATTGCCTGTTTTTCAGCATTTTGCTTGTCATTTAGTTGCATTTTACTGTTGTTAAAAACAGTTTCAATGTCCAGCAATTTTTTGTTTTGCTGGTTTTGAAAAGTATCTTTTTCGTTTTGCAAAGCTGCAAATAAAGCCTTATATTTGGTTTCTATCTCCGAAAAAACAACCGACAAAATTGCAAATTCCTCTTGCTTTGCCTTCAATTCATTTTGCAAATTTTCTTTCTGCTTTACCGTTGCCAACTGTGCCTGAAACTCTGCCGACTCATATTGTTTGGTAGCACGCAAAGCCCTGTCATAGTTGATTTTGCTTTCTGCCGTTTGCTGGGTCAAGTGGTCTATTGCCTCCGTAAAGCCTTGCTTTTGTCCCTCAAATTCTTGTGTAAGATTTTCTATCTTTTGTTCTGTATTTGCAATTTCTTGTACCAATAACACTTGTTGCTCCTGCACATAGTTGGTAAGCCCCGCCAAACTTGTTATCAAATCTTTTTGGTCTTTTCTCAACTGGTTAAAGCTTTGGTGAAGTTGCTTAATTACCTCTTTTAGCTTTTGATTTTCGGATTTATAAAAATCTCTAATGTCTTTGTATTTGCGAGTAAATTTTTCCAAATCAGCTTGCATCTGTCTTAAATCAATGACAAAATCACGTTTCTTTCCTGCTGCTTCATCTTCATAACGGTCGGCTACTGTATTGGCAATGAACTCTTTAACGAATTTTGCCCCAACTAATTTAGTAACATTAGCATTAGAAAAGAGCAAAATATCTTTGATAACCGTAGGAATTTGGTGAGATTTTTCTGTGCCTCGAAGCAAGTAAAATTGTCGCAATTTTTCCTTTTTGCTGGCGTAGTAGTTGCCGTAAATAATGGCTTTGTAATCTTTGTAACTCCCACTAAACTCATCTGAACAGTAAATTTGTTCGGCTTTTAGGCGGTGAATTACCTCGTCTATGGGCAGAATATTTTGTTGTGTGGTGGTGGCTGCACTGCTTGGTGTGGGGTCTGCTGTGCTTGTACGTTGCAAATTATCGATGTAATATTTTTGGTCGTAATGCGTATCTATAAAACGGTAAGCCAATTCTAAATTATCTTTTTTGTAAAAAATCACGTGAAAATAGCTTTGTTCTGTCTTGACTTCATAAATCAAATAGCCTAATCCTTCCAAATAATATTGGGCAAAGCTTTTGTTAGACTCGGCTATGCCCAAATCCTTTTTTTGATTAGTCGGGTGATAAAAAAATGTGATGGCACGCAACAGGGTACTTTTGCCCACGCCGTTGCTGCCGACTACGCAAGTGTGTCCGTCGAGGTTAATTTCGGCATAGTTAAAAGCCGAACCAATGAAAATTATTTTGTTAAGCTGGCGTTTCATCGGGTATGATGAGGGTGATAATGGTTTGTAAATACTGAAAACTGTCTAAAACAAGGTAGTGGTCTTGCTCATCTCCACTTTTTTCTAAGAAAAAATCGTCTGCCAATTCTTTCAAAATTGCTTTGACCTTACCTATGTAAGTAGTGGCTTCTTTTACTTCTCTTATCTGCACACTTTGCAACCTGTTTTGAAGGGCAGGATTGCTGTTGAGTTCCTCCACAATTTGCGAAGGACGTAGCCTTGCCCCTACAATGGGCTTGCTTTCCATAGCAGCAAAGAAAGCAAAAATATCTATATAATTGCTCAATCTTTCGATTTTGTCTTCTGCTTTTTGTCGGTCTTGGTTGATTTTGGAGAAATAAAAATAGCCATTTTCTTTCTCCAATTCATAGTTGAGTAGTCTGAAATAGGCTTGCAAATTTTCGTATTGTTGGCTGTCCGTTAGCACTTCGTACTCCTCGCGGTGCATACGACTCAACGCACATATAAATTTGCCACTACTCAAAATTTCGAAAATTTTGGCTGTTTGTGTAGGTAATTGGTCGAGAAAGTTATTCATTTTGGGTTTATACAATTAAAACTTGCCCAAAGGTATGAAAAAAAACAAGGGTTTGCAAGTTTTTTAGCAAATAGAGATTATTGGCGTCTCAATCACAATAACCTCTACTAAGGAACAACTTACTCCGTAAAGACTACTCGTACTAATCTTTGCTCTCTTTTTCGGACTGTCATCATCAGCAATTCGCTGGGGCTTACTTGGGCTGCCAATTTGGGTACGGCTATGGTTTCTACTTCCTCTTTTCGGTTGGCAAAAAGCACTTTGTCTGCTGTGCTGCCGTCTAAATTGATTTGTTTAGACAATAAAAACGAAGTTTTAGACGACAAAAAGCCCGTAGGATTGGTAAAAACAATTTCTTTGTCTTTCACATATTGCTTTTCGTTTACGTTAAAGAGCAAATAAATTTTATCTTTCACTACGGCATTGGCAAAAGAAAGAAAATAGCCACCATCATTAACGGTATGCTGTTTTTTGTCTATAACTGTAATCCACTCAATCATTCCTTTGGGGTCTATATTGATAGCCAAAATTTCATTGCCAACGTAATGATAAGTCGTTGTCATCACGCCATTGTAAGTATAGTTGGTTACAACATAGGTAAAATAAGACTCTACC
Source organism: Cytophagales bacterium (assembly GCA_013299115.1). Taxonomy (GTDB): domain Bacteria; phylum Bacteroidota; class Bacteroidia; order Cytophagales; family Thermoflexibacteraceae; genus JAAFKA01. The sequence continues at coordinate 6,064 of JAAFKA010000048.1, forward strand.
AAAGCTACCAAACCGCCGTCTTCTCTGCCTATAAATCCTCGTATTTCAAAGGTGGTGCTGATGCCTCTTTCTTTGCGTGCTGCTCTTTTGCCCGCCACATCTTCCACCAATTCTTTGGAAAAAGCCTTTGTACTTCGGCTGACAATAGCCTTTTGTTGGGTGTCTATTTTCAAGAAAAATACGCCTTTGTGTCCTTGTTTGTAACTTTCATTGTAAAAACCTGTCAAGACCACATTGTTTTTATTGTCCATTTTAAAGCCCAAATCTCCTATGAACAGTCCATCGAGGGCTATGTTGTACTGTTCTGGTTTGTCTTGGTTGCCTTTATAAATCAACATGGCAAAACTGTAATTGCTTTCGTCTTCACCTTTGCGTTTTTCTCTTGCTTTTTCTACATAGATTTTGCCCAAAAGGTAAAAATTACCTTCGTTATCTATCTGAAAATCAACCATTTGAAATAATTTAGCTTGGTAAGGCAATTCTATGTCTTTGTTCCAAATTTTCTTCATATTTTCGTCAAAAACAGACAAGCTAAATTGCTCGTTTGCATCTTTTTCTATACCGGGGAAACCAATGACTGCAAACTTTTTTTTATCTAAGGAACGTAAAAACGAAAAGTCGGCTTTGTCCCGCCGTTTGTCTTTTAGAGTTTCTAAGGTCAAAGTTTCGCCTTCTAATTGCATCGAGGTCTGGTTGATTTTTTGGGCATATAAACTGCGGTCTTTCTCCTCTCCTTCTTTTTCGGTTATCCAATACAATTCGCCATTTACTTCTTTTACGGTCTGAAAAGCAATGTCTTTAATCGGAAATTGCAACTCTCTTTCAAATTTCAAATCTTGGCTATAACGATGAATCTTAGGAACTAATTTAGACACGAACAAGCCTCCGCGTACAAAAGGATAGACTGTGAATACACCTTTGTCGGTTTGGATAATTTCTGTGATGTTCCCATTTTTTTCTTCTATGCTTGTCCCCCACGTAATCGTTTGGGCAAGGGAAGTAAATTGGAACAAATAAAAAGCCAGCCAAAAGGCAAGGCAGGTAGTTATTTTTTTCATAAAAGAGTTAGTTTTTAATATGTTTTACAAACCAAAAATGTTCACTATACCCTACACCTAAGCAAACCGCAACGTAAAATGTTGTTTGGGTTGTTTTTCCCTGAAAAATACTAAACCCACTTGAAACAAATCTATGCTTAGTAATACTTTGGGGTGCTGGCAGATAGTTTTCCATGCTTTGGTCATGTCAGCAGACCAGTAAATATCGTCAAAAACCAAAATACTTTCTTCGTGGCAGTGGGCTAAACATTGCTCAAAATAACGCAGAGTTGGTGCGTATTGGTGGTTTGCATCAAAAAAAATAAAGTCCAGTTTTTGTTTGTTTGTTTCAAACTTTTGTAAAAAAGAGGGCAAAGTTTGGTCTATATTGCCTTGTATTACCTCTATTTGCGGGGTTGCTCTTCTGAAGGCAGCAAAATTAGTTTGGGCTATGGTTGCTAAGTTGGTGCAACCCTCAAAAGTATAAATTTTGGCTTCTTTGGTAAGAGGTAAAGTAAGATACAAAGTATTGACTCCTAATGAAGTACCCAACTCTAAAATAGTTTTAGGTCGCAAAAAATCTACCAACTTAAACAAGAGTTGGCTCACATTGGCGGGCGAAATACTATACTGGGCTATATCACTGACCATACGTACTTTGCCTGTATTGTATTTAGACCCTGCTCCAAAATCTGTAATGGCGATTTTTTCTGTGTTGTTTAGTAAGGTTGCACGCAAATCTTCTAATGTATCAAAATCATAATACCATTTGTCAGCAGCAATGACCTCTGTAAATAGCCGAAAAACAAAAGGCGAATGCAGTCCATGAGCATTGCCAGCTTTGAAAAGATACAAAACATACTGCCAAAAAGTGTGCATGGGTTTATATTTGAGACAAATATCACAGATTCAACATTGAAATACAATTTTATTTTTTGAAGATTTTATTAGAGGTTATTACAATTTGTACCATACCCTTTGGCGGGAGTTGCCTCCAACTGCAAGGTCAATTAATTGAAAATCAATAAGTTAATTTTTTTATACAAAATTTATCGTAATAACCTCTATTTTGGAATACAATTTTTATACGTAATTACCTCTTACCTCCCCATAATGCCATAAAACAAAGTGATAAAAAAAGTTTGGTAAATTTGTCGGTCATCACCTGTTTCCATCATCACCACCTTGCGTTGCAGCACATCTACCATCAGTCCGCCTTCTAAGCCCAAAGTCGTGTTGCGAAACGCATTGAACCGAAAGGCTACAGAGGCTTTGGCTGAAGCCCCAAATAAGATTTTTGCACTCGACAACCCTTCGCCCAAGATACCTGCACTGCGATTAATTTTATTGTACGCCATATCAGAATTTGCAGGGTCATATTGAGCAAGTACAAGATTTTTGCTACTATTCTCATATTCAACGAAGTAAGGAATTTCAAAGGCTGTGGTTAGTCCACCACTTGCCAAAAAATTAACTTGTACGCCTTGCTCGGCTTCGGGTCTGAACAAGGTAAATTCTCTGCCATAATGTGTTCTTAACAAAACAAGGTAGTTAATTTTGCCCGGTGTAAAGTTGTCGCCGTTTATAGCTATTCTTGTGTCTTCTTTGGGGTGTTTGATATTGACTAATTCAAAAAACAGGTTGCGATACTGCAAAGGCTTTATTCTTTTGGCTATTTTTACATTGACTCCACCAATTAAGCCACCCATTGTATTGAAATTTAGCCCCAAAGCTGTTTCGGTGGCGTAGTTTTCTATGGCTTGGTCTTCTGTTTTTTGGGCAAAAGCAGGGAAAGAGAATAGCAAAATTGCTACTCCTAACAAAAAGATTTGAGGAAATAGTTGTTTTTTCATAACTTGCAAAGTTAATCAAAGCATATCAAAAAACGAATTTCCATTGGTAGGATTATTTGTTTGTTCATTCTTCGGCATTTCATTTTTGATTGGCTCACTTTTAGCAGGTTGCGACAAATTAGGTTGCGATAAGTTTGTAACCGTTGGTGTTTGCAACGAACTTTCTCGCAAATAGTTTTTCACTGCCTCGTTGTTTTGTTGCATCAGGTGGTTTGCCTTCATTATTTCGTCTTGGTAACTCACTGTTCTGCGGTGCGACTCTACTCTGTCTAATTTTTGTGCTGTTTCGTGGACAAACTGGCGGAGTTCATTGAGCAAATAATCTCGTTGTTTTTCCATATTTCTGTAATCTTGGTCTAACTGTTTTAGTTCTGCACGCATGGCTATCAGGGCTTGATAAGCCTGTTGATTTGCCTCTTGCACCATGATTCGAGATTGTTGTTTGGCATCTGCCACCAACTGGTTGGCTTTCACTTGTGCCTCATACACAAGGAGTTCTGCCTCTTTTCGGCTCTGTTCGAGGAGTTGTTGGCTCACTTGTTTGGCATCATTCAGCCCTTGCAACAGCGACATTTCGAGGCTTCGCATACGGCTTAGTTCTGCCCTGCTCATTGCCAATTCGGTTTCTATTCTATCTTTGTCGGCGTTGCTTTCCTGCCACGCTTGCGACAGGCTTTGCAAAAAACCATCTACGTCATCTTTGGAGTAACCTCCAAAGGTTCGTTTGTCAAAGGTTTTTTTGCGTATGTCTAATGGGTTGATTCTGGTCATATTAGTTGGTTGTTGTTTGAAGCCCCCAACCCCCAAAGGAGGAGTTTTTACTTAATTGTTCCCCCTTTGGGGGTTAGGGGGCTTGTATTTTTACCTTCGTATATAAAAAAACGCAAACACGAGCAACAAAGCAGCCAATACAGCTAACGTAATTTTAATCCAGCTATACGGTCTTTCGCCTTGCACCTCGCCTGTGCGTGCATTAATCATAAAACGAAAAATTTTATCGTTGTATCTGTACGAACATATCCAAAGGGGGAGCAAAATATGTTTGAACGTAATGTTAGTATATTTGGTGTCCATCGTGCCTATGCGTTGGTGGTCGCCGCCTATGTGTCTGCGTACATGATTGGCTATTTCTTCTTTCATCACCTCTTTGCCATACTCAAAGCCTTGTTGCAACTCTACTTGATAGTGTTCTGTTTGGAAACCACTCAAATATTGGTCGTCATAAGGCACTAAACTATTCAAATCCCAAGGTTCTAACCCTCTCACATAGTTGCGTGGCAAGGAATTAGAGGCTGCTACCAACACATCGTCGAAGTCGTCTTCTACATGACCTGAAACATAGTACCACCTTGTTTTGGTTATCATTCGGGTTTGTACAGTGCCGTTGCTGTCGGTGTAGGTTTCACTCACTTGGTAGTCGTCCCCTCTTTCGCCTGCGTAGTCGGTGTAGGTGTAGCTGTCAAAAGTCCAATAGGGAATATAAATGCCTTTGAGTCTTTCGGCGGGTCTGGATTGGCTGATGTCGTTAGGGGCAAACCAAAGGCTGCTCAACCATTTTTGGAACAATTCCCCGCCTTCTCTTTGCTGTACTTTGAAGGGGAGCAAAGATTTTGGTTTGAGAATAGACGAGGTAGAACCCGACTCTAAGACCAAACTTGTGCCACAAAAACCACATTCATCGGAGGTTACATTGGGTTTTAGCGTACACTCTGCCCCGCAGCCTGTGCATTTGACGGTGGTAATGGTTTGTTTTTGCTCTTGTTGCAACCCATTTCTCAAAAACTTTTCGTAGTCTATTTCTTCGGGTTGGTAGTTTATTTTCTCTTTTTCTCCCTGAATTTCGTTGGCTGCACCGCAGTAGGGGCAAGCAATAGAGGTAGTACCTGGTGCAAATTTTAGCACACCACCGCAGCCTTTGCAAGAAAGGTTTTGGTTTAACGACAATGGTTTTACAGGTTTCTCCATCTGATTTTGAGTTTATAGTTTAAACCTATAAAAAAATGTTTGATTTCACAAATAGTAGTTGCAAATTTTTAGTTGTAGGTTTTTACTGCCTCTTGTCCTAAACTAAAATAGTTTGGATATTGGACATCACTTCTTATCCTATTCATTTCCAAACCACTGGGGCATAAAAAGAAAATTTGATACGCAACGCATTATCGTTGCCTGTGTCTTTGCCCCATTTACTGATGTTATCTAAGTAATCTGTCATGGTATTTTGCAAACCAGCCTCTACGCCTAACCCAAATTGGTTGGGAAATAAATAAGTAGCTCCAATGCTCGAAGGTAATAACAATAGTGTGGGTGAATAAACTTCACCCAAAGTTCTGGTTTGAGGCTGTTTATCAAGATTATTGCCATTTTTGTCTTCTATCCAATAGTAAGCCAGCCCCAAGCCTTGACTAACATAGAGCATAAAACTTTTTTGTTTGATAATATTCAGTTGCAAATTCATACTGCCACCAATCAAGGAAGTTTGGAAAAACAGATTGGGGTTGCCACCTTCAAAAGTGTAAGCCGAGTTTTGTCCCGATAGTGTGCCATAAAAAACCTCCACACGCGGATTCAACCAACGCCGCCTGTTTTTTTGCAGCCCTATATGAAACCAACTCGACCATTTTTGGTAGCTGTCTGCCAAATCTCCTCGATAGGCTACAGCACCTATGCCTCCATATAACAGCAAATCAACTTTTTTCTCCGTTTTGATTTGGGTTGGCGTTGCCGATGACATATCGGTTGTTGGTGTTTGGGCAAAGCTATTGCAACTAAACACACAAAAAAACAAGGACAAAAGGAAATGTTTTTTCATTATTTCTTACATCATTTAACTTTCATTTCTAAAAGTAAGTAAAAACTTAGAACAGGCAAAATTGTTTGAGAATAAAATAAACTTTATGTTAGAGGTTATTACGATAATTTTTGTATAGAAAATTAACTTGTTGATTTTCAGCTAATCGACCTTGCATTTGGAGGCAACTCCCGCCAAAGGGTACGGTACAAATCGTAATAACCTCTGTTATTAAATTTATTGGTTGTCTGACAATTTTTGTGAAATGGAAACAATGTAGGCTTATGATTTATCAAATGCTCTGCCCAAAAAGGAGCTTTGATAAATCAAGTCCCTACGTTTTCACAAAAATTGTAGGACAATCAATTTATTTTTGCGTATTTTTTCTTAATTTTGTAAGGCAAAACATTTGATAAATCAAATGCCTACAAAGATAAACAAAATATGAAAAAAATACATTTATTGGTTTTATTAGTTAGTTTGCTCTGCGGGGCAGGCTGCAAAAGCATTTCACAGGGCAAAAGGTTTGCAAATTGCGAATTTCGGGCAACTTATATGGAAAAAATGACGTTGGCGGGCGTGCAACTCCCTGAAAATGTGCAAAGTATGGAGCAAATCAACTTTTTAGATGCTGCTGCTATTTTGGCTGCTTTCAGTAGAGGAGGAGAATTTCCGTTGAGTTTTACCCAAAACGTGGAGATTAAAAACAGCAATCAAGAATTGGCTGCTCTCAACCGAATGGACTGGATTTTGTTGGTGGACGACAAGGAAATTACGCAAGGCACAAATACAGACCGAATAGAAGTAGCCCCTCAAACTACGGCTGTGATGCCTATGCGGTTTACGATAGACCTCCGCAAAGTTTTACAATCTGGTGCTGCCGATGCCTTCATTAATTTGGTGATGAACCTTGCCAAACAGAGCAAAAAACCCAGCCAAGTGAAGTTGAAAGTAAAGCCTTACTTCAAAATAGCAGGTGTACTCCTCCCCTACCCTGGTTATATTTCGCTAAATCAAGAGTTTAAAGCTAATTAACGTAAGTTGTTTAGTAACTGTAGAACGGACTTTAGTCCGTTTTTTTTGTGAGTGAAAATTAGAATTTGTAATTTTAAAACATACTTTTTCGTTGAAAAACTGAAAGAAACGGACTAAGGCGTCCCCGACTAAAGTCCGTTCTACAGATGCTACACAACTTACAATTACTTATTTTTTTGCCTCCCTTCCCAAAATTTCTTTGCCTACTCTGCATTGCAAACATTTTTTTGGTGTGCAAAAACTTTGGTACAATTCTATGCTTGCCTGCGAGTCAAAGGCTGTTTTGACAGGTAAGCCTACTTCCTCCCAAGTGCGTGTGATTTGGTTGTTTTCTGCGGGCAGTTGCTCAAAAAAACGAATGGCTTTGGTCGTAAACACATCATTGTCGGTTTGCATACTATAAGCAGCTAACAATGGTGCTACTGTATTGATTATCAGGTTATTGGCACTATCTGTACCCAAATGACTGTAATTTTTGGTAGTTAGTTTACCCAAATGATAATGCGTTTGCCAATAGTCAGAACTTGTGATTTGCAATAATTTTGTTAGTTCTTTATAGGTTTCTATGTTTAGCAAAGGCGTAAACAAATGAGTTTGTTGGTGGAGCAAAGCAGCAAATTGGGCAAGTCGCACAGGTGGAAAATTGGCGGGGCGAAGCCTCAAAAATTTCCATTCTTGTACAGACATTGGCACTAATTGGTGCTTGTGTTTGAGGTAGTTGTATTTAATTTGGAGGTTTTTCACATAATCGTCGAGGTCGTCTTGGTAAGCATCTAAAAAACCAGCTTGCCCAAAAAGCAAGGCTTCGAGTTCGGTCAAATCGAAACGATATTTTTGGATAAGTTGCCAAGGGGTGTGCTGAGCAAGGGTCAAAAAAGCCGTATTGTTTACCTTAAAACCAAAACTTTGGGCTATCCATTGGTAAGTTGTTTCTTCCCAATTTCCTGTATTAGCTTGCAACAAATCAAGCACTTTTTCGGCTTTGCGTTGCAGCCGTTGCACCAGCACATTGTCCAGCATAGAAACCAACGTAAGCCTATCCACTTTCCTAAAATCTTTTTCGCAAGGCACAAGGGCATTGTTTTTCAGAAAACTATTGTACTTTTCCAAGAGCAACGGCGACACCCTGCCCTCCAAAACGAAGGTAGGAATTTCAGACCCATCGGCTCTTTTAATAGGTTGTTGGCTGGTTTGCTGCCAAACTACGTGCAAAATGACGTTGTTATAGTGCGGGTCTGCCTGATGGCGGTGCTGCTGCCAAGCCGAATCAGTTAGGTGAATTTCTATGCTACCAACCCAAAGCATTTCGCCTATTTTTATTTGTGCTTGTTGAAAATCTGCCCCATCTTGCTTGTTAGGGTAGCCCACTTTCAAAATATTTAGAGGTTCGTGGGTGGCTGTTTGCAGGTTGGTTTTGTTAAAAAATTGGAACTGCCAAACATAGTGCAAAAAGGCTTCAGTCATAGCATAAAATTAGCGGTGATAACACAAAAATATTATTTCTTTCTACTATTCCAAAATACTGAAAACTCTACAGGATTTTTCGACTAACTCACAAAAGTTTTTTATTTGTGATTGCCCTAATTAACCCAATAGAGGACTCATATAAGCAGATATAGGTTTTGTAGAAATAGATTTGAAACAAAAATAACTTTTTTTCTTAATTTATAAAAAATCTGTGTAGTTTTCAGAATAATATTAAATTTATACAAAATATTTCGTAGCTTTGCAATAAATGCAAGTAACAAAACTACTATGGAAGAATCTCTAAAAATTTTGTTAGCCATTGGCTTTGGTGTCTTATACTTTTGGTTGCTTTCTCGCCGCAAACCGCAGCAGGCAAAGCCTGACCAAAACAAACCTCCTGTTACGAAAGTGCCAAAACCTGTTGTAAAACATAAGAAAACTTTTGCCAAGTTGGCAGACGAAATAGAGGATAACAAAAAAATGCCATTACTTACCCCCCAAACAGAGGTCAGCCGCAATGAATTGAAAAAACCTTTGCTGCTTACCCAAAAAGAAAAGCCTGAAACCCTTGCTTTGAGTCAAAACCAGAAAAAAAGGAAAGGCGAAAATATCCCTGAAAGAGAAGGTGGCAAGAAACGAGCAATAGAAAAATTTGAGGATTTTAAATCGGAGGTAGATGCCCAAGATTTATTGGACAAAGAAAGAGAAAAAGCCTACAAAATACAGCAAGACACTGAACATCCTCTTGCTAAACTCCTCAAAGACAAAGACGGACTGCAGAATGCAATGATACTATCCGAAATTTTGAATAGAAAATATTAGCTTGTACATTCGCCTTAGACGAATATACAGCTAAAATGTATTTATTTGTTCATTAATTCCTCAATTTCCTCTATTTCCAACGGAATAGTAGCCATCAGGTCTTCGTTTTGGGCGTTGCCAATGACTATATCATTTTCGAGACGAATGCCCAAACCTTCTTCACGTATGTAAATACCAGGTTCACAAGTAAAGACCATGCCTGCCTCAAATGTATGGTATTTATTGCCGTAGTCGTGTACGTTTAGCCCCAAATGGTGAGAAGTCCCATGTGGAAAATACTTTTTGTAAAGAGGTTTTTCTTTGTCTTGCTTTTCTATGTCGTGTTTTTGCAACAGCCCTAACCCAACCAATTCACTTTCCATTATTTTACCCACTTCCTTGTGATAATCTATCCAATTATTGCCCACTCGCAGCAGTTGATTTGCCTCTTTCATCACCCGCAAAACAGCTTGATAGACTTGCTTTTGGCGTGGTGTAAACCTACCACTCACAGGCACGCAACGCGTCATGTCTGCATTGTAATTGGCATATTCTGCCCCAATATCTAACAAAACCACATCACCTGCTTTGCAGATTTTGTTATTTTCTATGTAGTGTAAAATACAAGCACTTGCCCCCGAAGCCACAATAGGCGTATAGGCAAAGCCCATAGACTGATTGCGAATGAACTCGTGGATAAACTCCGCCTCTATTTCATATTCCCACACATTGGGTTTGATAAAAGACAAAATACGGCGAAATCCTTTTTCTGTTATTTGACAAGCCTTGCGAAGTTGGGCTATTTCTAATTCACTTTTTACGGCACGCAAACGATGCAACAAAGGGGCAGCCCTTTCGTATTTGTGCAAGGGATATTTTGCCATACATTGCTTGCGAAATCTGTCCTCTCTGGTTTCAGTTTCAGAAGAGTTTCGTATATGCTCGTTGGTGTTGAGGTAAATATATTCGGCTTCAAAAACCAATTCTTTCCAAACTTTTTCGAAATCTTGTAACCAATAAATCTTGGTAATCCCCGAAATTTCAGTTGCTTGGGCTTTGCTTAGTTTTTCGCCTTCCCATACGGCTATTTCTTCGTTGGTTTCTCTCAAAAACAAAATTTCTTTGTGGCTTTTGCTGTGGGCATCGGGATAAATAAGTAAAATACTTTCTTCTTGGTCTATGCCCGACAAATAAAAAATATCTGAATGTTGTTTAAAAACCATTGTACCGTCGGCACTGGTGGGCATGATGTCGGCAGAGTGAAAAACGGCAATAGACTTTGGTTTGAGCATTGCCTTCAAATTTTCTCTGTTTTGCTTAAAAAGTTGGTTTGAAATTGGTATGTAACGCATGTTCAGTTGGTAGTTGTCAATAGTAAGTCATTAATTGTGGCTTGTAAATTGTGATTTTTTTGGCAACATACCAAAAATTAGACAATTAATTTTTTGATTATATATACAGCAATGAGGCTGAAAAGTTGCCACCATCGAATTAAATTAAGTAACTTTTCTTAAATTTTTTAGTATAAATACATATTGTATATTTGCTGTTCTTATCATTGCAACTGCATTGCTTACTAACTTTAAAAAATAAACTTATGCAATTCTTAAAATTTATGCTTGCCACCGTTTTTGGCATCTTCTTGTTTTGTGTGCTGGCGGTGTTGTTTTTGGTGGGCGTAGCCTCCGTAGCCGACTCTGCTGCCGACAAAGGCACTACCATAGAGGAAAATAGTTGGCTTAGGCTTAATCTCAACGTGCCAATAGCCGAAATGGGCGAGGAAAACCCTTTTGAGGAATTGGGTTTGCCCATAGGCGAAGACCAAGAGAAATTGGGCGTAACCGAAATTTTGGCTGCTTTGAAAGCTGCCAAAACAGACGACCAAATCAAAGGGCTTTATATCAACGTGGCAATGCCACAAACAGGGGCTGCGGTGTTGTACGAAATCCGCAATGCTATTATAGACTTTAAAGAGTCGAAAAAACCTGTATATGCCTACAGCGAATACTACACCGAAGGAGCATACTTTTTGGCTTCGGTGGCAGACAGCATCTGGGTAAATCCTGCGGGGGGCATAGAGTTCAATGGATTGAGTGTGGAGAAAACCTACCTCAAAACTATGTTTGAGAAAATAGGTGTGCAGCCCGAAATTTTTAAAGTTGGAGATTTCAAAAGTGCCGTTGAGCCTTTTTTCCGTACCGATATGAGTGAGGAGGACAGGTTGCAAACTGCTACTTACCTCAATAGTTTGTATAATTTGTATTTGCAAGAAATTGCAACTTCACGCAAAATTGCAGTGGACAGTTTGCGAACTTATGCCAACAAAATGTTGGTGCAAAACGTAGGCGATGCCGTAAAATATGGTTTGGTGAGTGATACTTTGTATGCAGACCAAGTTCATGCAGCCATGAGGCGAGTTACCAACCAAACCGACAAGCAAAAAATAAAATTGACAGGTATCAAAAATTATTTGAAATCAAGCCTTGCCCAAAAGCAAACCAAAACCAAAAAAGACAAAATTGCGGTAATTGTAGCCGAAGGCAATATTGTAACAGGCAAAGGCAATGACGAAAGTATAGGCTCTGATAAATTTGCAGAGGAAATTCGCAAAGCCCGCAAAGACGAAAACATAAAGGCTATTGTCTTGCGTATCAACTCCCCTGGGGGCAGTGCCTTAGCCTCTGATGTGATGTGGCGCGAGGTCATGTTGGCAAAAAAAGAGAAACCAGTCATTGCCTCTATGTCCAATGTGGCAGCTTCGGGAGGGTACTATATGGCTATGGCTTGCGATACCATTGTGGCACAGCCCAACACCATTACAGGGTCTATTGGCGTATTTGGCGTGTTGTTCAATGCCCAAAACTTGCTAAACGACAAATTAGGCTTGACCTTTGACAGAGTAAACACAGGGGACTATGCTGCAATAGGTATGCCGACCAAAGCCATTTCAGATGCAGAACGTCAGGTTATTCAGCGTGGCGTGGAGGATATTTACAAAGATTTTACGAGCAAAGCAGCCCAAGGTCGCCGAATGAACGTAGATTCTCTCCGCAAAGTGGCTTCGGGCAGAGTCTGGACAGGTGCAGATGCCCAACGAATAGGTTTGGTCGATGTGTTGGGAGGTTTAGACAGGGCAATTAGCATAGCAGCCCAAAGTGCCAACTTGCAAGAAGGCGAATACAGTATCAAGTGGTTGCCTCGCCAAAAGAAATTTTTGGATAAGTTATTGGAAACCACCCAAAATGATATACGGACTACACAACTCAAAGCCGAATTGGGTGTTTTGTATCCTTACTACCAACTCCTAAAAAATGTTTCGTCTTACGAAGGTGTGCAGGCAAGATTGCCGTTTGAGTTGGTAATAAAATAACACAAATTAAGTAAGTGTAACATACGCTTTAGCGTGTGAAGTGTGTTTTCGGTTTCTCAAAACTGAAAGTTTTGAATACTTCGGGCTTTGAGAAACCCAAAGCACTTTACCTTGCAGGAGAAAATCACACGCTAAAGCGTATGCTACATTTTTTATTTACAATTTTGCCTGAATTTCGGCTGCCAATTTTTCAAATCCTGCTTTGCCTAAGAGAGCAAACATATTGGTTTTGTAAGCCTCCACGCCGGGTTGGTCAAACGGATTTACGTCTATTTGGTAGCCTGAAACCGCACAGGCTTTTTCGAAGAAGTAAATCAACTGCCCTAAATTGTACTCATTGATAGTTTCTATTTCTATGGCAATGTTGGGTACGCCGCCTTCTACGTGAGCAATCAATGTACCTTTTTCGGCTTGTTTGTTCACTTCCTGAATGGTTTTGCCTGTCAAAAAGTTGAGTTTATCCAAATTATCGGGGTCATTCGGCACTACTACGGTCTGTTTGGTTTGGGCTACTGCCAATACGGTTTCAAAAATATTTCTTTCGCCATCTTGAATAAGTTGTCCCATCGAATGCAAGTCGCAAGAAAAATTGACGGAGGCGGGGAAAACACCTTTGCCATCTTTGCCCTCACTTTCTCCGTAGAGTTGTTTCCACCATTCGCCAATGTACTGCAAACGAGGGTGATAAGCTGCCAAAATCTCAATTTTTTTGCCTTTTTTGTAGAGGGCATTTCGCACCGCCACATATCTCGATATAGGATTGGTTGCCAAATCTGCATTGCCATTGCCTATGGTTTCCATAGCTTTTGCACCGTTGAGCAAAGCCCGAATGTCAAAACCAGCAACGGCAATAGGCAACAAACCAACGGCTGTTAGCACCGAAAAACGACCTCCCACGTCAGGCGGAATACTGAACGTAGTGTAGCCTTCGGTGGCTGCTAATTGACGTAAAGCACCACTTTTAGGGTCTGTTACGGCAATAATTCTCTCTTTTGCACCTGCTTTGCCATGTTTTTTCTCCAAATCTTGTTTGAACAAACGAAAAGCAAGGGCTGGCTCGGTGGTGGTGCCAGATTTGGAAATAACAGCTACGGCATATTCTCTGCCTTGCAACAAGTCGAACAAATCTGCCAAATAATCTGCACAAATGTTGTTGCCTGCATAGACAATCAAAGGAGCTTTGCGTTTGCCTTTGTCCAAAGAAGCTGCAAAATGATGCGACAAGGAGTCTATCACTGCCTTTGCACCCAAATAAGAGCCGCCAATGCCAATGACTACAAAAACCTCTACGGTTTCTCGTATTTTTTTGGCTGTTTGTTCTAATTGGGCAAGCAAACTGTCTTCGGTCTTAGAAGGCAAATCTAACCAGCCCAAAAAGTCATTGCCTTTGCCTGTTTTGGTGGCAAGGGCTTGGTTGGCTGCGTTGATGCTGTTTTGATAGGCTTTGATTTCGGTTTCTGATACAAAATCTAAGGCTTTGTGGTAGTGAACTTTTAAAGTGGTCATTTTTTTAGGTCTATTTGGTTTTTCAATCTCTATTTAAGTTATTAGTTCAATAAAGTGATTATCTTTGTGTTATGCAAGCAGAAGTGGTAAAAAAATTAATAAAACTTTTATATCTAATTATATGCAATACAACCGTACTTTTGCTCGTATTGTGCTTACGTTTTTCAGAGCAAAAACTTTCAAAGCATTAATTCCTGGCTTAATCGTAGCCTGCCTTTACACAGCTTTTTTGGCTTGGTTAGAAGATGTGCTATTCAGCAAAGAACTCAAAATTGCCCCTTTTATCTACCAATTAGTGGGTATTGTCTTGGGTTTGTTGTTGGTTTTTCGCACCAACACCGCCTACGAAAGATGGTGGGAGGGTCGCAAATTATTAGGTGCTTTGGTAAATAATAGCCGCAATTTAGCCCTCAAACTCAATGCTTTTTTGCCTCCTGCCCAGCACGAAGCCCGCCAATACTTTGCTCATTTGATTATCAACTTTTGCTTTGCCCTCAAAGAACACCTACGAAGTGGCGTAAAGTTCGATGAATTGCAAGAAACCAATCCGCCTACTTTGGCAAGATTGCAAACCGCCAAGCACGTACCTAATATAACGGCTTCTATCATCTTCGAAACTGTCCACCGCCTGCACGAAAACGGCATTTTGAAACCTGAACATTTGATGATACTCAACCCACAATTAGAAGCACTGACCGACATCACAGGGGCTTGCGAAAGAATAAAGAAAACGCCAATTCCTCATGCTTATCGGGTGCATTTGCTCAAATTTGTGTTTCTCTTTGTGCTGTTGTTGCCTTTTGGTTTGGTAGCCGATATGAAATATTGGGCTTGTTTGGTAGTTGGTATGATATTTTATGCTTTTGTGGGTTTAGATTTTATTGCCAACGAAATAGAAGACCCCTTCGGCAATGATGCCAACGACCTCCCGACTGATGCCATTTGCAACGGAATAAAAGATACAGTAACAGAAATTTTGGCGAAAAAAAATTAAAATTGTATTTATCTTAAATAATTAAGTAAAAAAATTTGCATTGTATTATTTATTTACTTAGTTTTGTTTCAAAATAATATTTTCAAAATGGAACAAATTGAAGAAACCCCCAACACCCAAACAATGGGCAATGATGTTTCAGAACACACCAGCGAGGAAACTGAAACAAGAGAAAATGTAGTCAGCGTAAGGCTTTCTATGTTAATTGATGTCGTTTGTAATGGTAACGAAAAAAGATTTGCGGAGTCTATTGGCGTGAAACCTGCGGTTATCAATAACTACACCACAGGCAAACAACAAAGCAAACCCGGTTTTGAGGTACTTTCTAAGATATTGGCTACCTATCCCGATGTAAATATTGATTGGTTAATCACAGGGCAGGGCAGTATGTTACGTTCAGACCGTTTTCTTAACAAGTTCAAGGCTAATCAGCCTCGAATTTTAGTCAGCACGCAAGACACGAAGGGCAACACCACTGTTCCAATTATTAACCTAAGAGCAGCAGCCAATTACCTCACAGGACACCAAACCCAAGAGTATTTTGAGCAATTAGATTCTCTCAATTTGCCCTCACACTTCAAAGGTAACAAACAATCTTACGCCTTGCAAGTAAGCGGAGATAGTATGTTTCCTACTTTGCATGACGGAGATTTAGTTATTTGCTCTTATTGCAGCCCTTCAGATTGGGAATATGTGAATGATGGCGAAGTCTATGTAGTAGTTTCAGAAAAAGGTTTGCAAGTAAAAAGGGTGCAAAATCAGCTTTCAACCACCAAAGATATGATTTTCAACTCCGATAACAAATACCACAAACCATTCAAATTGGCTGCCGAAGAAATCATAGAGTTGTGGAAAGTGAATTGGAAATTATCTGCCGACTTAGATTTACCTTTACAAGAAGACAACTTGGAAGCAAGAGTAGAAATGCTCGAAACTAAGTTGGAAAAATTGGCAAAGAAACGGGTAAATTAAGAAAATAGATAATATTTTGTAAAAATGTTCTGCATAAATGAGGCTGTCCAAAAGTCAAAAAATTAAAAAAGTTAAAATTTAACTACTTGATTATCAAATAGTTAAATTTTATAAAATTTCAAAATTTTGACTTTTTAGACAGTTTCATTTTTTAGCACTATCATAATGCTTATTGTAAGTCATAATTTGCAAAAACTTTATAGTTATTGCTTTCAACCTTGCCCTATTGCCCCTTTGGTTACATTTCGGGTGCTATTTGGGTTGGCGTTAGTCATCAGTACATTGCGTTTTATTTGGCTAGGTTGGATTGATTATCATTTCATTAGTACCAAATTTACATTCAAATACTATGGTTTTGAGTGGATAACTCCCCTACCCTATCCTTTGATGTATGCCTTGCATGGTTTATTGCTTTTGGCTGCTGTGGGCATCTGTTTGGGGGCTTGGTACAGACTTTGTATTATTTTTTTCTTTTTGGGGTTTACCTATTGCGAATTGATAGACCTCACTTATTACCTCAATCACTATTATTTTGTGAGTTTGGTCTGTTTGCTCCTCTGCTTAGTGCCTGCCCACACCGCCTACTCCATAGATGTAATTCGCCACCCTGAAATTAGGAAAACAACTGTACCTTTTTGGGCAGTTGGTATTTTTCGTCTGCAACTTGGTATCGTATATGTATATGCAGGGCTGGCAAAAATCAATACAACTTGGCTATTGGAGGCACTGCCCCTGCGAATTTGGCTACCTACAGCCGACAAAATGCCCATTTTGGGTTGGTTTTTTAAACAAGAAATAACTGCTTACCTATTTGCCTGGGCTGGTATGTTTTACGATACTTTCATAGTTTTTTTCTTAGCCTACCACAAAACTCGTTGGTTTGCTTACGTTTGTGTCATTTTTTTTCACGTCATAGTCGGTTTGCTATTCCAAATTGGCGTGTTTCCAATCGTTATGATTTTGGCAACACCTGTATTTTTCAATGCATACTGGCATGAAAAAGTATGGGATAGGCTTACAAATACACCTTGTAAGGTTTTAAAAACCTTACAAGGTGTGCCTACAACCAATAAACCTTGTAAGGTTTCAAAAATTTTACAAAGTTTTACGCTATGCTTTTGGGGCTTATTTTTTACTTTCCAACTCCTCTTTCCTTGGCGTTATTTGCTTTATGATGGCAATCTGTTCTGGACAGAAGAAGGCTACCGTTTTTCTTGGCGAGTAATGTTAATGGAAAAAGCAGGAACAGCCACTTTTTATGTGAAGGATAGTAAAACTCAAAGCGAAGGCGTGGTGGTAAATAGTGAATTTTTAAATTCACACCAAGAAAAACAAATGGCTATGCAACCCGATATGCTCTTGCAATTTGCTCACTTTTTACAGCAATATTACACCAAACAAGGTATCAGCAACCCACAAGTACGAGCAGAAGTTTACGTTACACTCAATGGACAGCCCAGCCAATTATTGTTTAGCCCCTGGCTTGACCTTACTAAAATTAAAGACAGTTGGGCTAAGAAAGATTGGATTTTTCCGTACAAGAAATGATAAAAAAACACTTCTCGGAAAGTTTGTGAGAGTTTCCATTTTAATAAAGCATAGGAAGGAATCTGACCCAAATTTTTCCCCTCATTTATTCTAATACCAACTTCTTGCTGATTACAGCACCCTCCAATGTTACAATTTTTACCACATAACTGCCTGCTGCCAAGTGTTTTACGTTCAAAGTCGTTTGGTTTTCAAATTCAACAGGTTGTACCACCACACGACCTAATAAATCCATGACCACGACAGCCCCAGCCGACAGCCCTCCATCCCCCGAAGGGAGAGTTAAAGCTACGGTAACTTGGTCAGCAG
>JAAFKA010000049.1 GCA_013299115.1 Cytophagales bacterium
CACTTGATACATGACTGCATTGGGCTGGGCATTCCAAGTCAAGTTGGCTTGCGTGCCTACGTTTTGGAAACCAACAGTTAAGCCTGTGGGCGTGGGGCAGGTCATGTTGCCACCAATGGTAGGGGTGAAAGTGGTGCTACCAAAGAGTCTGTCGCCCAAAGCAGTGCCACCGCACAAAGACTGCACATAAAATTCATAGACAATGCCTGCCTCTACGTGGTTGATGAGGAAGGTGGTGGCGGTATTGGACAGAAACCTCGCTGTATAAAAAGGAATGTTGGCGGGTTTGAACACGACTAACACCCTTTTGTTGAAGTCGGGCAGATTGTCTCCATTTGTCCAATTGAGCCTAATCCCTGCAAAACCGCCACTGTGCATTTCATCAGCTACCGTTAAGCCACCTATGGAATGGGTGCAGCCTACTCTGGTAAAATTGCTTGCCGAAGTAGCCACACCGCCCTGTGTAACGGTGATAACCCCTGTGGCAAAGCCGTCATTGGTAAAGGCTGTTATCGTATTGGCACTGACCACTGTGAAACTGCGGGCAGCCACGCCACCAATCATAACCGCAGTAGCACCCAAAAAGTTTGTGCCTGTGATAGTAACGAGTTGGTCTACGCCACCTGAAATGGGCGAAAAAGAGGAGATAGTAGGACAACCACTAACCACACTCGTAGGTATCAACACATTTTGTGTAGTTACTCCTGCACTGGTTAGCGTAATATTTCCACCTGCACCATTGACAGCAGTGGCAGTTTGGCGAATATAAATAGTTTTGCAAGCTACCACCCCACCCGACTGGGTTAAGGTTTGGGTAGGGGCAAAACCTGTGGTGGCACTGGTTTGAGAAACCTCAAAATCTGCCGAAGGAGGCGTAATTACTACATCACCAGTTAAGTTATTGCCCGCAACCAAATAACTCTGGGCAACAGAAGCCTCACCTGCACAAGCAGAAAAAGCACTTAAAGCAACAGTACCTCTGGCTACGCTGGGTGTGGTGCAGCCCCCTGCCTGTGTATCTCCTGAAATAGTCCACCCCTTGCAAGCCAATATACTACGAGCAGCAGCCCCTTCACAATAAGTACGCCCTGTGCTGCCTAATAATACTCCTGTTTTCACATTTTGTGCAGCCCAACCTATCAAAGTAGCATCATAGTTGGCGGTATTCATTCCGCAATTATTGAGCATTTGGTTTGCACCATTATTAGTTCCTGCATTCAAATTCGTTACATTCCAAGTAGCTAAACTTTGGTTAAAGGCAGTAGCTTGTTGAAACATACTACTCATATTTGTAACAGCCCCTGTGTTCCAAGTGCCTATGGGCTGGTTAAAAGCTGTAGCTTGTTGAAACATTTGCTGCATATTTGTAACATTCCCTGTATTCCACGTGCCGATGGGCTGGTTAAAGGCAGTAGCTTGGCTAAACATAGAACTCATATCTGTAACAGCCCCTGTGTTCCAAGTGCCAATGGGCTGGTTAAAGGCAGTTGCACCGCCAAACACACCAACCATACTTGTAACATTTCCTGTATTCCAAGTGCCGATGGGCTGATTAAAGACAGTAGCACGGGCAAATGTAAAGCTCATATCAGTAACATTACTTGTATTCCATATACTTATAGGTTGGTTAAATGAAGAATTAGGCTCAAACATACTCCTAATTTGTGTAACATTTCCTAAATTCCAATTTGAAATATTTCCTCCATTAAATGGACTGTTCCAAAACATAATTCCTGTACTACTTATATTACTTAAATTAGGTACATCAGTTGCATTGGAATTAAGTACAGTACAATTCTGAAAAGCACCTAGCATGGAACTCCACTGCACACTTCCCCATTGCTTGATATTTATGATTGCGAACGTGGAAGGAGGAGTAAGAAAAAATATTCTTGGAAAAGTTCCTGTAATGCTCACTTCATACGTTACACTATTGGTTAGTCCAGTTAGGGTGCAGTTGCCTGTTTGTCCTGTAAGGGTAGTAGTTGCACCTGCGGGGAGTTGGCGGTAGCTTACTGTGTAGTTGTAAGTTTCTCCTGTAAAAGTTGGTATGGTCAGTGTGCCATCTATGGTTATCCATTCTGTAATAAAAGGTCTTTCTGAGGCTACAAAGTTGGTCGTTAGTGGGCTGCCTGTTTTGTAGTTGCGGTTGGTGGTGCAGTCTTGGTTATATTCAAATACGGCTACGTGGTAGGTTGTTCCTTCGGTTAGTCCTGTTACATTTACTTGGCTGCCTGCACCATTATAAACCACAAAACCACCGTCTATACTTGTGCCAGAACCAAAAGCTGCATTTGCGGTATAGGTGGTGTTGTCTATGGCTGCGTTTACGTCCACTGCCGAGCCAGCTTTTAAGACTACGATGCGGTTGTTGCCCGAACCACTTTGCATCCAGTAAATATGGGCTGTGGTTTTGTGGCTGTTTGTCCAGATATTGCTTGCTTCGGTGGTGGGTTCACTGCTGTCGGGGCTTTGATACACTCCTTTTGGGCTTGCCCAGGCTGAATTGGTAAAGGCTGGGCTAATGGTTGCCCCTACGCAATTATTAAAACTCCCTCCGTTGTAAATGGCATTGGCAGTAAAGGCTGTAACGCCAGCCCCAATGGTAATAGGTACGTTGTTGTTGGCAGTCAAAGTGCCTGTGATAGTCAAATTTCTATCTATGGTAATGCCCGCAGTGTTCATAAACGAAAAATGCAAGGGATTTCCCAAACTCGCAAAGCCTGTAAAACCTGTGCTTTGTGCTGCTGTGCCATTGAACCAATAGCTTGCTCCTGCGGTGAGTGTGGGGTTGGTGCTGGTGATAGACGCAGCCAATCCGCCCACATTGGCAGTCTGCACAATAGCCTGATTGCCCAAAACTAATTGCCCTGCACCCGAAATGACACCTGTTGCCTGAAAAAACAGTCGGTTGCGGACAAATAAGTCATCGCCTGCCCCGTCTGCCAAGGTCAGCGTCGCCCCGTTATTGACCTGCAAAATCCCATCTACCGACACTTGGTCGAGGGTTACGTTGGTCGTAACACTGGCGGTGTGAGGTCCGTTGATGTAGATTGCCCCATCTGCCGATGTGGGTGCAGCCGCAGCAGCCACCCAAGCAGTGCCATCATAGCGTTGCCAGTTGGTAGCAGCAGCGAAGGTTGCAGGAGTTCCAGAAGTGCGGAAGTCGCCAGTGGTTTGTGCGAAAGAAACCATCGGCAGGGTGCAAAAAAGCACCACTGCCGAGGTTGCGATAACCTCGGCAGTGGCTTTTTCAGCCCTGCCGATGGTTTTTAGCATGGAGAATACTAATTTTTTCATTTTGATTGGTGGTTTTTTAAACCTTATAAGGTCTTAAAGACCTTATAAGGTTTGGATTAGGATTTATTTGAAATTTCTACAAAAGTATGTGATTTTTTTGAGAGAAAAGAAAACTTTGAGGGAACTTTTTTTTGAGGGGTTTTGGCTTTGGCAGTGGTAATTTTTAACTATTGGCAGGGTAAAAAACAACCATCGGCAGGGCTGAAAAAGCCACTGCCGAGGTTGTTTTTTGCCTCCGCTCAAAAAAATAACGAAGAAAAAGTAACTTTGGCAGTGGCTGGTCGGCACTCCGATTTTTTGCCCTGCCAATAGTTGCTTTTCCGACCCCCGCTCAAAGAACCAACTATTGGCAGGGTCTATCGACCACTGCCAAAGTTATTTTTTTCGCTGCCAAAGTTATTTTTTTTGAGCTACTGCGAGGTTGTTTTTTAGTCTATCAATTTGGGCAATATTTCCAGCTTAAATTTGCGAAGAATGGCAATAATTTGGAGTAAATCATCTTTTTTTGTGCAAATAAAAGTGGGAGAAGTGCAATAATCTTTGCCTTCCATTATCATAAAAGTCCATTGCCTACCCATAATTTCTACGCCATACAAAGGCTTGGTATTTCCATTTTTTGCTTGTCCTATCAAAAAAGCTGCCAAGAGCTGTGCCGTAGAATCTCCCGATGGTTTTTTGTGTGGTTTGTATTCTTGAAAGTGAAAATAAGGAATTTCGTGAACATTTAAAATTCCCTTTGCCAACATAAAATCAGATTTTACTTTTAAAGGAGTGCCCTCAACAGTTGCTGAGATGGTTTTGTCAAAATAGCCAATTATACCATCTTCATCATCTGTCAATGAACCTAACTCTAAAATGTAAGTGATAAATTTCATTTTGAGGTCTTCTTCACTCCACCCCGCTATTTTTCTCACGCACTTTTTATAGACTTTATCAAAATTGGCTTGTTCTACTATATCAAAAATAGGATTTTCTACTGCCAACCACTCCTGCATAAGCGGAGTTTGATAGTCTGTAATACTGGTAAGCTTAAAGGTTTTGATGAGGTTTGCCTCCTGCCATTCTTTGCTTTCTTCTTCCTCGTCTATGTCTATTACTTTCTTTTTTGTTGCCATTGTGTTTAGTTAGAAAGATGTTTTTTACTTGCTGTTTGTAAGAGTTTTAAAGATAAAATCTTTTAGAAAGATTTTATCTTTAAAACTCTTACAAACAGCAAGTATTTTTTTATTTTTGCCACTAATTTACAGAAATTATTTGAAACATAAAAATAATTGAAAAAATAGCCCGAGCCTTAACCAGCCTTAAATCCAGTGAGTTTGACGATTTATTGCGTGCTTTCTCCCCCATTTGTGAAAAATACTTTGCATACCATGATGCTTTTGGTAATCCACGTAAATTCCAAAAATTTAATGAAGCTAAAAATAGTAGCCTCTACGGCAGTACTGCCAAATTATTTTTTATTCTGGTGTATCTGAAAACCAATACGTTGCAAGAGGTTATTGGGACTATGTTTGCACTCTCGCAAAGTAAAGTAAGCCAATGGCTTAAGGTCTTGTTGCCCTTGCTGCATAAAAGCCTGAAAAAAGTTGATTGTATGCCTGCCACCACTGCTGAGGAACTTTATTCAAGGTTGCTCAAAGTATACCAAAGAAGAAAAAATTGTTCTCCATGATGCCGTAGAAAGACCTATACCAAGACAAATAGACAAGGACAATCAGGAAGCTGATGATTCAAGCAGGCAAAAAATGCATACTTGTAAAAATGAGTTAGTTGTAGATACTATTCAAGAAATACTAAATTTTCACTATGAAAAAAGCATCTTTTGCACAGACTAAAGTCCAATGCTATTAAGCTAAGAGTTTTTTACAACCTCGAAGAGGTTGAACAAGAATAGCCCTACGTGAAACGTAGGGAAAAGATAAAAGAGTACGCCACAACCTCGAAGAGGGTGAACAACCTTACTTACCCTGTGCCATTGTTCAACCCACAATGGAATTGCTCTTCGAGGTTGGATGCAAGTTTGCAAATATTCCCCTACGTTTCACGTAGGGCTATTATAGTTTAACCCACAATGGAATTGCTCTTCGAGGTTGTGAGTTATTCTTAGCTTAATAGCATTGGACTAAAGTCTATGCTACAATTTTTCAGGAGTGGCTACCTGCTTTGATTTTTTAGTTTCCTTATCTTGTCGAGTGCTTCCTTTTTCCTTTTCTCTAATAATTCGGTGTCTTGCCCTGCCTTTCTTGCCCTATGTATTTGCGTTTTTAGCACACTGACATAGTTGTCGAGGTCAAAAATGGTAGCCTTAGTTGCTAAGGGCAAAAGTTTTAGCTCATCTTCATAGTAGCCGTATAGTAGTTTGGCTTAAAATTAAGCTGTTTTACTATTGGCTTTTTGTAAAGTAGTGAGTATGAGGGGGTAAAAAAGTAGGATTATAAGAGATTTGTTTCATTTTGTAAAGTTATTCGCAAGAAAATTGCTACTTTTGTCTATGCAACATAATTATTATTTTCTCAAACAGTTGAGTGCAGCCTTGGCAGTGGAGTTGGAGGGACTACTTTTTGTTTCTTGTTTCAGCCAAAACAAAGACGAATTGCTATTAGGTTTTGCCAATCAAGAAAGAGGTTTTTATATTAGGGCTTTGTTGAGTTCGGTGCTTTGTTGTTTGTCTTTCCCCAACGGCTACAACCGCAGCCGAAAAAATAGTATAGATTTGTTTGAGGCTGCCAATGGTTTGTATGTGCAGGCGGTACGCCAATTTGAAAATGACCGAAGTTTTGCCTTGTATTTGAGCAAAGAACCCAAATCAAAAACTATGCAAGAGAAACAAGAGGAGCAAGATTCAACAATAGAGAAAACAGAGAAAATAATCTTGTTCAAAATGTATGGGCAACGTGGCAATGTGGTGCTTTTTGAGCAAGACGAACAAACTCAAAAGTGGGTTGTAACCGAAATTTTTAAGAGTGAATTAGAAAAAGATTGGTTGCTCGACCTCGACCAATTAGACAAAAAAATTGTGCAAGATGCCACAACTTTTGAGCAGCAAGGTTGGCAGAAAACTTTTCCTACTTTTGACAAAGAAATCATTAATTTTTTGGAAAAAACTTACCAAAAAAATATGCAACAGCTTAGTTTTCAGGAAATTAGCCAACAGTTGCCTTTGCTCGAAAAACCTAACTATTTTGTCTATTCGCAAAATAAAGCCTTGTATTTTAGTTTGTTTGCTCCTTTGGAAAAAAGCAAAAAGAATTTGTCCGACACCTTAGAGGTGTCGGACAAGTTACAGTTATCGGGTGGCTCAAAGCCACCCGATAACTACAACGAAAAATACCAATACTTATCAGACACCTCGAAGGTGTCGGATAAATTATCTTGTGTGTTATTGCAAACCACCAATCCTTTGCTTGCTTTAAACGAATTTTATCATACGTTTATTCACACCTATTATTTCGAGGAGGAGAAAAAAAATATACTCAAAAAATTGGAAACGCAAATCAAGCAAACGGCAAATTATATTTGGAAAACAGAGCAAAAACTGCTGGATTTTATTGGTAGCCTTTCGTTTGAGCAAATAGCCAATATCATTATGGCAAACTTGCACCAAATTCCTACACAACCAAATTACAGCAGTAGTACAATCGAATTATTTGATTTTTATAACAATAAACCCTTGGTTATCAAGCTAAAAGAGAATTTAACTCCCCAAAAATTGGCTGAAACGTATTACAAAAAAGGCAAAAACCAAAAGAAAGAAATTGATACCTTAGAAGCTAATTTGTTGCAAAAACAAACCAAATTGCAACAAGTTCAGCAACATTTTGATAACTTGCAACGCATGACAGATTTTGCAGCCTTGCGTGCCTACATAAAAACTCACGATTTGGAGGAAAAAATAGAAGAAAAACAGGCTTTGCAATTATTCAAAAGGTTTGAGTGCGAAGGTTTTGAGATTTTGGTGGGCAAAAATGCAGCCAATAACGACCTGCTCACGCAACGCCATACGTACAAGGAAGACCTTTGGCTGCACGCCCGAGATGTTACAGGTTCTCATGTGGTAGTAAAATATCAGGCGGGCAAAAAATTTCCTGCTGCCGTCGTGCAACGAGCTGCTGAATTAGCTGCTTATTTTTCTAAACGCAAACACGAAAGCATTTGCCCTGTGATTTATACGCCCAAAAAATTTGTCCGCAAACCCAAAGGGGCTGCCCAAGGGGCTGTGAAAATAGAAAGAGAACAAGTATTGCTGGTAAAACCAAATCTGTGAAAATTTACTTCTCTATTTTCTCCATCACACACATTCGGCAACTCGAAAGTAATTGAAAGAATCCCGAACTTCTTTGTTTGGGTAGTTTAGCAAAAAATGGTCTTCGTCTAATTTTGTGGTAATGGTCAAGTAACCTGTTTGAAACAACAAAGACACCAAATGCTTTTCTATTTGCGTAATATCGTATCTTTCTAACTCAAAAATATCAAAAGGCTCATCTCTCAAATCTTCCACATACCTTTTATTTAGCAACCTCACCACCATTGTCGGCGTGCCTGTGCTAAACCAATGATTTGAAAATTTGCCACTTTTTTGTATTGAGTTACAATTTAATTATCTTTGTACAAACAAGAACCTTTAAAGGTTGCACACCCTGATTCAAAATTTTTACAACTTTCGTTTGCATTGCTTGCAAATCCTTGATTTTGTGTTGCTTACCAAACCCATTCGGTATGCAATGGTGGGTTTGCTGTTGCCTTTTGTTTGCTTTTTGGTGCTACATTTTAGTTTTCCTTTGCCAGCCTTGCCGCCGTTTGCCCAGATAGTTACCACACCTGATGGCACAGTGCTAAGTGCTTTTCTTAGTGCAGACGACAAGTGGCGAATGAAAAGCAACCTTGCCGACATCACACCCGAACTGCAAAAAGCATTTATAGCCAAAGAGGACAAATATTTTTATTATCATTGGGGTATCAATCCCTTTGCTATTTTGCGGGCTGCTGCCAACAACCTGTTGCGTGGCAAAAAAACTTCGGGTGCCTCGACGATTACGATGCAAGTTGCTCGGCTATTAGAACCAAAATATAGAACTTACTCCAACAAACTAATTGAAATGTTTAGGGCTTGCCAACTCGAATGGCAATACAGCAAAGCCGAAATTTTGCAACTTTACCTCAATTTAGTGCCTTATGGCAGCAATATTGAAGGCGTAAAGGCTGCTTCTTTGCTCTATTTTGGTTGTTTGCCCAACCAACTTAGCCTTGCCCAACTCACCACGCTGACCATTATTCCCAACCGACCTACTTCGCTGGCTTTGGGCAATGCCAAACACCACGCCAAAATAGAACAAGCCCGCAACCATTGGCTCAAAGTATTTGAAAAAGAAAAGGTTTTTGCAACCACCACCATTGCCGATGCCCTGCTCGAACCTTTGGTAGCTAAAAGACAAAAAAGCCCCAAAAAAGCTATTCACTTTGCCTACCTCATGCACAAGTTATTTCCGCAAAACGCCATTGTGCCTACCTACATAGACATACACCTGCAAAACAAGGTAGAGGAAATTTCGCAAACTTACATTCGAAGTACCAAACCTTATGGTATCCACAATGCGGCGGTGTTGGTTATAGACAACCAAAGTAGGCAGATTTTGGCTTATTTGGGTTCTCCAAACTTCGACGATGCAGCACACAACGGACAAGTAGATGGCGTAAGGGCTTACCGCAGCCCTGGTAGTGCGTTAAAACCTCTGCTCTATGGTTTGGCTTTCGATGCAGGCTTGATAACTCCCAAAACAAAACTCTTAGATGTGTCGCAAGACTTTGACGGCTATATGCCCGAAAATTATAACAAGCAATTCAACGGCTACGTTACAGCCGAAAAAGCCTTAGCTGCTTCGCTGAATTTGCCTGCGGTAAGTTTGCTGAATGAAATAGGTATAAAAACTGTTACTAACAAGCTAAAAGTAGCTGATTTTCAATGGATTGCCAATCACGAAAAAAGTGTAGGTTTATCCTTAGCTTTGGGAGGTTGCGGAGTCAGTTTGCTCGAAATGGCAGGTTTATACACCTCTTTTGCCAATGGGGGCAACTACCAAGCCTTGCAATTTACGCCTTTGGCTGCTACGCCAACTTCCGATTTATTGGCAACAGGCAAAAAACAAAAAGCCAATACTTTGCTCATTACCAACCAAAAAACGCAGCCCGCCACCTTGCCTCTCCCCTCTCCTACCCTACCCTTCCCCGATTCTTTGCAAGCTAATCAACAGTTGCTAAGTCCTGCTGCCAATTATGTTATCAATGAAATTTTAACCAAAGTAGAAAGACCTTCCGAATTGCCAAATAGCTACGAAAACAACCCACATTTGCCCAAAATTGCGTGGAAAACAGGCACTTCTTACGGCAGACGTGATGCGTGGAGTATTGGTTTCAACAAAAAATACACCATAGCCGTTTGGGTGGGCAACTTCAACGGCGAGGGCAGACCCGAACTTACAGGGGCAAGTATAGCCACGCCTTTGCTCTTTAAATTGTTTAACAACATAGACTACAAAACAGCCTACCAATGGTTTGAGATGCCCAAGAACTTAGATTTTAGGTTGGTTTGTGCAGCAAGTGGCAAAATTCCCAACCATTTTTGCGACCAAATCATTGCAGATTATTATGTGGCAGGTATTTCTACGGCTCAGCCTTGCGACCACCTGAAAAGTGTTTTTGTTTCGGCAGACGAACAAATAAGTTATTGTTCGCAATGCTTGCCCGATGCCCACTACAAACAGAAATTGTACCCTAATTTGCCCCCTGAAATGGTGCTATACAATGAGCAAAATATGGTGGCTTACGAAAAAATACCAACCCACAATCCCACTTGCACCCAACTTTTTTCGGGTACTGCCCCTGTCATTCTCTCCCCCGCCAACAACAGAGAATTTTATATGGACAACGAACAAGTAGAGTTACTTTTACAGGCAAAAGTGCCTAATGACGTGAAAAAACTCTATTGGTACATAGACGATAAATTTTATAAAGCTGTTTCGCCCAACACCAAAACCTTTTTCAAACCCAACAAAGGGCATATCAAAATTTCGTGCAGCGACGACAAAGGTAGAAATACCGACGGGTGGATTTGGGTAAGGTAAAAGTGTTTTTACACTTATTTTATTTTCATGCTTTAATTCTAAAGCATTTTCTATTTAGTGTATTTATCAGGCATAACAACAAGTTTATACTCTCAAAGATAACTAAAAAATAATCACCACCCTAAATTTTTTTTCCTATTTTTTTGCAACTTACAAACTTCCTATTACTTTTATAAAACCAATAGGAATAACTAACTATTCTGATTTTTTTGAAAACTATGCTAACAAGTTACAAACAAGCTTTGGAGGCTTGGCAAGGTGTGTTGGGGAAAGACAATGTTTTGACCAACGAACAGACACAAAATTATCTGCACAATATTACAGAATATAGCGAACAGACGATTGAAGTAGTTTTGCAACCTACTTCGCAGCAGGCAGTAGAGCAAATTGTAGCTATTGCAAATACTTACAAAGTGCCTATTTCCCCCTTTAGCACAGGAAAAAATTGGGGACAAGGCTCTAAATTGCCACCTCAACCTACGCAGGTTTTGTTAGATTTGAGCAAGATGAACCAAATTATTGAAATTAACAATGATTTTAGGTATGTCATCATAGAAGCTGGTGTTACACAAAAACAGCTTTCTGATGCTTTGTTGGCTGCGGGCAGTCCTTATATGTTACCTGTTACAGGCTCAGGCAACGCCACCAGCATAGTGGGCAATATGATAGACAGGGGAGTAACGGCTTTTTCTCACCGCAACAAATTACTCTTAGGCACAGAAATTGTGCTGGGCAATGGAAAAACTGTAAAAACAGGCTATTGGCATTATTTTGACGGCACAAAAACAAATCCGTTTTTCTTTCATGCAGCAGGCGTAGGGGCAGACCTCAATGGTTTGTTTTGTCAATCCAACTTTGGAATTGTTACCAAAATGGTGGTGCAATTAATTCCTCGCCGCAAAGGTACTATTTTGCACGTGGAGGCAAAAGACAGTGAATTGACAACCTTGTTTGATACGTTCAGAAAACTCAAAGAGGAGGATATTTTACAAGAAGGGATGTTGATAACAAACAAAAACGACCCACGTACCACTACCGCAGGACGTTATGTTTATACAGGAGATTGGATAGGCTTTGGTTCTTTCAACGGAAGCAAGGCGATGAAAGAAGCAGCCAAAGAGGAACTAAAAAGTCGTTTGGGTGGTTTTTGTTACCACATTGGCTTTGTAGAGATAGACGAAAAGGAGGAAAACCTACCACATCCCTATTTCAAAATGTTGCAACGGATGTATCATGGCATACCGTCTGATTACAGTTTGGAAACCATGGCGGCTATTTATGGCGTAACCTTAGCTACTACGGACTATGACGTGGACAATTATAAAAAAATGCCGGGATTTTCAGTAGTTTTGCCTGCGGTGCCATTTGAAAGTAAAAAAATTGTAGAAATTATTGCAACTATAAATAAAATTTCTACTAAATTAGGCGTGCAAGCTTTTCACAATTTTGCAAGTATGGGCGAAATGACTTTTGAGGGCTATTATAGAATGTACTTTGACAGGACAGCTACTGAGCAAATAAAAGTGGCACACCAATGGAACGAAGAAGTTACCCAAGCCTTGACTGCAATAGGTATCTTTCCGTATAGGCTAAACAATCAAAATATGCCCCTGTTAATGGAAAAAGAACAAGATACATTTTTAGAAACCTTAGCAGCACTGAAACAGGTCTTAGACCCTCATCAGATAATTGCACCAAAAAAATATAATAAAATATAGCGTACCTGCTGTAGAACGGACTTTAGTCCGTTTTTGGCACTTTTCAAATACAAAAATCTGTTTTTCATGCACAAAAAACGGAATTTAGTCCGTTTTTGGCACTTTTCAAATACAAAAATCTGTTTTTCATGCACAAAAAACGGACTAAAGTCCGTTTTTGGCACTTTTCAAATGCAAAAATCTGTTTTTCATGCACAAAAAACGGACTTTAGTCCGTTTTTGGCACTTTTCAAATACAAAAATCTGTTTTTCATGCACAAAAAACGGACTAAAGTCCGTTCTACAGATACTACGCAACCTACGTTATTTAGTTTCGGTTTCTCAAAACCGAAAGTTTAAGATTTGTGCTTTCGGTTGCTACAACCGAAAGTTTAGAATAGAAAGCATTTTATAAGGTAAAATTAATTTGATAATTTATAATTCATAATTCAAAAAAAATATACATTTGTAACAACAAACTAACATAATGAATGTAACATACGCTTTAGCGTGTGACGTTTGCGTGCAATCACACGCTAAAGCGTATGCTACATTCGAGGCAACAAAAAACTAACTAAGAACATGGAAAACTCTACAAAAAAACCAAAAACCACGCGCAAACGTGACAAGGTGAAAGAAGTGGTGAAAGAAACACTGCACAAGGCAAAGGAAAATGTAGTAAGCCAATTTGGTAATTTTTCTCAACTTATTGAACCTAAAAATGAAACAACAGATTTAGATTTGCCAACTACACAAATAGAAGAATCAACTTCTATTATTGGTAAGATAGTTAGTAAAATTGTGTACAATAGCAAAGAGAGGTTACTATATGACCCTTTTTTTTCTCAGCCTAAAGTAAACTGGGATAGGTACACTCATCTAAAAATCACTGCATATAAAACTATCTACCACCAAAGTAAAGCTTGGATTTATCACGCAAATTATGTTAAAGTTTTATCTGAATTTGGGGTAGATATGGTTGGTTCAATAAAAAACCAATGGTGGAATAATAATTTAGATTATATGATTGTGGTAGAGGATTATTACACAGGAGAAATGTCTGCTGGTATTCGCATACTTATAGCAGATGAAAATACTCCACTACCTATGGAAGAGGCTATAAAATCACAAAACCCAGATATAATTCCTCGCATACATCGTTTTGATAATGTTATAGGTGAGGTTTGTGGTATGTGGGTAAAGAAAAAATTTAGCGAAAGGGGATTAGCACACATTTTAAATGTTTGTGCATTGAGTATGGCAGAGAGAATAAGAGTAAAGTATTTGTTAGCAATGCCACCCAAACACACAGTAAAACATTTTGAAAGTCTTGGATATACAAGGGTTAGAATAGGAAATAATGCAGAATACGAGTATCCTGACCCTCGCTATATCTCTACAGCTATGGAAATTAATTGTGAAATATTACAAGATACCCCGATGGTTGTACGTGATAAAATTTTGTCTTTGCGAGTAAATCCACAGCAACAACTTATTGAGGAGTCCAACGGTTACGTAACAAAAATTGATTATTCACTAAGTTTTTAAATATTTCCACTATGTATAAGAATTTTTTTTCTTTATTAGTATGTATTTTCGTTGGCAACTTTACATTTGCTCAATCGTTAATCGAACTTTCTCAATACGGAAAGTTGCATAATGTAGGATTACAGTGCTACTTTTTAGAAGATGTTACAGGGGATTTGCCCTTGGATAGCATATTGGCAGCACCTTACCAAAAAAACTTTAAATTAAGTACCCAAGAAATACCCAACTTTGCTAATACAACTTCTGCCATTTGGGGCAAGTTTACCATAAAAAATGAGGTACAAGACAAGTGGTTGTTCGAAATAGCCAACCCTTTGATAGATACCCTCTATTTTTATGCACCCTTAGCCACCACACCAGTTAGCTATCAGGTAAAAAAAACGGGGGCTATGTTTCCGCACAATACCCGTGAATACAAAAACAACCTATTTCTTTTTACGCTGACCCAGCCCCAAGACAGCATACAAGAAAAGACATTTTATTTCAGGCTACGTAGTAATTTCCCTCTGCAAATTCCCGTAACCATCAGTACCTTGCAGCCTCTGCTCGAAGAAAACCACCGCACCGACTTGGGCATGGGTATCTATTTAGGTTTTATGATAGTCATGGCTTGCTATAATCTCTTTGTATTTTTTACGGTTAAAGACAAAATCTATTTATATTATGTAGGCTATGTTTTTTTCCTAGCACTTATTTACGCTAATTTTAAAGGCTATAGTTTTGAGTTTTTATGGAGAAAAGCTTATATCATAAATTATTATGTTCCTACTATATCAAATATAGTTGTAGTATTTATGCTATTATTTGCAGACAATTTTCTAAGTATAAAAAAATACTTACCCAAAGCCCAGAAATTTATTTATTTTTTATTCTGCGTTTTTGGTATAAGTACACTACTCAATCCTTTTAACTATCCTGTAAGTGCAAATATTTCTCAACCTTTTACACTGCTTACAGCATTATACTTATTGGTTGTATCTATCATTTTATTATTTAAAGGTGTTAAAGTTGCTCGTTTTTATTTGTTGGCTTGGTCTGTTTATTTAGTGGGTCTTATAGCCTATATTCTTAATCTCAATTCAGTAGTTCCTTCTAATCTGTTTACCAATAATTCCATTTTGTTTGGGTCAGCCTTAGAGGTGGTGCTGTTGTCTTTTGCCCTTGCCGACAAAATCAATGTCTTGAAAAGAGAAAAAGAAAGTACGCAGTTGCAGTTGGTAGCCTCTTTAAAAGAAAACGAAAACCTAATTTTAGAGCAAAACAGGGTGTTGGAGGCAAAAGTGGCAGAAAGAACCCAAGATTTGGAGTTAAAAAGTACGCAGTTGCAAGAAACCAACGAAGAACTCAATCAGGTAGTAGAGGAGTTGAATGCAACCAACGAAACCTTGAGCCGTTATAACCTGCAGCTCAACGTGCAGCAAAAAGAAATAGAGGACAAAAACAATGCCCTTGGCGAGAGCATACAAGAACTCAACGCCACCAACGAGGAGTTGGCAAGCACCAACGAGGCTTTGGCTTCTGCCAACGAGGAAGTGGAAATGCAGAGAGAAGCCGTATTAAAAGCCTACGACAGCATCAAAATTTTGACTATCATAGGGCAGAAAGTAACGCAAACCTTAGACCTCAAAGCCGTTATTCATATGGTTTATGAAAACGTAAACCAACTGATGGACGCCGATGGTTTTGGTTTGGGAGTTCACAATGCCAAAACAAATGAAATAATCTTTGATGGTTTTATGGAAAATGGCAAAGAGTTGCCTTTCCACTACCACCGCACCGATGAAGAAAACTACTTAGCCGTTTGGTGTTTCCGCCGCCAGCAGCCTATCTTTATCAATGACGTGGAAAATGAACTCACAAAATACATAGACAAAGACATAGACAAGGTAAAAGTATCGGCAGGCGAAGTACCACAATCTTTGTTGTATATTCCATTGGTCTTAGAAAACGAAACTTTGGGGGTTATTACGGTGCAAAGTTTCAGCAAAAATGCTTATACCGAAGCTCATTTTGGTTTGTTGCAAAACTTGGCAGCCTATTGTTCCATTGCCGTAGCCAATGCCAATGCTTACCAAGAAATAGACTCTAAAAATGCAAACATTACCAAAAGTATAGAGTATGCCCAAACCATTCAACAGGCTATTCTACCCAAGCCTCACGAAATTCGCCAGTCTTTTACCGACAAGTTTATTATCTACAAGCCAAAAGACATTGTTTCAGGAGATTTTTATTGGTACAGCCAAGTAGAGCAATACACAATCTTTGCCGTTTCAGACTGCACAGGTCACGGCGTGCCGGGTGGTTTTATGAGTATGATAGGCAACTCTATTTTGCAAGATGCCATAGACAAGCAGCAGTTGCGTACCCCTGCACAAATCTTAGAACATTTGCACGTTTCTATTCGCAAGGCACTCCGCAAAGCAGACAACCACACCTCAGACGGTATGGACATAGCCATCTGCGTTTTTGAAACCTTAGCCGATACAGGACAAATTCAGATGACTTTCTCCGCAGCCAAACGTCCTGCCTATTTGATTAAAGGAGGCGAATTTATAGAAATCAAAGGCGACAAAGGTATGATAGGTGCAGCCGAAACAGCCGACAAAAAACCATTTACAAATCAAGTATTCATTATCGACAAAGGAGATAAGATTTACTTGTTTACCGATGGTATCACAGACCAGCCCGACAATCAAAGAAATAGATTCGGCATTGTCCGTTTCCGCGACATGATAAGGGCAAATCACCACTTGGCGATGGCAGACCAAAAACAAGTCTATGAAAAAGCCTTGACAGATTTTTCAGGCTATCAAGAGCAACGTGATGATATTACGTTTGTAGGGTTGATGATGTAAAAGCTATTCTTCCAATTCAACATACCGCGAATAAGTAACTTTGCCAAAGGCACTTATTCCTTACTACAAGGCAGTTCGTTAGTTCTATTATAGGTTTTAATACAAACACAAGCAAAAAAAGCAAAATATATTTTGTTTTTCTTAATAAATGATTTACTTTGCCAATAAATCTAAAGAAATAAAATGACTACTAAGAAATACCAAAATGTAATGTTGATTGACGACAATGAGATAGACAATCTCATCAATCAAAAAATGATAGAGGCAGCAGGCATTACTGAAACCATATTCACACATTCAGGTGCAAAAAGTGCTATTGAATTTTTACGCAACATAGAAAAAATTATGCGTAAATCCCCCAATGTGCTTCCACAAGTCATTTTTTTGGATATTGATATGCCTCTAATGGACGGTTTCCAATTTTTAGACCAATTTGATAAATTGAGTACAGAAACCAAAAACTATTGCAAAATAGTGATGCTTACTTCTTCTATCAATCCACAAGACCTTAACAAATCAAAAACTTATGAGTATGTTCGCAAGTTCTTGAATAAACCTTTGACACAAGAAAGTTTGAAAAATTTAGATGTATAATACAATCCAAACCTTGTAAGGTTTTTAAACACTTACAAGGTTTGGATTGTATTTGTAAATAGAAAACTGTGCCAATGCTATATCCAAATTAGCCTTTTGGGTTCACGTTTTATTTTTTCGTTGGCATAATAAACTCTTTCTAAAAACAAACCTGTGGCAGGTGCAGTCAGTCGGGCTGGTTCTGGTGATAAGGTATTCAAAAATTGGTTTACTTGGACTGTGGTCAATTTGCCTTTGCCTACCTCCACCAATACACCTACCATACGTCTAACCATGTGCCACAAGAAATGAGAGCCTACCAAATGAAACAAAATCACATTACCCTCTTCATAAATATCCACAAAGTTTAAGGCAACTTGCATAGATTTGTCATCAGGCGAATCGGCAGCAAAAGATTGGAAATTGTGCATACCTGCAAAAATCGTAGCAGCCTCTTTCATACGATTGGTGTCGAGTTTTTCTGCCACTGCCCACGCATATTTTCTGCCAAAAACAGTTCGCCGTTTCGATACTTGATACAAATAACTTCGGGCGATGGCATCATGGCGGGCATGAAAATTGGGCGTTGCTTTCTCCACTTTCAACACATTGATAGTAGCCGGCAATTCCTCATTGAGTTTTAGACGAATATGGTCGGTTATCAGAGAAGTTTGCACCTCCAAATGGGCAACTTGCCCTATTGCGTGTACGCCTGAATCTGTACGCCCAGCCCCGTAAAACTCTAAGTTTTCAGTCTTAAAAATTTTGGTGGCTACTCGCAGCAATTCGCCTTGTATAGTGGGTTGTCCTTTCTGAATCTGCCAACCTTTGTAGGGTGTGCCATCATATTCGAGGTGGATTTTAAAACGCATAGTTTTAATCAGGAATTTCGGTTAATTCGGCATCTCCCCAAAGGTCTTCAAGGGCATAAAATTTGCGGCGGTCTTTGCGAAAAATGTGTACCACCACATCTACATAGTCTATCAGCACCCATTCGCGGTTTTGTTGCCCTTCTTGCTGCCATGGGTTTTGACCTATGGCTTTTTTTACCTCCTCGTACACCGAGTCTTTTATGGCATCTACTTGGGTGTCCGAATTTGCCGAGCAAATTACAAAATAATCTGTTACGGCACTTTTCAATTTACGCAAGTCCATAACAGTAATACCTGTGGCTTTTTTTTCTTGCATTCCTTGCACTATCAGCGTAACTAATGCGTCAGAGGCTGTCAATTTGGTTTTACGCATAAAGATTGTTTAGGTGTTGATTGCCTTCAAGCAATTATTTAATTTCCGAATACATATTGTTAATTGTAAAAGAAAGTCGCAAAAGGCAACATGTAATTAAAAGATATTAACTTGCTTACAAACAAATATATAATTTTTTATTATTCAAACCAATATATTTTGTAATTTTGTCTAAAAGTACAAAAATGTATTAACACTACGCAGTTTGATTCACCATGTTTTTAGAACCATCTTACCAAAGACATAACAGCAAAGGCTGGATAGAAGTGATTTGTGGTTGTATGTTTTCGGGTAAGACCGAAGAACTCATACGCCGCGTAAACAGGGCTGTCATAGCCAAACAACGAATAGTAATTTTCAAACCATCTGTCGATGTCCGTTATGATGATGTGAAGGTGGTTTCGCACAACCGCAACATGGTCAATTCGGTAGTGGTGCAAAAACCGCAAGATATGTTGCTCTTAGCAAATGACGCAGATGTGATAGCCATAGACGAAGCCCAATTTTTTGACGAGTCGTTGGTGGAAGTCTGTACGGCGTTGGCTTATCGGGGCAAACGAATCATTTTGTCAGGCTTAGACATGGATTTTGAGGGCACTCCCTTTGGAATTATGCCTCAACTCATCTGTATAGCGGAGTTTGTAACCAAAGTGCAGGCTATTTGCGTTTGTTGTGGTGGGGCTGCTTCGTTTTCTTTCCGTTTGGGCAACCTAAAACAGCAAATTTTGTTGGGCGAAAAAGATACCTACGAGCCTCGTTGTCGCACTTGTTTCAATACAGGTATGAAAGAAAAACAAGATAGCAAAAAAAATGGCAAATTCAGAAAAATTGAAGTTTCCAATGATTTTTAGTCATTTATTTGGCTGTCAAAGAGGTTAAAACTTGCATAGTATTGCTCTTACTGAGAAAACTATTGTGAACAATAAAAAAACTCTTACAACGTTTTTGCCTTGTAAGAGTTATTGATGTGAGCTTGTCTAAATAATGATGCTAAAAAACACAGCAACAATAGTTAGCCAATCATAGAAACACCAATGATGCTACCAATGATAGAGGTTTTCATATTCTTGTTATTTAAAGATTAAAATAAAAGGACAACTAATTACTCTGCCGAAGTTATGTAATTTTTATTACAAAAAAAATGTTTTGCACAATTAATTAAGTTTTTTGTACTAAAATTAGAATAGTGCTACACAAATAATACTACAACTATTTATGTTTCGTCAATTGGGCTTTGTGGGTTTTTAGCTGTTCCACATTTTTGAGTTCCTCCAAAGCAGCCGTTTTGAAATACAAATAAGTGGTGTGTTTGAAAGCATCAGTAGCTAAGGCAATGTCGTTCATTTTTTCGGCTATTAAGCCCAACTCAAATTCGTATTCCGACAAAGTTTTTTGGTCTAAACCTTTCATTGCAACCACTCTTTGCAAGACTTTCACCGCCTCCTCATTTTTGTTTAGCTTTTCGAGGGCTATGGCTTTTAAAAACAAGGCTTCGTGGTCTTCTGCTCTGGCTGTCGTTATTTCGTCTGCCATTGCAATAGCCTTGCCATAGTCGCCATGTTCTATCTGCAATTTGAGCAAGTCATGCTGCATTTTATCTTTCTGAAATGGGTCTTTTATGCTGGCTACTGCGTGTTCTAATTGGTTGATAAACAAAGACTTATCTGTTTGCAATTCAGAAATTTTGACTAACAAATGATGAGAACCTTTGTGTCTTTTATCTTTTTGCAATACTTGTTCCAAAAGATGTTTGCATTTATCGAGGTCATACACCAAATAATGGGCATAAGCTACGGCATACAAGTAATTGACATTCAGAGTTTTAACCTTTGTTTTGTAAGGTTCTTGGGTTAGGTGAGGCAACAAATTTTGAGCTTCCTCATATTGGTTGAGGTTATAGTAAGCATTGTATAACTCAAAGTAATATTTTGCCTGTTCCGCTGGCGTATCGGCTTGGTGGCTCAATTTGTTTTGCTCTATTTTGGGCAATAGCAAATTTTCGGCTCTTTTGGCTGTCAATTCCTCTTGCTCCTCCTTGCGACCTGCCGTTGGAGGAGGCGAAGTTTTTTTGTTGGCAACTACCATTGGTGGTGCAGCCTGTGTTTCCAAAGACGCAACGGCACGCAACAAACTTTCTTTTGCCTCTTTGTATTTTTTGTGCGAATTTTTTACTTTTCCGTCGTAGTAATACAACAAAGGATTGTCTATTCCCAATGCTTTGGCATCTGTGATGTGTTTTTCTGCCTCTTTCAAATGTCCTTCTTTGTCGAGCAGGGCAATGATAGACAATTTTTGAGCCAAACGACTTGCAGGTAACTCTTCGGTTTGAAAGGCTTTTTCGTAGGCTGCTACGGCTTCTTTGCTCTTGCCTGTATTGGTGTAGATATAGGCAGCCATCAGGTGAGCATCGCCATAATCTGGTTTGAGTTCTACAGCTCGTTTGAAACAGTACAAAGCTTTGTCATAGTTTTTCAAATTCAGGTAACATTTCCCTCTTTCATACAAAAAAAGTTGGTTCGTAGGGTCTTTTGCAATAGCTTTGTCGAGAAACATCGAAGCCTCTGCATAGCGTTGTGTTTTGATGAATTTGGTGGCGGTAATGTAAGCCTCTACACTCTCGTCATGGGTACTTTTTGGGGCTACGGCGGGCTTTTGTGCATACACTTGAAGGCTAAACAAAAGACTTGCAGTAAATATTATGGCTTTCATCTTGATAAATGTTTAAAAGTAAGAATGAAATAGGAAGTAGGAGATATGAAATTGGAAATTAACTTTTGAAACATATACTTATCAGATACTCTCAAAGTGTCTGATAAGTCATTTTGATTATTCAATGTAAATTGCGTGGAATGTAACATACGCTTTAGCGTATGATTTTTCACTGGATTTGCAAAACAAATTTAGTGAAAATACCTACTATGCAGATTATTATACAAAATCACACGCTAAAGCGTATGTTACATTCATACTACGCAACTTACATTACTTAAATAAATATACGAATATTTTTGAAAAAAGATACAAAAAATGTAAAAAAATTATCAAAATCTTACAAGTATTTTTTAGCGTATTGGATTATTGCTATTTTGTACCACACCCTTTAGGGTGTAAGGTCAATTAAATTTCATTATTCCTATTTCATACCTCGTATTTACTATTTCTTCCAAATCAATGAACAAGCAATTTATCAAGCAAAAAACTCTTGTTTTTGCCCTTTTGCTCCTATTTTTGGGGGTAGGTTTCAATAGAAGCATCTTAACAATTCAGATAAAATGGAGTTTGTACCAATTATTTAGCCACCCCTTGTTGTTGAAAACTCACCAACAGGCAAGCACTTGGTATGAAATTTTGATTTGCTGGGCAGACACAGCCTTGTATAGCCTGCTGCATAGTGCCTTGCTGTGGGGAAT
The DNA here is from genome assembly GCA_013299115.1 of Cytophagales bacterium. GTDB lineage: Bacteria > Bacteroidota > Bacteroidia > Cytophagales > Thermoflexibacteraceae > JAAFKA01. The sequence goes on from JAAFKA010000049.1 coordinate 21,747, forward strand.
TGTGGCAGCGTATTTTCGCAACAAAAACTTTAATTTTTATACATTGCTTTTGTTATGTGGTTTATTCGTCTTTTCTGTCATTTTTTTGCTCCTACACCGCTATACAAAAGTGGTACTTTTCCATCGGTTTTCAGAGGATTTGCTTTACGTGGTGCTTTCGCCTACTCCTTTGCTGTTTTTGTGCGCAGTTTTTGGTTTGTATCCTTTGTTGCAGAAAAAAGTTTAATAAGAAAAATTATGAAAAGCTACATAGCAGTAACAGTTCTTAGAAAACTGTTACTGCTGGTTCTCTTAAAACTACTTTCTGATGTGTATATTTTAAAGAGTGTGATATATGCTAAGACACTTACTGTTTCACCACTTTTTGACTTACCACCTTTTTCCCTTGTGCAGTCAAAACATACAAGCCAGTTGGCAAATTTACCAAATTGATAGCAGTTTGCAAAGTCGTTTTGTCTTTTTGCAAGGAATTTGTCCACACTTCACGACCAGCTACATCTGTTAGTTTTATGGTTACCAATCCTTTGTAGTCGTCTGATAAAGAGAAAGTTAATTGATTTTCTGTTGGATTTGGATAGACATTCACAATACCTTTGCTCAATTCTTCGGTGGTAAATTGGGGCTGAAACACCAACTCATACCGACCTGCGGTTACACCTTTGGGCAAATTCACTGTGTACGCACCTGTACTAAAATCGTGCAAAGTATTAGTAGTTTTATCTTTCAAAAACACTTTTACCTCTCTGGTGAAGTTTAGCTTTTCGGTCATTGCAATTTTTTGCTCGCCGTCTGTCCATGCTTGCAAGGTAACAGGCACAATTAAGTCGTCTGTCAAAGTGGGCAGGGCATTGATAGCATACAAGGTTGCTTTTTCGTTTGTATTTGCTACTTTGTCCGTTGTGTAGATATTAGAAAAATTGCCTCCGTTTAATTGGAATTTGTAGGCATCATGTTGGCTATCAAAGGTTTGCGTGGCTTCGTCTTTGAAATAAACCACTGTTTCGTCTGTTTTATTAGCCGAATTAGTCATTGCCAACCTCACCAAACCTTTGTTTGCTGTTCCATTTTGCGTATCTTCAGTGCGGAAAGAACTCGGATTTTTGTAGCTTGTTGCACGAACAGAGTTAGCAAAGTTCACGTTACCTGCTGCATTGGCAATTACAAAAAATCCTTGCATCACTGCAATATCGTCTGTTGCCCCATTTACACCTACGCCACCCACAAAACTTGCCCAAGACCCTGAATACTGCCCTGTTGCCATATTTTGATAGATTGCATCTTGTACGCCTGTGGACAAACCTCGCACCGCAGCCCAAGAAATAGGCGAAGGATAAGGATTGCCAACCAAATTATAGCCCAAACTTGCTGCATTGCCTGTGGCAATAGGAATGGTTACGTTGCCATTGTTCAACAAACCTGTGATTTCGGCTACTTGATTGGCATTGGTATTGACTGTAAACCCTCTGCCGACTGTCATGGCATCTGTCAAGGCATTTGGCGAAACCCAGCCTTTGTCAAATTCGGGGAAAGGCGAAGTGAGGAAAGTTTTGGCGGGGT
>JAAFKA010000005.1 GCA_013299115.1 Cytophagales bacterium
CACTGTTTCGCCGCCTGCGGTCATATTTACAGTTCCTGCTGCTTGATTAACAGTTCCTGTGCCACTCACAATGCGTATGGAAACAGGCAAATTGGAACTTGCTACTGCACCCAAATTAATTGCTGTGTTCAACAAAGGATTAATAGGCTGCGTAAACCGAATGGTTTGGTTTGCTTTTGCAACCTCAAAAGTACGAACTACATTCGTTGCTGCATTCCACAAATCATTGCCAGCTTGGGCAAAAGTCAAAGTAATAACACCAGCCCCGTTGATAGTCAAGGTATTGCCAACTATTGTTGCGTTTCCTGTTACGGTTGTCGTTACAGGCAAATTGGAAGTTGCCGATGCCGAAACTGTGGCAGTCAAAAGTTGTCCAAACACGCCATTGAAAGGTGCAACGATGTTGCCAATGCTTTGGTTTGCTTTCACCACATTGAAACTACGAGTCAAGGTAGTTGCAGCAGCAAAGTTGCCACCCGCAGGAATTGTTGCAGTGATGGTAACTCTGCCAACCGCAGGGGTAGTGGTATTGAGAACTACCAAATTTGGATTTGCAGGTAAAATACTTGCAATATTTTGTCCTGCTGTAATTGTATAAACCACAGGCAAGCCTGAAGAACTGCGTGCATTGACAAAGAAATTGCCACTGTTCCAAGCCCTGTCAAGAATTTCGTCAAAGCCTATAATTTCTTGCGGTGCAGGCAAAATACGGAAAGTGCGGCGAACAGGCGTAGCTGCTAAGAAAGCAAAATTACCACTTTGCGTAGCTTCTACTACTACTTCTCCCAAACCTGTCATGCTTGCAGTGTTGCCACCAACAGCCAAATTGCCACTCACGACTGTAAACGAAACAGGCAAACCTGAACTTGCCGTAGCCACCAAAGTAAATGGTACGGTGCTGAAAATACGGTCAGGCAAGGCATCGAAGGTGATGGTTTGCGAAGCTGGGGCTGGTGGTGGCGGTGTAACTACCACTGGCGGAGTTCCTACTACGACTGTAAACGGAACCACCGAAGAACAACCTGTAACCGTATTTCTCACTGTCAAATTGAAGTTATACGTACCTGCTGCACTTGCGGGAACTGTAACCGAAATTGGCGAAACAGGCAAGGCTGTGTTTGGAACTGCCACAAATAAAGGCATTGCATTTGGCGTACCTGCTGCGATGCTGTATTGGTTTGGAGAACCAACAGTAGCGGTGTAAGGCAAGCTAAACGAGGTGGCAGTTGGTAAGATGTTTGCAACTGCACCCAAAGTAAGGCTTGTAGTATTTACTGTGCTTACAGGAATTGTAACAGGTTGATTAGCTGCTAAAATGCTGGTACACAATACATTACCACTTGCTCCGTTTGTAGCATTGTTACGCATACGCACAAAAATTGGCGTTGAGGCTACTGCATTTAATAGCGTTGGCGTTAAGCTAACTGCTGCTGTAAAAGTGCCACCTGATGTTAAAGAAACTTCAAAACCTGTTGAGGCTGCTACATTTAAGTTGCCCCCCAAATTAGTTCCAGAAACTTCAAACATTTGTTCTGCCGAAGCCACTCCCGAACAAGCTGTAAAAGCTGCTAAGGTGGCAACAGAAGTTACAATAGTTGGTTGCAAAGTGGTTGCACGCAAAGCAAAATTATAAACTGCCTCATCACAATCACTATTGGCAATATTGATAGTTGCGTTTCTGATACCTACTGTATTGGTTACAAACTGCACCGTAATTGTCAATGGCGTTGCGGTTGTTACCACTACTGGGAAAGTTGGAGGCGTAAGCAAGCTAAATTCCGTTGCATTTGTACCTGTAAACGTGATACCTGTTACATTTAGGTTTCCTGCATCTGTGTTTTGAATGACAAAGGTTTTGGTGATAGCCACACCTGCTGGGGTGCTGCCAAAATCTGTGTTATTTGCAACTGCTACTGCGGTTGTGCCTGTCAAAATCGTATTTGCATTGCCTTGTACGTTAATTTCGGGTTGTGCTACTGGCGTAGTGCCTGTTACAGTTGCACCTGCCACATAGTTTGATGTTGCACCTGTCAAAGCAAAGGCTGTTAATGTGCCATTGTGGGCAGTTGGTGTACTTGCAATATCGGGCAAAGCTGTTAAACCTGTATTTGTTCCGTTGGCTATGCCTTGATTGAAGTTGTAATAAGCCACCAAACCTGCTTCGTTGCCTACTAATTCTCTGTCTTTTGTAGAAAGTAGTTGCGAACAAGTACGTGCCACATTCCAAACTCTCACCTCGTCCACTGCACCTCTAAAATGTTCTCCGCTTGGCGTTGCTGCTGCACCTGCTTCTGCACCTATGATAAAGCTGTTGGTTACAGAATATTGAACAGGGAAGTTTGCACCTGCATCATCTCTACCTGCTTCTACGCCGTCAATATACAAAATCATAAAACGACCATCATAAGTAACAGCAAAATGATGCCAACCTGTTGCCAAACCTGTTGAAGGGGTGTTGATAAATCTGGTTGTTCCATTTCTGCGAACTCCTGCACTAATTTCGTTGGCTGCTCTGGTGTAAATTGCATACCCTCCTGTTTCGGTGTTACCCGCAATGGTGGTGTTTGCCATACCTGTATTCCAGCTATTGCGGAATGCCCAAACTTCCAACGTAACTGCTGCGGTTGGTTTCATGGCGGGTTCGTGTGCAATGGCTACATAATTATTGGCTGCACCCTCAAAGTTCAAGGCATTGTTTGGTTGCACTGCCACTGTCAAAGTGAACGGAACAACTGCTGAAACGCAACCTGTTGTAGTATTTCTAACTGTCAAATTGAAGTTATATGTACCGACTGCACTTGCAGGAATTGTTACAGAAATTGGAGAAGTTGTGAAAGCTAAATTCACAACATTCGCAAAACCTACCATTAGATTTGGTGCAACTGCCGAAATTGAATATTCGTTTGGTGTACCTGTGGTGGCGGTAAAAGGCAAGCTGAATGACGTGGCTGTTGGTGCTACGCTGTTGATTGTACCTAACGTGATAGTTGGCAAGGCATCAACAGTGATAGTTTTGGTAACAGTGGTCGTACAACCTAAGGCAGTAACCGCATAAGAAATTACCGAAGTTCCTGCTGCCACAGGCGTAATTACACCTGTGGTGGCGTTGATAGTTGCCACTGTTGGCGTTGCACTACTCCAAACTCCTGCTGCGGTTGCGTTGGTGTAGGTAGTTGTGCCTCCCATACATACGTTAGCTGCACCTGCAATAGCTGCCACTACGGGGGCTGCATTGACAGTTAAAGTAGCTACTGCCGAAGTAACAGGACAAGCCACCGCACCCGAAGTATTGGTAATGATTACTCTATATTCATTGGTAGTCATACCTGCTGTTACGCCTGTCAAGGTCAAAGTAGCCAAAGTTGCACCACTATAAACACCACCATTGGGAATGTTGGTAAATGCACCTGCTGGTACTTTTTCCTGCCATTGGTAACTCAACGTGCCTGTACCTGTGGCTGCTGCTGTGAAAGTTGTGTTTAGCCCTGCACAAACATTTTGAGCCAAAGTCATTGAAGTAATGGCTGGCGGTGCTAAAATTGTCAAGGTTGCAGTATTGGAGTTGAGGTCGCAAGTTGCAAGCCCAATCGTATTGGTTACAACACAACGATAAGTACGGTTGTTGAAAGATGTACCTACGCCTGTTAAGTTTAAAGTTGTAGTAGTTGCGTTGCTATATACACCTCCGTTTGCAATGTTGTTGAAACCTGCCCCATTGTTTTCTTGCCATTGGTAGCTTAACGTGCCAACTAAGGCAGTAGCTGCCACTGTGAAAGAGGCGTTGCCTGTGGTGGTCGTACATATACTTGCGTCTGTGGGTTGTGTGCCAATGGTTAAGCCCGAACAAGTTACCACAATGCTATAATTTTGCGTTACAGAACAGTTATTGACATCAGTTGCACTAACAGCAAAGTTGTATGTACCTGCAACAGTTGGTGTGCCTGTTAAAGCACCTGCACCCGAAAGAGTTAAGCCTGTGGGCAATGTGCCAGAGAAAACTGTGTAATTGACAGCACCCGAACCGCCGACTGCATTAAAGTTTACAGTGGTGTATGCTGTACCCACTGTTCCTGTTGCCAAAGCACCAGTTGCTGGTGTTAAGGTAATGGTTGGGCAACTTACAATGATTGTGTAAGCCCTAAAACCTGTGCAAAGATTTGCACTTCCGTCTGTTGCTGTAACAGTGAAATTGTAAGTACCTGCAACAGTTGGAGTTCCCGATAATACGCCTGCACCTGTGAGGGTCATGCCTGTTGGCAATGCACCTGCGGTTACTGCAAAAGTGTAAGGGGCTGTTCCGCCTGTGGCTGCATAATTGACAGTTACGTAAGCTGTGCCTGTGGTGGCTGTGCCTGTAATGGTAGCTGGATTAACGGTGATGGCAGCACAACCAGCAACGTTTACTACGCCCTTTATTGGAAAAACGAAGGGGTTAGCAACGACATCGTTGGTGGTGAATTGTATATTTCCGTTGTATGTTCCCGCAGCCAATGCGTCAAGACGAACTTGGAAAGTGGCTGTTCCTCCGTTTATGGCTACCGAAGTTGGGAATAAACCCACCAAACTAAACCCTGCGGGCAAAGTCAAGGCAGATAAATTGAGTGCAAAGTTACCATTGTTGGTAATGGTAAAAGTTTTGGTAACAGGAGTACCTACGTTGGTAATACCAAAATCTGTGATATTGACTGTATTATTAGGTATCAAAGTTGCCCCATCTTCTACTTTTATGACTGGTTTCGTTATCATATAACGAGCATAAACAGGCAAGTGGTCAGAAGTTGTTGTACCATAATTGTTAGTCGGCAACGGACTGAACACATCAGGCATGGTGGCTGTACCTTCTAAGGTGTAGTCATACAATTCGTTTGAGGTCATCAGGTGGTCAATCACGTTTAATTGCGTGAGGTAAGACCTCCAATTATCATTACTCAAATTGACTGTATTTACTTTAAACCTTGCGGGGTCATTCACAAAAGGTGCATAGGTGCTTGCACCATTCAAAGGGTCAGACGAAACAGTAATGTCCACATCATCATTGTAATCTCCCCCAATAATAATTTTTGCAGTTGGGAAATCAATGTCTAATTGCTGTTTCAAATACTCCAAATCTGCTTTTCTGCGGTCATAATCTTGACGGTCGCCGTTTGCTTTGGCATGTATGCCAATCAAATGCAATTTTGATGTTACGCCATTCATTGTGGCATCAACAACCAACATGGCAGGGAAACGACCAGACGACCAGAAACTTGTGGGAGCAACAGGATAAACAGGCGGAACAAAACTCTCTAAATAACACGAAACATTGCCCCCGTTTACCGCAGGGTCAGGTGTAATAATAGAAGTACGATAAATGAAACCTATTTTTTGTCCTTGGTCTATTGGTGTTGAGGATTTATGCGACCAGCAAGGAGATAATTTTCCTGCATAACCTGGCATAGCTGCTACCAAATCATTGAACAAAGCCACATTACAAATTTCAGACAAAATAATTACGTCTGCTTGGGTGCTTGCCAAAATAGCTGCTGCATTGTCTTTTTGCAAAGTCGTATTGGCGGGGCCATTGGGAGGGAAACCAAACCATTCTAAGTTCCACGCAATTACGTCTAAACTTTCGGTGCGAGGTACAGCTTGATAGGTTACGGCGTGGGGTGCAAGACTTGCCACGTCTGTAATCATACGAGGTTGGAATTGGTAAACTCCTCTGAATTGCGAAATTACGCCGACCATAGTAGCCGAAGTTGCAGGGATTTTTTGCCCTATGATGTTCAAATCTGCAACATTGGCAGAGGCTGTTCTGCAAATTGCGTTGGTAATTGCACCATAATTGAACCTATAACTTGTGGCAGGAATAAACAAACCTCTATCGGTAATACTTGCTGCATTGATTTGCACTAATTTTCCTTCATCGGCTTCGGTCATTGCACCACCCAAAATAATAGGCGTTGGAGGCACAGCAGGGGCTGCCGAAATAGTATAAGAAGTGATAGGGCTGATTTGACGCAAACCAGAACCAACCACCAAAGAAGGTGAAGTGGTAGGTTGAAATTCTGCCATTGTACCTGTTACAGTCAAAGTTTTGCCAATCAATAAATTAGCATCACTATATAAAGGATTACCAACTCTGTTGTCAAAAATAGCAATACCACCCGTAGCATCTTGAATAAATACAGTACCACCAAATTGTTTCGCAACAGAAATTACGCCTGTAACAGTAACCGTTGTACCATTGGCAAGCAATTTTACGTCTGCAATCGTAGGTCCAACACTTGGACTAACAGTTTGCGTACCACCAACGCCAGCACTTCCTGTTACAGTGGCGGCGGTAAAAGTTAAAGCTGTATTTGCAATAGCAGCTACATTAATTGTTGCACCAACAGTTGCAGTCATTGCCACATCTGCGGTTACAAAAATAAAACCTGTTGTAGCATTTGGAATATTTTGGGCTGTGAATGGCGTAAATACTTGCGTACCCGCAGCCAAACCTGTTGTTTTGGTAGAAAGTAAAGTGGCAGTTCCAGCATTAAAAGTACCATTATTTTGATACCAAACTTTCAAATTGTTTAGGTCTGCTGCTGCGTAGCTGCCTGCTGTGGTAACAGTCAAACCTGTTAAATTAGCATTGGCAACTGTTACGCCCAACTGAAAAGCTGAAATTACTCTGTTGTTTGTGCCTTGTGGTACGTTGGCTGCTGCTACTTGTGCAGGAGAACTCAACGCCACTGTTGCCGTTGGCGGTGCAATGATAGTTTGCAAACCTGCTGCGGTTACTGTACTTGTGCGTGAAGCAAAACTTGTGAAACTCACGTCTGCTGCTGCAATAGCCCCAACCGAAATGTTGTTAGCAATGGTTGCCCCTGCTGCCACGTCTGCGGTTACGAAAATAAAACCTGTGCCAACAGGAATACTTTGTGCGGTAAAACTTGGGAAAACTTGCGTACCTGTTCCCAAAGCTGCTGTTTTGGTAGAAAGCGTAGCATCACCACCGTCTAAGGTTGCATCAGTAGAATAACGAACTTTTAGGTTTGTCAAATCTGCTGCTGCGTAAGTTCCTGCTGTTGTGATAGTTAAACCTGTCAAATTAGCTGCTCCTGTGGTAATTGCCAACTGAAAAGCCGAAATTACGTGATTGGTTGTGCCTTGTGCCACGTTTCCTGCGGTTACTTGTGCAGGAGAGGAAATTACGATATTTGGAGGGGTTGAAGCACCAAACGTAATTTCAAAATCATCGATTGCCAACCCATCATCTGAACCTGATGCATTAAAATCATTCCAACGTATCCAAATATTAGAATTGTTAGCCAAATTTACACCTGTAATGGTGTTTGTAATTGCTGTTTTATTGGCAGCCAAATTTCCGTCTAATGCCCCTACTGTTCCTGTGGTAACAGGTGCAGTAAAATCAAGTGCTGTTACCGCAGTCCAAGTGCCTGTGGTTAGCGAAGTAGCATCAGTGCTGTATTGAAAAACCATTCTATCTGGTCTTGCTGTTGCACCCAAACGCCATTGTTCACCTACAAAGGCAATGGTAACATCAGGCACTACTGCCCCTGTCATGTTGCGATAAACACCACCAACCGTAGGGATAACACTACCAGATTGCAAGCCACCAAAAGCCCTATCCGTAGCACTTGTTGTGCCGTAGCTATACGTTTCGCCTGTGTTTGCTGCGCCGTTGTTTGCTGTGTAGTTGGCATTTGCCCCTGAACCTGTTTCAGCAAAACTCCAGCCCGCAGGAAGTGGTGTGCTGACTGTGCCTGTATTGGCAAGCCCATCAAAGTTTTCGGTTTTCTTACCTGCAACGCCTGTGATAGTAACATCTACAGGAGTTTGTGCTTGTGCTGTCCAGCAGCCAAACATAGAGAATACTGTAAACAACGCAGCCCAAAGGTGTCGTTGTTTGTGTAGATTTTTGTGCATAGTTCTGTAGAACGGACTTTAGTCCGTTTTTTTGTTTTAAATTGAACGGACTGAAGTCCGCCCTACAGTTTTTTTGCAAAGTTAGTTTTATTCTATGAATTATATGTAAACACAATAAGAAATTTATTGGCTTTTTTGGAGAAATTTTAGATTGTCTGATACTATACAATTTTCTATAAAAAATCCATCATTTCTTGCAGCCTTCAACTGGTTTTGTAAATTTGCAAGCTACATTTTCAAACAAATATGAAAATCCTCTTCACCTTTTGGCTATTTTTTTCTTGCCTACTTTTTTCTGTTGCCTTTGCCCAAACCTCCAAGCCGCTGCCCAAAAAAGACAAGTTCGAGAACTTTGACCTCGATGCTTTTATTCAAGACCTGTTTCCCGTACAGGACGACAATATCAACTATGCCGATGCCTACGAAACTTTATTTCAACTCTACACCAACCCCTTAGACCTGAACGAAGCCACACGCGAAGAACTGAAATCTTTGTATGTGTTGTCTGAAATTCAAATTAATAGCTTGTTGGCTTACAGAGAAAGTAAAGGCAACTTATTATCTATCTATGAATTACAGGCAATAGAAAACTTTGATTATCAGACAATTAAAAAGATTTTGCCTTTTGTAGAGATAGACGAAAGCAATTTTAGTCAAGACAGCCGTAGTCTTTGGCAACGTATTTTGGTGGAGGAAAATCGGCAATTAATGGTGCGAATGGAAAGGGATTTGCAAACCCGACGAGGCTATTTGCCCCTCACCGCAGCCGACACCAACTCCACTGGGCAACCTCTTAGCCGTTATGCGGGCAACGCCAACAAGGTTTATTGGCGGTTTCGCACCAGTCACGCCAAAGATTTCAGCATAGGGCTTACAGGCGAAAAAGATGCAGGCGAAACTTTTGGTTTCGACAATAAAATAGGTTTCGATTTCACGTCTTTTCACGTGGCTTTGTATAACCGCAAAAAATACAAGGCTTTATTAATTGGTGATTATCAACTCCAAATAGGGCAAGGTTTGCTACTTAGTGCAGGTTTTGCTCTGGGCAAAGGGGCAGAAACTGTTTTGGGTGTGCGGCGGAGTACGCTGGGGTTGCGACCTTACACTTCGGTCTTGGAAACAGGCTTTATGCGGGGCGTGGCTACTACTTTGCAAGTCCACAAACGAATGCAATTTACACCTTTTGTTTCTTATTTGGGTCAAGATGCAGCCTTGCAAAATGTGGCGGGTGATACACTAACAGATGCTGAAGACTTTATTAACAGCTTGCAAATCACAGGCTTGCACCGCACAGCAAGAGAAATTGCCTCGAAAAACCAAGTAATGGAACTGACCTATGGAGGAAACCTGACCTACACCAACCGCCAACAAACTTTTGAATGGGGGGCTACGTTTATCCAAACTTCTTTTTCTGCTCCCATTGTCCGCAAGTTTCGCAACTACAACCAATATGAATTTACAGGGGCTACCAACCACAACATAGGCACACATTTCTCGTACAGTTGGCGAAACTTCAACTTTTTTGGCGAAGGAGCAAGGTCGGCAAGTGGCGGCGTGGGCTTGGTCGGCGGTTTTGTGGCTGCATTGACTACCAAAATTGACATTGCTTTTGTGTATAGACAATACGACAAAAATTTTCACACTTTTTATGGCAATGCTTTTTCTGAAAACACTCGCAATATCAATGAAAATGGTGTTTATTGGGGATTAAAGTACAAAATAAACAAAAAAGTTACTTTTGCAGCTTATTTCGATAAATTTTCATTTGCTTGGCTCAAATTTCTGGTCGATGCACCCTCAGAAGGTTACGAATATTTGGCTCGGCTGTCTTATACGCCCAACAAAACCATGCAACTCTACGCCCAATTTAGAGAGGAAAACAAAGGCAGAAATTTGGCAGACAATCCCAGCCGTTTGGATTTTGTAGTGCCTACAACCAAACGAAACCTGATTTTCAATGCAGATTGGACACTCAAAGAAGGTGTTTTTCTCCGTTCTCGTGTGCAGATGAGTAGCTACACGCAGCAGGGCAGACCCACCACCACAGGTTTTGTAATGGCACAAGATGCCGTAATAGATTACAAACAGTGGCAATTTAGCACTCGTTTTGCCATCTTCGATACAGATGATTTTGACAACCGCCAATATGTTTTCGAAAAAAATGTATTGTATGCTTTTGCTATTCCTGCGTATTATGGGCGTGGTTTTCGCAATTATTATATGATAAGATACAAAATGAACAAAAAAATTACATTTTGGCTGCGTTATGCTTACACCTCTTTTCGGGACATCAACCAAATCAGTTCAGGTTTAGAAACCATAGAAGGCAATTTTCAATCGGAGGTCGTTGGGCAAGTAATTTGGAAGTTGTAAGAATAAATTGCGTAGAATGTAGCATACGCTTTAGCGTGTGGTGTAGCATACGCTAAAGCATGTGATTTTTTCGTGCCAAACATTAACTTACTTTACTCTATTTATTTTTCGCAAGCTGTTTCGTTACGGCTGCGTCTATGTCATTTGCCAATTTTTGAAAATACCTATTCAACAACCTTTCTTGTGGGGCTGGCACTTCTGCCAACTCGTCAAAAGGCATCAGCTTGTCTTTTCGCAACAAATCTGCAAAGTCATATTCACTTTGATAGGTTTTGAAAAACTGCATAGCTTTCAGATTCTCGTCATTGAAAAAACTACATTCTCTTAGCAAAATAGGCACAATCAAATAGCCTTCATTTTTTCGTTTGTCTAACATCTTTTTCAATTCATCTGCCATACAATAATGTGAACCCAAAAACATAGGGCTAACCAACAAAATACCGATAGAAGAACCTTCAAGGGCATCTTGGATTGTTTCATTCCAATCATCACCAATAGCAATTTCTTTGTCTGTCCAAACCTCGCCAAACTTGTTTTTCGTACTTTTGAGGTAGATTTTTAGTCGCAGTTCCATAATTTGGCGAAGGTTGCGGTCTGCACTGCAATAGGAAATGAAAATGTTGTTTTTATCAACTTTTAATTTTTCCTCCTTCGGCTTTTCCTCCACTTTATTTTCCTTTGGTTTTTCGCCTTGTGGCAAAGGTACTGGCTTAGCATCGGTTTTTCTCGTTGCCTTGTCAAAATGCGAATTGATAAAAACAACTACATTCTGTTTAAAAATGCTGTTTTTTTCGCCATCAACAAAACGGGTGCGTAGTTGCGAATAAGTGGCTTGATTAGCCCCAAAATGATAATTGTTTAACTCCGAAAACACAGCACCTAATTGGTCTTCGTCTATCAAACTTAATAATTCTTGCTTGGTCATAAAGTTGTGGTTTTCTATTTCCTCAAAACTGTTACCTATCGGGTGGCTCGCAGCCACCCGATAGGTAGTTTCCTCAAAACTATCAAATTTGCTCGACATTCCAAATCTGAGAAAAGACATTTCTTTGTCCCTACGTATTACCTTTACCTCATACTCTAAAAAATTATAGCCTAACAAAACATCATCTAACAAAGGTCTAATAGGCACAAATTTAAAACTTTCCTCACACCGTATTTCATAAACCTTATTATTCAAATATTTTATCAATGTATTGTACTTATACAATTCGGGTTTTTCACTTGGGCTGCACACCTCACAATTACAAGGCACTTTTAGAACAGGCTGTTGAGTTTCGTCAAAATTATAGTAACTGTTAATGGTTTGGATTTCGTTGCTAATCACTGCCAACAAATCTTTTCGTTGCAAACCCACCACTCGTATTGTTATCGTAGGCACTTTGTTTTTGTAAGTTTCTGTTACAAAGGCTTTTGTGTCGGGGGTGTAATGTTTGGGGGCAAAAATAACACCTTCTTTCCACACAATATTGTCTTCGCCTATCCACGTATGTAACCGAACTATCAAACGCCAAAAAATACCGTGCAAAGGAAAAGAATAATCAAACTGCACTTGCAAATTATGGGCAAAGTTCCAATCATACGCAGGTGCTTTGGCAGAAAGTAATTGAGGCATCACATACATTTCGTTTTGCTGATAACACAACTCAAATTTTTCTATGATTTTCAACAAAAACAAGTGCATTTTTTCATAACTGCCTTCATATTTGGGCTGTTCCCACAGGTTTTTGGCATCTTGGGCAGAAAATTGTCCTTTGTTCATAAAATCTATCAATTCATACACAGCTTTTGTAACCCAAGTGGGCTGCAAAAAGATTTTGTGCTGCAAAAAATCATCTTCTTTGTAGTACAACAATACGCCCAAATCGTGGAGATATTGCCCCAAATCTTGCTGGCGTAACTTTTCGGGTACATTGTGTTGCTCGCAAATTTCTTGGTATTTTTCTAAGGAAATATGGGCTTGCGTTTTGCACTCCAACGCCTGCCGAACTGCCAACCAATCGACAGGAAAAGGTCTTTGCATAGTTTCCAATGCCGAAAAATGAGTTTTGATAGCCTCCTCCAATTTATCTAAACCCGAATTGTCTGCCAAGTCCACCTGAAAAACACCCCGAATATTGCTAAATTGGAAGTCGGGCAATTCTTTTTTGCGTTTGTCTTTTTCGTTCTGCACAATCAGCACTGGACTATTACCACCCAAAAGTTTTATTTTTTCTAACCAATAGTTAAAATCAGTGTCCTCTTTGCGGTTGTCGGTCAAGAGAATATACAGCGAATTGCGGGTAAGAAAAAAACGGTGCGTATTTCTGTAAATTTCCTGCCCACCAAAATCCCAAATATTGGCGGTATAGGTCTGTTCTTTGTGCGGAAACTGCCATTTTCTGATAGCCAAGCCATGCGTAGTGGGCTGTGTAGTCAATACATAACCTCTATTCATTAGTTTCTCTGCCAAACTTGTTTTGCCCGCCTCACCTTCGCCCACTATCAAGAGTTTTGCCTCATACAAAGGTTTGCCTTTTTTCTCCTCCAAAAATCTGCGAATTGCCTCCTTGCCTTCTTTGATTACTTCTATTGGTACATCTGAAATGGGGTTGCCATAAAGATTGATGCCTCCTTTAAGTAAATAAAAATCATCATCCCATTTAATGGCTAAATCAGTATTTAATAAAAATTCAGGAAATAAAACAACTTTGTTATCACTTGCATCAACATTTGTCAAATTAGGTAAATGCTGTAAAACAGAAATATCTGAAACTTGATTATTTGGAAACCATAATCTTATTAACTTAGCCAAATGCCTCAATACAGAAATATCAGAAACTGCGTTTGAACCAAAATATAGCTCTGTTAAATTAGGTAAATACTCTAAAATAGAAATATCAGAAACTTGATTCTCCCAAAAAGATAATGTATCTAACCTTGATAGGTAGCGTAAAACTGAAATATCAGAAATTTGATTACCACCAAAGTTTAAATTAGTTAGCTTCTTTAAGAGTTGTAAAGCAGAAATTTTGGTAACTTTATTTTGCCAAAAATATAATTTAGTTAAATTTGTTAAGTGCTGCAAAGCAGTAATATTAGAAATTTGATTGTTTCCAAAACTCAAATCAGTTAAATTTGGGAGGTGTTGCAAAACAGAAATATTGGAAACTTGATTATTTGTAAAATTTAACTTTGTTAAATTTATTAAGTGCTGCAAAACTGAAATATCAGAAATCTGATTGTTCCCAAAATTTAAACTTGTTAAGTTAATTAAGTACTGCAAAACAGAAATATTGGAAACTTGATTATTATCAAACCATAATTCTCTTAAATCATTTAAGTACTGTAAAGTAGTAATATCGGAAATCTGGTTGCCTCTAAAATCTAAATTAACTAAATTAGTTAAGTGCTGTAAAACAGAAATATCTGAAACTTGATTGTTACTAAACCATAAAGTTTCTAAATTTGTCAAGTGTTGCAAAATAGAAATATCTGAAACTTGATTATCTATAAAATTTAGGTGAGTTAAATTTGGTAAGGCTTGCAAAAAATCAATGTTTTGTAGTTCACACATACACACATTTAAGCCCACTACCTCTTGTTTTTCGTTAAGGAAATATAATATTGATTCATTCCAAAAATTAAGAATATCATCCCTGTTTTCAGTTTCATTGAGTTCAAAACCTAAAATTTTTTCTATTTGGATTATTTGTTGTGGTTTTTGCATGGTAGTTATTTTTTTGAAACCTCGGCAGTGGCTTTTTCAGCCCTGCCGATGGTTGAAAAAAAAACAACTATTGGCAGGGCTGAAAAAGCCACTGCCAAAGTAGTTTTTTTTGCGAAAAAATCCTATTATTTTTCTATTTGGATTATTTGTTGTGGTTTTTGCATGGTGTGTAGCCAATGTTATTAAGCTAAGAAATAATTAAAAATGCCTTTTTGTCCCGTAGGGACTTCATATTGGTAGAAAAAACAGCCCACCCTCACTTTTTGTCCCGTTAGGGACTTTATATTGGTAGCCAATTTGATTTACCAATATAAAGTCCCTAACGGGACAAAAATAATTTTTTTAGTCTATTAAGCCCCCAGCCCCAAAGGGGAGTTTGATGGGGTGTTTTTTTTGCTAAGATAAGAAGTTTTTTTGAAAAAAACCTTATAAGGTCTTTAAGACCTTATAAGGTTCGAGTTTTTTGTTTCTTTTAGCAACAGCGTTGCGTGCCGTTGGTAGCAAAAGCAAATGTATAATTGTGTGTAAGCACCAGCGGTGCGTACCAAGCCAGACAAGGTACGCACCGCTGGTGCTTAGAAAATAAACCCTTATTTGTGCTACCGACGGCATCGCCTCTACGAGGCTGGAAAAAATGTTCTGAAAAGGTATAATTTTGATTTTTGTCAATGAAGAATATCCTCACTATTTTCAGTTTCAGTGAGTTCAAAGCCTAAAATTTTTTCTATTTGGATTATTTGTTGTGGTTTTTGCATGGTGTGTAGCCCCCAGTTAAGCCCCCAGCCCCAAAGGGGAGTTTTGATGGGGTGTTTTTTTTTGCTAAGGTAAGAAGTTTTTTGAAAAAAACCTTATAAGGTCTTAAAGACCTTATAAGGTTTGAGTTTTTTGTTTCTTTTAGCAACAGCGTTGCGTGCCGTTGGTAGCAAAAGCAAATGTATAATTGTGTGTAAGCACCAGCGGTGCGTACCAAGCCCGACAAGGTACGCACCGCTGGTGCTTAGAAAATAAACCCTTATTTGTGCCACCAACGGCATCGCCTCTACGAGGCTGGAAAAAATGTTCTGAAAAGGTATAATTTTGATTTTTGTCAATGAAGAATATCCTCACTGTTTTGAGTTTCAGTGAGTTCAAAGCCTAAAATTTTTTCTATTTGGATTATTTGTTGTGGTTTTTGCATGGTGTGTAGCCCCCAGTTAAGCCCCCAGCCCCAAAGGGGAGTTTGATGGGGTGTTTTTTTTGCTAAGATAAGAAGTTTTTTTGAAAAAAACCTTATAAGGTCTTTAAGACCTTATAAGGTTCGAGTTTTTTGTTTCTTTTAGCAACAGCGTTGCGTGCCGTTGGTAGCAAAAGCAAATGTATAATTGTGTGTAAGCACCAGCGGTGCGTACCAAGCCAGACAAGGTACGCACCGCTGGTGCTTAGAAAATATACTCTTATTTGGACTACCAACAGCATCGCCTCTACGAGGCTGAAAATAAAAGTAAGTTTTTTTGTTTTTTTCAACCTCGGCAGTGGCTTTTTTGCCCTGCCGATGGTTAGTTGGTTGGTTGCAAAAAAACAACTATCGGCAGGGCAAAAAAGCCACTGCCGAAGTCGTTTTTTAACGTAGTTTTTTTGCCACTTATTGAAAAGACAAAAACTTTTCGGTGTTCATTTTATCTATTTTTTTGTGTATAGCCAAAGTCCAGATGACCATTTCCATACAAAAAAGTTTTTCTTGTGCAGCCAATTTTGCACCATACTCCTCTACTAATTTTACCAAAGGAGTAATCTCACGAAGGGAAGCATTAAAATCCTCGTCGGGGTCGGTGTAGTTTAGTTCTAATAGTTTGGAATTGAACCACTTAATCACATCAGTATAAGGAGTTTTTACGCCTTCTTTCTCCAATTTAGGAATTTTTGGGAATATTTTTTCAAACTCTGTAAGAATTGCTTTGTCAATCAATAATTGGGCAACTTCGGCAGCACCTTCTTGTTCTCCTTCATAAACCAATTCAATTTTACCTGTAATAGCAGGAACAATCGAGGCAAAATCAACCAAACGAATAGCAGTTTTATCTGTTCCTGTTTCAATCAAACGCAATTTTGCAGCAGCCATCAGGTTTTCCATAGCACTAATCGTCAATCTGGCACTCACACCACTTTTTGCATCTACATATTCGCTATTTCTTGCCGTAAATGCCACTTGTTCCAGCAAATCTTTGGCTATGTTGCCAACAAAAATAGCCTCTTTGTCTTGTGCAGAAATCCTTGCCTCTTGTTCTGTAATTTTGCGTGCTAAGGCTATGGATTGCGGATAATGCGTAAAAATTTGCGAGCCAATTCTGTCTTTCAAAGGCGTAACTATGCTGCCCCTGTTGGTATAATCTTCTGGATTTGCGGTGAAAATAAACTGAATATCAAGGGGCATACGCAACTGAAAACCTCTTATCTGCACATCTCCCTCTTGCAAAATATTGAACAGCGAAACTTGGATTCTTGCTTGCAAGTCGGGCAATTCGTTAATCACAAAAATACTGCGATTAGCACGAGGTATCATACCATAATGCAACACTCTTTCATCTGAATAAGGCAATTTCAAAGTGGCAGCCTTGATAGGGTCAATATCACCAATCAAATCCGAAACATTTACGTCAGGCGTAGCTAATTTTTCAAAAAAACGGTTGCTGCGATGCACCCACGCAATAGGCGTATCGTCGCCATGTGTTGCCAACAAGTCTTTTGCATATTTAGAAATGGGTTTGAATGGGCTGTCGTTAATTTCAGAACCTTTTACAATCGGCATATATTCGTCCAGCAATTCAATCATATTGCGTGCAATTCTTGTTTTTGCTTGTCCTCGCAAGCCTAACAAATTGATGTGATGACCTGCCAAAATAGCTTTTTTTAATTGCGGAATTACAGAGTCTTCATAGCCCCACAACCCTTCAAAAACAGGCAATTTTGCCTTTAATTTTTGTGTTAAATTAGCCTGCATTTCTTGGCTAATGCTGCGGTCAATATAACCCGATTGTTTGAGTTCTTTAAATGTGATGTCTTGTTTCATTTTTTGTGATGATGTTTTACTTTCGTAATAGTCTGATTCTGTAGAACGGACTTTAGTCCGTTTTCAGTACAAAGCAAACGGACTTTAGTCCGTTTTCAGTACAAAGCAAACGGACTTCAGTTCATTTTTTCAGTACAAAGCAAACGGACTGAAGTCCGTTCTACAGAAAATTACTTTATTTTTCTCACTCTATTTTTCTCATAATCCTCAAAAATCATTTCTCCCAAACCTTTTAAGCCTGTTAAAAATGCTTTTCCGTTATTTTGAGCCGTAAATAACTCTACAAATTGCCTTAAATACGGGTCTTGGGCAATCATAAAAGTTGTGATTGGAATTTTGAGTTTTCGGGCTTGTGCAGCTTTATTCAAACAGAGGCTTACAATTTTTTCGTCTAAGCCGTTGCTATTTTTATAAAACTCCCCATTTGGCAACCGAATACAGCTTGGTTTCCCATCTGTTATCATAAAAATTTGCTTGTTGGTATTTCGTTTTCTCCTCAAAATATCCATTGCCAATTCCAAACCAGCAACTGTATTGGTATGATAAGGTCCCACTTTCAAATAAGGCAAATCTTTCACCTGAATAGACCACGCTTCATTGCCAAAAACAATAATATCAATCGTATCTTTTGGATATTTTCTATGAATAAGCTCCACCAAAGCCATAGCAACTTTTTTGGCGGGCGTAATTCTATCTTCGCCATACAAAATCATCGAATGACTAATATCAATCATCAAGACCGTACTCATTTGAGCTTTGTGTCTTGTTTCCTCAATAATTAAATCATCTTCAGTCAATTTCAAATCACCAATTCCGTTATTGATTTGGGCATTTTTTAGACTTTCGGTCATATTGAGCAAAGCCATGTCGTCGCCATATTGGTAACTTCGGTTTTCGCCATCTCTTTCATCTCCCACACCTAATTTTGAAGTGCGGTGATTGCCAATGCCACTCTTTTTCAGTTTGCCAAAAATTTGGTCAAGAGCAAATTCACGCAAAGCACTTTCCAACTTGGAAGTTAGCAATTTTTTGCCACTACCAGTGCCTGTGTTGCCGTCTTGGTTAGGGTCAATTTCCTCTTTAATGTAACCTCTTTTCTTTAAATCCTCTTCAAAATCAACAATGGTGTAATCCTCGCTAAAAATTTTATATTCTTTGTCCAGCATATTGAGCCAATCCAAACTTTCGTCAATGTCGCCAGACGTATGAGTCAATAAGTCTTTGAAAATATCAAAAATACGGTCAAAAGGGTCTATTTTTTCAGCTATGTGTTTGCTAAAAATAAAACCCTTTCCAAAATCAATGTGTAGGTCTTCCATTTTTTATGTAGTTTCGAATGAATGTTAGGCAGAACTGATAAACTAACAAAGAGATGAGTAGGTAAGTTTTAGAAATGCAATTTAATTTTGGGTAGTTTTCAGCAACGTAGTTGCGTGCCGTTGGTAGCAAAAGCAAGTTTTTTTTGTTTTTTCAACCATCGGCAGGGTCTGCGACCACTGCCGATGGTTAAAAAATAAAAAAACAACTTCGGCAGTGGCTTTTTTGCCCTGCCGATAGTTGTTTTTGGCAACTGCCGAAGTTGTTTTTTTCTACGTTGGCAATGGTGCTTTTCGCACCTTGACAATCGTAGAAAAATAATTGCTTTTAGCTAACTATTTTGCTTTATTGCAGTCAAATTTATTCACAAGATTAGAAAAGTCTATTCAAATGCTTCATTTCAAATTAACACAGGAGTTTCAACCTGCGGAGGTATTGGTCGTTTTGCTTGCCCAAGACCCACAACTCAAAGAAAATTTGGCTGCTATTGCCAGCTTTGCCCACCTAACGGCAGATGATTTGGTGGCAAACTTCAAAGCCGAAAAAAAAGATAGCACAGCTTTTTATACAGCCCACCAACACCCAACAGGTGTAAAGAAAATTTATTTGCTCGGCTTAGGCGAAACCAAAGAGGACAAACCTTTGTCGCCAGAGGCAGTACGCCAAGTGATGCGTAGTTTTGTCCACAAAAACAAAACGACTTTGCCTACTGTCATCAGTATAGATTGCTTGCAATTTTCGTCCCTCAAACAACTTTCGGCTGCACAACTTCCTGCTTTTGTGGAGGCATTGGCGGGAGGAAGTCTATTAGGCTTGTACGAAATAGGCAAATACAAACAAGAACCACCCAAACCTGTTGCATTTGATACTTTGCGAATTCATCTGGCTGTCAAAACACAAGCAAATGACCCAATAGAAAAAAGCATAGACAAAGCAAAAGTAGTGGCTGTTGCCCAGTTGCGAGTTTTTGACATGGTCAATACGCCCTCCAACCGTTTTACTCCCGAAGACTTTGCCAAAACAGCCGAGTTAATTGGTAGCGAAGCCTCAATAAATGTAAAGGTTTTCAGAGGGAAGGAAGTGAAAGAGCAAAACCTCCATGCCCTTTGGTCGGTGGGCAAAGGCAGTGAAAACTTGCCAACTTTCTCTATTTTGGAGTACAAACCAGCCCATTTTACCAAAAGCATTGGCTTGGTAGGCAAAGGCGTAAACTTCGATACAGGAGGTTATAACATCAAAACGCAAGGCATGGCACCAATGAAAATAGACATGGCGGGTGCTGCCACGATGCTGGGCGTGATGGAAAGTATAGCCAAATTGCAACTGCCTATTCATGTGGTTTGCATTATTCCTGCCTGCGAAAATATGATTAGTGGCAATGCTTACAAACCCAGCGACATTATAGACTCCTACGCAGGTTACACCATAGAAGTAGAGGACACCGATGCCGAAGGACGAATTATGATGGCTGATGCCTTGGCTTACCTCACCAAAAACTACCAAACCGACTATCTTTTAGACATAGCCACCCTCACAGGGGCAAGCATCATCAGTTTGGGGCTAAAAGCAGGAGCTATGTTCACGAATAATGAGGAATTGGCTACAAAATTCTATGATTTAGGGCAACAAACCGAAGAAAAAGTTTGGCGTTTGCCCCTCTGGGACGACTACGCAGATGCCCTCAAATCGGACATGGCAGATGTAAAAAACTACGCCAATTCGCAAGCAGGGTCTGTTACGGCTGCAAAATTCTTAGAAAAATTTACCAACAAACACCCCGCCTGGGTGCATTTTGACGTGGCAGGTATGTGCTGGATGGACAGCGAATTTGCAAAAACTCGAAATGCAACAGCTTTTGGTGTACGCCTAATGGTGGAATTTGCAGAGAGTTTGGTGGCAGGAAAATAATAATACATGGTTTGTTATCAGGTAACCCAAAAAAAGTAGTTGAACCTAATTATCCGACACCTTTGAGGTGTTGGATAATTCTGATAATCAGATACTTAGTACTTTAAATATTATCGATTATTTAAGTCTAACTACTTACTTACTTGCTTTGCTACTCTTTTACTTTTAACCAATTCAATTTTTTTGTGAAAATTTAACAGGCAAAACTACCAAACACCGCAACAATTCACGAAATTCGCCAATTATTTTCTCATTTTGATTGGTCTTATCATGCACAATACAGTACATAACTATTTGCTAACCAGCCGTTTAGCTTTATTTTTTCTTTTCCTTGCTTGCTCGTCTGCCTTTGCTCAAAAGCCTGATAGCACCAAAAATGCCAAAAAAGATTCTATTATCTATGGGGCTAATACCACTCGTTATTT
This sequence comes from Cytophagales bacterium, assembly GCA_013299115.1. Classification (GTDB taxonomy): domain Bacteria; phylum Bacteroidota; class Bacteroidia; order Cytophagales; family Thermoflexibacteraceae; genus JAAFKA01. The sequence goes on from JAAFKA010000005.1 coordinate 20,696, forward strand.
CTATGCAGAAGACCTGATACTCAACCGCAGTGCTATGCGTTTTTTAGATACAAGTATCAACAATTTACACCGTTTTAACTATTTGCAAAAGCACCAAAACCTCTACCAAGATGCGGGCAACATGGGTACGGCTATGCGTAGCATTTACTACCAAACCCCTGAGCAAATAGGCACTACGTTGGGCTACACCAACTACGATTTGTATATTCAAGACCCAAAAAAACGAAAATACTACAATACCATGTCGCCTTTTACTGATATTTACATAGGGCAAGGTGGCAATTTCCGTTCTTTGATAACTGTTAATTTTGCTCGAAACATTACACCACTTTGGAATGTGGGCATTTATTATCACCGCGTAGGGTCAAATAAAGTCTATGGCAGAGCCTCTCGGAGAAATGACCCACAGGCACTGCTCAATAATTATGGTATTCACACCAATTTTTTAAGCAAAAATCGCAGGTACAAATTATTGGCAAGTTTTAATTACTATGACAATACAGTTTTTGAAAGTGGAGGTTATCAGTTGGGGACAATAAAAGATGCAGATAGTTTGTTTAAGGTCGAGGCAGGAGGTTTGCAATTTAATTTGAATGATGCCGTAGCCACCCAAAACCGCAGACAAATCCATGTCTATCAACAACTTGGCGTTTTCGATACGGTCAAATTCCAAATCTTTCATACTTACGATTACGTCAAGCAATTTAACGGCTACGAAGACCGAAAATTTACATGGGCAGCCGAGCCGAATGCCAAGCAAACGGGCAATGTTTTGTTTTATTTGCCTTTGCAGCCCGATGGAAAATCTTTTGCTAATTTTTCTCCGCAATTTGTTGGTGGGCAAGTTTCATCTTTTACGGAGTTTACCCAACACGACAACAAAGCAGGGTTGAAAGGCAAAATCCAAAAATTTAAGTATTTGGGTTATGTGCAACTCCGCAATTATGCCTTGCAAGATGAGTTTCTCCGCAAACAAGACAGCCTAAAAGCACGAAAAGATACGATAAACATACGTCAATTACCCGCAGAGTTTTTTGTCGGTGGCAATCTGCGGTATGAATTTAACGATAGCATGCGGATAGATGCCACCTTAGATTATTTAGTGGCAGGAGATTATAGACTACGTGGCGTTTTTCAGCGAGGACTTTGGCAAGTAGGTTACGAAAGAACTTCTTACCGTCCTACCCTGATGCAGCGGAGATTTAAAGGCAATTTGATACAATGGGACAACCCCGATTTGGTAAACACCGAAGCAGATAAAATTTTTGGTAGCCTTGCTATCAAATTGCCCCTGATTCGGCTCAATCCTTATGGCTCTTTGACTAACATCATTGATTATGTTTACTATGACACCAAAGGTGTGGCTCGACAAATAGAACCAATAGAAATAAAAAACCCCGCCAATTATATCAATCTCGACCAGCTTCCTCGTGCTGCAAAACAAAATATTACCATTGCCCAAGTAGGGTTAAATTGGGAGTTCAGGTGGCGAAAATGGAACAATGTTACAAATATTATTTATACACGCAATTTAGGTGCAAACCTCATCAGAATGCCCGAATGGTTGGTAAACTCCCAATTTTACTATGAAAGTGCTTTGTTTAAAAGTGCTTTGTTTGCCCAAATAGGCGTGGATTTTCATTGGAAATCAGCCTATTATGCCAACGCCTTTATGCCTGTAACCCAAGAATTTTATCTGCAAAACAACTTTTTGGTAGAGAACTTTGTCAATGCTGACGTATTTATGAACTTCCGAATGAAAAGGGCTTTGATATTTCTCAAAATCAACAATATGCTGCAAGATTTCACCCGACCAGGATATTTTATTACGCCTTTGTATTTTGCTCAGTCGCGTGGGTTTGAGTTAGGAGTGAATTGGTTGTTTTATGATTAAGAAATTATTTTGTGTAGTATTTTCTGTAGAACGGACTTTAGTCCGTTTTTTTAGAGGTTTCAGCAAATAAATAGGTATTTTGAATCAAAATCTACATTTTCATCAACAAGAAACGGACTAAAGTCCGTTCTACAGATACTGCATTTTTCACCAAGTATTTTTGTTTTAAATTCTACACTTGTTTTTAGTTTTTTCGTATATTTGTTTAGGTTACTATTTTGTCTAAACACTTTTCATGCGTGTAGGTCTTTTTCTGTTCGTTTGTTTTTGGCTGTTGCTGCAATCCTTCGCAGATTTGCAAGGGCAAACAGTCCGATTCGAGCATATAGGTACAGAGGAAGGGCTGGAAAACCTCGATATTCAGGCTATTTTGCAAGACCGACAAGGCTTTATTTGGGTGGCTACTATGGGAGGGCTGCATCGTTTTGACGGCTACGGCTGCAAGGTTTTTAAATATGATGCCGAAAGGAAAAATAGCTTGTCGAGTAATTTGGTCTATTGCCTTTACCAAGATACTGATGGTTTTGTTTGGGTAGGTACAAGATACGGCATGAATAGGCTGAACCCCAAAACTGAAACTTTTACGGCTCATACACACTTTGAAGGCAATTATTTGCTCGAAAATAAGGCAATTCGCCACATTTACCAAGACAAGAAAAAAAATTTGTGGGTGTCGGTTTCTGCCGTAGGTTTGCTGCATTTCGATTGGCAAACTCAACGGTTTGACAAATTTTTTTCGCCTCAAAATACCAAAAACCCATTGTTGGCTTACCCTAAGTTTTTTTATCAAGACCGCAAAGGAAACCAATGGCTGGGCAGTGATGGCGGGTTGGCACTTTTTTTTGAACACACCCAACAATTTGTAAATCTCCCTACCAACTTGCTCCCCAGTCAATATATAAAATGTATTTTTGAAGACAACGAAAATAATTTGTGGATTGGCACTGATGGCGGTTTGGCACTATTGCCACAAGAGCAACTTCGATTGTTTCAGGCTACGGATACAGCTATTTTGCAATTTCAGCGGTTTGCAAACAGCCCTAACAACAAATATTCTTTGAGTAACAACTTTGTAAAAGCTATAAATCAAGACCAAGAGGGTAATTTATGGGTGGCTACAGACAATGGCGTTTCTTTCTTAAACCAAGCAAGACTCAAAAATAAAACCTATTACTTTACCAACTTTGTGCATAATGAAAATGATGAGCAAAGCCTTTCCAACAATTATTGCAGGACTGTAACCGCAGACCAACAAAATATAATTTGGATTGGAGGCAGCGGAGGCATTAGCAAATATGTGAAAGACAGGTTTCCATTTCGCCGTTTTCAGCACGAAAAAAACAACCCAAATAGTCTGAACGACAACTATGTACGAGCTATTGCCTGCCAAAAAATATCCAATCCTGCGATAAAAAGCAACCTAAAATACTTATCAGACACCTACAAGGTGTCGGATAAATTCAAAAAATACTTATCAGACACCTCTAAGGTGTCGGATAAATTGAGTGCTGCCCCCGACTCGTTGGAGATTGTGTGGGTAGGCACAAACAGCGGTGTTGCCAAATTTGACAAAACGAATAAGCAATTTTCTTTTCTTTCCATTGCAGAGGGTTTGCCGTTTAATCAAGTAAAGGCTTTGGCAACAGACCAACAACAACAACTTTGGATAGGCACAGACAAAGGTTTGGCGGTGCTAAACACCAAAACCAACCAACTCAAAACTTATTTGTACGACAAAGACAAGCCACATAGCATACCAGATAATGCTATCAACTGTATTCACGTGGACAAAGAGGGTGTGGTTTGGATTGGTACGTGGAAAGGCGTGGTAAAATATGAACCTGCAACCGACAATTTTTCGGAGGTTTATCCTCAACTCGAAGACAGGGTGCAGTGTATTTTGAAAGACTCGGACAATGAACTCTGGATTGGCACAAGAGATGGGCTGATTCGGTTGCAAAACGAAATTGCCTCTACTGTTTATACTCACGAAACCAACAACACCAAAAGTTTATCGAGCAGCTATATTAATTGCTTATTGCAAATCGAAAAAGGAAAATTGTTGATAGGTACTTCCAATGGCGGACTCAGCCGTTTCGACAAAAAAACAGGTGTTTTTGAGCATTTTACGGAGGCAGACCATTTGCCCAACAACAACATAAACTGCATGATTGCGGGCAACGACAATAGACTTTGGTTAGGCACAGACAAAGGACTTTCACGCATAGATTTCGACACCAAACGGATTCGCACTTATTTAATCTCCGATGGATTGGCAGGGGCTTCTTTTTCGCACTTGGCAGTCGATAAATTTTCAAATGGCGAGGTTTTTATAGGTACGTTGTCGGGTTTTAGCAGTTTTGCACCCAAAAGAATAAAAGACAATTCGTACAGTCCGCCTGTTTACGTAACCAATTACAGTTTGTTCAGAAAAGTGGTAAGCATAGACCAACAAAAAGCCTTGACCCATAACTTACTGTTCGACAGGTACTTAACTCTCAAACACAGCGACAAAATGATAACCTTCGACTTCATTGCCTTAGATTATCGCAATCCGCACCAGATTAAATATGCCTACAAATTAGAAAATTTTGATGACGATTGGCACTATACCAATGCCGAAAACCGCCAAGCTACTTACACCAATTTGCCCGCAGGCAACTACAAATTTATGGTAAAAGCCACTAATAACGATGGTTATTGGAGTAGAAACGAATCGACTACATTGGTGGAAGTAAAACCTCCCTATTGGAAAACGTGGTGGTTTTTGCTCTGTTGTGGGTTGGCAATCAGTGTGGTGTTGTATGGTTTCCAATATTGGCGAGAAAAAGATTTGATAGCCACCCAAAATAGATTGGAAAGAGAAGTAGAGGAAAGAACAGCCGAATTGGTGGCAGAAAAAAATAAATTGGAAGATGCCAAAATAGAAATTTCTATCAATTTGGAGGAGATAGAAGCCCAACGCGACGAAATAGAAGCCCAACGCGACAACATAGCCCGCATGAACTCTGCCTTAGAAATACAAGTGCAAGACCGTACACAGAAATTGGTGGAAAAAAACAAAGAACTCGACCAGTTTCTCTACCGAGCTGCCCACGATTTGAAGGGACCCTTAGCCCGAATGAAAGGCTTAGTCAATTTGGGTATCATAGAAACACAAGACGAAATAGCCGTAGAGTATTTTGAAAAATTGGATTCTTTGTCCGTAGAAATGTTGCAATTACTGAACCGCATACGCCAAATTCACGATATTAAAAACAAAAAAGTAGTTTCAGAAGTAGTTGATTTTGAGCAAATTATAGAAAATATTTTGTATCATGTCATTCGCAAGCACAATTTGGCTATGGTCAAAATCCAGACTGATACCTCTCCCCTACCCTACTTTACCTCGGACAAAGAACTGCTGACCCAACTCCTTCGCAATTTGATAGAAAATGCTGCCGCCTATGTGGACTATTCCCAAAAAAGCAAAATCAAAATTTCGGTGCTACCTTGCACACCTCTCACAGACGAACAGCAAGGCGTAAAAATTATGGTCGAAGACAACGGCATAGGCATAGACCCACAGGTGCATGAAAGAGTTTTTTCCATGTTTTTTGTCGGCACTTCCCTCTCCAAAGGCATGGGTTTGGGCTTGTATGAAGTGAAACTCATAGCCGAAAAACTAAACGGACAAGTTAGTTTTATATGTCAAGACGGGTGGACAAAATTTTGGGTGGTGGTGTGAGTAGGCTAGAAAAAGTTTTTTGCAAAGCACAAAACTTGAACAACACTACCTATTAAAAACTCTTTTAAACCTTTTTGGTATTTTTTAATCTAATCTTAAAACCATTGCAAGTTAAAAATACTAACTTGCCTTTGTATTTTTTTTACAAACACCAACAAGATGAAAAAGCAAGCTACTATCCTCCTCTTTTTGATACTTAATTGCCTGATATCCAATTTTTTACAAGCACAAACCTTATCTACCGAAGGCAAAGAGTTTTATGCAGGATTTTTGAGCATCATTCCCAATCCGCCCAATACGTTGCGGTTTGTGATAAGCTCACGCACAGGGGCAAGTGGGCGAATTTCGATGCCGACCAATGCCAATTTTACACCGCTAAATTTTACTGTAACCGCAGGAGGAATTTACCAAACGCCAGACCTGAGTGCTACTTTTGCAGCCAGCATAGGCGAGCAGGTAGAAAACAAAGCCTTTTATATTCAATCGAACAACAACGACATCAGTGTTACAGCCATTAACTTGTCGCCAAACCGAACAGAAGCCTCTTTGGTGCTGCCCCAAACAGCTTTGGGCAAAACAACGGAATACATCGTCAATACAGCCCAGCGAGGTGTCAATAATGGTTCTTTGTCTGAATTTATGGTTGTAGCTACCGACAACAACACCGTATTAGAAATTATACCAAGTGCCACCACCGTATTGGGCAAGCAGGCAAATCAACCTTTTACTGTTACCTTGCAGCGTGGGCAAGTAGTGCAGTATCAAGCAGTTGAAGACCTCACAGGCACACGCATACGCGGGGCAAACGGCAACTGCAAATCTTTTGCTGTTTTTGCAGGCACTAATACGGTTACATTGGCTTGTGGCGTGGGTGGCTCTCCCTTGGCAGGTTCTTCGCAGCACGTTTACGAACAGCAATTTCCTACCCACACATGGGGAAACCAATACATTGTTACGCCTTATCAGGGTTTGAATGGTGTTTTTTACAAAGTGGTGGCAAGGGAAGATAATACTGCCGTAACAACTACAGGAAACCCAACTAACTTTACTTTGCGTGCAGGAGAATCGAGGTTGATTTTTACCACTACGCCCTCTTGTATTAAAGCAGATAAGCCAATTAGTGTAGTGCAGATGAGCCAAAATTCTTTTTGCAATTTTCCTGCAAACTCAGACCCTTCTTTGCTTGCCCTCAATGCCGTAAACCAAACGACAAGTAGAGCCACTTTTAACACCATAGAATTAGGGTCTAATCAAGGGCAGCACTTTGTCAATGTCCTGATAAAAACGGCAGACATCGGGCAGTTGCGAATGAATAGCAGAACAACGGACAATAACAATGTGCCGTTGCGAAATTATTTTAATCCCATTCCTTCTTGCAACGAGTATTCTTATGCACCTCTGCCCGTAGGCACAGCAGGACGTACAGGGCTGATAACCACCACCTTAGAGGCAGCTAATGGCTTTTCGGCTTTTGCCTACGGATACAGCCAAGTAGATATGTATGCGTATGCAGTAGGGGCAAGTTTCGAAAATTTGGAAGTCAATTATACCTACAAAACCGACAGTGTGGTCTGCAACAGAACTGTATTGAGTTTTGTAGGAGCAGGCACCAATACATCGAGTTTTACATGGGATTTTGGCGACAATACGCCCGTAGGTTTGGGGGCAAATGTCAAGCATACCTACACACAATCAGGCACTTACAAAGTTACAATGACTGTTTTGCTGTTTGGTGGCACAGGTTGCTCTTCTATTACTTCTGTTACAAAAGAAATTTCGGTCATAGTCAATAAACCTTTTCCTGTTTTGGCACAAATAGAGGGCAATCGTAGCCCTTTGACTGTTTGCGGTGCAGCCGACTCCTTGTTTGCGGTGGCAGTGGACAGTGCTACCTACCAATGGAATTTGAATAACGCACCTATTCGCAATGCAACCAATCGAAAGTTAATTATCACACAATCAGGCAATTATACAGTAACAGTTTCCAAAGGTTTGTGTTCTTCCAATACTTCGCAGCCTGTAACAGCCACTTTTCTCAACGTAATTGCCAAAATTCAGGGAGATAGTTCGCAAATTTTTTGCGACAGAGGTAGGCTAAGAGCAGACGTGAAAGACAGCACCCTCTATACCTATGAGTGGAGAAGAAACAATGAAGTATTGGCAGAAAAAACAGCAACTTTGTGGACAAACCAAGAAGGCAGCTATGTTTTGACCTTGAAACAAGGCATTTGCAGCAACACCTCCAAACCTACACAAGTAAGAGTAAACAAAAGTCCGTTGGCTATTTGGTTGAATACCAACCCTTTGCAAGTTTGCGACAGCACAATTTTGGAGGTGCAAGCCGTAGCCAATGCAACCTATACGTGGACACGCAACAAGGCTACCATTGCAGGAACTTTGCCAACTTTGCGTACCAAATTAAGTGGAATTTATACAGTAGCTGTAACCTTAAATGGTTGTACCACAGTTTCCAGACCCTTAGATTTGACTGTTACACCCACGCCCACAGCCAAAATTACGCAGCCTAATCCTTTGTATTTTTGCCGACAAGCCACGTTGAGTGCAGTAAAAACGGATAGTGCCAGCTATATTTGGTTTAGAAACAATACTATTTTGCTCGATGCACCCAATAGACCCGACTTGACCACTACGCAAGCAGGTACGTATCGGGTGTTGGTGAGGGTGAGAAATTGCGAAAGATTATCAGATACTATTCAGCTCATTCCCAACAACTTGCGGGCTGTTATCCGCCAAAACAATGGTGTGAGTTTTTGCGAAAAAGGTGTATTGCAAGCCGACTCTTTAATCAATTTTGGTGCTATCAACTATGAATGGTTGTTGGGTGGCAAGGTCATTGGTACTAAACCTTCGCAAACCATTACCGAGTCGGGGACTTACACCTTGCGGGTTTACCAAGAAACTTGCGAAGCCTTAGCACGAGTGGAGGCTATTGTCCATACTTTTCCAAAAGATTTGAGAATAGAAGCTACCAAATTGACTTTCTGCCCCGATAGTTTGGTTACGTTGGCAATAAAAGGTAGCAATTTAAGTCCTTCGGCTACTTTTCAGTGGCAATACAACAACGCCAATTTGCCTTTTACCACATCCGAAATTTCGGTTACAAAGGCTGGCACTTACAAAGCACTTGTAACCATTGCCAACCAATGTACGCAAACTGTAACCTTAGCTATTCAGAATTTTGCCCCTATTACTCTCAACTTAAAACAAACTAATTTGCCCTTCACTATCAACGAGTTAGGTGTTTTTCCTAATCCAACCACAGGGCTATTGACCTTGCAAGTAGGCAATGGTTTGGGCGTGGCAATCAGCATAACAGACGAGGCAAATTGGAAAAATGCACGTTGGGTGTGGGGTATAGAAACCTTGCCCGCATACAACGACAAGACCAACTTTGCAGCACCACAAGCAGGCACTTACACTGCACGTGCCACAGACCGAAACGGCTGTCCGCAAATGGCAACTCCATTGGAAGTAAAACCCCAAACTTTGCCCGACTTCACCGTAGTTTTAGTCAATATGTTAGGGCAAACAGTGATAAACAGCCAACGGACTTTTAAAGTAGGCGAAAAAGTGCAATTAGATTTGAGTGGGTTGGCTGCGGGAATGTATTGGTTGCGTATCCGCAATGAAAATGGCGAAAAAACTTTGAAGGTGGTGAAGGTGCAGGAGTAGGAAATGTAAAAATTATAGATTTGCAAATGAATGGAATAGTGCAACACAATTAATTTTTAGAAACCGCCAAACACCTATCTAAATTTTCGCCTTCTCCAATAAATTCAGGGTGCAAAAATAAAGCATAAGTGCCTTTTTCAGGGTAAATAACATCATTTGCTATTTCACAAGTTAAGTTTGGATACATAATTTCATTTTAAATATATTATTCGTTACAAAATTTGGGCTATAAAAAATGCCTTCCTTTTTGCGAAAGTCCGTAGCTAAAGATAATTCGTAAGTTGTCATTTTTATGTTGTAGCTGTGGGCTTTAGCCCGCAGCAAATTAGGTCTCTGCGGACTGAAGTCCGCAGCTACAGATTACATTTCCACAATTTTTATTTCCTCCTCACTTAACCCATATAAAGCATAAATCAACTTATCTATTTGATTTTCAAGGGTTTGTGTTTGCGATAAAACAGATTTTGCATTTTTTTGTTCTGCTGAAAACACATCAAAAAAAGCATATTGTTCTTTCATTGGAATTGTAATTTTTTGCTTTTCTAATTCTAATAAAAATTCTCTTTCACTTAATAAATGCCATTCTGTTATTTTTTTTGAGATTTTTATATTGCTAAAATTTCTCAATAAAAAATTAGAAAACTTACTTTGTAAGGCTTTTAATTCTTTGTTGAGTAATAATATTTGTGTAACTTTTTCTATGAAAACTTGTTTTTGCGTTTCACTCAAAAAAGGAATAGGAACATTAACCATTTTATTGTAATCTAATTTGTTGCGACCTTTTTCGTCTGCATTGCCATAAGCCACAAAATGAAGTTTTTTGTAAAACTGAAATACTTTTGAATTGAGAAAAGCCGACAAAAATACATCTGCATTAGAGATAATAAAGCAAGAGTTATTGACATAAAAACCCTCCACATCATAGTAAAAATAATGATTGACTGCGGTGTAGATATAAATAATTTTGGGTTGTTCAAATTTATCGTAATAATCACAAGCCCGCAAATTATAATGTGTTTTGCCTTTGTCCTGCCTTACTGCCAATTCCGCATCAAATTGTTGTAAATGTTCATAAATTGCAAAGTAATTTTCGGGCGAAATTTCGGTGTCAAAGCCTGTGTTAATCAAAAAACTTTCGTTTTTATCCTCAATTTCCCACCGTTTAATGGCTGTTGGTTGAGCATAGGGTTTTATCAACTCTGCACTTCGAGCATCTTTGGCTATCAAAGCTGCTTTGGTATCTTTGTCTATAATAAAAGCCTTGTTTAAAGCCGTTTTAATGCCCAAATAAATTGCATTATTTGTATATTCTTCGAGAGAAATCACTTTTACGCCTGTTTTTCCTAATATTTTATCGAGAATAATTTGTGCCTTTGGGCTTGCAAAAACCCATTCTTCTTCGTTCAAATTACCCTGGTTAATGCTTAATTTTTTGGTCAAATTTTTAGCAAAATCTTCTATTTTTCCGTCTGGTAACAAGGCTTTTGTAACAGGAAAATAAGCAAAATTTGTAGTTTCTTTGGTGGTTATTGCATTTTTAAGCACAATGATTTGAGGCTCTGTGCTGGCATCTGCAAAAATTTTGAGTTCAAAAAAATCTACAATGTGTTGAATATCATAGCTTTGCAATAGTTTTCGCAAACCTAAACCATATTGTGTTTTAAACCATTTGTTCGGAGTAATAAATGCCAAAAGTCCATCAGCTTGCAACATTTCTAAGGCTTTTGCATAAAAATAAACATACAAATCTGCTCCACTATGATACACATTTGCATATCTTTTGGCATAATATTTTTTCTGCTTTTCGCCCAATAATTCCTGCCTCACATAAGGTGGATTTCCTAAAATGATTGTAAAACCATCATCGCCAAACCTTACAAGGTTTTCAGAACCTTGTAAGGTCTTTTTGAATACTTGTGGAAATTCAGTCTGCCAATTAAAAGGTTGTTCGGCAATATTTTTGTCGTCTATCAACGAATTTCCAACCTTGATATTATCGCAATAAAAACCACTTCTTTCAAAAAGTTGTTGCTTACAAATACTTACAGCTTGTTCATCTAAATCTACACCAAATAAATTATTTTCGATAATAAATTTTGCAACTCCTTCATTATCAGGAAAATAGCTTTGGTATTGTTGAAATAAAAAATCAAAACTTTCTATCAAAAAAGCACCTGCACCACAAGACAAATCAAGAACAGTAATTTGTTGCAATGCCTCAAAATGATTTTCGGCACTTGCTAAATAATTTCCTATGGTTTCTGTAATGATGTATTTTGTTATAAAATTTGGGCTATAAAAAATGCCTTCCTTTTTGCGAAAGTCCGCAGCTAAAGATAATTCGTAAGTTGTCATTTTTATGTTGTAGCTGTGGGCTTTAGCCCGCAGCAAATTAGGTTTCTGCGGACTGAAGTCCGCAGCTACAGATTACATTTCCACAATTTTTATTTCCTCTTCACTTAACCCATATAAAGCATAAACCAACTTATCTATTTGATTTTCAAGGGTTTGAATTTGCAATGAAACAGATTTTGCATTTTTTTGTTCTTCATTAAAAAATTCTTTCCATTTCATTTGCTCTCTTAAAGGAATATCAATAGACAATTTTTTTAATTCTTGAAGAAAATCAGCCCAATTTATTTTTATCCAATTTTCACTTTTTTTAGATAATTGTTGTTTAAAATTATCTTGAAAAACTTGAATAAAACCTTTTTGTATTTTCTTTAATTCTCTATTGAGCAATAATATTTTTGCAACTTTTTTTACGAAAGGTTGCTGTTCCGAAATTGTGGCTTTGTGAATTGGCAATGCCTCAAACAAATAGGTTTGAATTTCTGGAAAAATATCTACTTTTTTCATAGAAAATTTCTTTTTGTAGTAGAAATCTAACAATTTGGAATTAAGCAAAGCCAAAATATACTTTGCGTCAAAATCTGAATTTTCTACTTGCAAACCATACAAATTTTTGTTGTAAGCAAATTCTACATCAGACATTGTTGCAATTAAACAATTAGCAACACGTCGTAAATAAATTAAGTTTGGATTAAAAAAGTTTTGTAACCTTTTGTAATCTTTTGCACTTTCGGAAACAAAAGTATTTTCAAAATTAATTTGATAACGGTTTACATCTTGACCTATCAAAGTAGCTTTGCCTTGTGAATTTCGCAAGTCATTTTTTCCTATTTCCATTCCCCGTTTAGAATGTATTATTTTTCCTAAATAAGTGCTATTTTTTTCTATCTGAATAAGAATTTCAATAGCATCTTTACTTAGAAATGTAAGAATTTCATTGCTACCATTTCGCAAAGAGTACGATTTTTTGATAACATTAACAGCTATCATCTTTTCTTTATTATCCTCTTTTACTTGAATTTCATCACTTTTTGGCGGATAATTATGTAATAATGTAATCACGCACTCTGTATTTGCTTCGGGAAAGGGACTTGTTTCTGTTAATTGCCAAATATCAACTTGCGTAAGCATAAAATTCCTAAAATCACTATTTACTTTATTTACAAGCCAATAACGAGGTGTAATAAAACCTAACATTCCTATATTTTTTCGCAATAAATCACGAAAACATTTTTCAAAAAACATTAAATAGAGGTCTGTATTCCAAGTATATAATGTTGTAATTGGGTTTTGTTTATTGACAGTTACATACGGAGGATTACCAACTATTAACGTAAAACCTCCTTCATTCATAGGCATTGGAAACTCCTTTCCCCACTCAAAAGCCTTTTCAGAAATAGCTTTGTCGTCTATCAACGAATTTCCACATTTAATATTATCCGTTAAATTATTCAATTTTTGACGCATGGAGGCAGTTTTTAGCCACAACGAAAGTTTGGTTATCTCCACACTTTCTTCGTTTAGGTCGACACCAAAAATATTATTTTCTAAAATCTGGTGGATAATATTTTTCTCCTCTTTCACTATTTTTACTTCCATCGGCACAGGGGCAGCAAAAATATCAACCTCTACTTTCTTTGCCTTTTTCTCTGTTTTTTCCTCAACTTTTGGTGGCAACAAAGCCTTTTTTGCAGCCTCCAACCAAGCATATTCGGCAATAAAAAACGTAAGCACTTGATTGAGAAATGCACCCGAACCGCAAGCAGGGTCTAACACTCGAATAGTAGCCAGCCAAGTTTCGTAGGTTTCAAGTGCAGACCCCACCCCCTGCCCCTCCCCTATCGGGAGGGGAGTTTCACTCCCAGACATCGAAGATGTCAAAAACTCCCCTCCCAGAAGGGGAGGGGCAGGGGGTGGGGTCAAGCCCAATTCCACTTTTTTCTCCTCACACAATTTGCCTACGGTTTCCTGCACCATGTATGCCGTAATGTAGGCAGGTGTATAGAAAATGCCATCAATTTTGCGTTTTCCGTTCTCTTTTGGCTTTTCGCCCAACTCCATTTTTTGGGCAGTTTCTATCAGTTCTGCTCGTTTGGCATCTAATTGGTTGAGGCTATGCTCAAAAATATGACCTAACACATTAACATCAATATCTGAATCAAAATCATAACGACTTAAATAATTGCATTGGTTCATCAGCAATTCGTCTGTCATTTGCAACTGCGATAAAATTTCGTCTTCCGCAAAAAGCCCACCATTATAGCCAAAAATATCGTATAATTTATTCTTAAAACCATTGTTGATATAGCCAAAATGTTTGAGAAAAATGGCAAACAAAGGCTTGTATTCGTTATAATCTCGCAAATTTTCCCACTCTGTAATTATTTTTTTAATCAAATTGGAGGGCAACAAACCTTTGTCCTCCGCAAAACACATAAACACAATTCTATCTAAGAGTTTTTGCGTTTTTTGGAACAGGGTAAACTTGTCTATTTGGCGGTTTTTGTTCGAAATATCCAAAAACAACACATCTTTAAAATTTTCATAGTCATTGTAGAAAGACAAAGTTAATTCCTCCTCTCTTTCAATAGACTGTTGTTTGAGCTTGAGGGGCAAATCTGCCAATAAGTTTTTGCAATGCAGCAAGGTATAAAGCACCGCAAAGTCGGGCAAGGAGAGAGCAAACAAATCAAATTCCTCAAACTCTATGGCATTGTCGAGGTAAAAACGTAGTTTGGTAAAATTGGAAGTAATCACATAGCGACAATTTGCATGATGATTTTTATAACCAAAAGCCTGATATTCAACACTTTGCAAGAGAACTGTTTTAGCAGATTTGAGTTCTATAATACCAATGACAAGCCCAGCCCCCCCACCCCCGAAGGGGGAGTTTGACGTATTGGACGTAGTTCCCCCTTCGGGGGTTAGGGGGCTTGTTGGCTGGGGGGCTAAAATAGCTGCATCAGCTTTTTTGCTATCCGTTTCGTTTTTTTGCTCTGTTGTAAGGTTAAAATCTGGCTGGGGATTTAGTGTATAGCCCAGAATATCTACAAACAAATCTTTCAAAAATCCTTCTTGATATTGCTCTTCTTTGGCTGCTGCAATATTTTTTTGAATAGCAGCATTGCCAAAATGAGCCTGAAATTTGGCATAGGCTTCTTGTATCTGTTCTTGATTTTGTCTTGCAACAAATTCTTTTCTTACGGTCTTTTGGAATAAAGGCATAGACTCTTATTTTTTGCAAATTACAAAAAAACTTGTTTGATAAAAGAGAAAGAGTACCTAAATAATTATAAATAAGAGTAGTGCCATATAAGTAATGTTCGACCTCGTTAGAATTAACATTTCTTTGAGAAATGTTAGTTTTAATGGGTTCACAACATTACTTGTATGGCACTATCATAGTAATACAAATGCGACAAAAACTTTCAAATTATTTTGCCAACTTTTTCCATGCGTTGATGTTGTCATCATTCATTTTTATATAAGCATCATTTTTAGCTTCTGTAGCTACTTTTTTGCTCATTTCGGCAGTTTCTATTGCCTCTTTGTGTTTGCCCAATTTTGCCAAAATTTCAGCTTTTGTTTTGGTCATCCAGAAAGCATCTTTGCGAATTTCGACAGCTTTGTTTATCCACTCTAAGGCTTGGTTGAGGTCTTTGCCAGTTTCGAGATAATAACTTGCCGATTGAAAGTAGTTTTGAGCAGCAGCACCCAATGGATTAGCCATTGCCTTTTTGATTTGCTCCGTTATTTTGGTATCTGGTTCGGTTGTAACTTTGATACGCACCAAAGTTTTGTCCCATGTCAAATCGAGGTTTGCCGAAGTGCTGGTAAACTCATTGAAACCAATGGTAAAAGTTTCTACAGGTGCAGCTAACATTTGCGGCTTCACTTTGAAACGAATTAAATCTTGGCTTGCATCTAATTCAGAAGACCCTGTTTGCGATTTGTTTATAATAATAGTCCATTCGTCTTTGCCCGGTATGGTAAACAAGGCGTATTTCCCCGCAGGAATTTCGTTGCCTTCGAGTTTTACTTTGTCGTCAAAAGTAACAAAGGTAGAGGCATTAGCACCTGTACGCCAAACTTGATCATAGGGAACTATGCCACCAAAGGCTGCTCTGCTTTTGAGTCCTGGTCTCGAATAGGTTACTGTAAAGTTTGTAATACCCACTACTTGCTGCACAGTAGCAGCAGGACTTGGTTGTGGAGTTTGAATTTGAGCCATTGCATCAGTTGTGAATAATAAACCTGCCAAAGCTAAACCAAAAATTACTTTTTTCATGGTGTTTAAATAAAGTGTTAAATAGTAAATATGAAATATTAGGTATGAAATATGAAATTAAAATATTGATTACCAATAAATTATAAAATTCATATTCTTGTCTAATTTATTACACTTATGTAGATTGTAAAAAATTATGCACAAAGGTAGTAATTTTTTGCAACTCTGTTTGTTAAGGTTTGTTAAATTGTTTCTAAATAAACAGAACTTACGCAAAAATTCTTGTTTGCTGCTGTTTGAAATACAAGCAGAAGAAAAACCTACCAACTTACCAACTGTTTTACTCGTACCTCAACGACTCTATCGGGTCTAACTTCGAGGCTTTGTAGGCGGGATAAAAGCCTGAAACAATACCAACCACCACGCAAACCACCAAACTCAACAACATCCAGTTCCAAGGAATAACAAAATTAGTAACATCTAAAAGCCTTGCTACGCTATTGCCTACAATAATTCCCAACAAAATACCAGCAATGCCGCCTACTTGACAGATGACAATAGCCTCTATCAAAAATTGTTGGCGAATTTTGGCAGGTGTAGCCCCCAAAGCCTTGCGAACTCCAATTTCTCTTGTTCTTTCTGTAACCGAAACCATCATAATATTCATTAGCCCAATGGCTGCACCTATCAAGGTAATAAAACCAATGCCAAAACCTCCTAAGCGAAGTGTGCCTGCGGTTTGGTCTAAGGTGGCTGCTAAGGATTCACTTCTGGACAACTCAAAGGAGTCGGGTTTTCCTCTTTGGTCTTGTCTTATTCTCCTCATTAATCCCCTTGCCTCGTCCATGACCAACTCAAAACGGGTAACATCACGTACATAAGCCATGAGGGTGTAAACCAAATCTTTGCCCAAACCCAAGCTGCGGGCATTGACTAAGGGAACAAAAATTGTTCGGGCTGTGCCTCCTCTGCTGCCCATGCTGCCTTTGTCTTCCAATACGCCCACCACTTTGTATTGCGACCCCAAAAAATTGATAGTTTTGTCTATTGGATTTTCTTTGTCAAACAATTTTTTTGCTATTTCTTTGCCTATCACACATACATACGCCCCTGTGCGGAGTTCGGCAGTGGCAAAAGGTCGTCCTTTTTCTATGTCATAGCTTTTGATAGTCAAAAAGTTTTCGTCTATTCCCTCCACCGTTACGTTGGGGTTGGTTGTTTTCGACAATCTTTTTACTTCGGCAGCCATCGTAGCTGTGGTGCTGATGCTCACCAAATCGGCTGCTGCAAAGTCGTTTTTAAATAAAATTACGTCTTCGTATTCCAGCGGCGTTTTGGTTCTTTCTGCCATGCCTCGCCTACTTTTTTTGTTCACTGCTTTGTCTTTAATATCAAAAGTATTTGCCCCCAAATCTGCCAAACCAGAGGTAATAGAGCTTTGTATGCTATCAATAGCCGTTAAAATCCCCACCAAAGAGGTAATGCCAATGGCTATAATGGCAACGGTCAGCGAAGTACGAAGCAAATTATCGTAGATTGCACGCAAACCTTCTTTTATATTTTCCGTAAATTGCATAGTCTAATTTTAACGAAACAAAGGTAAGCAATTATTAATTTGGCAGCAATTTTACAGCTAAAATTTGCTTACTAATAATTTTTTTTCGTTTTTGCACTTTTACATTTTAAATCCTCGCAACCTAAGTGAAACATAATGGCACAATTTTAGGTATAACTAAGCAAACCTTATTGATTATGAAAATGCGTTTTCCAATAGCTTCATTTTCCTTGTTCGTGTTTGTTTTTGTTTTGTTTTTCTCAACTACCAAAGCACAACAAGTCATTTCGATTGATATAAAAATCAACAACGGTGGCAAAATCACCAATGACCCCGAAGGCAAAGTTACCTTAACTGCTTTTGCGATGGGGGCAGTACAGATGCAAATTAGCAATGAAAGCAACTTTGCCAATGCAAGGTGGGTAAGCTACGAAACTCGTCTGCCTTGGAAACTAAGCACAGGCGACGGGCTAAAAACCGTCTATGCGAAGTTTAAAGACAGAAATGGCGAAATTTCTACGGCAGAGGCTCAAATAGAGTTAGACCGTGAGCCGCCAACCAATACCAGCATTAGTATTAATTCGGGTATGACTTATACCAACGATAAAAACCGTATGGTGTCTTTGGAGTTTACAGCTGACGACGCAACGCAAATGCAACTAAGCCACCGCGACGACTTTGCTGGAGCAAATTGGATGCCTGTGATTAAACAACGTAAATATCAACTCTTAGGCGAAGATGGAGTAAAAACTCTCTTTGTGCGTTTTAGAGATGAAGCAAACAATATTTCGCAACCTGTGTCTGCTTCCATAGTCTTAGACCGAAAAGCCCCAACCAATACCAAAGTTGTAATTAACAATGGTGATAAATTCTCAAAATCCAACGAAGTTACATTAAGTTTGTATGCAGAAGGGGCTACTTCTCTCTTTATCAGAGGAGATTCTGATTGGTTGCCCTACCAAACCTCGATGAAATACAGCCTATTGCCCCCTGGCGATGGCGAAAGAACAGTACAGGTCATGTTTAAAGACTCGGTTGGCAATCAATCGAAAGTAGTTGTAGATGCCATCGTGGTAGATAGTGAAGCCCCACAAGCCCCAAAAATTTCTATCAATAGTGGAAATAAAAACACCAAAGATGAGGCTGTTCGGTTGCGTTTGTCTGCTGTAGGTGCAAATTTTATGATGATAAGCAACACCGAAGACTTTAATGGTGCGGTTTGGGTAGGCTACAACATAGAGATGCCCGCATGGAATTTACTACCCAACGAAGGCGAAAAAACTGTTTTTGTCAAATTTAAAGACCTAATTGGAAACGAATCGGAAGTAACCCATGCCAAAATCAAATTAGATAAAACGCCACCTTCCAGCCCAAAAGTTAAGATTTTGGGAGATAAAAATACAGTAAAAAACAAAGTAGATTTGGAAATTTCTGCCGAAGGTGCAAAATATATGATGTTGAGCAACGAAAGTAATTTTTACTCTGCTCGTTGGGAAATTTACAAAACCGAATACAAAGAATGGGAGTTGGGCGGCGTAGAAGATGGCAAAAAAGGTGTGTTTGCTAAGTTTAGAGATGAGGCGGGCAATGTATCTGCCGTTGGCAGTGATTTTATCCGTTTAGATAAAACACCACCACAAGACGGCAAACTCATGATAGACATGAACAAAGAATATTGTACCGACAAAGAGGGTAAAGTTACGCTTAATATTTTTGCAAGAGGTGCTTCCAAGATGAGGGTAAGTAACAATAGTGATTTTGCGGGTAAAGACTCAGCTTATAGTATTCCTTATAACACTTCGCATAATTGGCAATTAGAAGGCGAAGATGGACTGAAAAGTGTAGCCATTCAGTTTATAGACGAGGCTGGTAGCCCTTCTGAAAAAGTAGTGGACAATATCATTTTAGACCGAAATCCTCCCTTCGACACCGAAGTAGTGATGAACAAAGGCGACAGCGTTACTAACGACCCCGATGGAATTGTTTTGTTAAAAGTAAGAGCAAAAGAAGCTGTTTTGATGCGTATAGCCAATACGGAGGATTTTCAGGGTGAGCAGTGGCAAAAATATGATGAAAAAAATAGAGGTTGGAAATTATCGAGTGGAGTAGATGGCAAACGCAAAGTCTATGTGAAATTTAAAGACATAGCGGGCAATGAATCAAAAACCTTGTCAAACGAAATTTTCTTAGACCGTACACCACCCAAACAAGGTTTTGTGAAAATTATGTCTGAAAATCAGGCACAAGCCAAGACCCAAAACGTGAAACTCGACCTCAAAGCCGAAGGTGCAATAGAGATGATGGTTTCTAATGATTTTGCTTTTCGCGGGGCAAAATGGGAAGTGTATCAAGCCGAAAAAGAATGGGCTTTGACTACACAAGACGGTGTGAAAATGGTTTTTGTGAAGTTTAAAGACAAAGTAGGCAATATTTCTGCCGTAGCTTACGACAAAATAGGTTTGGATACGCAAGCACCAAAAAATGGCAAAGTGCAAATCAATGGCGGTGCTAAATTCTGTACACAGGTGGGCAAGTTAGTAACACTCAAACTTTCTGCCAACGAAGCTACACAAATGATGATAGCCAACGACCAGCAATTTACTGAGGCTAAATGGCAAAAATTCGAACCCTACTTGTATAACTGGCGTTTGGAGGGCGAAGATGGCGAAAAAGCTGTATTTGTGAAGTTTAAAGACAATGCGGGCAACGAAACAGAACCTGTAACAGCCTCTGTAATGTTAGACAGACAAGAACCTGTTGGTGAGGAAGTCTTAATCAACAATGGAGATGTGTGTACCAACAACCCAAACAACAGAGTAAAATTAACTTTGCGTGCAGATGGGGCAACAGAAATGGCGTTTAGTTCTAACACTTACTTCAACAACGCCAAATGGGAGCCTTACAAAGATGCAAAAGACTATATTTTGATTGGCGGTAGAGATGGACAAAAAACAGTCTATGTCAAGTTCAGAGATGAGGCGGGCAATGAATCGGGAACAGCCAAAGCCTCTATCATGCACGACACCGAAGCTCCTTATTCGGGCATTTTGAAAATAAACAACGGCAAAACCTTAACCAATGAAACCAGCGTAAGATTAGGTTTCAACGCCAAAGGTGCGGAGTTTATGGCAGTTGCCAATAGTGAAAACTTCGATGGCGTGGTTTGGGAGCCTTACAGCCCTAATAAACCTTGGTCATTGACCGAAGGACCTGGTTTGAAAACCGTTTTTGTGAAGTTTAAAGATAGTTGTGGCAATATTTCTGCCCCGATTAGGCAAACTATCACTTTGGCTTATTAAAAAACTACCCTTCGGGTGGCTCAAAGCCACCCGAAGGGTAAAGAAAGTTGTCGTATAATTTTGATAATCAGATAGATAGTGTTTAAGATATTCAGGCAAAAGCCAACTTTACTTAAAATCCCTACAAAAAATCTGCTTTGATTTTTTCCATAATTTTATCCATAAAAGGATTTCCCAACTTGTAACTATCTTGCAGCCTTGTCTTGATGTCTTGTTTTTGTAACTTTCCTAATTCATTGATAACCTTTTCGGCAAAAGGAAACATAAATTTTTCAACAGTTTTGTGTCCATTGAGATAAAAAAATGTTTCATTTTTGGATATTAGTCCCATTAATTTTGTTTCTACTTCATTAATTTCTTGTGCAAATATTTCGGCTGTGTACCAATCATTTTTTTCTAAAAACTTTGCTTTTATCAATTCCACCCATTTCTCAATCTTGTCTTTCAAAGTTGTTTTAATTTGAACTTCTATGTTTAAAATATCAATTTCCTCAATAGGCAATAAAAGGCAAGTTAAGGAGTTTTTAATTTTGTCATCTTCGCCAAAATTCCAGCCAAGTTCTTTCCATGTCGAATATCTATGTCTTTCATTTACATCAGAATATAGCTCTGGATTACTTTGACTATGCACCCAATAAACTAAAAACGGAAATACAGTTTCAGAATAAATATTGACGATTTTTTCAAAATCAAAATCTTTAAAAGTCAGTTCATTGCAAATTGCTTGCAAATTTTTTGGATAGGCAGCATGTGCCTCTCTGTCGTATGTATAAGTATGATAAATATATGATTTTGTCAAATAAGCTGCATCTTTATGCCCATAGAGCAGCCAATTATCAGTATCTCTACAAATTATTAGTTTTTCATTCACTTCATCTTTAAACTTCATTGCATAATCTTTGCCTTCTGGTTTTGTAATTGTTGTGTTTAGTTCAAAGTTTGCAGTAGCCACACAACAAGGTTTTAAAGTTGGAACAGCAGTCGTAATAATATGTTTCCAAAAAATAAAATCCTCGTAATCATTTTCCAAAATTAGCCCAACATTATATTTGTTTGAATTTATTGTCAGTCTTCCCAAAAGGCTCTGCACATCATTTTTCCAAGCTATTGACTTTTTTTCGTCTTTTGTTTGCTTTTTGTTCATAAATCCTTATCGTTTAAATTTTAGTTTATTTTCATACAAAGGATTGGTAGCCACACTAAAATATTTGCGAAGTTCCTCTACTTCCTCTACTTCTTTTGTAGTACGTGCCTTACCTAGTAAAGTAGAGAAAGTGATAATATCAGGTCGTATGTCTTCAGTGGGCAATTCATTTTTTACTATTTGCATACCTTCTATAATATTATCAACCTTTTTAATGATTGCATTGTAGGTTACAATAGTCGGCTTAATTTCATTTGATTTCATTGTAGTTAGAAGTTGCCTTGCACCCTCCAACGTACTAACTTTAATGATTAAAGTTGTATAGGTGTAAGTATCAGCCTCTAAGTTCTTCTTTTTTATTATTTCTAATATTTTATTTGCACCATGCAAAGACATATTGACAATACTTTCATTAAGTAGCCGATTAAATTCATATTTAGTGGTAACATTTTGAAACAACGTCAAAAGTGCTTCATTGGTATCATTATTTAATTCTATATTGACTTCATCTACACTAATATCGTACATACCTTGTTTGCGGTTTTGCCAGCCTTGCATATATAAATTAGGCGAATGTGTAACCGCAATAATTTGGCAATTTGGATTGAGTTCTCGCATCATTTTCACAATCGTTGCCTGCCATTCTACGTGCAGAGAAATTTCGGGTTCGTCAAGCAATAAAACAGAAGGTTTGTTGTGTTGCAAGAGGCAAGTAAGCAAAAGAAAAAAAGCCTGTTTTTCGCCTGATGATAAGTTTTTGGGCAATATTGGTTCTGTTTTTCCTTCTTTGATAAAAACAAATTCGTCAGGAGAAAAAGATTTTCCTGTTTCTGAAAAAAGTTGGTCTATAAATTTTTTAAATAAATTAAATTTTCCAAAAATTCTTTCTCTCAGTTCCCTTATTGTGGTAGTTGTATGTTGATGTTCAAGATTTGAAGATAAAATAGTAGCAAGAACTTCGTTTGCTTCACTTGCTTGCGAATTTTTAAACTTAAAATAATCTCTTGGTAACTCTTTATCCAATTTATCTGTCAATCCTTTTTCACCAAAAAACGAATCTATCTTTTTTATATTAGCACCTTGCAAAGACTTAAAACCAATTAATTTTCGACCTTCGGAGTCAAAAAATATGTATCTGCCATCGTCTAATTGTACCAGTAATTCATTAATAAAATTGAATTTATCGAAATCAATATCTTCTTCATTTTCTTTAAATAATTCCTCTACAATGTTGAGTAAGGTAGTTTTGCCATAACCATTATCGCCAACCAAAAAATTAACATCTTGAAAGAGTTGCCATTCTATATCAGAGTCTGATATAGAAAAATGTTTGATTTTTATATTTTGAATAAACATAAATATAGGTGTCATTTTAAAAGGCAAAGCTAATAAAAAAACTAAAACTACTATACTGTATTACATTTTATTTGATAAAACCACAAAATATATAGTAATCAGCAGGGACTTGACGGGGCTGCCTAAGCCACTGCCGAGGTTGCACTAAATATTTTTTAATTAAGAATTAAGCATTAACAACTAAGAATTAACTGTTGTTCTTTGCCTTACCGCCTCAAACAAAATAACTCCTGTGGCTACCGATACATTCAGCGAAGAAATATTGCCCATCATAGGAATTTTTACAATCGTATCGGCTATTTTCAGGTATTCTTTTTGTATGCCATCTTCCTCCGACCCCATCACAACGACAGTTGGTAGGTTAAAATCCACTTCATAAATAGGTTGTACAGCTTTTTCAGTACAAGCTACCACTTGTAACCCACTGTTTTTGAGGTATTTAAGGGCATTGAATAAATTTGCTTCCCTGCAAATAGGCACTCTGCTCAAAGCCCCTGCCGAAGTTTTGTGAGCATCGCCACCTAATCTTGCCCCGCCTTTGTCGGGTATGACTATGCCTTGCACCCCTGCACATTCGGCACTGCGGACTATAGCCCCAAAGTTACGAACATCAGTAATTCGGTCTAAGAGTACAATCAAACTGTTTTTGCCTTCCTGAAAAGTCTGCGTAACAATATGGTCAAGCGAAGCATAACTAACAGAGGTAATAAAAGCTATAACGCCTTGGTGAGCCTTGCGTGTAATTCGGTTGAGTTTCTCTGGCGGTACGTAGGCAAACGGAATATGACGGTCTGCACACAACTTTAAAAGTTCGGAGAGGGCGGGGTTGCGAAGACCTTTTTGTACCAAAACCCTTTCTATTTCTTTGTCGGCTAAGATTGCCTCCTGTATAGGGTGAATACCAAAAACAACATCTTTTTCAGATGGCGAGGAAGATTGCGAATGAGATTGCATCGTGATTTTTTTAATTAAAGCCGCAAGTTAGGCAATTTTGCAAAAAAACTAAACTTTCTAAGTTTTAAAAACTTAGAAAGTTTAGTTTTGGCGTGGTATGAATGGAATACACACTTTAGCGTGTGATTTAAAACTACTTAATTTACCCAAAACTTTACGCCACCATATCGCAAGCTGATTTTAACTTTGCCGTTTTTGCCCCCGTTTACACTGCCTTCGTAGTATTCGGAGTTGTTGTCTTCTATTTGTTTCGTAACATTGGTGTTAGTCAAGCTGCTTTTGAAACCTCCGTATTTGGTTTCTATTGAATAATCGAAAGCTGCTTTGGATTCAAAGCCCAACTTTACTGCATTATAACTGCCTTCTATGTCTATGCTCTCAAAACCCGCAGCTACCTTTTCTATCTCGAATTTGCCTGCATAACGAACTTCTACGTTCATTTTTTTGCCCAATTCGCCTATTTCGCAGTTGGAATAGGCAATAACGCCATGCAAAAAGTCTATTTTGTTTACTTCCAAACCGCCATATTTAGTTTCGGTTTGTATCTTTTTGGCTTTGTTTATCTTGCAAGTGCTGTATTTATTTTCCAAACCAATTTCCCCTACTTCCTCCACATTGGCAGAACCGTATTTGCAAATCAAATTGCCTTGCTCCAACAACTCAATGCTGCCCTTGCTGTATGCCAATTCTACATTTTTGCCCGAACCTCGCAAACTATTAGCCTTTAAGTTGCCATATTTCACTGTAAGGTTTAGCACACCCGAAAAGTTATCTAAAAACACATTGCCATATTTGTTTTCCAATTCCAAATTATTTTCGGCAGGCATATTGATTGTGTAGTTGATTTCAAAACCTTTGTCGTCAGAATCTCCCCAAGACCAATCCCAATTAGGCCACCAAGATTCTTTTTTATTTGCATCAATAATGGTTTCATAGCTGATAATATTACCAGCTTTGCTATACTGAATGGTAATATTGTCTAAAATTTCCTTTGCTTTTTCTTTGTTTCTGCCGTAGGCTTTGATTTGCACCTCCATCGTAATTTCATTTTTGGCAGAGGTGTTTACATGAACTTTGCCGTATCTATTCAACACACGCAATTTGGTGTCTTTGTCCACACTATACTTTTCAGAAATAGTTTTGCTAACTTCCTCTTTCTTTTTTGGGTTGTCAAATACTGAGTAAGCAAACAACCATACAGGTTGAAACAGCAAGCAACCTATCAACAACCAACAAACTACCAACGGATTGGTGCGAATCTTATGATTTTTCATCTTTATACAATTTTAAGTTTTTATTTGTAGTAAAGACAAGGTTTATATACAAAGGTTGCAAGAAAGTAAAAAAATTATTAGACACCTTTTGAAAAGATATTAGCTTTGCAAAAAATTTGGTAGATAGACGAAAAATAGATAGAGAAAACAGCATAATTAGCAATAAAATCCAAATTAACAATAATTTTAATGCAGTAAACCTATTCAACAAACTTTCAATTTGCTTTTTGCTTTTCTTTTGGTAATTTTGCAATACTTTTACCAATCTCTGCCAAAAATATGAAAAATTTTGTTGTTTCCTTGTGTAGTTTGTGGGGTTTTATTTGTCTATTTTTTAGCAATTCGTTGTTTGCCCAACTGCACTTGACTCCCCTCCCCCACCCTACTTTGCAAAACGCAACCGCAACCCGAACGGAAAATTCAGGTTGCCCTAACGATACCTTACGCCTAAAATTGCCTTTTTTTGACGATTTTTCGCAGACCAAAAACGGCATAGCTGATACTTCGCGTTGGCAATGTGGTTCGGGTGTTTTTATCAACAATACGATGGCAACCCGCACTGCCTCGTTTAATATGGCAAGTTTTGACGGCATTGCTGCCAATGGCAAACCTTATAACTTCGATACGCCTGTGGCTGTGGGCATTACAGACGTGCTGACCTCTAAGCCTATGGATATGCGTAACAATTCGGGTGGTTTCCCAAAAGTGGTGTTAAGTTTTTATTTGCAACCGCAAGGCTACGGAGAAAGACCCGACAAAGGTGATGTTTTTCAGGTTTTGGGCAAAACCGTAGAAGGACGTTGGGATATTATTCGCCAATACGAGGCAAGAGATGATTGGAAAGAGTTTGAATATCAGAGTATTCCTGTGATAGATGCCAAATTTTTTCACATAGATTTTCAGTTGCGTTTCCAAATTGTGGGTCGCCAATCTGGGCTGTATGATGTTTGGAATCTGGATTATGTGTATTTAGACAACAACCGAGATGCCAGCCGTACCAGTGTCATTGATTTGACCATGAGCATAGCCCCCGATTATTTGCTCAAAGACTATACAGCTATGCCCATTACCCATTTTTACGAAAAAACAAGCCTGTTGCGTGATACCATTAACGCAACCATGAACCAATTAGACAACCAAAACCCAAACCCTGTATTTTACAACGTCATTTTGAGTGATGTTTTGACAAAGGCAAAATTAGGCAATTTGTTAGTCCGAGATAGTTCTATTTTGGCTAAGACCCAACAAATTCGTGTGCAAGGTTTTCCATTCAAATTCCCTAACATCATACCCAAAAACCGCACAAAGTTATACCTCAAAACAGATTTTCAACTCAATACAGGCGAAAAAATTGCTACATTGGGCATCAACACCCTTACGAATGATACACTAAGTACCACCACAGTTTTAGACAATTATTATGCTTATGACGATGGCAGTGCAGAATATGGCGTGTCTTTCAACCAAAAATTTGGCAAAATAGCTTGTGAATTTGACAATGCAAAGGCAGATTTTTTGACCCATATCGACATTTATTTTCCACAATTAGGGGTCAATCTTAGTCGTGAAACGTACAATTTATATGTGTGGCAAAAAGTCAATATTGGTGGTGGTAGCAACAAAGATAGTACCTTGTTGGTGCAAAATATCATTCTCAACTACTCCGATTCTCTCAATAAATATACGCGTATTCCTCTCAATCGGGTGATTAACCTCAAAACAGGCAAGTTTTACATAGGCGTAGAGCAGTTGTCAGACAAAAACCTTACGTTGGGCTTTGATAAAAACATAGACAATACCAAAAAAATCTATGTCAATGTAAACAACCAATGGTTGCAACCGCAAAATATATCGGGTAGCCTGATGATAAGACCTGTTTTCCGCCCCGCTACTGTTACCGCAGCAGACGACAACATCGAGGAAGAAAGCATCGCAACTATTTACCCAAATCCAACTTCGGGAGCAATTACCATAGCAGGCAAAAGCATAGAAAAAATCCAAATTTACAACAGCGTAGGGCAGTTCATAGCCGAACAAACAGTACAATCTCCTGAATCTGTGCAGTTTGAACTCAGCCACTTGCCTACGGGCTTGTATTTGGTTTATTTGCAAAGCAAAGACAAAGTGGAAGTGAAAAAATTGGTGATAAATAGGTAACAAATGGACAATTCATTCTTAGGCAAGGGCTGGAAATTTCCGCCTACTTTTCACATAGGCAACCACATAGGTACAGAAATGGTGGCAAATGAGGCAGACATTCAAGAAAGTTTGCAGATTTTGCTTGCGACCAAACCCAACGAAAGAGTGATGTTGCCCGAATTTGGCTGTGGAATCCACCTTTTTACCTTCGAACCCATAGATGCCACGCAGAAACAACGCATAAAAGATGCCGTAGAAAGGGCAATTTTGTTTTTCGAACACCGAATCAAGGTAGAAAATATAGACGTGGAGGCAGACAAAGACGAAATGGGCAAGTTGTGGCTAACCTTAGACTACACCATCAGGCAGACCAATATGCGGGCTAATATGGTGTTTCCGTTTTATTTGCAGGAGAAAAATTAGAACATAAAATGAATATAAAAAAAATAGTAGTAGCCAATCGGGGCGAAATAGCCTTGCGGGTCATGCGGACAGCCAAAGACATGGGCATCAAGACCGTAGCCGTTTACAGCACAGCAGACCGCAAAGCCTTGCACGTGAGGTATGCAGACGAAGCCTATTGCATAGGCGAAGCCCCCTCGTCCCAGTCTTATTTGTTGGGCGACAAAATCATAGCTCTTGCCAAAAGTTGCGGAGCAGATGCCATACACCCTGGTTATGGTTTTTTGTCTGAAAACGCCAACTTCTCTCGCAAATGTAAGGAGGCTGGTATCATTTTTATAGGACCTTCGGCAGAGTCTATAGAAATAATGGGCAGCAAAATAGGGGCAAAAAAAGCCGCCGCCAGCTACAATATTCCGTTGGTGCCAGGTATCAACGAAGCCATAAGTGATGTGGAGGAGGCAAAAAAGGTAGCCAAACAAATAGGTTATCCAATTTTGATTAAGGCAAGTGCAGGCGGTGGTGGCAAAGGTATGCGGTTGGTCGAGAAAGAGGAGGACTTTGCAGAGCAGATGCAACGTGCTGTAAGTGAAGCAGTTGCAGCCTTTGGTGATGGGTCTGTTTTCATAGAAAAATTTGTTACATCGCCTCGCCACATAGAAATTCAGTTGGTTGGCGACCAACATGGCAACGTGGTTCATTTTTTCGAAAGAGAATGTTCTATTCAACGCCGCCACCAAAAGTTGGTGGAGGAAGCCCCAAGTTCTTGCCTTACACCCGAAATTAGAGAAAAAATGGGCAAGTGTGCAACAGACGTGGCAAGGGCTTGTAACTACTACGGGGCTGGCACTGTGGAGTTTGTGGTAGATGCCGACCTGAATTTTTACTTTTTGGAAATGAACACCCGTTTGCAAGTGGAACACCCTGTAAGTGAACTGATTACAGGCGTGGATTTGGTAAGGTTGCAAATTTTGGTGGCAGAAGGCAAACCATTGCCCATGAAACAAGAAGACCTGAAAATAAATGGTCATGCAATGGAAATTCGGGTTTGTGCCGAAAATCCGCTAAACAACTTCTTGCCCGAAGTAGGTACACTGACTACTTACAAAAGACCACAAGGTACAGGCGTAAGGGTGGATGATGGGTTTGAGCAAGGTATGGAAATACCAATTTACTACGACTCGATGATTGCCAAACTGATAACCTACGGCAAAGACCGCAGCGAAACCATAGCCCGCATGATTAGGGCAATAGACGAATACCAAATTACTGGTGTGCCTACTACTTTGCAGTTTTGCCAATTTGTCATGCGTCATGAGGCTTTTGTTTCGGGTGATTTTAACACCAAATTCATAGAAAAATACTATAAACCCAAACTGCTGGCTGCACCCTTAACCGCAGATGAGGCACAAGTGGCTGCTTTGCTGTTGCACCACATCATAGAGGAAAAACCAACTGCCCAACTTGCCCCTACGCCTTCGCAAGCTACGCCACTTGCAAAAAGTAAGTGGAGAGAAAGGGCAAAGTAAAACCAATAACCTTGAAGGTTTTTAAAACTTTCAAGGTTTATTTTCCTGAAAATTGATATAATCAAAAAGGGTTTTGCAATTATTTCCTCACTGCATCCCCTTGCTTCTCAACGCCACCTTCAACCTATTTATAAAATGAACATCAAACTTGCCATCGGATTCACGTGCATTTCCCCCTACGTTGCACGTAGGGCTGCTGGTGGCAGCCCCGTAGATAAATCCTGTCGATGGTTAAATAAGTCAGGTAGCATGTAATATATACAACTTATATTAATTAAAAATAACTTTTGTTGCATTTTTATAAAAATATTACTTACTTGTCTAAGTTTTTGCACAAAACCCAGAAAGATGCACCAAGCAAGCATGGAAGAAAGTAAACAAATTGTTTATCACAAGGTATTAGAAAGGCAACTTCGCAAGTTGTTTGGCAAACAAGCTGTACTACCAGCGGAGCTTGCTGATTTGTTGCGTGTAGTGAGTGATACCTACAAACAATATGACGAAGACCATGCTTTGCTCGAACATACGATGGATGTAAGTGCAAAAGAATTATCAGAAACTAATCAAAGCCTAATTAGTCAAAAAGTCGAATTGCAAGTAGCTTATGAACAACTAAAAACTACACAAGAACAGTTGGCTGTTTCTGAAAAATTGGTGGTAATAAGTCAAGAGTTAGAAAGAGCTTACAAGCAGTTGGAATTTCAAACAGAAGCCTTAAAAGTAGCATACATCAATCAAAATGCAGCCAAAATGCGAGCAAAACGGATACAAGATGCCATGTTACCCAAACGTCAAAAAGTTATTTCCAAGTTTAAAGAGGGTTTTATTTTTTTTCAACCTTTAGATTTTGTTTCAGGTGATTTTTATTGGTTTTCAGAGGTCAATAATCTGCAAATTTTGATAGTGGCAGACTGCACAGGGCATGGTGTGCCTGGGGCTTTTATGACCGTCATGGCTACGGCTATGCTCGAAGAAATTGTAAATAGTCAAGAAATTACCTCGCCCAAAGCAATTTTAGAGGCTTTAGACCTCAAAATTACCAAAGCCTTGCTCAAAAAAGGAGAAGACCAAAACACCCACGATGGCATGGACGCAGCCATTGTTGCCATAAACAACATCAATAAAACTTTGGTATTTGCAGGAGCAAAAAATCCTCTTTACATTGCTCGAAATGGTGTATTATCTGAAATAAAAGGCTCCGTTCACCCCATTGGTGGTGGAAGCTTTGCTACTGGTAAATCCTTCGAAAATCATTGCATAACATACCAAACAGGAGATACTTTTTATATAACTTCTGACGGCTATCAAAGCCAATTTAGTGAAAAAGGCGAAAAGTTTATGCGTAAAAGACTCAGGCAACTTTTGACAGACATCAACCAGCTACCCTTAGACGACCAACGGCGTAAGGTTAAGTTTACTTTTGCCGATTGGAAAGGAGATTATAGACAAACAGACGATATTTTGTTAGTTGGGTTTCGGTTGTAATTTTTTTTTGTATCTTTACCCCCAATAGAATCTTATCAAAATGAAAAATAGATGTCAAAAAATAGCAATAGGGCTGCTTTTGCTCTTTGTTTCCATTCAGGCTTATGCTACACACATTGTAGGTGGCGAGTTAGAAATGCGTTTTATCAGTGGAACTACCTACCGTTTCAATATGATTATGTATTTCGATGCTATTAATGGTCGTCCTGATGCCATAGACCCTACAGCAACTATCAATATTTTCCAGAAATCGAATAACGCATTTATCCAACGGCTGGTGTTGCCGCGTATTGCTGACGAAGCTGTCAATTATTCCAACCCTGCTTGTGCGGTGGGTAGTTTGCGAACACGCAGGATTTCTTACTCCATTACGCTGTCACTAAATCCTAATACTTTTTCTCACCCTTCGGGTTATTATATGTCGTGGGAAAGGTGCTGTCGAAATGACGTGATTGGAAATATTACCAATCCTGGCGGTGCAGGGCAAGTTTTTTATGCCGAATTTCCAGCCATACAGCAGGGAGGCAGACCTTTTATCAATTCTACGCCCCAAATTTTCCCTCCTTTGAGTGATTATGCTTGTATCAACCAACCTTTTTATTTCAATTTTGGTGGTACAGATTTTGATGGCGATGAGTTGCGTTATTCTTTGGTAACACCTCTCAATGGCAATAGTTCTACTGCTGAGCCTAATCCCAGTACAGCTTTTCCTGCCCCTTACAGTTTGGTGAACTATGCCCCTGGTTTTTCGTTGCCTAACATTATCATGGGCAATCCGTCTTTGCAAATCAACCCACAAACAGGGCAGTTGATAATTACCCCCACAAGAATTGGTTTGTTTGTGTTTGCAGTGCGTTGCGAGGAGTTTAGAAATGGAGTGAAAATAGGCGAAGTACGGCGTGATTTTCAGTTAAGTGTGCTGAACTGCCCCACCAGTCGACCACCTGTGGCTGTGGTTCGCAGATTAGGAAGCAACGTCAATTTGTCTGATAGAGATACCATTATTTTGCGTTTGGGAGAAAATAATCGTTGTGCAGAAATTATAGTTGGCGACCCCGACCCTAATACAGTATATCAAGCTCGTATCATACCAAGAGGCAATACCAATGCTTCGCAAGTTACACTGACTCCTAATAATGGCACTATTACAGGTACAGGTACAGTTACGTTGCGTGCTTGCGTGCCTAATTGCCCTACCAATTTGCCCGCCACTTATTTGTTCGATGTCATTGTGCAGGACAATAGCTGTGCTGTGCCTTTGATAGATACGGCAAAAGTCAATATCAAAATTTTGCCCGACATTAATCAAAAACCTGTTGTAACAACTTCGCTAACAAATTTGGTAAACAGAGAATACAAAGCCGAAGTAATTTTAGGTCGCAATCTTACGTTTAACGTCATTGGAAATGATGCCAACGGAGACGAAATTACAATGAGTGCCTTTGGCGATGGGTTTACGCTGGCAAGTGTGGGTATGAATTTCCCTACGCAACAAGGTTTGCCTGTACTCACCAGAGCTTTTTCGTGGACTCCTGCCTGTTCTCTGTTGCGTGCAGACGAAAGAGAAAAAGATTTTGTTGTGAAGTTTCCATTAAGAGATACCCGAAATTGCGGGGCTTCTTTGATAGATACGGCAACTGTGCGTATCACTGTTAAAAATCCTGCTCAACTCAACCAAAGACCTACCATAGCCAGTGGGTTGAAATACGACAATGTTCGCAAATTCTATTACGATACGGTTTACGTCTTGCGACCTATTCGTTTTGAGGTAACAGGAGATGATGCCGACAAAGATACCATAGCCCTAAGTTTTGCCCCCGTAGGCACAAATTTGGCAACTGGTGCTACGTTTTCCAATCCAAGAGGTTTGCCTGTGCAGCGTGGAAGATTTGTGTGGACTCCGCCCTGCTCGGCAGTAGGCGAAAGAGAAACCGCAGGCAGACCTTATGATTTTCTGTTTACAACCACCGATTTTGGTCTTTGTCGCCCAAGTTTGACCGACACTACCAGAGTACGAATTTTTGTTAAGCCTGTTCCCAACCTCAAACCCAGCATACGCCCTGTTTTGCAGTTTGACAATACGCGAAGGATATTTTATGATTCGGTAGTGGTCGGGCAAACAGCAACTTTCAATGTCATTGGTGATGACCCCGAAAAAGACATCATTACAATGGCTATGCAAGGAATTGGTTTCAATCCCAGCAATGTGAACATGACTTTCACCTCCCAAACAGGCAAAGCACAACAGACTGGCGTGTTTAGGTGGCGGACAAATTGCAGCCATTTAGACGATACTCTTAGAGCTAAAGACTATAATTTGCGTTTCATTGTCAATGACATAGACTCTTGCAACCGCCAAAAGTTTGATACTGTATTAGTTAGGTTACGTCTGTTGCCCAACAGAACACCTAATAATCAGCCCAAAGTTACGACCAATTTGTCAAATTTTAACCCAACAACCAAAATCTATACAGATACGGTGGTCATAGGCAAAAGCTATACTTTTGAGGTCATAGGCAATGACGAAGACAGAGATAGTTTATTGTTGCGGGGCAATGGCATAGGTTTTAACTTTGCAGCCATGCGAATGACTTTTGCTCAACGCAGTGGCAGACCCATTTTGCGGAGTCCGTTTACGTGGCAGACCTCCTGCGATATGCTCAATGTGGCAGCAGGCGAAACCCGCAAAGAGCTTATGATGCAGTTTGTAGTCAATGATTTTAGAGATTGCCAACGCAGCCGTTTCGATACAGTCCGAGTCCGTTTGATTTTGATAAACAATATTAAACCAAACATAGCCCCTGTAGCCGAAGCCAATAACTTGACTTTATCGAGCAGAAAAACATACAACCGAACTTTGATAGCAGGTGAAAGCCTGAATTTCAGGGTCTTGGCAAATGATGCAGACAAAGACAGCGTAACTATTACGGCTTCGGGTTTGGCAGACGGAATGACTTTTGTAGGTGGACAAAAAGGAATAGCCCCCGTAGAAGGCAACTTTGCTTGGCGAACAGATTGCAGTTTGTTTAGAGGCAATACCAATCCTCGCAATTACGCCCTTACATTTTTGGTTAGAGATTTTAGAGGTTGCGACCTCCCAAAATTTGATACCATTCGGGTCAATTTGCGTTTAGAACCTGTGCCTAATCCCAATCCTCCGCGTATTTTTACGGACTCTACCAAATTGATTTACAACCGAACTACGCGGACTTATAGCAAAAAAGTGATTATTGGCGAAGAAATCAACCTCGACATCATTGCTACTGACCCCGATAGAGATATTTTGAGCATTACAGGCAACGGCATAGATTTCAACATGGCAGATTTTGGTATTCAGTTTACGCCCGCCACAGGCACTGCACCCATTACCGCCAAATTGACTTGGAAACCTGAATGTGAATTGTTGCAACGCCGCAAAGAATATCGTATGCGGTTTACGACCAAAGACCAAAATGCTTGTGGGTTGGAAAAAACAGACGAAATTTTTATCACTTTTACCATAGAGGACTTGGCAGTGAGCAAAGATTTTCAGCCTTACAACGTCTTTACGCCCAATGGCGATGGCAAAAATGATACCTTTACCTTAGACATTCCCTTAGACAACTGCGTGGATAGTTTTAGCAAAATCATTATCTATGACCGTTGGGGCAGGTTTGTCTATGAAAGTTCGCAACGAAACTTCTCTTGGGACGGCAACAACTTAGCCACAGGCACTTATTACTACTTGATACAATTTAAAAACAAGGAGGTAAAAGGCTGGGTAAGTTTGTTGCGAGGCGAATGATAGAAATTTTTGTTACTCCTGTTTCTGTTTGCTTAAAAATTGCTAATTTGAAACAAATTTATATAGCTTTGCAGGCTGTGAAACTCAAATATTGCGTAGATTAGCTATGAAAATCTTAGTAACAGGAAGCACAGGTTTCATTGGCAATGCTGTCATAGCGGAACTATTGAGCCAAAATATTGCCGTTGTTGCCACCTCCAGAGAGGAAACAAAGGCAAAAAAATATAATTGGTACGAAAAAGTTGAATATATTGAATCGGATTTATTAGCTTTGCACCCGAAAAACTTTTACGAGGAGTTTCGCAAACCCACTCATGTCATTCATTTGGCTTGGGAAGGTTTGCCCAACTACAAAGATTGGTTTCATTTTGAAAGAAATTTGCCACATAGCTATCATTTTTTGAAAAATTTGGTGGAAAATGGGCTGCAAAACTTAACTGTAACAGGTACTTGTTTTGAATATGGAATGGTAAATGGTTGTTTGCACGAGGCAATGCCAACCAATCCGCAAAATCCCTACGGATTAGCAAAAGATAGTTTGCGAAAGTATTTGTTTTTTTTGCAACAAAAAATGTCTTTTCGTTTGCAATGGGTACGTCTGTTTTATATGTATGGGCAGGGGCAGAGTGAAAAGTCTATTTTGTCGCAATTAGACAAGGCTTTGCAGCGAGGCGACAAGGTTTTTAATATGTCGGGTGGCGAACAACTGCGGGATTATTTGCCTGTTTCGGAAGTAGCCAAAAGAATAGTGCAGTTGGCAATACACCCAACTACAAATGGAATTTATAACTGTTGCAGTGGGCAGCCAATTTCTATCCGTAAATTGGTAGAAAATCATTTGGCAAGTCGCCAACAACAGATTGAGTTGAATTTAGGTTATTACCCCTATCCAGATTTTGAGCCTATGGCTTTTTGGGGGGATACAACAAAATATAATGAAAGCATACACAGCCATACAAGATAATTTTTCTTCGCCAATTTTTGGTTATCATACCTTGTTTGCCCAGCAACAAGTGCCTGTTTTTCAGAATAAAGTCTATCCTACCCAACAGGAGGCATTGCAAGCACCCATAGGCGAGGTAGTTTTGGCACAGTCTGCTGTTTCGGGTTTTGTCTATAACCTAAAATTTGATAACAACCAGATGAATTATGATGAAAACTACCAAAATGAGCAAGCAAATTCGGGAGTTTTTCAGCAACACCTCCAAAATGTATTGGCACAACTGCAAAATTATGGCATAACAGGCAAAAAAGTAGTGGAAATTGGTTGTGGCAAAGGACATTTTTTTGAAATGATGCTCGCAAAAGGAATAGATTGTATTGGCTTTGACCCTACTTATGAAGGACAGCACCCAAAAATTCGCAAAGAATATTTTACAGAAAAGTCTGCAATTCAGGCAGAGGTCATTGTGTTGAGGCACACCTTAGAGCATATTCCCTCGCCTTTTGACTTTTTGCACCAAATAGCCAAAGCAAATGGCTATCAGGGCAAAATTTTTATAGAAGTCCCTACTTTTGATTGGATTTTGAAAAAAGAGGCTTTTTGGGATATTTTCTACGAACATTGCAACTATTTTACCGAAAAAACCTTAGCCTTAGCTTTCAAAGAAGCACAAACAGGCAGTTTTTTTGGAGGTCAATACATTTATTTGTGGGCAGATTTGGCACAGTTGCAACCCACCATTAGCCAACAAAGTTTTACGCCTTATCAGCCTTTGTTTGCTAAAACTCTTGCCCATTGGAAAAATTATTTGGCTACTAATCAAAACATTGCGATATGGGGGGCAGGGGCAAAAGGTTCAACCTTTTTGAATTTGTTAGACAGCCAACGCCAACAAGTCCGTTGTGTAATAGACATCAATCCCGCCAAACAAGGCAGGTTTATTGCCCGCACAGGACACCCTATTGTAAGCCCCAATGATTTGCAAAGTCTTGGTATTCAGCATATTATCGTGATGAACGAAAATTATTTAGAGGAAATACGCAGTGTGGTTGGAGATGCAAAAGTGCAATTAGTTACGTTGTAAAAAAGTGTTTATATAGATGACATCTTTTTAAAAGATGTCATCTATATAAACACTTTTTTACAATCCCAAAATCAAAATCTATAAAAATATCAACAAAAATGTCAAACCCCGTAGAAAAATTTAAGCAAGAAACCATAGAAAGAGTGGCTACGCAAGGCGACAATCCTGCTGTATTGCAAACAGGCAAAGCCTTTATGTACGAAACCATTAAGTCGCAATATTCCTATAATTTCACGTGGATGGGCAGACCTATTGTGCAGTATCCGCAAGATATGATAGCCATGCAAGAAATTATTTGGCGTTTGCAGCCCGACCTCATCATAGAAACAGGCATAGCCCATGGTGGCTCGTTGATTTACTATGCTTCCTTGCTCGAATTGATAGGCAAAGGCGAAA
Organism: Cytophagales bacterium; assembly: GCA_013299115.1. Lineage (GTDB taxonomy): Bacteria > Bacteroidota > Bacteroidia > Cytophagales > Thermoflexibacteraceae > JAAFKA01. Next base: position 57,934 of record JAAFKA010000005.1, read on the forward strand.
TTTTAGGTATTGATATTGACATTCGTGAGCATAACCGAATGGAAATAGAAAAACACCCGATGGCAAAACGAATAACTATGTTGCAAGGCTCGTCTATTGCACCTGAAATTATAGCACAAGTGCAAGCTAAGGCAGCAGGCAAAAAAACTGTTTTGGTAGTGCTGGACTCCAACCACACCCACGCCCATGTGCTGGAGGAATTAAAATTATATGCTCCTTTTGTAAGTTTGGGTAGCTATATGGTTGCTTTTGATACCGTAGTGGAGGATATTCCACAAGAATTTGAGTGGAACAGACCTTGGGGCATCGGCGACAATCCGAAAACTGCGGTTTGGGAGTTCTTAAAAAACAACACGAACTTTGAGATTGATAAAGCAGTGGAAAATAAAATCATCATCAGCGTTGCTCCTGATGGCTATTTGAAAAGAGTGAAATAGAACTACAAATAAAAAACTTAAATATAATCTTTCCAAGTTTTTGAAACTTGGAAAGTATTTTTAATAACAATGAAACAACACAAATTTACCATCATAGTACCGACCAGAGAAAGAGGTGATACATTGTATTGGTGCTTAAAAACCTTAGTGGCACAAGATTATGAAAATTTAGAAATTTTGGTTTCAGATAATTATAGCCAAGACAATACCAAAGAGGTTGTGCATTCTTTTGACGACAAACGTATCCGTTACATCAACACAGGGCAACGGGTAGATATGAGTAGTAATTGGGAATTTGCACTCAGTCATGTAACAGATGAAGAAAGTTATGTAGGTTTTTTGGGAGATGATGATGGGTATTTGCCTCATGCTTTTACTACCTTAAACAAACTACTAAATTTATATCCGTTGGAGGCTGTGCTGTGGAAATGTGCAAGTTTTTTTTGGCAACATACACAAAGAGAGGAGGTTACGCCTTTTTTAGAGATGCCTCTTACAAAAAATACAATAGAATTTATCGATGGCAAACGGCAATATGAAAAATATAAGGAGTTAAAACCATCAATTAGTGATTATGTATATGTGTATGGTGCGGCGGTAGCAAAGTATAGTGTGTATAAAAAAATTAAGGAAAAACAGAATAATTCTTTCTTTTTGTCTTCCTTGCCCGATTTATATTCGGCTTGTATTCTTACAAAAAACATAAAAAGTTACATTAAAACAGATACTTTGCTGACCGTGATGGGAACATCTGCAAAAGCTAACTCTAATCAAGGTGCAAAGGTAATAAAGGACTTTGTGGCAGAACAACAACGTCCTGTTTGTCATTACCTTTTAGGCAATGAATTGATTTATGCTTGGGCTGTTTTTTATACAGATTCTATTTTATATGCGGAAACAAGCACAGAAACCAAGCCAAATGACCCACAAGTTAGTTTGGCAATAGACAAAATGTTGGGCGAGGTATTAAATGAAATGCAATACCACCACCCCAACCAGTACAACAAATTAGTAGACCAAATAAAGACTCTACTCCAAACACAGTATCCTGACAAGATTGCAAAATGGGAGAAAATAGTACGCCAAAAACCCTGTCTGTATGTCCAATCTGAAATTAGAGTCCTTGCTGGACGAGGATTGACGAGTAGTAATTTAACAATAAACAATCGGGTTACGCATTGCGAAAATATTTTTGACGCTGTACAGTTTGTTTATGGCGTTTTGTTTGGACAGGAAGTTACCCTTGCAAATAGAGCAGTAATAGAATTTCAAGTTGTTAATGCTAATTATGCTATGTTAGACAAATTACATTATTATCTTGGAAGGTTTATAGCCAAATATACCCAAAAAAAAGTAGTGTTGTAAACACACGTTTCAACAAAAATTGTCAAACAACCGCAACTTACTATTTTATGCTTAAAAATTTTATCAAAAAACTTTTATTCGGTTATACGCATTACCAACCTTCTTTTTCCATTGGGGCAGAAGATTTGGTACTGATTCACATTTTGCAAGATATTCAGCAAGGTTTTTATGTAGATATTGGGGCTTTCCACCCCGAAAAACATTCTAATACTTTCCTGTTGCACAAATACGGCTGGTCGGGTATCAACATCGATGCCATGCCCAGCGTCATTGATTTGTTCAAACAAGCAAGACCGAATGACATCAATTTAGAAATTGGAATTGCAGACAAAGCAGGCAGTTTGGATTTTTATATTTCGCAAAACAATACGCTATTTAATAGTTTTGATGCCAATTTTCAGCAAGATTTATTATCGCAAGACGTAAAGAAAATAACCGTAGCCACCAAACCCTTGGCTATGATTTTAGATGAAAATTTACCAAAAAATCGACGTATTGATGCTTTACTAATAGATGTAGAGGGTTTTGAACTCAAAGTTTTGCAATCTAACAACTGGGGAAAATACCGCCCACGCATTATTTTGATTGAGGATTTTACTACTTTTGTTGATGAGTTACCACAAAACGAATGTGTGCAGTTTTTGCAAACACAAGGCTACCGAGTGTTACACAAAATACCAAATGGCATTATTTTTTCGGAAAAAGGCAACCAACTTTCTAAATTTAACCGACTAATTCCTTAACATGACAGCTAAATATTTGGCTTGTGGTAGCTCTGCCCCACTATGCAGGGAACTTTTACAGAATTTGTATAAAAAATTCGTCTTACAAATCAAAGTTGTAAGACGAATAGAAAAAATAATAACATTTTTACAAACTTAGTGTGTTACCACAGGAGGTAATTCCTTTGCTTGGTTGATAAAACTTTCTACGGCAGTCAAAGCAGGCACCTGGCGAACTAATTTTTTCTCTTCGTTCACTTCTATTATTTTGGCGTGCAAGTTTTCAGCTTTGCGGTTGCGGAGTTCTTTTACAGTGTCCACACCTGCTGCTTTCAAAATCTCTGCATTTTGAGAACTTACACCTTTGATACGGAACAAATCTGCCATATTAACCCAGTCTAAGATTTTGCCTTCGTCTAAACCAGAGGCTTCTGCAATTTTTTTGCGACCAGCTTTGTCTTTGCCCAAGTCGAGCAATTTCTCTACTGTTTTGATGCCTGCTAAACCTAATTTTTCGGCATAAGCAGGTCCTATGCCTTCGATGTCTGTGATTTTGTAAGCCATGATTTTGTGCTATTTTGGTTTTTGAGTTACGTTTCGGTGGTAGTATAGCCACTACCTACTTTCTGTTCTAATATTGCAAACAAAATACCTAAATAGCAAGTTTTATAGTAAATTAATTTGGAAAATTAGTAAAAATAACTTATCTTTATACTGATGTATTAAAAAATGCAAAAAAGCACAACCATTTTACCTGCTTTTATCGTATATTGGTACAAAATTTAATTTATCTCCGTTATGCAAGAAAAATATATCATCTTATTGGCTTTGCTTTTAAGCCCTATGGCTGAGGTCGTAGATAGATGGCAAGCAATAGACGCACCTGCTAAGACTTTGCAACTCGATATTACCCAAAATCCAGAAACTGTGTATCCTTATACAGTAAAAGGCAAGTACGGCTTTACGAGCAAAGAGGGCGTGGTAGTCAATCCCAAATACGACTATGCAGACAGTTTGCGTGAGCAAATGGCATTGGTTGTATTGAAAGCCAAATGGGGTTTTGTCAATAAAACAGGCAACGAAGTGGTGCAACTGACCTACGAGGAGGCTCATAGTTTCAGCGAAAGCCTTGCTGCGGTGAGTGTAAACAAAAAATGGGGTTTTATAGACCCACAAGGGCAAAAAGTTGTGGAGTTTAAATACGACTATGTAGGCAAATTTCACGATGGATTGGCTCCTGTCAAACTCAAAGGCAAATATGGCTACATCAACAAAAAAAGTATGATGGTTATTCCTGCCAAGTATGACGAAGCCCAAAATTTCAGCAACGGCATCGCCTTAGTAGGCGTTGAGGGTATGTATGGCTTTATAGACAAGACAGGCAAACAAATTACAGCACCAAAATACGATTTTGCGGGAGATTTCAAAGATGGCATTGCGGTAGTAGCCAAAATGGACGCAGAAACAGGCATGAACAAATACGGCTTTATCAACAAAACAGGCAAAGAAATCACCGCCCTCAAATACGATAATGCGTTGAGTTTTGCCGATGGTTTTGCATTGGTTACTAACGAAGAAGGCAAATTTGGTTTTATAGACAAAACAGGCAAAGAAGTTATTGCACTGAAATACGAATATGCTGCAAGTTTTAGCAACGGATTAGCCCCTGTGAGTATCAACGGCAAATATGGATTCATAGACCGCAATGGTTCGCAAGCAATTCCTATCAAATATGACGAAGTATCTGGTTTTTCCGAAGGGTTGGCAAGGGTGCAAAGTGGAGGAAAATATGGATTTGTAAACAGCCAAGGCAGAGAAGTGGTAGCCCTCAAATACACCAAAGCCGATAATTTTTCAGAAGGTTTGGCTTCGGTTACTGTTGGCGGTAAATTGGAAGGAAATGTAGTAGTAGGTGGCAAAAGTGGACACATAGACTACAACGGCAAAGAAGTAGTGAGTCTAAAATACGAGCAAACAGAAAGTTTTGCAGAAGGTTTGGCAGTGGTCAAACTGAATGGGAAATTTGGTTATGTAGATTGTCAAGGCAACGAGGTAATTGCTTGCAAATATCAAGGGGCTGGTGCTTTCAACAATGGCGTAGCAGAAGTTATTTTGTCTTCGGGTATGTCGAAAAAAATAGACAAAGAAGGCAAAGAAAATTAAAAAAACGTGCTTTGGGATTCTCAAATCCCAAAGTAAAAGTTTTTCAAACTCTGCGTTTCGGTTTTGAGAAACCGAAACGACGTTACTTTTACCGAAACCACGTTACTTTCAAAGATGACATCTTCCGAAAAAAGATGTCATCTTTTTCATTTTAGTCCAAAATAATAGTTTTGTTGCCACTCACAAACACACAATCTTCAAAAACTAACCGCAAAGCATTGGCAAGTACCAATTTCTCCACATCTCTGCCCGTTTGTGCCATATCAAACGGCGTTTGGCTGTGGTCAACATGGTGAACTGCTTGCTTGATAATAGGACCATCATCGAGGTCGTTGTTTACAAAGTGAGCCGTAGCCCCTATGATTTTCACGCCACGTTGGTAGGCTTGTTTGTAGGGATTAGCACCAATGAAGGCGGGCAAAAACGAATGGTGAATATTGACTATTCGATTAGGAAAATCAGCAACAAATTCAGGGGTTAGTATCCGCATAAATTTGGCAAGTACCAAATAATGTGGGTTGTATTGATTGACTAATGCTTTTATTTCCTGCTCGTGTTCTTGCCTGCTCTTGCCCTCGTGTGTGAGGTAATGATAAGGTATGTCAAACTTTTCGGTAAATTTTTGCAAGGTATTGTAATTGCCAATAACAGCTAAAATATTGGCATTCAGGTCTTTAAATTGATACCTGCAAAGCAATTCCGCCAAACAATGGTGTTCTTTGGTTACCAAAATAACAATATTTTTTTTGACCTTAGACGACATTTTTATCACTGCTTCGGGAGGCAAGGCTGCTTTGAGTTGCTTCATTACCGACTCCTCGTATAATTCGCCTGAAAATTCTGTTCGCATAAAAAAGTGATTGGTTTCTTTCTCTACAAACTCACTATTGCGAATGATATTTAGTTGGTTGTTATACAAAATATTGGTTATCCGATAGACCAGACCTATTTGGTCTTGGCAATCTATCAATAACGTATAAGTAAGATTTTCCATTAGCTCTGTATGGGGCTTGTACCTATTTAAAAGAATAAGAATTAAATAAACTGACCTTTTGGCTTTATTCGGTCTGGTAAACGCCACAAAGATAGAATAAAAAAGTTGCTTTATTCAATTTTTGTTAGTTAGTATTTTCTGTTGTCTGAAAATTTTGTGAGAATCTTTTGGGCAAAACATTTGATAAATCAAATGCCTACATTGTTTCCATTTCACAAAAATTTTCATCAAAAAAGCAAGGACAAAATTATTCAGAAATAGGTACATACTCCAATGGAAGTTCAGTAGCCACTCCTAAAAAAGACCAATATCCATACTGTAAAATAGATAAAGGATTTTCTAAATAGCCATTGAGATAAAAAGTAGCTGGTTTGGTTTGATTCATTTTTAGCCAACTTGTTTGCAAATTGTCTGTATATTTGTCTGTGCTGATGTCATAGGTACTTTCTTTTTTATAGACAACTTTTAGGTAATTGTCAAATAGAATCAACTTTTTATCTACCATTTCACTTGGAGGACAAAGGTCTGTATAATTTTTTACCATCTTTCCTTCTCCATACATATTTTCGTTTTTCGACACCGTAAAACCTGCTTTTTGGGTAGTGTCTGTTGCTACTGTATGTAAAAAATGTCTTAGTGAACCTTTGTAGGCTTCAAAACGAGCTTTTTCCCATTTGATTTCCTCTTTTTTGTCTTTTGGTGTAAGAAACTCATACTTAGGTTGTGCCAAGTATAGAAACATACTGCCTCCTACCTCAAAATCTTGCAAAAGAAAGGTTATTTTGTATCCTAATGCTCTATTTTCAACTTGCAACAAACCAGATGCTTTTGCTTTTAAAGTTTTCTTGTTGTCCTTCTTCTCTTCTACAAAATCTAAGACATAACTGTTCAGAATAGTACAATATTCGGTATTAGGGTTATTGCCCAAAAAATATTTCTTGAATTTTTCTAATTGTTTTTTCCATTTTTTATCCACTTTTGAAGAAACTACCACTTCATTTAGGCTTACTTCTTCAATGACAAGCTGTATGTTCAGACGAGTGGTATCTGCCACAATGTTTACCAATAAAGTATGAGGCAAATAGCCCACACAAGAAAAAACAATGGTGTGCTTTCCTACTGGAAGATTTTTGATAATAAACAAACCACCTTTGTCAGTAATGCAACCACTCATTGTATTGGCTACATATACATTGGCAAATTCAATGGGCTTATTTGTTTTTATCTCTGTTATTTTGCCTGCTACTATACCTTTATAGGCACTTTGTGAGAAACCTACTGAATACAAAAAAAGCAAGACAATAGTAAGTGTCGAAGTACAGAAATAAGATGCCATAATTGTTTTAGTTGTTTTGAGATAATTAGTTAGTAAATTTATTGAATATTTTTAATTGCAACAGCCTTTATACTTTGTCAATGGTCAAAGACTTTGACAAGGTAAGCAGTTAAATCTAATTATCCGACACCTTTGAGGTGTCGGATAATTCTGATAATTAGATACTTAGCACTTGAAATATTGTCGATTATTTAAGTCTAACTACTTATAAGGCTGTTACTCCCTATTTCCTAATCCCAATCTCCTGCTCCTTCCTGCCCAACAACAGCCCTTTTTGTGCAATTCCCTCTACAATGATTTTGTAATTTGTGGGCAAATCGGCAGCAAAAAAACTAAGGCTTGCTCTGCCTTGTTGGTCTGTTTTTACCTTTCCTTTCCAATAAATGGTAGTTCTTGTATCTGGGTTTGGCATTTTCAAAGTATCATAATTTGGGCTAAAAAACTCTTGGGCTGTATAAAAGCCCTTGATTTTAGTCTGTAGTTTGTTTGGATAGACGATTGGTGGATTTTTTGCCGTACCTTTTTTGCTATACACAGCAATCACGCCACTCGCACCACGACTGCCATAAATTGCCCGTTTAATTGATTTAATTACCTCAATAGCTGCAATATCACCTGCTGATATCGTATTAAAAAAATCTGCACTAACGGGCATTCCATCATACAAAATTAATGGGTTAGCATCTGTATAAACCCCTCCTGTACTCATTCCTCTTATGACTATTTCAGGAGCCCCTGTTGCAGTATCTGCTGCTACCTGCACCCCAGCAACCCTGCCTTGTAATGCAAACAATACATTCATACCTTGTACAGATTGGAAATTCTCGTCACCTTTTACAATGCCGTCATAACTACCATGCAAACTTATTACTCCTTGTCTGTAATCAGGAATTTTTTCTTCCTTTTTACCTTTTACTTCCACCGTTTTTAAGATAGTGGTGGTTTTATCGAAATAAAAAGATTTCATAAAACTACTATTTTCAAGAACTGCTGCCATATAAGCCTTTTTATCAAATGAGGGCAGTGGGCTGAGTTGATAAGTAGAACCAATGGGCTGAGGTTTATCCAACTGTATTTTCACGTATTGGTTGTTTTTTTTACCCAAAGCCGTAAGTAAAACAGGTACAGAGTCAGCAAAACTCAATCCGCTAAACATAAATTTGCCCTCTTTGGTCGTATAATTGACATAAGTGTTTCGCCAATCATAGTTGAGTAGCAGGCTTACATTGGCACTGTCTACTGGAGTACTTTTGCGGTTGTCGTTTGCCACCACGCCTGAAAATGCCAGACTTTGTTCTACGGGATAAGTCAAATTTGGGGCTTTGCCATTCAACAATTCACGCCACGTAAACCTGCGAAATCCTTGTGTCATCATCAAATAATCGAGGGCTTGTTTGGCTTGTTCTGTATTTTGTAGATAATAAGCAGGATTTTCTATGTTGCCCCTTAGCTCTGTGCCTAACAAAAACCTTGTCAAAATATTTTCCTCGTGTTCTTGGCTTGTAACCAAATTGTTATCAACAACTAAAACAGAAAGTTCTGCTTCGATGGCTGCCTTATTATTTGGGTTGGTGGTGATATCGAGTTGTATTTTTTCTCTGGGTTTATAAACTGTTTTGTTGGCTTGCAAGCCAATCTGCAAACCGTCATGGTGATTGATAAAAACCAATCTTTCGCAGTGCGGAATTTTATTCTCGTCAACCAAACTAAGCTGCAAGACACCTGTGGGTATGTTTTGGGTGCTAATAGCCAAAGTTTGCACTGGTTTTTCGAGTGAAGTAGAGGCTGTAAACACAACTTTTCCGCCACTCTGAGCAATTAAATGATAGTCCTCTTCGTCATTTTCAAAACTTACTAAATTGCTTTGCAACAATAGTTTTAGACTATCTTTGGTCAGTTGGGTTACAGATAAAAGCAAACCTTTTTCCAAAATAGTAGGCAAGGGATAACTCAACGTATCACCATTAACTCCAACAATTTTGGCAGTCAATGGCGTACCCAAAGGCACAATCCGAAAACTACCTAAGCCCAATTCATTGCTCTTGAAATTGGCACAAATTTTACCCTCTTCGTTTTGAATAGCCCCCTCTACAAAAATTCCTCTACCTTCGCCATCTGTTGCCTTAAAAGCTACATGGTTTCGCAACAGTTTTACCATATCGCCGCCTTCGGGGAAAAATTGTAAGACAGGTTTATCCGTTAATGTTGTAAATTTTTCAGATGTAATATTTTGCGATTTATCGGCTACATTTTTAGTAATCGAGTTTTGAAAAATAGTTAGTGTCTTGTGAAAAAAACTTTCCTCTCCAAAATTACACAACCAAGAAGTATAAGCCCGCAATTCATAATTTCCAGCCAACAAACTATCCGATAGGCTAATATCTCCAACAGCAGTATTGTTTTCTACCTGTAAAGTGCGTTGTACTATCAATTTATGCTCGGCATCGAGCAATTCTACATATAAAACTTTGCTCAAAGAATCTACAAATAAAGTATCTTCATAACGCATAATTGCCTTAAACCATATTTTTTCGCCTGTAGCATAGTAGGTTTTATCAGTTTGCACGTAAATCTTTTCGATAGGATAAGTTGTGTAATATTTTTCCAATAGAACCATTATTTCATTCGGTATATCCAAATACTTAGGACACACAAAAGCAAGTGAAACAAAACAAAACAGGGTAGCAACAATAATTTTTTTCATAACAGTTTAGATTTACAGTAAAATAGAAAACGCAACAAAAGTAGGAACAAAGTTTTACTTTTTGTTGCGTTTGAAAGTTAGAAAAAAATTAGAAAAAGGAAATTTATGATTTGCTTCACTACTGCAAAAATAATTAAGTACATCTAAATTTGGTACAAAGCAAAGAGAGCTAAAACAACTGTCATGACGCTAAAGCGCAGGACACTTTTTTTACAATTTCCTTTTAATAAAATCAGTCATCATTTGATAAAGGTGCAAACGAGTGTTGCCCCCATAAATGCCATGATTTCGGTTTGGATAGTAAAAAGATTCAAACTGTTTGCCTGCTTTAATCAAAGCATTTTGCATTAAAATTGCGTTTTGAAAATGCACATTGTCGTCGCCAGTTCCATGCACGAGGAGGTAAGAGCCTTTGAGTTTGTCGGCATGAGTAATCGGCGAATTTCTATCATAACCTTCTGCATTTTCGAAAGGTCTTTTCAAAAATCTTTCGGTGTAAATGGTGTCGTACAACCGCCAAGTGCTAACAGGGGCAACGGCAATGGCTGTTTTGAACACATCTGCACCCAACGTGATGCACAAAGAACTCATATAACCTCCATAACTCCAACCCCAAATGCCTATTCTGCTTTTCTCCACAAAAGGCTGGGCTGCTATGTAGTTGGCTGCATCTATCTGGTCTTGTACTTCATACTTGCCCAAGTTGGCGTAGGTAGATTTTTTGAAAGCTGCCCCGCGTGCTACTGTGCCTCTGTTGTCCACACAAGCCACCAAATAGCCTTGTTGTGCCAAATAATGGTGAAAATATTGCTGTCCATCTGCCCAAGAGTCTTTTACGTTTTGCGAGGCTGGTCCACCATAGACAAACATCAAAACAGGATATTTCTTTTTGGCATCGAAGTCTTTGGGTTTTATCCAATAGCCGTACAAAATGGTATTGTCGGTGGCTATAACCTGAAAAAACTCTTTGGGTTGCAAGCCATATTCGGCTATTTTTTTGCGGAGGTCTGCATTGTCTTCTCTTACCGACTGCAAGGCGTGTTTTTCGGTTTTGAAAATACTCACTTTCATCGGGCTTGCCACGTGGCTGTTAAACAAAATGTAGTGGCTAAAATCTGGACTCATATTGACTGTGTGCGTACCTTTTTCTACAGACAATCTTGCTTTGCCTTTGCCCTCTATGTCTATGCTGTAAAAATGACGTTCTAAGGGAGAATGTTCGGTAGAGGTAAAATAAACAACGGCGGGCGTTGCACTTTCGTTGATACCTACAAATTCTGCCACTTCCCATTTGCCATCTGTAACTTTTTTTACCAAACGGCTGGTGTCTGCCGAAAATTCATAGAGGTAAAAATGTTTGTAACCTTCGGCTTCGCTGGTCATCATAAATTGCTTGCCATTGCGGAGATAAATCAAATCATCTGCATACTCCACGTCCACGTAGGTATCACTTTTTTCGGTAAAAATTACCTTGCTTTTGCCTGTGTTGGCGTTGGCGTGCAAAATCTCCAATTTGTTTTGCAGACGATTCATGCGGCGAATAGCCAAAGTTTCGGGTGAGTTTGTCCACTTGATTCTCGGAATGTAAATATCGGTTTCTTTGCCAATATCCATTTGCATAGTTTGTTTGCTTGCCAAATCATAAGTAAAAATATTGACAACAGAGTTTGCCTCGCCTGCTTTTGGGTATTTGAAACGGTAGTCAACGGGATAGAGTTGCTTGTCGTCCCAAACCTGCATATTGTACTCCTTCACTTTGCTCTCGTCAAATTGATAAAAAGCAATTTTTTTGCTATCTGGCGACCAAAAAAAGGCTTGAGCAAAACCTAATTCTTCTTCATAAACCCAATCGGTGCTGCCGTTGATAATAGAATTAAATTTGCCGTTGCTTGTAATTTGGGTTAGGGCAAAGCCTTTGTTGATATCGACTACAAACAAATTATTTTCACGCACAAAGGCAACTTGGCTACCATCAGGCGAAAAAGTAGCATAAGATTGTCTGCCTTCGGTGGTCAGGGGTTTTAGGGTTTTGGTAGTGAGGTCATACACATAATAGTCTGCTCGAAAAGAACGGCGGTAGATAGGCTCGGTATTGGTGGTAAACAATATTTTTTTTTCATCGGCACTGAGAGCATAGTCGTCAGGCTGTATTTTGGGCGAAAGCGAAGCAAAAACCGCCAAATTTTCTACGGCTTTGCCTGTAACAATATCGTATTTTACTATACCTTCTGCGTCAAGCGAAGTATAATATTGTCCGTTTTTTGTCCAATTAATTCCCTGAACTGTTTTTTCTACAAATACTCTTTTGGTGTAAATGTCTTCTAAGGTCAATGGTGTGTGCGTAGTTGCCACCGCAGGTTTGCTTTGTGCCTGTATGGTTTGCAAGCTGACCCACAGCAAGCCCAACAAGATAAAGAAATGAGATAGTTTTTTCATGATGTTTTTGAAATATAAATTGTGAGATATTATAGGCAAAGTTACTAAAAAAATAGAGGGCATTAAGTAGTATCAGTTAAATATTTGCTGTTATTTTTATTATTTTTTCTATCTTTGCCTTATAAAACCTTATAATCTTGTAACTAAAATAAAAAATGGAATCAATTTCAGGATTTTCTAAATTGTCTAAAATAGACAAAATCAAGTGGTTAGCTGCACAAATTGGTGATGAGAAACTGACAGCCGAAATGCAGAGTTTTTGGCATGGCAACCCTGCGGTGCAAAAACATTTCGACGAGTTTAGCGAAAACACTTTGACCAACTATTATTTGCCGTTTGGCATAGCCCCCAATGTGTTCATCAATGGCAAATGCTATGCCGTACCGATGGTGATAGAAGAAAGTAGTGTGGTGGCGGCGGCTTCCAAAAGTGCTAAGTTTTGGGCAGACAAAGGCGGATTCAGGGCAGAAATTATAGGCACAAAAAAAATAGGGCAAGTCCACTTTATTTGGGAGGGAGATTTCAACAAATTATATGTGTTGTTTGATGACTTGAAAGAAAAATTTTTAGATTCAACGGCTTTGCTCACCAAAAATATGCGAGCAAGAGGCGGCGGCATAACCAACATAGAATTAGTCAATCAGACGCATTTAGAACCAAATTACTACCAATTCAAGGCAACTTTTGAAACTTGCGACTCGATGGGGGCAAACTTCATCAATTCTTGTTTGGAGGCTTTTGCCAAAACTTTTATAGAATGGGCTGCGGTGCAGGAGATTTTTACGCCTGCCGAAAAACACCCAACTATTATTATGTCTATCTTGTCGAACTATACGCCAGAGTGTTTAGTCAGGGCTTGGGTGGAGTGCGAAATACCAAAATTGGGCGAAGTGGAAGGTTTTGCTCCCGAAGTATTTGCCCATAAATTTTACAAGGCAGTGCAGATAGCTGAAAAAGATACGTACAGAGCCACTACACACAACAAGGGAATTTTCAACGGAATAGATGCCGTTGTGTTGGCTACGGGCAATGATTTCAGGGCAGTGGAGGCTTGCGGACACACCTACGCCTCACGTACAGGCAAGTACAGCAGCCTAAGCCACGCCAGCATAGAAAATAATCACTTTAAGTTTTGGATAGACCTCCCCATAGCCTTGGGCGTGGTCGGTGGCTTGACTTCCTTGCACCCCTTGGCAAAGAGAAGTTTAGAGATTTTGGGCAATCCTTCGGCACAGGAACTGATGAAAATTTGTGCTGTTGTTGGTTTGGCTCAAAACTTCGGCGCCGTAAAATCTCTCACGACCACAGGCATACAAAAAGGACACATGAAAATGCACTTGCTCAATATCTTGCGTACTTTCAACGCCTCCGAAGCCGAACAAATGCAAGCCGTTGAGTATTTTAAAACCAATGTGGTTTCGTACTCGGCAGTGCAGAGCTTGCTCGATGGTATAAGAGTAAAAGCTAAAGTGTAATTAATAACCTCTATTCACAGAAATATGACAATTTACACAAACGAGCAGATGATTTACACGTTGGTAGAGGGTTTTAAAAACAAAACTTTACCCAAAACCGCGTGGACACACGAGGCACATCTGACTGTTGCTTTTTGGTTTTTATTTCATAATGAATTAGCAACAGCCACCTGCCTTATTCGCAGCGGTATTATTACCTATAACCAAGCCACTGATACGCCCAACGATGCTCAAAAAGGTTATCACGAAACCTTAACTTTGTTTTGGATTAAAACCATAGCCAATTATTTGCAAGAGCATAGACAAGGCAAAGATTTACTTAAGATTTGTAATCAATTTTTGCAAACCCCCGAAGCCTCTCGCCAATATCCTATGCAGTTTTACGAGCCTACTTTGTTGTTTTCAACCCACGCAAGAGCTTTTTGGGTTGCCCCAACTATTTTAGGAACTCATTTTGAAATATAAAAAATTTTTGAATGAGCAGTATTAAACTTCGTTGAAACTTTTACGATTGTCAAGACACAAGTGCTATTGACAATCGTAAAAATTCAGAATTCAAAACTACTTTATCTCTATGCTTCTTGTATTTACTGCTGATGTACAAAACCACCCAACCACTTTACTTTTGGAATTTGGAGTCAGGCTTTTAAAATTAGTAGGTACATTGGCAGGTGGCGTAGCAAATAAACCGCCATTGGTTTGCTGTTCTTGTACCAAAATCAAGAAATCAAAAGTAGGTTCTGTCAAAGATAAAATTTCTACTTTGCACTTGTCCCCTTTTTTGTAAGGCTTGTCCCTGTCATTCACATTATTGAGGATAGGGAAAATAAACTTCAATGCTACAGTATCATTTACACTACTCCCTTTGTTAAATACGCCATCATACGACAAGTTGAGTTGTTGAGGGGCAGCCAATAAAGTATCGTTTTTATAGGATTTTATTCGGTAGCAATCTCCTCTGCCTTTAAAGTCTTTAACAGCCATTGTAACAAAATAACCGTCTTTTGTGCCACCACCAAAATCTCCTACTTTTCTGAACTCATAGCCCATAGAGTCTATGGTTGGCACTCTGTTTATTTTGGAGTCTGCCACGAAAGTTTCATTATTATAGGTTACAGAGAGTTTAAAGGTAGTGCCTACTTCACCCAAGCGAGGCATCATAGCCGTTGGTTGCCAAGTGTAGTTGCCATCTTTTTTTTCATCTATAAAATTGAATACGTTGTTTTTGTTGTCTGCCAACTGAATGGTAGCCCCTGCAATGGCAGGAGGTTGTTCTTTGTTATCCAAAAAACCAATTGACTTTGTAAGTCTAATGGTCTGCGGTTTGGCTTCGTTGGTAATAAAAGCATCAATCGTGAGCAGTGGAACCGATGGATTGAGTTGAGGATTAATTACGGTTTCGCAAGCCGAAAACCCTAATAAAATGAAGAATAAAACGACTAAAAGGTATTTTTTCATGTTGGTAGTAATGCTTAAAAACAAATTGCTGCAAATATAAGCATTTTTAGGGGCAAAAAGTTTGAAAAATTGCAAGCAAATTATTTTTTTTTGCTTTTACAAAACTAACATTACCTATTTACAAAATCAACTTTCCAATACCCTTGCATATACCTTGCCTTAGACATAGCCCCGTACTCCATTCCAAAACGGAAAGTATTGTCTAAGGGCATCCCCAAACATTGGGTTAGCATGGTGCGGATAGAGCCTGCATGGGCAAAAATCAAAACAGTTTCAGGAGTTAGACTGTCGGCTTTGTCGTGTTTTTGCACAATTTCGTTTATAAAATTGGTAGTTCTGTCGTGGAGTTGCAATAGGTTTTCGCCATTAGGCACTTGCGTATTCACGAAAGCAGTCATCCATGCCTGAAAAGAATCTATGGGCAATTCGTCCCATTTTTTCATTTCCCAATCGCCAAAGTGCATTTCTTGCACTCTTTTGTCTAAATTAACTGCCAATTTATCGTTAATTTGGTTGCCAATAAACTCCGCCAATAATTTACAGCGTTGCAACGGGCTGGAGTAAATGTGTACTTGCTTGGTGTGCAAGGCAGAGGCAGATTTTTGGAATTTTTGCAGCACTTCTTGTTTCTCATAAACAAAGTTGTCGCTAAGTGGCACATCACTGCTGCCATAACAAACAGCTTTACTTACGCCCACGCTGGTATGACGGATAAAATAAATGTCTAACATTGTTTTTCGTTTTTATTTTGGGTAATGTCGCAGGATTTTGTCCCCTATTTTCACAATTCAGTTTTTGTCTGCTGCAATATTACTAAAAAGATTACAAAGTTTCAATCTTTTAGGTGGTTTCTTTGTTTTTTGGAAAGCCCCGATTGTCTATTTGCCTTTAGGCGAATATAAGAAAACAACTAATTTAGCTACCCCAAAAACAAAAAATTATCATACTTTTTTATACTTCTTTGCACTATCCTTTTCTTTTTCTTTTCTTTTCCTTTACTTAGGGTTTCGAAAGCACTTAGACCACTTTGCCTTTGCTTATGCAACCAGCTACTTCTGCTACTACCAAAAAAATATTGTCGGTACATGACTTTGTGCCTACCCCCGAACAGTTCCATACTTTTAAGGAAAATGTCTTTACAAAGATAGACCGAGGCATGGATTACCTTATTTTTGTGCAATTTTTAGTAGGACTTTGCATTGCTTTTTACACCCAAACTTGGTACACTGCCGTAGGCATGGGCGTCATCAATTTGGCTATTTATTGTACGTTTCGGTTTTTGTTTACAGGCTTGTCCTCCTTTCGTTACCTCACCAGCACCTTAGTAACATTGTTTGTAGTGCAGTATCTTTTCCAACTTGAAGGGTTGCTTATTGTGCAAAGGCTTTTTGCCATTATTCTTACAGTGTTACTTTTTTATCAAAATTGGCGAATTTTAGCACCAAGTTTTTTGGTCAGTGCGGTGTATATGCTTTTGAGTTTGTATGCAGTGAGTTTTCCTGATGCAAGTTTTAAGCATTATTTTGCAGATATTTCAGATTATGATGCAACACGCATTATTTCGTATCTTATTTTTCACCTCTTGCAATTTGTGCTTTGCGTCATTATTGCGGTGCAGTTAGAAAGACGTTTTACTTCGGGTATTCGCAACATGATTTATATCAACGAGCAACTGAATTTGGAGGCAAATATCAAGTTGGCAAACGAAATAGCCGAAGGAAATTTTGAGGGCAACTACGAACACAAAGGCAACGACTACATGGGCGAAACCTTGCTCAGTATGCGTGAAAACCTGAAAAATTATAGGGAACAAGAAAACCGCAACTATTGGATAAACGAAGGCATAGCCCAGATTAGCCAAGTGCTGATGCAATATAACGACATGGAAGTATTGGCAGAACAGACTTTGCTCCACGTCATTAAATATGTCAAAGCCTCGCAAGGTTTGCTGTTTTTGATAAAACACGAAGATAAAAATCAACAAAGTTTTTTGGTGCTAACGGCTTGCTACGCCTACGAAAATCAAGACGAAAAAGGCAAACCCAAAGAAATTGGCAATGATTTGGTGGGTGAAGTGGTCTTGCGAAAAAAGACTATCCATCTCAAAGAAATACCCGAAAACTATACGCAAATTTCATCGGGTTTGGGTGCTGCCAAAGCCAATGAAGTGGTTTTAGTGCCGTTGAAAGTACAAGAGGAAGTGATTGGCGTGATGGAAGTAAGCACTTTTGCCAAGTTTAGAAGTCGCCAAATTGAGTTTTTGGAAAAAATAGGAGAACGGATAGCCACCTCACTTTTATCTGTACAGGCAAACCAACGCAACAACGACTTGCTCAAAGAGTCGCAACTGCTGACCGAGCAAATGCAGCAACAAGAAGAATTTTTGCGAAAAAATATGGCTGAATTGCAAAGCACACAACAAGCCATATCGGAGGCTAATAACAAACTTAATTCCTTGTTATTCAACGTACCTGGTATGATTTTTACCCAACGCAAACACGAGGGCGTATGGTCTATCAATTTTGTGTCGGCAGGGGCAAAAAATTTAATTGGTTACGAACCCCAAGAAATCACGAGTGGCAAGGTGCATTTCTCCGACCTCATTCACCCCGAAGACCTGCAAACGTCTTATCAAGAATCGGACAAAATAGTGGCAGACGCCTTAGCCAACAAAACGGTGTATGAAATCAGATACCGAATTGTAGATGCCAAAAAAACAATTAAATGGGTGTGGGAAAAAGGCAATGGTTTGTATGACGACAAAGGACAACTCATTGGTTTACAAGGGTTTGTAACAGATATTACGGAACAAATAGAGGCAAGCAAACAAGTACAAGAACAGTTGGAGGAGATGCAAGCCCAAGAAGACGTGATACGAAGCACCATGCAAGAGGTGGACGCCATACGCAAAAAAATGGAGGACAAAAACACCGAACTCCAAAATACGCTAAAAGCCATAGACCAAGTGCTGGTGATTTTGGAATTGTCGCCAGATAGAAAAGTGCAGTACGTCAATCATAAATTTACAGAAATTTCGCAATACACAATAGACGAAGTATTGGGCAAAGATTTGAATTTTTATGCCGTAGAAGAAGACAAGCCCATGATAGATAAATTGTGGCAAGAACTCCTCAAAGGACAACCTGCGGTGCGGGAAGTACGCCGCCTACGCAAAGACGGCAAGCTGTTTTGGATGCAAGCCTACTACATTCCCACCATTGACGCACAAGGCAATTTGGTAAAAATTACTTCTATGTCCATTGATATTACCGAACAAAAAAACAAAGAGGAGGAAGTAAGCAACCTACTCAAAGAGTTGGGGAGCAGAATAAGTTAGCAATATGGCAAACATTAGCCTGAAAATATACAACTCTTGACAGCAAAAATTCACATGAAGGCGAATATACAGTTTTTTCATTGCTGTCTTTCACAATTCTTAACAAAAAAATTAGAACAGAATTAATATGGTTTCGTTAATTTTGTAAAATCACACGCTAAAGCGTATGTTACATATTTCACACGCTAAAGCGTATGTTACATACTATACCATTCTGAAAAACATGACTCAACAATTTAAAACCATTGCCCTTGGCGTTACATCGGGCTTTGTGGGGGCAGCCCTATTTTTTGGTGTAACTCGTGCATTTGATACCTCCATTTCTCCTGCGGAGTTGGTGGTCAATAGAGAAACTTCGCCTCGCCAACAAATGCAATTTGCTGATTTTAATAAAGTTGCCAATTTAAACGAAAACGGCAATTTTGTAATGGCTGCTACCGCCAGCACCCCTTCGGTGGTCTATATCAAAACGGTGGCACAAGGCAGACAAACCTACTCGTGGTTTGATATGTTTTTTGATGGCACGAACAGAAACAACAGCGTATTAGGCTCTGGTTCGGGGGTTATTTTTACCAAAGACGGCTACATCATGACCAACCACCACGTGATTAATGATGCCGACAAAATAGAAGTTATCCACAACAAACGGACTTACATAGCCAAAGTGATTGGTACTGACCCTTCTACGGATTTGGCTTTGTTGAAAGTAGAGGCAAATAACTTGCCTGCGGTCAAAGTGGTTTCTGCAACTACGGTCAATGTCGGCGATTGGGTCTTGGCAGTTGGCAATCCGTTTAATTTGACCTCTACGGTTACGTCGGGCATTGTGAGTGCCAAAGGCAGAGATATAGGTGTATTGAAAGGGCAATTTCCATTGGAGTCTTTCATTCAGACCGATGCAGCCATTAACCCTGGAAATTCGGGCGGGGCTTTGGTTAATTTGAAAGGCGAATTGATAGGCATCAACACCGCTATTTTGTCGCAAACAGGTTCTTATTCAGGCTATGGTTTTGCTGTGCCTTCGGATATAGTGGGCAAGATTTACAACGACCTCAAACAGTTTGGGCAGGTGCAAAAAGCCTTTATGGGTGTGCAGGTGGCAGATGTAAGCGAAGAAAACTACCAAAATCTGGCACTGCCCGAAATTTCAGGCGTAGTCATTAACACCATAGAGGAAGACGGGGCTGCTGCACGTGCAGGGCTGCAACGCAATGATGTCTTGCTCAAAATCAACGGCAAACCCATTGCATCGAGGGCAGCTTATGACGAACAGCTAAGTTACTACAAACCCGCCGACAAAATTACAGTGCAACTTAGTAGAAACGGAAAAATTGTAGAAAAAATAGTAGAATTAACCAACATAAATGGCACAACTTCCGTTACAAAGAAAGAAGTCTATAAGGCAGAAAGCCTGAATGCAGAGTTTGAATTAGTCCCCAAAGGCGAAAGAAGTCGGTTAGGCATTGCCAATGGCGTGAGAATAGTGAAAGTCAATAATGGATTTTTGGCACAAGTGGGGTTTGAGGAAGGTTTTATTGTTACATCTGTAAACAATGTGGAGGTGGACAGTCCCCAAAAATTGGCTTATTTGTTAGAAAATACCAGAGGCAGAGTCATTGTGCGGGGTATCAACAAACAAGGTGTGGCTTCATATTATTCTTACGTATTTTAATAGCAAATTTAAAAATTATTTTTTAACTTTGTGTAAAGTGAAAAAGTGCAATACAATAGAATTTTCATATTGTAAGTTTAGGTTTATTAATGGGTCTGACCTCAACAAGTTCTTTGGATTTGTTGAGGTTTTTTGCGGAAAAAATAAAAACTTCAAAAAAAACACTACCTTTGCCCCTCAAAACAATCCAATTTGTATGTACGCACTCATCACAGGGGCAAGCAAAGGCATAGGCAAAGCCATAGCCGTAGAACTTGCCAAAAGAAAATATAATTTGCTATTGGTGGCTCGGTCAGAAGAAATTTTGCAAAAATTGGCTTCTGAACTCACCCAGCAATATGGAATCAAGGCAAACTATTTGGCTCTGGACTTATCTGCACCCAAAGCTGCCGAAACTATTAAAAATTGGTGCGAAAGCAAACAATATGAGTTGAGTATCTTGGTAAACAATGCAGGGTATGGCTTGTGGGGTTGGTTCGAAAAAATGTCGTTGGAGGAGCAACGCAACATGATGCAACTCAATATGAATGTAGTGGTCGACCTGACCTACGTTTTGTTACCTCTCTTGCGTCAATGTGCCGAAAAAACAGGGCAACAATCTTATTTGCTCAACGTGGCAAGCACCACTGCCTACCAAGCCGTACCTACGCTAAGTGTTTATGCAGCCACCAAATCTTTTGTGGTTTCTTTTACCAGAGGTTTGCGTTGTGAGTTGCAAAACAGCAACATCTCTGTTACTTGTCTTAGTCCAGGGGCTACGGATACGGAGTTTTCTGACCGAGCAAAAATGACTGATTCGCTAAAAGCTACTGCCCAAAAAGTAAATATGACTCCCGAACAAGTAGCCCAAATTGGCATTGCAGGTTTGTTTAAAGGAGATGCCGAAGTGATACCGGGCTTTATCAATTCGTTTTCAGCCAAAATGACAAGTTTTGCACCGAAATCATTGGTAGAAAAAATAGCTGCGGGCATTTATACCAAACATTTGTAAGTAGTTGTTAATTCTTAGTTCTAAGTTTTTAATTGTAAATTATTAGTTGTAAATAATTGATTACCAATTAATTGCAACTAAAATAAAAATCTATTAAAACCAAATTGAATGAAAACCATTTTAGTAACAGGCGGTGCAGGCTTTATAGGCTCAAATTTTCTGCCCTATTTTTTGGCTCAACACCCCGATTACTTTCTGATTAATTTGGATTTGCTCACCTATGCGGGCAATCTGAACAATCTGAAAGAAATTGCTCGCCAACTCAATTATAAATTTGTGAAAGGCAATATTTGCAATCGGGAGTTGGTGCAGCACCTTTTTGAGCAACACGACATCAAAAGTGTTATTCATTTTGCTGCCGAATCTCATGTGGATAATTCTATTGCCAATCCAGAGGCTTTTATCCAAACCAATATCAATGGTACGTTTACGTTGATAGACGTAGCCAAACGCCATTGGTTGGCAGCCCCTTTTCAGCACAAAGAAGGCTACGAAAATTGCCGTTTTCACCATATCTCTACTGATGAGGTCTATGGCACATTGGGCAGCACAGGCTTGTTTCACGAAACCACGCCTTATGCCCCAAACAGCCCTTACAGTGCCTCCAAAGCTGCTTCTGATATGATTGTGCGGAGTTATCACCACACTTACGGCATGAATGTTGTAACGACCAACTGCTCGAACAACTACGGACAAAAGCAACATGACGAAAAGCTAATTCCTACCATTATTCGCAAGGCAATACAAAAACAGCCCATTCCTATCTATGGCGATGGATTGAATGTAAGAGATTGGCTCTATGTACTCGACCACTGTAAAGGTATAGATTTGGTCTATCACAAGGGCGTGGCTGGCGAAACGTATAACATTGGTGGGCGGAACGAAAAAAATAATTTGTATATTGTCCACACTATTTGCAATTTGTTAGACGACCTGAAACCTTTGGGCGGCGGACAATCTTACAAGCAATTTATTTCCTTCGTAACAGACCGAGCAGGACACGACCGCCGTTATGCCATCGATGCCACCAAAATAGAAACCGAACTGGGCTGGAAAGCCGATGAAAATTTCGAAACAGGTATTGTCAAAACGGTGAAGTGGTATTTGGAGAAATATACAAAAAATTAGTGCAAATTTTTGGAATTGATAGTAAACCATTGGCAGTAGCTTAGTTAGCCCAGCCAATGGTTAGACAGGAAAATTAAAAGCTCAAAAACCTTTACACCGTATCTATGAAATTTCTTTCGGTTTGGTTAAACAAAATAACGCCAATCACAAAAAGTACCACACTCAAACCCGCCGCATACAACAAATAAATTGTATGAAAACCACCAATATTGAGAAAAGCATAACGAAAAGCCTCTATCAATGACACGATTGGGTTGAGCAAAAGCAAATCTTGATATTTTGCAAAAAAAGACAGTGGATACATTACCGAAGAAACATACAACAGTACTTGGGTAGCATAGCCTACAAAAATGCCAAAATCTCTGTATTTGGTGGTAAAAGAAGCAATAACAGCCCCTGCACCTGTTGCCAAAAGTGCCAAAATAAGTAATAAAAACGGCAAAAATAGCAATCCTTGCCAATTCATTTGAAGAGGATAACCCAACCAAAATTTATAGACCAGAAAGCAACCCAGAAACAAGGTTAGTAAAATTCCAAATTGTATTAAGTTGGAAATAATGCCCGCAATAGGAACTGCCAAACGAGGGAAATAAACTTTGCTAAAAATCCCTGCATTAGCTCCAAAAGTATTTTGAGTAGAGTTTAAGCAACGCAAAAAGAAACTCCAGCAAGTCATGCTGCATAGTTGAAACAAAAAAGGAGGCACTCCCTCTGTACCAATATTGGCTACTACGCTGAAGATGAGGGTAAACAAGATGCTACTCAACAAAGGATTGATAAACAACCAAGCAGGTCCTAAAATAGTCTGCTTGTAAGAAGCTATGAAATCTCGCCAAACCAACAACCTTACCAAATCTCTATACCGCCAAACTTCGTTTAATTTGAGGTCGAATAAATTATTTTTTTCAGATATGATTTCTGTCCATTCGTTTTCGACAGTTTGATTGGTCTTTGAATCCATTGAATTCATAAATTAGTATATTGAGTTAAGTAGTTTTGTAACACAGGCTTTAGCCTGTGCATATAAACTGCAACGCAAATTACAAAATTGCGTGGGTAAAACAATAAACTTTTTATGAAACTAAGTTTTTTCCATTTTGTATTTTTTTAATTGGCTTAATTTATTAGATTTACACCATTAAAATACCTCATTTTTTAGCATGGACAACAACTACATAGAAACAACTGACGAAAACCAAGAAGAACGTATTTTTTCTGAAAAAGCCTTAGCAGATTTTAAGCTCATAGACCAAGCCATAGCTGGAGATGAAAAGGCTTATGGCGAACTTATGAAAAGGTATTGGAAGCCTGTTTATCATACTTTGCTCAAAATGATTCGCAACACTGATGACGCAGACGACCTCACGATTGAGGCTTTTGCTAAGGCTTTCAAAAATTTGCCCCGTTTCAAGAAAGACTATACATTCAGTACTTGGCTTTTTCGGATTGCCACTAACAACTGCATCGACTTTATTCGCAAGAAAAAACTCGAGACCATGAGTATTAATACTTCCTTTACTGACGACAACGGCGACCCTGTAGATATTGACCTTAAAGACTCAAATCCCAACCCACAAGAGGAGGCAATAAACGAACAAAAGAAAGAACTCATCCGCAGTATTGTGGCTTTATTGCCCGCAAAATACCAACGATTGGTTAATCTACGATACTTCGACGAATTATCGTATGAAGAAATAGCCGTAGAGATAGATGCCCCCTTAGGCACAGTGAAAGCACAACTACACCGAGCAAGGGAACTGCTCTACGATTTGATAAAACACAAAAAAGATGTGATTTGATAGTGGATTTACAAACCTTCATCAAGCAATATGCAGAGGCAGATGTGGTAGCCCTTGCCCTCAAAGCCCATTTGTTCCCAAATGTGGATATGCAGCAGGCATTGGTACAGATAGCAGGCAAGCAAAAGGCAAAAAGCAAGCTACCTACGTGGGTGCAGGTAGAAGGTTTGGAGTTTCCTGTTGCTTTGTCCTTAGCTCAGTGTTCTTCGGAAATTACGGCTTTATTCAAGGCAAATTGGCTCGCCGAGCAACTGCAACAAGCAGACCAACCCTGCACCAGTCTTGCCGACCTTACAGGAGGTTTGGGTGTGGATAGTTGGGCTTTTGGTAAATTTTTTGAGCAGGTTTTATATGTAGAGCAAAATGAAAAATTGGCAACTATTGCCAAAAAAAACTTTGAATTGCTTGAAAAAGCCCGAAGCAATTTATCAGACACCTCACAGGTGTCTGATAAATGGGATTTACTCAATGCACAAGCCCTTGATAATCAAAAACAAAACATTCAAGTTTTGAATTTGCAACTCAATAAAGAGAATTTGCAAACATTAGCAAAGTATATCTCCACGCCTTTGAGTTGTTTGTATTTAGACCCTGCCCGCAGAAACGAAAAACAGCAAAAAGTGGCTTCTTTGCAAGATTGTGAGCCAAATATAGTGGATTGGTTGCCCCATTTATGGCACTATGCCCCAGTAATTTTGCTCAAAACTTCGCCCATGCTCGATGTGCAGCAAGCCGTAGCCGAACTAAAAACAGTGCAAAAAATAGTGGTGCTTGCCCACGAAAACGAATGTAAAGAAGTTTTGTATTTATTGTCTAATCAGGCAATTAACTATCAAGAAATTCCAATTTTGGCAGTTAATTTGACTAAAAACGGCAACCAAATTTTTACTTTTACTCGGCAGGAGGAACAAGCAAAGCAAGCCAATTTGGTACTTCCGCAACAGTATCTTTACGAACCCAATGTAGCTTTGTTGAAGGCGGGGGCTTTCCAGACCATAGCCCAACGATGGCAAGTGGGCAAACTGCACACGCATACGCACCTCTACACAAGTGAAACGCCAATAACGGATTTTATGGGGCGTAGTTTCAAAATTTTGCACCAAACACAGTTGGATAAAAAAATATTGGCAACACTTTTGCCTGAAGGCAAAGCAAACATTACCATTAGAAACTTCCCTCTGTCAGTGGAGGAAATTCGCAAAAAAACAGGTATCAAAGAAGGTGGTTCTACTTATATTTTTGCAACTACTAACTACAAAAATCAAAAAATTTTGTTACTTTGCAAACAAGTTTAAGAGATTTTAAATACTAATTGACCCTGCAGTTGGAGGCAACCCCCGCCAAAGGGTATAGTACAAATCGTAATAACCTCTTTTTATGGGAAAACATAAACATTTGCCATTTCTCCGCACTTTGCAACAAAGTTGTGAGACTATTCGCCAAAGTTTGCAGACTTTGCAAACAGTACAGCAACAACAAGTAGAATTATTGGCAAATTGTATTAGCACCATACAAAGTAAACACGCAGACCTGTTGCCACCTGCTTTGCAAGTAGCCCCTACCCTACCCTACTCCTCTACAAACTTGCAAAATATGGCTCTTATTCTCAATGAAACCCTAACAACTACCTTGTTGCAAATAGAAAAAATTTTGCAAGAAGCTGATAAACAAGACTTTGATACGGATTTTTATTTGTAATATGCAACACTATTTTTTCTTTATTTGCTGTTTTTTACTTACCAGTTGTTCATTGTTTGCCCAAAATAAGAAAAAAACTTTTTTGGAACAGCAACTACAACACGAAAGAGTCAAAGTAGCCCAACAAGAAACCACCTCAACTTTACAGGTGCTTTTTGCTGCCAAAGGCTTATCTTTCCCTGCAAAAAAAATTTTTATCAGAGTTTTTAAAGCTCTTTCACAATTAGAATTATGGGCGGAAAACCCTATCAATCAGCAATTTGTATTGATAAAAACTTATCCCATCTGTTATATGTCAGGTGTGTTGGGTAGCAAAAATAAACAAGGAGATTTGCAAGTTCCCGAAGGTTTTTATGTGATAGACTACTACAATCCTGTGAGTGATTTTTACTTGTCAGTCAAAATCAATTACCCCAATGCTTATGATATACATTGGAAAAAAACAGGCAGTGCCATTTGTATTCATGGAAATTGTGTTTCTATTGGCTGCATTTCCATAGAAGACAACCCAATTAAGGAATTGTATTGGGTATTGATACAAGCTCATAACCAAGGGCAAGCCGAAATTCCTGTGCATATTTTTCCAAAACCTTTGACCACCGACAATTTGGCTACTCTCCGCCAAGAATTTGCTGCCGAACCTGAAAAAATTAGCTTTTGGGAACAAATCAAAGCTGGTTATGAGTATTTTGAAAAATACAAAAAAGTACCAACTATTAAAGTAATAAAAGGAGTTTACAAAATAAAAGAATAAAAATTTAAGGAGATAAAAACAACTTTACCAAATCTGCTGCTGCTTGGGTGGCGTGCTGTTTGCCTTCTTGCACTTGCTTTTCGGTGGTTTCCAATAAATTTTTGATACTTGGATTTTGATAAAACTGTTCTTCCAGAAGTTGTTTGATGGTGTCGTGCAACCATTCAGTTTGTTGTTGTTGGCGTTTGTGTTGCCAAAAGCCGTTGGTTTGGGTCTGTATTTGGTAGTTTTGCAACTGTTCCCAAATTTGGTCTAACCCTGTCCCTTGCACTGCCGAACAAGTGAGGACAGGCGGAAACCAGCCTCCTGCGTGAGCAGGAAAAAACATGAGGGAATTTTGATAAGTGGCTTTGGCTCTTTCGGCTTTCAGTTCGTTGCCCTCGTCGGCTTTGGTAATTGCCACTAAATCTGCCATTTCCATAATTCCTTTCTTTATTCCTTGCAACTCGTCGCCTGCCCCCGCCAACATGAGCAAGAGAAAAAAATCTGTCATTTGGGCTACTGCCGTTTCAGACTGCCCCACGCCTACGGTTTCTATCAGCACCACGTCAAAGCCTGCTGCCTCGCACAAAAGCATAGCTTCTCTGGTCTTGCGACTGACCCCACCCAAAGAAGTACCCGAAGGCGAAGGACGAATATAGGCTGCGGAGAGGGTGCTAAGGGTAGCCATGCGGGTTTTGTCGCCCATGATGCTGCCCCTGCTTCGCTGGCTGCTGGGGTCTATTGCCAATACTGCCAATTTTTTGCCCTGCCCTATCAAATATAGCCCAAAAGCCTCGATAAATGTACTTTTGCCCACCCCAGGTACACCTGTGATGCCTATGCGGTAGCTTTTGCCTGTGTAGGGCAATAGCCTATCTATCACTTGCAAAGCCAATTCATTGTCTTGGGCAAGTTGGCTTTCTACGAGGGTAATAGCTTGGCTCAACACAAACCTGTTTTGTGCCAAAATTCCCGATACATATTCTTCGAGTGATAGCCGATGACGCATGATATATGAAATGGTAAAGGTGTGGACTAAAGTCCACACTACACAAATTGTCTGCCTTTTTGTTTAACTACGTCCTCCAAAAACTGTTTGATTCGTTGTTCTTGGTCTTTTTGGCAAACCAACAAGACATTTTGGTACTCCACTACAATATAATTGCTTAAACCTTGCAAAACTACCAATCTTTCATTGGGAGTTTTAACCATACAGTTGGTTGTTTCGTAAGTTAAAATATTGCCAATCAGCACGTTATTGTCTTTATTTTTTGGCAAAAATTCGTACAAAGATTTCCACGTGCCTAAGTCCGACCAGCCCAAATCGCAAGGCAGGACATAAACATTTTCGGCTTTTTCCATAATGGCATAGTCTATCGAAATGTTGTGGCACTGTTGGTAAAGTTGCTTAATTGCTTTGCCCTCGTTGGGAGAGAAAAAACTGTATTGAGCCTCTGCAAACAAACCTGCCATCTCGGGCATATAGGTTTCGAAGGCTGCAATGATAGTTTTAACATTCCACACAAAAATTCCTGCATTCCAAAGGTAGTCGCCACTTTCCACAAATTCTATTGCCAAAGCAAGGTTAGGTTTTTCGGTAAAAGTTTTGACTTTTTGCAGTTTGCCATCGGTGTCGTGGTCTGCCAACTGAATGTAGCCGTAGCCTGTGTCTGGTCGGGTGGGGACTATGCCCAGCGTAAGCAAAATTGGATTTTGGGCTACAGTATCTAAGGCAATTTGAATACTTTGCAAAAAATTATCCTCTTTCAATATCACATGGTCGGCAGGGGCAATGATGATATTGGCATTGTCTGTCCGTTTTCTAATTTTATAAGAGGCGTATGCAATACAAGCTGCCGTATTTCGCATATAAGGCTCTAACAAAATTTGACTTTCGGCAAGTTGAGGTAATTGCGACTTGATTTGAAAGTAAAAATCTTGATTGGCTACAACAAAGATATTTTCGAGGGGGCAAACAGCCAAAAACCTTTCTACAGTCATCTGAATCAGGGTTTTGCCTGAGTCTAATATGTCTAAAAACTGTTTGGGGTGGCTGGCTCGGCTGAAGGGCCAAAACCTTGTGCCTATGCCACCTGCCATAATGACTACATAGTTATTTTTCATTCGTCTTTTAAAAATTGCCACAAAAGTAAGCAACTAAACTACTAATATCAAAAAACTAAGAATGATTTTGTTTTTTTTGCTATTCTCTTGTGGCTGAAGCAAAAAACAGAAGAAAAATTTGCTTAAAACTAATCTTTTTTTGCCTTATAAACTATTCTTAGCACCACTTTTCGGTCTTCTGCATCTTTTAGTTTGTCGTAGTTTGGTCTTGCAAAAGTGTCGCCATAACCTTTGGGCATGAGTCTATATGCTGCAATACCTTGTTTTTTGAGGTATTTTGCTACTGACTCTGCTCGCAATAATGAAAGCAAATAATTATCTTCTGCCTTGCCATTTGCATCACTATAACCCTCAATGCTGATGCCTAAAATATCGTTTATAGGGATTTTTTCTAACATATTATTATTTTGTGAGCCTGTTTTTTATTTAATTCAGGGCTACGGTAAGTCCTATTTTTGACAAAATATTTTTTATTTCGTGCTTGCAGGTTCGGTGTGTTTGCGGGTTCTCAAACCCGCAACGTGCATACTTTCGGTTGTGAGCAACCGAAAGCACACCACAAGCAGAAGTATAGCTGCAATTATTATTTCTGCCAGCCCTTTTTGGGCATGGTGGCAGTGATGCCTATTTCGGCAATGGTGGTGGCATTGCGGCTGACCAACTGCCCTGAGCTGGGGAAAAAGAAGGCAAGATTGAGTTTTAAGTTGCAGTCATTTTCCTCTGCGTTCATCAGTCGGCAGCCTGCCTGAAACCCAAAAGACGACAAGGGTTTTAGGTCTTCGGCTCGCAGCACCAAGCCCAATGATAGGATTTCTTTGTACGTTACCATGCCATGCAAATTGGCTGTTAAAGTAGTTTCTTTGCGGACTTCGAGGGCAGTGTTTACCAAAAAGTCGTCATCAATCACTTTGCCCTTTGCTCCTATCATGCCTGTAAACATGAGGGGAAAGGTGCTTTCGGTTACGCCTTGATAGGGAAATAGTTTTTTCATTGCCACCGTTGCATACAAAGCACCTTTTTTGCTCCGATTTTCATAATACAGCCCAAAGTCGAGGGGAATTGCGTTGCCGTTTATGCCAATAGACTTGATGGGGTCGTTGGGGACGGCAAAAACGGCTCGGTTCATGTCAAATGTATAACGAATAAAACCGCCATGCAAGCCAAAACTCAACTCACTGTTTTTACCTAATTGCACTTCATAGCTTGCCCCTGCTTGAAACATTGTGTTGGAAAAGTAGCCAATTCTGTCGTGCCAGACAACCATGCCAATTCCCATTTTTTTGGGTTTAAACTGCAAGTTGAGGTACGAAGTTTCGGGACTACCGTCTATGGCTGGCGTTGCTCGTTGGTGAGAAACTGCCCCTAAAAACTTTTCGTTTTCCATGCACAGATAGGCAGGATTGGACAAGCCCAAATTCATTAAACCCATTTGCGACTGTGGGACAAATTGGGCAAAAAGTGGGTTATTTGCAACTAAAACAAGTATTGCAAATAACAAGGTACATAAAAGTGTAATTTTTTTCATGGCTATTAAAATTTTGTTTGTGTTAAGAAAAAATTGTAACTTTGTGTATAAAACAATATAATTATGGTAAAAACAAGAAACAAGGCTTTCAAGGCTTGGTTATATGAAGAAGTAGAACAAGCATTTGGCTTGACAAGACTTCGTACAAAACCTGTTTTACAGCAATTAGAAAATTTGACTCCCACACCTTTTGATAAATCTATAGAAAACTTACGCATTTGCTTATTAGATTATGTGGACACTTGGAACGAAGACGAATTAAAATTTATGTTTATTAGCCCTTTTGTGCATTTGGTAAATTTTGTGGGTGCAAACTATAAAGTTTTTACACAACGCATTATGTCTGTAAACTATGAAAATGACAAAAAAACTACTTCGGGCAAAGTTGAATTTATGTTGGCAAAAGGTAAGCAAACTCCTCAAAAACCATTTTTCTTTTTACACGAGTATAAACAGGAAAACCGTAAAGACAACGACCCATTAGGTCAGCTTATGATAGCTATGGTGGCTGCACAAGTTCAAAATGCCGACAACGAAACCTTATATGGTTGCTATGTTTCGGGGC
Organism: Cytophagales bacterium; assembly: GCA_013299115.1. Lineage (GTDB taxonomy): Bacteria > Bacteroidota > Bacteroidia > Cytophagales > Thermoflexibacteraceae > JAAFKA01. Next base: position 88,599 of record JAAFKA010000005.1, read on the forward strand.
GAAGTTGGTTCTTTGTAGTTCTCGAAGGCAAAGAATATGCTGTTAGCAATGCTTACAACGCAACAAGCAAAGATATTTTTCAGATTTTTGCCATTCTTTTGTGGTTTAAACAGAAAACAGAAGAAAAATTTGCTTGATTTTTCATATTTTAACCTCGCAAGGGTTTAAAAACCTTGCGAGGTTGTTGTAAAACTATTTACCTTAGCACATTAATAAACCTCTGATACGTTTTGCCATTACCCAACACAATTTGGTAAAAGTAAACTCCAATGGTTTCGTTGGTTTCGTTTGGATTCCAATCTTTGTAAATGCCTTTGTAAATCACCCTGCCCACTCTGTCTTGCACTTCTAAGGTCATTTCGGGATAAAATTGTGCATTTGGAATAACGAAAGTGTCGTTAATGCCATCGCCATTTGGTGTGATGGTGTTTGGCAATTTGTGAAATTCTATCTCACAACTTTCGTTCTGAATTTCCACCACTTTTGGGTATTTATACACACAACTGTTTGCCTCCCGCACAAAAACCTCATAACTACCTGCTGCCAAATTCTCAAATCTGGTAGTTTTGGCAAAATTCAAATTGTCTTTGCTGCCCGTTTTTTGAATAGCAAACTCAAAGGGTGCTTTGCCTGCGGTTACATCTTTTTCGGAGAGCAAAATGGTGGCATCTTTCAATCCACAATTTTCTTGTGTAGCCTGCACATTGAGCAAAACAGGCAAAGGATTGACTTTGACCCAAGCCTGAGCCGCTGCAATAGTTCCTGTACAATTTGCCCCATAACTAAGCCTTGTGATTTTGTAAATGGTGGCAATTTTGGGCGAAACTTCTACTTTGAAACTACTATCCATCACGTTATTGACTGTAAAGTTTTCACGATTTGCCGAATAACTAAACGAATAGGGGTAAACCGAACCTTTGTAACGGACTGAAAATGAAGTAGTTGCACCTTCGCAAATGGTGGTGGTGTCCGAAATGGTTAGGGTTGGAATTGGGGCTTTGCGTATGCGGGTGCGTGCAACGACTTTGCAACCTGTGGCATCTGTGATGACAAAGATATATTCATTTGCTGTTACTGCCAAGCCCGAAATTTCATTAGAAGTTGCGGTTTTTACTGTGCCTGTTACCACGTCTGTATATTCGTAGGTGTAAGGTTTGCGACCACCTTTTGTGTCTAAAATCACTTTGCCATCGTCTATGCAGCTTGCATCGAAGGCACGCAAGTTGGTAGCCAGAGGGTCGGCAGAGGCAAGCAAAATGTCGCCACTTTGGTTTTGGTCTGTGCTGTCTATGACTGTCCATTTATAAAATCCAGCTTTTAGTCCGCCTAAGTAGCCATTGGTAACAGTTTTTCCGTCTATGGTTACTTTCTCGTTGCCATTGCCTGTGATTTTTAGGGTGATGCTTCCATTTGCCCCGCCACAACCTGTGTCGTCTTGTTTTTCGGCTGTAACTTTTAATACAATGGGTGCTTTTATTTCCACCTTGTAAGTGCGTGGGCATAGCGTATCTTTTACAGTAAATTCGTAAATTCCAGCTTTCAAACCTGTGCGTTTGCGTTGCACCGAAGGAATATCTGCCCACATAATTGTCGCATTTCCAATGTTGCCCACAATATTGGTAACGTCAATTTCTCCATTGGCAATGCTTCCGTTTCCTCGCAGGTGCGTAACTTTTGTGGTGGCAACCAAATTGCTTATCTGTACTTTTATTGTATCCAATATTTGGCACAAACCCGAATTGATTGTAACAATGTAAGTGCCTGATTTTGTTACTGTTATGCGTTGTGTGGTTTCGCCTGTACTCCACCTGTATGTTGCATTGCTTAAATTGCTATTGGCTGCGTCTAAAACTGTGCTACTACAAGCTATGATGGTTTTGTTGTTAAACTGCTTAGTCGGCAAGCCAAAAATATTAATGGTTGTATTGGCTATGCAACCTGCGGGAGTCGCAACTATCACATTATAATTTCCTGTTTTAGATTTTTGCAAATCTATTGTACCCGAATCCAAAAATACAATTCCCTGTGGTTGGCTTGCAAAACCATAATTATAAAGCCCTTCTATGGTTGCTTTTGGGTTTGTTTCGGTGTTGCAATAATTATTTTTGGCATAGCTAATTTTTGGGCTTCCTTTGGGTACAGGCAAATTAATTTTTAGGCTCACTTTTTTGCCATTAGCATCAAAAACATTGACAGTCAAGGGCGAAGTTGTATAGCCCAAATTACTAATAGTGGCGGTGGTATCTCCTGTACTCCAACGAACTTTTACGGGCAAAGCCTTAGTAGAGATATTGAGTCTTACGCTGCCATTTTTGGAATCAAAACAGTCGGACAAACTAACAATAGGCACAACTAATAGCGAATCGGTGGCAACTAACTGAAACGTAAATTTTGCGGTGTCGCAAACTGCCACGCCTGTACTATACCGCACAGTATAAGTTCTGTTTACAATGCTTTGCTCTAAATTTACTTTTCCTGCACTGTCTATCACAGCACCGTTTGGTGTGATGGAATACCTGCCATAACGCACATTTTCAAGCATAGGGCTAATAATTCCGTCTGCAAAGGTGTAAATAGTTTTGGTATAACTCAACTTTGGTGTTCCTGTTGGGCTACCAATGGTGGTGGTTTTGGAAGCTGAAATGCCTCTTGCATCTGTTACTTTTATTTCGTAGCTTCCGTTTGCCAAGTCTGTCAAGTTGGCTGTTGTTTGCCCACTGTTCCATTGAATTGTGTAGGGTGCTATGCCCCCTGTGATGGTTGCGTTTGCTGTGCCAACTTTTGCATTTTGGCAAGGATTTTCTGTTTTCTTGATGTTAATTACAATCGGATTTGGAACAGTGATTAAAAAACTTTTTGTGGTGGTGCAGCCCAAAGCATCTGTTACTAAAACAGTGTGCAACCCTGCCGACAAGTTGTCTATGTCTTCTGTTGTTTGGTTGCTACCGTTGGGCAGAGTCCACAAATAGCTGTAAGGTTGTGTGCCTCCTCTGGTAATCAAATTGATTTTATTGGTGGTGCTATTGGCAGAAACCAAAATTATCTCACCTGTAATAGCCAATAAATCAGGCTGTGTAATGGTAACAGAGGCTGTATAATAATCTGTTGGCGAGAGGAATACTTTTACGCTGTATGTGCCAGCCCCTATGCTTCCGTTTGCTTTGCCCACTTGTCCGTTTGACCATTCATAACGATTTACAGGTAAGTCGCAATTAAAAAATGCTTCGGCACTACCTGTTCTTTCTCCAAAACATTTTACATCTATTTTTTTGATTTCAATAGCACTTTGCAAATTGGGTGCATTTAATAACGTGAGATTGATGCCATTATCGGGGCTTGTGTAGCAAGGGTGAGAGGCTACCATACGCAAACGGTAGGCGTTGCCTTGTGGCAAATTTGAGGGAATAACCACTTGCACAAAACCACTTATGTTGCTGTCAAAAGAAACTAATTGGGTGGGTAAAATAAAATTGCCAAATTCATCGGATAGTTCTAAGGTAAAGAAATTATCTAAGGCAAAATTAGGCGAAACAGTGTAGTAAACCTTGATGGCTGCATTGCCACAAATAAATTTTGAACTTACAGAGTCTATTCGTATGCTGTGGTTAGTGGGTTGGATAGCAACCAAGCCATTTTGCCCATTAAATTCCATAATACTGCTATTGCCACTTCTGACAATGTTTGCACTGCTGTTGGTAGAAAATTTGATTTCCGAATTTGTATTGCTTGCCAATACAAAAAACTTCACTTTGAATAAAATACTGTCATTGGCAATAGTCAAATTATCCATTAAAGGCAATCTGTCCCAGAAGAACCGCAGACTGCCATTTGAGCTATTGGTGTAATCAAAATTATTCAACACATTAGCATTGGGTATGCGAAAATCTATGACTTCCAAAAATTCAAGTTGTGAGGAGTTCCATTCTGTAAGAAAAGTTAAGCCTCCTATTTTTTTGAAATCTTTTGCCCGAAAAGGTACTTCCAAAATATCGCCACATATAGCAGTTTTATTGTCTATGCTTACCGTTGCCGACTTTTGCAATTTTGCACTCACTTCATTGCTTGCAGTAGAGGTATAATTACCTTTGAGAGCTACCACCTTGTAAAAATAGGCAAGGTCAGGCAAACCTGTGGAGTCGGTGTAGGTCGTAAGATTGGCTGCTAAGGTATCTAAAATACTGTAAGCCTGCCCCGAAATCGTAGAACGAAAAACCACAAAACCATCTTCGTTATTGCTGTTATCTTGAAAATCAAGTTTAATTTGATATGATGACAAAATGGTGGCTACTAAATTTGAAGGTGGGCTAACCAAAATAGTTGTTGCTTGCAAGCCCGACAAGCCTGACAAACCATTGTTCGCAAATTGATTAGTGTGTGTGTAGGGAGTACCTACAACATAAGTTGGATTTATATCGACTACCAAATTATCAGGTTGGCGTTTGATTTTCCAAATAAAATTTTCGTTGAGTAACATACCTTCTCTTATGCTCGTTGTGGTGGCATCATCGCCATAAACTGTTAAAGTGGCTGTGATGCCTGCCCAAGTTACAAGTCCTGCGGGTTTGTAGCCTGTTTGTGTGAGATAAAAAACCCCAATAATACTTCCGTTTTGCAGGGGAACTCCGTCTATGGTGGGATTGATACTTGCCTCTATCACAACGGTATGGCTGCTTGCTTGCGGTGTTGGCGGTGCCCAATCTGTGGGCAGCGTATTGCCAATGTTTAGCGTAGTGGCAGATGCAATGTTGCTATCACTTGAATTGGCAGTATTCCGAATTGCCTTTATTTTGAAAAAATAAGTAGTCAAAGGCAATAAACCTGTGATTTGTGCAGTGGTGCTGTTGGCTGCCGTGGTACTCATGGCTGTAAATGTGCCTGTGGCAGAAGTAGCCATATAAATCTCAAAACCTGTTTCGCCTACTGAATTATCTAACCAAGATAAACTAATTACTGTTGCACCTGTGGCTATGGCAACAAGATTAGAGGGAGCAAGCAAAGGCAGTGGGGCATTGGAAATAGTGCCTGTGAGTGATGCCAGACCAGATAAGCCGTTGTCTGCAAAATTGCCTTGATGACTAAACGGGGGCGTAGTCAATGGCTTGTAAGTGGCTGTGGCGTTGCCCTCTTGTGTATCAGAAGCACGCCAAATCTTAAAGTTAAAGGCTTCGTTTACTGCAAAACCGTCTTTTGTTGGCGTTGCCAAATCATCGCCATAGGCTGTGAGGGCAATATTGTTGCCTGTCCACGCTGCTTTTCCGCCACAAACCAAAGTGCCGTTTTGGTCAAAAAAAACGCCAATATAATCTCCTACGCTAATTCCAAGTCCGTTTATGGTTGGATTGATAGCTGTTTCTATGACTATGGTGTGCGAAGAACCTGTAACAACCACATTCCAAGCAGGCTGGGCAACAGCCAAAACTGAGGAAATAAGAAACAAAAAGGTTGATAAAAAAGTGTATAATTTTTGCATAAGATTGAGGTTTTAAAATAAGCTAAGTATGTTATACGATTGTCAAGGTGCAAAAGCACCATTGACAACGTATAACATAAAATAAAATTTACTGCACAACTAACTTCCCTACTTTTACTGTATTGCCTGCCTTAAATTGGTAGCTATACATACCCGAAGCAACATCGATTTTTATAGTTTTTTGGTTATTGCCACCAACAGCTACAAAGTTTTCTTGCGTTACTACTCTACCCAAAACATCTGTAATTACTAAGATTACTTCGGTTTCTGTTTCTATATTGAAATCAAAAGTAACTTGTTTGTTGTCTTGAATTGGATTTGGATAGACCTGCAATTCGTTTTTGTAACCACCACCATCGGCAGAGAAAGTAACAAAATCTACGTTGATAATAGCATTGGCTGCATAACCCTGATTGACAAACAGAATTTCTGAACTTCTTTCTGTTTTGGTTTGTGGGTTATAAATTTTCAAGGTAAAAAACTCATCTTGTGCCAAACCTAAATTTTTGTTGTAGTTGTCTTGCCCAAAAATTGGTGTACCTAAATTTAGTTCTGCCAAAGTTGCAGCCCCAACTAACACACCCGAAGGGCTGTAAACTGCAATCTCCTCGCCTTGTTTTACTCCCGCAGCCAGCAAAACTTCTTCTTTAATAAGCAAAGTTGCGTTATTGTCTGTTTGGGCTTCCAAAATAAAGTGCGAAGTTTGGCTGCTGTTGCCCTCACTACGCATAGCACCTGCTGGTAGGCTGGTTGGGGGTGTGGGGTAGATTAAGGTACAAGGACTGGACACCCGCACCATATACGCCTCGCCTGGGGCTGCTGGTCCTGCCTGATTCACGCCAAAACTTGGTAGCCAAGGCAAGCCTGCTTCGTTTTTGGCAATCTCGATTCTGCTTACAATGGTTGCAAAAGCATCTGCCATTCGGTTGGGTTTGTCGCCCATATATGCCAGCATATTCCAACCTGTTGTCAAGTTTAGTGGAGTTTGTGCCAAATTGATTGGCGTACCTGTGATAGTCAGTGTAAATGGTGCATTTGCAATCACTGTATAACCAACCCCTTTAACTAAATTACCAATCGTATTGATAGACAAACTCGGTAGGTAGTTTTTGCCGTCTATGGTTTTTATTTGGCGAATTTTGCTATCATGAACCCCAAAAATGGCTGCTATAGCAGGATTGGTTGGCTCTACACCAGCTCCGAAGAAATTAACCCCTTCTCTAAATTCAATGGTTTGCGTTACCGTAGTTGGTGCTGCCACAACTAAGGTAAGGTTGGTGATTTTGCTCAATCCATTTATCGCAAAGCTACCTTGGTGCGTAAAAGTAATATCGAGGGGTGCGTAAGTTGGTGTAAAATCTATGACTGTTCCATTTACTTTTTTTACTTTCCAAACCATTACTTCTGCATTGTCAAAACCTTCTTTTACATTGGTAGTTTGTGTGTCATCACCATAAGCATTGAGGGCTTGATTGGTGGCGCTATAATTGATAGCCCCGCCACAAACTAATTGGTTGTTGCGAGTGAAAAACACACCAATTACATCTCCCGTTGTCAAAGTTGCCCCTGTTACTGTCAAATTATTAGGCACAACAACAGTATGTGTAAAAGGCGTGGCTACGGGTACAAAACTTAGCCCTCCTGTTGGTGGCGGCACAATGGCTGCTGCTGCTTGCTGTATGCGTATGGTGCGTGTGATGCCGCCGCCTATAAAGGTCAAATCTGTGTTGCGTGCTGCTCCTGTGTTGGCTGCAACAGTGATGGTGCTTGTGCCATTGCCCGAACCACTTACATTGTTCAGAGTTGCCCAATTAGCCCCGTTGGTGCTGCCTGTCCACGTGCCATTGGTGGTTATGGTAAAGGTTTCGGTATTGCCCGCCGCACTGAAATTGATGGTGGCGTTGGTGTTGTATGAAGTTGCGCCTACGGAAATATCAAGGAAATTTGCAGGCGGAGCAGGCGAAAGATTTTTTGCATATACATTTAAACCGTCTGCATAAACCACATACCAATCTGCACCTTTTTTCAATAAACTCGGTGCTTGTCCTGATAACACATAGCCTACTTCCGAACCATTCACTAAACCTGTTGTGTGTTCATAAATTGATGTCCAAGTACCCGAAGTTTTGCGGAATACTTTTGTGTGCAATTTATTGTTTTGAAAAGCTACCAATAAATCTCCATTAGTATCTTGCACCAATGAAGCCCGATGATAAATAGTATCAGCTTCTGTGGTTACTGTTTCTATTGTCCAAGTTGCACCTGTCTTGGTAGCTAATTTCAAAGTCGTGTAATCCATAGCCAAAAATAATGAATGAGGGACACCACCCAAAAAGCTAAAATCACAATTTGAAAGCACATTATTTGTTATAGGCTCAGGCTGCCAAGTTGGATTTTTAGTAAACATCACCAATTCATTTGTGTTACTTCTGGTAACAGTAAAATAATGTTGATTATTATTGGCTGTTGCACACATAGCATTATAATGCGTGCCATAACCTGTAATAGCATTACTTGTCCAAGTTGCACCTGATTTGGTGTGTTCAAACAAAGCATAGCCTGCGTGAGCAAAAGAAATAAGCAAAGGATTGCTATTGCTGTCAAAACTCAAACGAGGCCAAGTTCCCCAGTTTGCATTGGCAAATACTGTTTCTGAATTTAGGTTTGCACCGTCCCAAGTTTTGTATCCCATGTGGAAACCATAGCCTGAGCCTGTTGGTATTTGTCTTGCAATGTGTAGTTTTCCATTGGCACTTGACAAATTCCAGCCATTTTGCAAATTATCTGCCACAGTAGTAGTTTCAATAGGTGCAATGATACCTGTTTCATCAACTAAATTTGCTTTTAGCCATCGGACAGGGTCAGGATAACCAGCCAATAAAGCCGAAGGATTAGTACCTGCAATGAAAGTAAATTTGTTGTTGTAAAGATGTACTTTTGAAATACCTGCCAAATTTGCATTGGTGTAAATGATGGTGGCAGAAGAAGGAGTTGGAGGAGGATTTACCACTGCTCCTGCTGCCTGATTGACATTGATTGTTGCAGTTTGTCCTCCGCCTGAAACCGTAATAGTTCCGTTGCGTGCTGCTCCTGTATTGTTAGCAACATTGAAGTTTAATGTACCATTGCTATTGCCCGAAGTTGTGTTTAAGGTAATCCAAGATGTTGTTGTTGATACTGTCCAAGCTATGTTCGAACTGATTGCACTGCTTGCAGCACCACCCGCAGCCAAAACATTTACCGAAGTTGGATTGGCAACCAAAGAGGCAGGCGTAACATTGACCGTAAACGAAACCCTTGTGCTTGCAGGACAACCCGAAATATATTGAGATACCCAATAAGTTGTGGTTGTTGTGGGGCTAACTGTGTAGGAATTGCCTGTAAACAATGTATTACCACCTGTTTGGGCAGCAAACCACTCAATAACTGCACCACCAGCAGCACCGTTTGTTGTCAAATCTGTGCTTTGCCCAGCTATGATATTGCGGGTAGAATTAACAGCCACCAAAGGTTGAGGCATCGTGGTAAAAGTAATGGTATTAGAAACAGGACTTGCCACATTGCTTGCGTTATATGCTCTTGCTTGAATGTAAACAGTTCTGCCAAAACCATAGGTTGCAGGGTCAAAGTTCAAACTGCGGGGTGGTAAATTTGGCGATATTGTTGCAGCACCATTCATAGCTGAATTATCTGCAACAAAAAAAGCATACCTTGTTGCACCTGCCACGTCTGACGAGAAAATGCTTACCAACGAACCTACACAAGCCGAAGCCGAAGTAGTTAGCACAGGGGAAGCCAGAGAAGTGGGCAAGGCTACGACAGTAAAAGGTCTTCGTTCTGATAATTGCCCCAAACCTGCGGGGTTGCGTGAAGCTACTTGAAACTCATAAACTCCTGGCGAAACAGTCAAAACAAAGAAATTATTGGTTGTTTGTGTAGGGTTTATTAAGGCTACGCCATTTTTCCAAATTTGCAACATATAACTCTGCACGCCACAATTAGTAGGGTTAGTAACAATGCCTTCCCATGCAAGGGTTACGGTTGTAGTGGTGATTTGTTCATTAACTCTTGGAAAATCTAAATTTGTTGACGGCGTAACACAAGCCACAGGTGGGGCAGTTACGTTAATGGTATGCGTTGGGCTTTCTCCCCATATAAAACCGTTGAAAGCACGAATTTTAATGTTATAAGTGCCTGTTGTTGGGAATACATGATTTGAAACTCCTGAAAGATTTGTAGGCAGTGGCGTTTCTGTTCCGTTTACTACCACTCTTGCAGCTTGCAAAGCACAATTATTGCCTACATTGATTGAATAACCGACATTAACAGATTGATTAACTTGCGCAGTAGTAGGTGCAGAAGTTATGGCAACGGTTGGCGTTGTTTGGCAACTTGGTGTAGGCGGTGGCGTAACGGTGGCAGGTAAAATTGTATAGTTTACCTCTCTTGATATTGGTGTGCCATTTGACGCATTTAACACCATACGTACATTGATAGCAGAGTTACCGCCGTTAGTAGCTGCTCCCAAAGTATTACCTGTATCTGTAGTTAAATTCCTTACTGTGCCAGCCACGCCATTTGCAAAAGGCTGTAAAGTACGAGTAAGAATAGGACAATTTGTTGCGGTTCTAATAGTCCAAGAATGACGCATCTGCGTGCCTGATGGTATGCTCATTCCGTTTGCATCTTGCCAAACTCCGTTTAGCTGGGCTTCGGCGGTGAAAGTTACAGAGGGGGCAGGGCAACTTCCTGCAACTACTCTGTAAGGATAAGGATTTAAAACACTTGTAGAATTAGTACCTATTCTATGCCTGAAATTAGCAGCCCCACTACTTAGGCTTGCCTCCATATCATTTTGACTGGGATTAGCTAAAAAATACATATTCCAATTACCCAAAGAACCCTGAATAGTTCCTGTGATAGATATTGTTTTGGTTTCGCCGGGTTGCCAAGTTTGTGTTTGCCCACCTTGTAAAACTCCATAGTGAGTTCCATTCTGGTCTACGGGTACAGCACCCACAAATCTTGTAATGACACAAGTAGAAATATTTTTGATAGAAAAAGTCAAAGTATATCCTTGTCCGTTAATCATTTCTGTAGTAGAACCAGACGCAGCCTGCATACGTGAGGCTGTAAGCTGGAGGGTGGTGCCAGGACATACGTTTCCATTCAACAAATCGTAATATTTTTGCCATTGCCAATTTACACCAGGGTCTGTGTGTCCATTTGAATTGACTGTAACAGGAAAATGTACGTGTCCTTTAATGTGATAATTATAGGAATCGGCTAAAGCAGAGTTTTGCGTACCTTTATAGCAACTTGTTTTAGCTATATTATTTCTATTACAAATATCTTTGGTTAAGCTCGTAGAAGCATTGTACATATCTTCTGTAAAATATGATGGTTGTGCAACAAATCCCTCATGTTCTATCCCTACTGTATAAGAATTGGCATTACCAATGTGCCATGCACGGTCTGATTCTCTAACTAATTGCACTACTCTACCACCAGAGCCTACTAAATAATGAGAACTTACAGGATTAGCAGCAGTAGTATTACGTAGTGTATTCAAAGCAGAAGTAAAACTGCCTTGTGCTACGTGAATAGCTACATCAGTAATTCGTGTATTTCCTCTGCTACTGTAGTTCAGTGATGGTATCCATTCAGCAGATGGATAATCTACAGCTTCTACTCTTCCAGAAGATAAATTGATAGAAACTTTGTTGCTTTCAAGCACATTCAATTCTTTAGCATTAAAAGCCTTACTCATTTCAACCTTATTTTGAATGAAAGTATCACCTAATTTGATACCTGAACTGACGGATAAGAGTATACGGTAGGTATATTCTTGTCTAATAAAGCTACTCATTTCGTCTGTTGAAGGCACTCCTGAAAACTCTTCAATAACTTCTCTATAAAAGCTTAGATTTTTGTGGCTAATAATGTCATTATGAATACCTTTGGAATGTGCAATCTTATTGAGATAAGCTGCTGCACCCATTATATTGTGTTCAGTAGATTTTTTCAATGTTTCAACAGAAATACCAGAATATTTGCTGGCAGAGTCTAAAGTGCTTATAAAACCGTTTGATGAGGAGGCATATAAGCCCATCACTCCGTAAATTTCAGGCATCTCATGGTGATGTTCTCCTGTGAGTCCATCTTCGTTGATGTGCGTAAATCGGGTGTTGTGAAAACTAATAGACTCTAACAATCCTTCGGGTAGTTGTGAATAGGTTTTGTAGGCATTTTCAAACAAGGGCTTGAGTTCTTGTGGCTGCTGCCCCCACAGCGTGGAATACAAGCCTACGAGTAGCCAAACAGACCAAAGGCTTGTGAGTTTAAAATTGTGTTTTAGTTTTAACATAACATTGTTGGTTAAAAATTTGAAAATATTTAATTGATTCTTGTTTAATATCCTTGCACTTTCGATTGCTCACAACCGAAAGCACTTTATTTTGTGTTTGCGATTTCTCAAAACCGCAATTTCTACACTTTCGGTTGTGAGCAACCGAAATCACACCGAAAGCACTTTATTTTGTGTTTGCGGTTTCTCAAAACCGCAATTTCTACACTTTCGGTTGTGAGCAACCGAAATCACACCGAAAGCACTTTATTTTGTGTTTGCGGTTTCTCAAAACCGCAATTTCTACACTTTCGGTTGTGAGTAACTGAAAGCACACCGAAGGCACTTTATTTTGTGTTTACGGTTTCTCAAAACCGCAATTTCTACACTTTCGGTTGTGAGCAACCGAAAGCACACCGAAAGCACTTTCATAGTTTTTGCGGTTTTCTACGATATAAAAGTAAAAAGCAGCCACACCAACCTCAATAGGATTCCCCTATTTATATTCATCTTCGCCAGCTTGCAGATATTTTATGATTTTGGCAAACAAGCCTGTTTTCTTGTGATGCCCTTGCAAGCCGAAGCCTGCATAAATCAAGGTCAGTTTTTGCTCTAATTTCTCTTCGGACATATTCAGGTTGCGGGCAATTTCTTTGTTCGTATTGCCTGCAATGAGTTTGTCCATGATTGCCTTTTCTTCGGCAGTCAGTTTTTTGTAATCGGAGTAGTTTTCAAATTGATAACACATAAGAGTTTTTGGGTTAAAAGTTTTTCGTGCTTGCGGTTGCTCACAACCGCAAGTTTTACGTTTCGTTTCGGTTGTGAGCAACCAAAATCACCTTATTTCGTGCTTGCGGGTTCTCAAACCTACAAGTATTCAAGTTTCAGTTTTGAGGACAGTAACGACTGCCGACCGAAACCACCATTACGTAGGTGCGGACTGAAGTCCGCACTACAGCAAAAAAGCCTTACCAAAAACCATTTTTCGGTTTCTGATAAGGCAAAGGTAATTGGGTAATCCCTTAAAAATGGTAGCCAAAAGGATACTACCAGCAATCAAAAAGATACTTTTGGCAAACGATGGGCTACTGCTAACCAAAACGTAGTAATGAGAAAGATATTGCCAAAGATGACATCTTTTTAAAAGATGTCATCTTTGGCAATATCTTTCTCATTACTGCCCAAAAAACTAATATTTTATTCCTTTTTGGGCAAATACAGTGAGCAAAGAGGCTATTTTATTCACATTATGTAAATCGAACAAACCCTTTATAACTTTTTTTACATTTGCCTCACTCTGCTTGGTAAGTAGGGCAACTTCTTTGTAGGTTTTGCCTTGCTTTACCAAATTAATGATAGTCTTTGCATTATTTGACAAATCATCACTTCCCAATTTATTTTGATTTTGTGTTTGCAACCACGCTGCCAACTGCGGGCTGAGGTAAGTTAGGTTGCGGTCTGTAATGGTCTGAATGGCACTTGCCAAATCTGTCATTTCATAGTTTTTTGACAGCAGCCCATCGGCTGCCAGCACCTTGATAACTTGGTGATACCACGAAAATTCAGTATCATAAGTAACCACCAATACCTTTAACTTAGGTTGCTTTGACCTGCAAAGTTCAATGATTTTCAAGCCGTCTAATTCCGTAGTTTCGCCTTTTCTGAACCGCAAGTCCGTTATCACCAAATCAAACGGCGGCACTTCGGCTGATAGCAGTCTTTTGGCTTCCTCCAAACTTTGGGCTTCGGCAGTAATCTTGGCGTTTACCAAACCCATTATTTTCTCTATGTCGTTGCGTAAACTCCGCAAAGCAGACGAGTCGTCATCTATGGTAAGTATTCGTTTCATCAAAAAATTTGTTTAGGTTGCTTGCAAAAGCCTTTCTTATCAGGCATAGACCAACGGCACTTTTATCACCACATTTGTTCCTTCGTTTGGCTGGCTAAAAAGCTGCATTGTGCCACCCAAATTTTTTGCTCTTTCTTGTATATTTTGCAAACCTGTACCATTTTTTAGCTGTTCGGGCAACATACCATCGCCGTCATCTGTAAGGGTAAGCAACAACTGATTGTTTTCCATTTGCAAATTCAGACTAATAAAAGTAGCATTTGCCTTTACTGCATTCAGAGTTAGCTCCGTTACCATACGCCAGAGGTGCAGGGCAGTGTTGCGGTCGAGCTGCTGCCAATTTACAGTAGGCGTAAACTCCACTTTGTACGACAATTTGCTGGCTATATTGCGGTGCATAAACCACTGTATTCTTTCGGGCAGTGGCAGTTGGGGCTGCTCGGCTGCTTTGTCGGCAATGATGCTAATTTCGTCTATAATAGCCTGCAATTCTTGCCCCTCTTCGGCAGAGATTTGTGAGGCTATTAACTTCAACCTACTTTTTACCCCATCGTGTAGTTCGGTAGAAAAATAACCAAAAACATTTTCTATCTCTGCCAATTTCTCTTGTATCATTGCCAACTCCTTAGCCTGCAAAGCCTGTGTAGCTTTTTGGCGGTTGCGGTAGAAAAAGAAAATTGCACCCAAAACCAAAACCAAAAGCCCTGCACCAAAAAGGTATTGTTGTTGGCGGTTGGCTTTATCTTTGAGTTCATTTTCGGCTTTCAGCTTGGCGTTTTCAAGGTCTTTTTTCTCAGTTTCATATTTTACAAGTTTTTCTGCTACTTCTCCTTTATACTTATTTTTCGCAATACTATCTGTTAGGTTATTTACTGAGTTTATATAAGTAAAAATACTATCTTGAACAGCCTTTGGTAAACTTGATTTTTCCAAATATACTACAGATAAGAATTGATATTGTTTTTTTAATTGTTCTCTGAAATTATATTGTTTGCTGAGATTTATAGCCTCTCTGCTATAAATAACTGATTTATTGTAATCTTTAAGCTTTCTATAAGTATCAGCTAAAAGACCTAAAGAAATTACATAAGTCTGAATATTACCATTATGTTTTTTATTAATCAAACAACCTTCTTCTAATAATATAACTGCTTCTTTATATTTTTCTATATATATGTAGTTTTGCCCTAAACAATATTTTATGTCACCTATACCAATACTATCCCCTATTACTTGATAGGCATCAAGGGCTTGATTAAAATATTTATTTGATTTATTAATATCTTTTTTACCAAAAAAAATATTTCCTAATTCTTGATATACTAAACCTATTTCTTTGTCTTTTATTTCTATTTTAATTTTTAAAGCAGTCTCAACATATGTGATTGCATTGTCAAAGCTTTCTAAACTACTGTAAATAATTCCTGCGTTTAAATACATTGCACTTTCATTAATCTTATCTCCTATTTTTTGATAGATTTTAATAGCTTGTAACAAATAATCTACAGCTTCAGCATAATGTCCTTGTCTTTTTAAGGCAGTACTCATATTGTTTAACAGCCCAGCTTCACCTCGTAAGTTGTTAGTTTTTTGAGCTACTTTAATGCCTTCCAATGTCAAAATTTTCACACTATCATACTTTCCTTCATTCAAATAAATGCCACCCAAATGACCAATAATAGTGGGTTCTTCTTTTTCATATTTCTCTTGTTTAGCCATTTTCCAAAGAGACAATAACATTATTTTTGCCTCTAAAGAATTTTGAGTACGAGCCATAACTCCTGCCTTTGTAAGCATCACTTTTAATAAATCTTTTTTAAAATTATATTTTTTCGCAATCTCCATTGCCTTGTCCAAATATTCATAAGATTTTGTATTGTTTGCTATGATTTGGTATAAATTGCCTTTCGCCCCATAAATTCCTATCATTCGTTTAGGAGAATTTACTTTGGGCAAAATGGCTTCTGCTTCGTTAAGATATTCCTCAGCAATTGCAGGATTATTAAACATAAATTCATAAGCTAAATCTTGTAAAAGTTTTACCCTCACCGTATCCTCCTCCTTATGCCTCTCCAACTCCCTTTTCAAACTATCCACCACCGCATTTTGCCCATATACAGCCATAAAACAG
The DNA here is from genome assembly GCA_013299115.1 of Cytophagales bacterium. Taxonomy (GTDB): domain Bacteria; phylum Bacteroidota; class Bacteroidia; order Cytophagales; family Thermoflexibacteraceae; genus JAAFKA01. Next base: position 104,395 of record JAAFKA010000005.1, read on the forward strand.
CCATTTGCCAGCCATAAAACAGCTATCAACAAAATTTTACATATTTTAGCAACATTTGTAGAAATAAACATTTTTGTAAGAGTTTTAAAGGTGAAACCTGTAGCTGCGGAGCTTTAGCACGCAGAACTACTAATACTGCGGGCTAAAGACCCGCAGCTACAGCCAAATCACAGCAAGCATAGCAAAAACAAAAGAGAAAAACAAATTTGGGTAAACCCTATTTTTTGTAAGGTGGTTCATGTTACCTATCAAGTTACGCCTGTTTATTTTAACTCCCCTTTTGGCTTGATGCTTTACTTTTTTTAATTCATCTTATGCCAACTGCTGCCATCACTTACCACTTGTACCTTGCTACCAGCCGTAACAACAGGCGTAGCCGTACCATTAGCAATAACATAAGTGTCTGTAACAAGTACAGAACTTGTCGAGTGATTGACTATCATATATGCTCTTCCTACACAAGTGCTTGCAGTAGGCAAGTTTATTGTATTGCCTGAAGTAGAACCACTGTAAATAATCATATAATCATTTGCACCTAATGAAGTAGCATTACTGCTGGTGTTGATAGTCATTACTGAATAGGAAACTGAGCCGTTGATGTGCATTTTGCTATTGGGTGCTGTAGTGCCAATGCCTACACTGCCTCCGCCTGCGGCTATTTCCACATTGCCTGCATTATCGCCATTGAGTAGCAAAGCACCTGTGCCTTTGCTGCGGACTTGCAAACCTAAATCGGCAGGTGTGTTTGTTCCGTTGGGGTAGATAGTTGAACGGGTGGCGGTGTTAAACAGAAAATCTGAATTGGCAGATGAGCTACTCAACATCAAGGCACCCGCCACTTCTAATTTTTCAGTGGGTGTATTTGTGCCAATGCCTACATTGCCCCCTGTGCCATAAACGGTTAAAAATCTTGTTCCACTTTTTTCTAAATACAAGTCTGCACCTGTTTGAATGTTCCAACTGTTATTGAAATTGACTTGTCCTGCTAAGGTGCTATTGCCTACTACGTGCAACTTGGTTGTAGGCGAAGCAATACCAACACCCAAATTGCCCGATAAGGCATTGTATTGATTGCTACCTGAAACAGTCCAACTTGCACTGGAAACTGCCGCCACCCATGAGGCATTGCCCGAAGCATCGGATTGGAGAAGGTAGCCATTGCTTGCTCCGTTAGTTAGTTGAAAATTGGTAGTTTTGGTTTTGCCTGAAACTTCTAATTTTTCGGTAGGTGAGGTAGTGCCAATGCCCACGTTTCCTGTGTCATTAATGACCATTCGGATATCAGAGGAAGCTGTATTTGTACCAGAGGCAATTCTAAATAAGTCATTGTAGGTATCTATGTAGTAGGCTTGTGTGGCAGCAGTCCCATGGTTTAATTGTAATTGCCCACCTTCTGAACTTGATATTGCCCCTAAAGCTAAACTACTTCCGTTAGGCAAAATAGCAGAACTAAATGTGGTTGTTTTGATACCCACTGTATAGGTATTGTCATATACCAAACTGTTGGAAAGATTACTTCCATTCCATTTAGGAGTATAATTTGTGGTTACACCACTTAAGCCTAATAAATTGTTTAAATCTGCCCAAGTTCCATTACCAGTGGCATCAGATTTTAACACATAACCATTAGTTGCACCATTCGTTAGCTGAAAATTAGTAGTTTTGGTTTTGCCCGAAACTTCTAATTTTTCGGTAGGTGAGCTTGTGCCTATGCCCACGTTTCCTGTGTCATTAATGACCATTCGGATATCAGTAGAGGCTGTATTTGTACCAGAGGCAATTCTAAATAAGTCATTGTAAGTATCTATGTAATAGGCTTGTGTGGCAGCAGTCCCATGGTTTAATTGTAATTGCCCACCTTCTGAACTTGATATTGCCCCTAAAGCTAAACTACTTCCGTTGGGCAAAAGAGCAGAACTAAATGTGGTTGTTTTGATACCCACTGTATAGGTATTGTCATATACCAAACTATTGGAAAGATTACTTCCATTCCATTTAGGAGTATAATTTGTGGTTACACCACTTAAACCTAATAAATTGTTTAAATCTGCCCAAGTTCCATTACCAGTGGCATCAGATTTTAACACATAACCATTAGTTGCACCATTCGTTAGTTGAAAATTGGTAGTTTTGGTTTTGCCTGAAACTTCTAATTTTTCGGTAGGCGAGGTAGTGCCTATGCCTACATTGCCACTCAAGGCATTGTATTGATTGCTACCCGAAGTTGTCCAGTTGCCTGTTCCAAATGTGGTAGGATTTACCCAAGTTCCATTGCCCGAAGCATCAGATTGCAAGACATAACCATTGGTAGCACCATTAGTCATTTTGAAATATTTGGTGGCTAAATTGTCGTTGATAGTCAAGGTTTTAGTACCAAAATCTCCATATAGCAAAGGCGAAGAAGTATTGGAATTAGCGATGTACAATTTGTCGAAACCTGTTTCATTATACCCTGCTTCATATCCTATAAAAATGTTACCATTGCCATTGTTATTATTCCCCGCTTGATATCCTACTGCTATATTGTTATTGCCCGCTGTGTTATTTCTTAATGAGAATTTTCCAACTGCAATATTATAGCTTCCTGTTGTGTTATTGTTAAGGGATCCATTGCCAATTCCCAAATTGTTGAAACCTGTCGTGTTGGCATCTAAGGCATTTTGACCAATGGCTACATTCTCAAAACCTGATGTATTGTTTTGCAAAGCAAAGCTCCCTATAGCAGTATTTAACTCACCTGTTGTATTATTTTTCAATGTTTCTTTGCCTATGGCAATGTTCCAAGTTCCTGTGGTGTTGGCATTTAAAGCCTGATAACCCAGGGCTATATTGTTTTCTCCTGTCGTATTGGCATTCAAAGCACCATTGCCAATAGCCACCAAACCCCGATTACTACTTGTACCTTCGCTTGTGCCTGTGCTTCCTGCACCCGAAGTTTGCCCTAAGTAAGAAGTGCCAACATAGCGCAAAGCACTTAAATTATTTGCTACCCAAGTTCCATTGCCCGAAGCATCAGATTGTAAAACATAACCATTCGTTGCACCATTGGTTAGTTGGAAAGTGGTAGTTTTGGTCTTGCCTGAAACGTCTAACTTTTCGGTGGGTGTATTAGGCTACCCAAGTTCCATTGCCCGAAGCATCAGATTGTAAAACATAACCATTCGTTGCACCATTGGTTAGTTGGAAAGTGGTAGTTTTGGTCTTGCCTGAAACGTCTAACTTTTCGGTGGGTGTATTAGTACCAATGCCCACATTGCCATCTGTTCTAATACTCATACGATGCTGCCCTGTCGAAGTTTGATAAATGGTAAAGTCCTTAGTGCCTGAGCCATTCATATCTTGTAAAATTGCCCATGTATCTAAACGCATAGCAGCACGTCGGCTGGTTGTATGTGTGGAAGGTGCAATAAACAGTGTATGTGGAAACTGGGTACTACCCGACTCCAAATATAATGAGGGACTTGTGCCTGTGTGTCCAAGATGTAACAGTGAAGTGGGCGAAGTAGTACCAATACCTACATTGCCACTTAACGCATTGTATTGATTGCTACCCGAAGTTGTCCATGTGGTTGTGTTGGGTATAGCCGTCCAAGCCGAACCACTGTAAAAATAAAAACTGTTTAGGTCTGTATCATAGACCAGCAGCCCTGTGGCAGGTGTACTAATACCTGTGCGTTGCGTAGTGGTTAGGCGTGGCACTAATACACCTCTGTCGGTGCTGCTCACGTCTAAAATAGCCGAATTGTCGGCTGCATTGCCCGAAGTGTTGATAGCAACAGATTGGGCTTGGGCAGTAAAATGCAAAGCAAATGCTGCCAAAATGGAGAAAAGTGTTTTTTTCATAATAAGAAGCCCCCCAACCCCCAAAGGGGATTTTTGAAGTGTTTGCGTAAGCCCCCTTTGGGGGTTGGGGGGCTTAGGTTAGGTTTTTTATTTTTATTTATTATAAAAATTACTTGTGTAAGTTTTATTACGTAAAATAATAAATTTAGATACAAAGGAAGTAATCTTTTTTGAATAAAAAAATAAAAATAGTTAGTTTTTATTTTGTATCTTTGTCGTATCAAATTGATACAATTATGGCATACCGAAAATACACTTCAAAATTGCTAACGGAAAATTTGGGTTTGAAAGTTCAAAAGATAAACCTGTTTAAAGGTTGTACGATACCTAACGTAATAGCAAGCCAACGCCTACAACTTGTTTTGGAAGTTCACAAAGTTCTTAATTTAAGCACAGAAAAAGCCGTTTCAGAACAATTAGTTGCACCTATTTTAACAGAAGTAAGGTTAAATATTCCTGAAAACTAATTAAAACAAAAGAAGTAACATTTTTTGAAAAATGTTACTTCTTTTTTACTTTTCTCTGCGGTTGGTAGCTTTTTAATTTATCTTATGCCAATTACTCCCTGTGCTTACCAACTGGACGGTGGTACCTGCTGCAATGCTGGTGCTGGTTGTTCCGTTGGCAGTAGTATAGGTGCTGCTGGTTACAGCATTGCTGCTGTGGTTCACAATTATATAAATACGCCCTGCATTGGTACTGCTGGCAGTTGGCAGATTGACTTGGTTATTGCTAATTGTACCATTATAAATCACCATATAGTCTGTATCTCCCAACGTGGTATTGTTGTTGTTGGTCGTGATAGCAGTTGTTTTTACAGCCATACTTCCGTTTAACTGTAAAGTGCTGTTGGGCGAAGTAGTGCCAATGCCCACATTGCCTCCATTGCCATAAACAGTTAAATACCTTGTGCCACTTTTTTCTAAAAAGAAATCTGAGCCTGTTTGCATATTCCAACCACTGTTCATATTCACTGTCCCTATGAAAGTTGCATCGCCTATTACGTGCAGTTTGGTAGCAGGTGTGGTAGTGCCAATACCCACATTGCCACTCAAGGCATTGTATTGGTTGTTGCCCGAAGTAGTCCAATTGGTTGTAGAACTTGGTGCTGCCCATGACGCATTGCCCGAAGCATCGGATTTGAGAACATAACCGTTGGTTGCCCCATTAGTCATTTGAAAATTGGTGGTTTTGGTTTTGCCCGAAACTTCTAATTTTTCGTCAGGCGAAGTAGTGCCAATGCCCATTTTTCCATCACTCTCAATTACAATTAATTGGGAAACAGAACCTGAATTTGTTCCTGATTTAATACGGAGTTTATCTGCATAATTGTCAATAAAATAAGCTGTTGTTTGTGTTGCACCTCTGTTCAGTTGAATTTCGCCTCCTTCGGTATTAGACACACTGCCAATAGCTAATTTACTTTCAGGAGCAATATCAAATGTTCCAACACCAACTTGATTGTTGTTGTCGTGTAGTGTCCCATCGATAAGTGTTGAGCCAGTCCAGCGAGGTATATAATTAGCATTTGTACTACTTACTTTGGGGTCTGTTTCGGTGGCTGATGTCCAAGTTCCATTTCCCAAAGCATCAGATTTTAACACATAACCATTCGTTGCTCCATTGGTCATTTTGAAATATTTAGTGGCTAAATTTTCATTGATAGTTAAAGTTTTGGTAGAAAAATCACCATGAATTAAAGGCGAATTTGTATTGGAATTACTGATATACAGTTTATTAGAACCTGTTTCAAAATAACCTGCTCTATAACCAAGATATACATTGCCGCTACCCACAACATTTGTAGCACCGCTTAAATACCCCAAAGACGTATTGTTATTTCCTGTATTAGTTGCAAAACCTGCATAATTACCCAATGTAGTATTAAAATTGCCCGTAGTAACTTTCCCTAAAGTTTCATATCCTATGGCTACATTATGCAATCCTTCTGTGTTGGAATTGAGTGAACCATTGCCAACAGCTATGTTAAATTCGCCTATTGTGTTATCATCTAACGAGTTTTGACCTATGGCGACATTATTAGAACCTGTTGTGTTTTTGGTAAGGGCAAAGTTCCCAATGGCAGTATTCAAATCGCCTGTTGTGTTAATTTTTAGTGCTTCTTTACCTATAGCAGTGTTCCAACTACCTGTAGTGTTGTTATATAGAGCCTGATAACCCAAGCCTATATTATTCTCGCCTGTAGTATTGGCATTCAATACATTGTTGCCAATAGCCACTAAACCCCGATTACTACTTGTGCCTTCGCTTGTACCTGTGCTTCCTGCTCCCGAATTTTGTCCCAAGTAAGAAGTGCCAACATAACGTAAAGCCCCTGAAGTATTGGCTACCCAAGTTCCATTGCCCGAAGCATCAGATTGTAAAACATAACCATTCGTTGCACCATTGGTTAGTTGGAAAGTGGTAGTTTTGGTCTTGCCTGAAACGTCTAACTTTTCGGTGGGTGTATTAGTACCAATGCCCACATTGCCATCTGTTCTAATACTCATACGATGCTGCCCTGTCGAAGTTTGATAAATGGTAAAGTCCTTAGTGCCTGAGCCATTCATATCTTGTAAAATTGCCCATGTATCTAAACGCATAGCAGCACGTCGGCTGGTTGTATGTGTGGAAGGTGCAATAAACAGTGTATGTGGAAACTGGGTACTACCCGACTCCAAATATAATGAGGGACTTGTGCCTGTGTGTCCAAGATGTAACAGTGAAGTGGGCGAAGTAGTACCAATACCTACATTGCCACTTAACGCATTGTATTGATTGCTACCCGAAGTTGTCCATGTGGTTGTGTTGGGTATAGCCGTCCAAGCCGAACCACTGTAAAAATAAAAACTGTTTAGGTCTGTATCATAGACCAGCAGCCCTGTGGCAGGTGTACTAATACCTGTGCGTTGCGTAGTGGTTAGGCGTGGCACTAATACACCTCTGTCGGTGCTGCTCACGTCTAAAATAGCCGAATTGTCGGCTGCATTGCCCGAAGTGTTGATAGCAACAGATTGGGCTTGGGCAGTAAAATGCAAAGCAAATGCTGCCAAAATGGAGAAAAGTGTTTTTTTCATAATAAGAAGCCCCCCAACCCCCAAAGGGGATTTTTGAAGTGTTTGCGTAAGCCCCCTTTGGGGGTTGGGGGGCTTAGGTTAGGTTTTTTATTTTTATTTATTATAAAAATTACTTGTGTAAGTTTTATTACGTAAAATAATAAATTTAGATACAAAGGAAGTAATCTTTTTTGAATAAAAAAATAAAAATAGTTAGTTTTTATTTTGTATCTTTGTCGTATCAAATTGATACAATTATGGCATACCGAAAATACACTTCAAAATTGCTAACGGAAAATTTGGGTTTGAAAGTTCAAAAGATAAACCTGTTTAAAGGTTGTACGATACCTAACGTAATAGCAAGCCAACGCCTACAACTTGTTTTGGAAGTTCACAAAGTTCTTAATTTAAGCACAGAAAAAGCCGTTTCAGAACAATTAGTTGCACCTATTTTAACAGAAGTAAGGTTAAATATTCCTGAAAACTAATTAAAACAAAAGAAGTAACATTTTTTGAAAAATGTTACTTCTTTTTTACTTTTCTCTGCGGTTGGTAGCTTTTTAATTTATCTTATGCCAATTACTCCCTGTGCTTACCAACTGGACGGTGGTACCTGCTGCAATGCTGGTGCTGGTTGTTCCGTTGGCAGTAGTATAGGTGCTGCTGGTTACAGCATTGCTGCTGTGGTTCACAATTATATAAATACGCCCTGCATTGGTACTGCTGGCAGTTGGCAGATTGACTTGGTTATTGCTAATTGTACCATTATAAATCACCATATAGTCTGTATCTCCCAACGTGGTATTGTTGTTGTTGGTCGTGATAGCAGTTGTTTTTACAGCCATACTTCCGTTTAACTGTAAAGTGCTGTTGGGCGAAGTAGTGCCAATGCCCACATTGCCTCCATTGCCATAAACAGTTAAATACCTTGTGCCACTTTTTTCTAAAAAGAAATCTGAGCCTGTTTGCATATTCCAACCACTGTTCATATTCACTGTCCCTATGAAAGTTGCATCGCCTATTACGTGCAGTTTGGTAGCAGGTGTGGTAGTGCCAATACCCACATTGCCACTCAAGGCATTGTATTGGTTGTTGCCCGAAGTAGTCCAATTGGTTGTAGAACTTGGTGCTGCCCATGACGCATTGCCCGAAGCATCGGATTTGAGAACATAACCGTTGGTTGCCCCATTAGTCATTTGAAAATTGGTGGTTTTGGTTTTGCCCGAAACTTCTAATTTTTCGTCAGGCGAAGTAGTGCCAATGCCCATTTTTCCATCACTCTCAATTACAATTAATTGGGAAACAGAACCTGAATTTGTTCCTGATTTAATACGGAGTTTATCTGCATAATTGTCAATAAAATAAGCTGTTGTTTGTGTTGCACCTCTGTTCAGTTGAATTTCGCCTCCTTCGGTATTAGACACACTGCCAATAGCTAATTTACTTTCAGGAGCAATATCAAATGTTCCAACACCAACTTGATTGTTGTTGTCGTGTAGTGTCCCATCGATAAGTGTTGAGCCAGTCCAGCGAGGTATATAATTAGCATTTGTACTACTTACTTTGGGGTCTGTTTCGGTGGCTGATGTCCAAGTTCCATTTCCCAAAGCATCAGATTTTAACACATAACCATTCGTTGCTCCATTGGTCATTTTGAAATATTTAGTGGCTAAATTTTCATTGATAGTTAAAGTTTTGGTAGAAAAATCACCATGAATTAAAGGCGAATTTGTATTGGAATTACTGATATACAGTTTATTAGAACCTGTTTCAAAATAACCTGCTCTATAACCAAGATATACATTGCCGCTACCCACAACATTTGTAGCACCGCTTAAATACCCCAAAGACGTATTGTTATTTCCTGTATTAGTTGCAAAACCTGCATAATTACCCAATGTAGTATTAAAATTGCCCGTAGTAACTTTCCCTAAAGTTTCATATCCTATGGCTACATTATGCAATCCTTCTGTGTTGGAATTGAGTGAACCATTGCCAACAGCTATGTTAAATTCGCCTATTGTGTTATCATCTAACGAGTTTTGACCTATGGCGACATTATTAGAACCTGTTGTGTTTTTGGTAAGGGCAAAGTTCCCAATGGCAGTATTCAAATTGCCTGTTGTGTTAATTTTTAATGCCTCTTTGCCTATAGCAGTGTTCCAACTACCTGTAGTGTTGTTATATAGAGCCTGATAACCCAAGCCTATATTATTTTCGCCTGTGGTATTGGCATCCAAAGCATTATTACCCATGGCAATCAAATTTCGATTACTACTTGTGCCTTCACTTGTGCCTGTACTGCCTGCCCCCGAAGTTTGCCCTAAATAAGACGACCCTACATAACGCAACGTACCTATCCCACTGCTGTTTGTCCAAGTTCCATTTCCCAAAGCATCGGATTTTAACACATAGCCATTCGTTGCACCATTGGTTAGTTGAAAATTGGTAGTTTTGGTTTTGCCCGAAACTTCCAATTTTTCGGTTGGTGAAGTTGTGCCAATTCCTAAGCCTATTCCTGTAAAAACATAATTATTTGAGTTTACAGTGTTGTTAAACATACTTGTATAAAATTTGAAATCTCCCGCAGAAATAAAATTATTTGTTCCCCCAGCATAACCTCCATTATCAAATAATGTCCAGAGAATAACACTGGAAATGTGCATAGAGTATTTTGTACCTGCTGTGAGTGGAATATTACTAAAATTGAAAGTAACAGTTGTTCCATTGGGTGTGATGGTAGATTGCCCAAGCAAAGTACCAGCAGTACCCTCACCTTCATAAATAGACAAGGTACGGGTGTCGGAAATAGAAAGTTCGAAAAATAAGGTAGCACTTGTCAAAAAACCTGTTGTGCCAACCGTAAAAGACTGCCAAGCATCAGTTGGCAAATTATATCCATTGGTAACACCCGATAAGGTGGTTGTATTTTGGTCGGTGTAAGCCCCTCCTGTAGATGTCCCTACAAAATGCACTGTTTCCAAAGGGCTAAGTGTGCCTATGCCAACTTTTCCGTTGTCATCTATTTTTATGCCACCTGTGCCATTATTATTGAGTTTTTGCCCATTCAATTTTATATCTTGTGTGGCAGTGTGATTTCCCAAATTGTCGGCTGCAATAGCAGTCCATACAGTTCCGTTATAAAAATAAAAACTGTTCAGGTCTGTGTCATACACCAGCAAGCCTGTGGCGGGGGTGCTGATACCTGTGCGTTGTGTAGTGCTTAGGCGTGGCACAAGCATACCTTTGCTGGTGCTGCTCACGTCTAAAATAGCCGAATTGTCGGCTGCATTGCCCGAAGTGTTGATAGCAACAGATTGGGCAGAGGCTGCAAAATGCAAAGCAAATGCTGCCAAAATGGAAAAAAGTGTTTTTTTCATAATAAGAAGCCCCCCAGCCCCTAAAGGGGGATTTTTGAAGTGTTTGCGTAAGCCCCCTTTGGGGGTTGGGGGCTTAGGTTAGGTTTTTATTTTTATTTATTACAAAAAATTACTTGTGTAAGTTTTATTACGTAAAATAATAAATTTAGATACAAAAGAAGTAATATTTTTTGAATAAAAAAATAAAAGTTATTGTTTTTTAGGGTAGTGCCACAGATGTAATGTTCAGAACTAACATTTCTTTGAGAAATGTTAGTTCTAATGCAGTTTCAGCATTAATTGTGTGGCACTACCAAAATTCACAGCAAATATAAAACATCATTGCATTTTATGTTTGCAATTATTTTCTTAAATTTGGCAAAATACAACGACTTAGCATGGCATATAAAAAATATACAGGTTCGGAGATAACAGATTTGTTGGGTTTGCAGTTACAAACTGCCGAACTATTTGAAAACCATAAAATACCAACAAAACAACCCAGTATTTTGCTGACATCTTATTTGGATAGGGTAAGAGAAATGGCATTGACAACTGAAAAATCTGTGTCTGAGTATTTGGTTTCTCCAATTCTTACAGAAATAAAAGTAGATAATAAAATTCATATTACGCTATTTTCTGGCGAACAACTCAACGTAGATAGAAAAAGAAACCTAAACGGAGAAATAGATTTTTTCTTTGCCAAAACTACCCATGCCCTTGCCAAAAAAGCACCAATTTTGTGTATTGTGGAGGCAAAAATAGGTTTGATAGACACAGGCATACCGCAGGCAGCAGCCCAACTTTATGCTGCACGTCTGAAAAATGAGCAAGAGGGGAGTAATATTCGTATTATTTATGGAGCTGTTACCGATGGCAAGACGTGGCGGTTTCTGAAATTAGAAGACCAAATTTTATACACAGACCTTAGCATTTTGTACTTAGATAATTTGCCTCTATTGTTAGGCACTTTGCAATGGATTATAGATTTTTATGTATTGGCAAAATAAATAGCGTTGTATTAACTTTGGCAGTGGCTTTTTTTGCCCTGCCAATAGTTCAACCATCAATAAAATAAATTTGAAACAAAAATAACTTTTTTACTAACTTTGAAAAACCTGTAGAGTTGACAGACACAAAAATTAAATAAAATAGTTTGGACAGGCAAAAGGGTGCGGCAATAAGTTTTTTTGTTTATTTATTTGTGTAATCGTATAAGCAATTAGGATTTTAAAAAATAAAAACTATTTTTGGGCAATAAATGTTACACAAATAACAACACCAAATTAGTTATAAGATTGATTGAATAAATTAGGCACAAAACTAACTTTTGAAAATTCAAAATTCAAAATTCAAAATTTACCACATTGACAATGGAAAAAATCACAATGACTGTGCCACCTGTTGGCGAGTCTATCAATGAAGTTACGATTGGTAACTGGACAAAAAAAGATGGTGATGCAGTCAAAATAGACGAAACTATTTGCGAAATAGAGTCGGACAAAGCCACCTTTGAGGTTACAGCCAAAGCAAGTGGCGTGTTGCGAATCATAGCCCAAAAAGGAGATACCCTCAAAATTGGTGAGGTAATTTGCGAAATAGCTGCTTCGGGTGCTGCCGTTGCCACTGCCCAAACTCCTGCCACGCCGCCACCAGCTACCGAGCAACCTGCTACCGTTGAAAACTACGCCAAAGGACATACTTCGCCTGCGGCGGGCAAAATCTTGTCTGAAAAAGGAATCAATCCCGAAGAAGTGGCTGGTACAGGCAAAGACGGCAGAATCACCAAAGAAGATGCCCAAAATGCCCAAAAAACCACGACTTCTGTTCAGACTCCTGCTGCTCAGGTGGTTACACCTGCGGTAAGTGCTGCCCCTACAGACAACAGAGGTACGAGGAAAGAAAAAATGACTTCGTTGCGGAAAACAGTAGCCCGCCGTTTGGTGGCAGTGAAAAACGAAACGGCTATGCTCACCACTTTCAACGAGGTGGACATGAAACCTATTATGGATTTGCGAGCAAAATACAAGGAAAACTTTACCAAAAAACACGAAATTGGCTTAGGTTTTATGTCTTTCTTTGTCAAAGCCTGCACCATAGCCCTCAAAGAATTTCCTGCGGTCAATGCCCAAGTGGAAGGCGAGGAAATTGTGTTTAGCAACTTTGTAGATATGTCTATTGCGGTTTCTGCCCCCAAAGGCTTGGTAGTGCCTGTGATACGCAATGCAGAGGCTATGAGTTTTGCCGAAATAGAGAAAGAAATTGTCCGTTTGGCTACCAAAGCAAAAGAAAACAAACTAAGTATTCCTGAAATGACAGGAGGCACATTTACCATTACCAATGGCGGTATTTTTGGCTCTATGCTTTCCACACCTATTATCAATGCCCCGCAGTCGGCTATTTTGGGTATGCACAACATAGTAGAAAGACCCGTTGCAATAAATGGCGAGGTGGTCATACGCCCCATCATGTACGTAGCTTTGTCTTACGACCACCGAATCATCGATGGCAGAGAGTCCGTAGGTTTCTTGGTAAGAGTCAAACAACTTTTGGAAGACCCAAACAGAATGTTATTGGCGGTGTAAGTTATTTGAATGTAGCATAGGCTTTAGCCTGTGTGCTTTTGGTTGTAGTTGCGCCACTGTGTTACAACCGAAAGGCTTGCGGGTTTGAGAAACCCGCAAGCACTTATAATTTTCTATTACCTATATTGTCTCTTTTTCAATCCCAGTGTGGCGTGAAGCCAAATAGATTGGTAGGAAGCCGAAGAATTATAATTAGTTGAGCTTTTCCAAGGATTTTCTGCAACCAAATTTTTTACACCGTGATTATACCGCAAATCTGTTTGCAAAGCAAAAGGCAAATTTAACCACCTATAACCTACGCCTATCATGGGCGAAATTTCCCATTGTTTGTAAAAATAATCTGTAATAGGCACAGCCACTAAATTGTCTACATCAAGCATATAATCTGCACGCAAACCTCCTAAAACATACCAATTAGGCAATCTGTCTAACAAAAAAACTTTTACTATTGGTGTAACACCAACATAACTAACAAAAGCCTCTCGATTATTTCGGTTCAATCCACGTAAAAAAACATTGCCTGTAGCACCTATTACTACTTTCCTCGATAATTGATACTCTAATGAAACTCCTAACGACATACTAAAAGCCATTTTAGTAGCACCGCTTACCATTGGAGGCAAGTTAAGATTGCCCAATGTATTGTATAAAAAAGGAGAAGAAGGAATTTGTTGAAAGTTCATTACATTACCAACGGCTGCGAGGTCTAAACCAAATTTCCATCTTGTTTGGGCAAAACTGGTTGAATTGCTAAATAACAAAAAAGAAAAACAAAAGAATAAAAGAATACGAAACATAAAAGTTTGTAGTAAATTTATTAAAAACAGAAAATCAACATCTGAAAAAATTAATTGATAGATTGCTGCCTAACAGACCCACAGGAACTTAATAGGATGATTTATTAAGTTTTCAAAATCTGAAAATCTAACTTATGATAACCTTCATAGACCTTACCTCTACAATTTTTGCCCATTAATTGTTTTCGCAAGCTATTTTCTTTAACTTTCGGCACGCTAAAAAAATATTCTATGCAGTTCTACATGATTATGATGTTGTTTAGTATTCCTATTTGAGAACTTAAAAAATTATAGCAGTAGGCAGCGAATGGCAGGAAAAATTGCAACTATTAACCTCTGTGCTATGGCTATTTGTGGATATTTGTAAGTTTGGTTGTGTATTTGGCAACTCCCCACACTTTGCATACCTTGTATGCTGTTGGTCAGAAAAACTTCTTGGGCATCTTGCAAAGCCAATAGAGGTAAGGGTTGTTCTTGGTAGCTAAGTTTCTGTTTTTCAGCTATTTGCAAGATGATTGTTCGCATAATTCCGTTGATACAACCTTCTTATAACGGTGGCGTAAGCAGCAATTTATCAAAAATACCCATACCGAAAACCTCGATTGGTAGTAGAGAAAATAGGCTGATTGGCAGGTAAAATTTGTCCGTTGTAGTTGATAAACATGGGTTCACATAATAATTTTGAATGCTTAATGCTTTTGGTTTGCAACCGTTACTATACAACTGCTTTACTTTTCTCCTTGATTGATCAAGTAAGGAGTCTTACCATCAGTAATAATAATTTTGGTATTTGGTGACAAAGAAAGTTTTTGCATAACCTCCAAACTTTTATATTGGATTAAGATAGGTGTGAGACCTTCCGCTATTATTTTTTGGGCATCTCTTATACCTTCCGCCTCTATTCTTTTTCTTTCTGCCTCCTGTTTTTCTTTGTTTAACACAAACTCCATACGTTGAGCATCTTGTTCGGCTCTTAGTTTAGATTCTATTGCCTCAGACAACCCATTAGGTAATTTGATAGACTTAAGCAATACATTTTCTATAACAAAACCTCTATTTCCCAAAATGGTTGTCATTTTTTGAGCTATTTCTGTTTCTATTGTTTCCCTTTGAATGGTGTGCATATCTTTGGCGTAAAATTTTGCCGTTACGTCTGCGGTGGCAGACCTTAATACACTCATAATAATTTGTTCGCCAAAACGGATTTTGCCTACGTCTTTTAGAATCTGAACTGCTTGGTCGCCTCGTATATGATATAAAATAGACAATTCTGCCCCAATAGTTAATCCCTCTTTGGAGGGCAAGGCATCGAGAGCCACCTGCATATTGAGGGTTCGAGTAGGTATTTTCAAAATGGTAGCAGTAAAAGGATTGACCACATACATACCCGCAGACAATACACGCGGAATCAGCTTACCCATGCGGCGGCGAACTCCTACCTCATCTTGGCGAACTATTGCACAACTCGTCAATATTGTAGTCAAGATACAGACCACAAGAGTCTTATTTAAAAACTTAATCATAGTTTGTCGTAAAGTTATTTGATAAGTTTAACAAAGAAAAGGTAAAAAAGTTTAAAGTTAATTTGAATAATTGGCTAAAATTAAAGAAACTGTCTGAAAAGTTGGTAGTGCGTTGATGTAATGCTGCAACTACTAACTTTCAGACAGTTTGTTCTCTGTCAAAATTCAAAACTAAATTAAAAGTCCAACCTTTAAAACTCCTTTTAATCCTCGTCCTCTTTCTCTATATTTCCTTTGCCCGATATTTTGGCGTCGCCTTTGTGCGATATTTTGCTGGCAGCTAAACTGTTGAAAGTCAATGTTTTTTCTACATTTACTTCGGCTTCGCTTGCCCCGTTGGTTTGCAAATTGGCAGTCGACAATTCCAAATCAAAAGCATAGAGTTCAGAAGCTCCGTCGAGGTCGAAGTCGCCAGAGTCGGCTGTGCCTTTGATACGTAGGCTGGCTTTTCCGTTGAGTTTGGTTATCACTTTTTTGGCTGTAACCTCTGCGTCTATGTCCACCGCATCATTCGCCTCAATGGTCAAGTTGTCGACTTTAAAATCAACAATATTGATGTCGCATTTGCCGTTTGCTTTCAAAGAAGTGAGCAAAGGCATTCTAATTGTAACATCGGGGGCATCTGCCATGACGTTGATAGTCAATACTTTGCCATTTTGCGTTACTGTAAAATCTTTGAGTTCGTTGTCTTCGCCTTCAATGATTACGCCAAATTCGTTTGCTTGTTCTATGGTAACATCAGCCGTAGAATTGATGACTAAGGCATCGAAATCTTTGTTCAAAAACTTCCTGTACCCTTCCTCTGAATTTTCAGATTCTATGCCTGCTGTTTTGTCTTTGTCGCAAGTCAAACAACGCAAACCTTTGCCTTCTTCGTACCGCCAACGATTGGTTTCTATCACATCTTTGCGGTTGTACCCATGTGGTGTTACGGTATTGCGAAGTATTTTTCGCAAGTTTTTGGTCATCACAAACTCTTGATTATAAGGCATTAAGAACTCCAATTTTACAGTTTGTCCTCTGAAAATAGACTCCGCACCAAACTCGGCTTGGTTGTCAAAAACAATTCGGTTTTTGTCCTGCACTATTTCATAATTGAGCATTTGGGCATTTTGGGCAGCATCTGCATTGTCCAGCCCTCTTGCCGTAATGTGTTTGATAACTTTTGCCTCTTTGCCTTCATAACCTTTGATAGTCAAAGCTACTTCGTTCCATTCTAAGGCATCGGAGTCAGAGTCATTGAGGTCGAGAATCAAGGCTTCGTTAGAGTCTTTGAAAGTAATAGCCTGTTCCACTGTTTCGCTGTGTTTGAATTTTTGAGCAACTTGGGCAGTAACCGAAGTGGCAACTACGGCACTCAAAATCCAGACTCCAAACAAAGACCAAGCAAAAATATTGCTTACAATTTTGCGTTTGCTGATGAGAGAAATCCCTGTTAGCACTAAGGCAATGGAAGGAATGAGGAGCAACACATAGCCCGCATAAATTCCCGTAGTTGGTATAATTTCTGCCACCATACTCACTGGCATATCTCCTAATTTGATAAATCTATTGGAATAGCCACCAAAAGTACCTAAAATTCCCAACAAAGCACCAGTAAAAGCTACAATGAAAACAAAGCCTAAAAATGTAAACTTCAAGCCCAAAATGATACGCAAGACCTGCAAAGTGAAGTTGCCAAAAGGCTGCACCAAAGGCGTAAGAAAACCAATGACCTGAGCCACCAAACGGAAGGGGAACAACAAGATTTTTGCAAACAGAGTTTCGTCTTGATTTTCGCCTATGTTCAGGTTTTCTTTCACTTTTTCCTCTATGTTTCGCAGCGTAATGGGTTCTCCTTCCATTTGCATTTTTTCGGTCAAGGTTTTAGCCTCTGGCGTGATTGCCCACAAAATACAGTATGCAATCAAGGTAGTACCTCCCAAAATCATACCCAAAGCCAACAAAATACGGATAACCGTAACATCTACGCCAAAGTAAGCAGCCAAACCACTTGCCACGCCACCCAGCACTTTGTTGTCGGGATTGCGGAATAGTTTTTTGATTCGTGTATCTTCTTCCAAGTCGTTAGATTCGGGCAAAGAAACCCAGCAAACGACATAAACAATGAAGGCAACGCCACTCACCGAAACCATGTAAAACCAGTCGAACAGCGTAGCCAAAAACAACAATCGTATCCACAAAGGGTCTAAGCCTAAGTAGTGGGCTATGCCCGCCGCCACGCCGCCAATTAGCTTGCGTTTGTTGTCTTTATACAGCTTGCGTGCCTCTTTGGGCTGCGAAGTCGTATAGGTTTGGCTTTTGGTTTGTTGTTGGTAACTTTTCCCAAAATCCTGTTCCTGATAGTTTGGATTGGTGTTTTGGGTAGAAGAATAATTAGGTTGAGCCGTTTTTTGGGTGTTTTTTGCAAAAACATTTTCCTCTACTGCCTGAAAATCCTCTACGCTACCCATAGTAGCCACCAAGTCATCGATGTCTTCTACGTTTATTACCTGTTTATTGTCGCCCAACCTTGCCAAAAAGATTTCGGCAATGCGGTTTTCTATGTCTGCAATAATTTCATTGCTGTCTTCATAGCTCGAAAAATAGCGGTGAATAGACAACAAATATTCTTTCAGCCTGTCGTAGCCATCTTCTTCTATGTAAAAGATAATGCCCGATATATTGATATTGATGTTCTTTTTCATGGATTCAAGTTGTTAATTTTTCTGAACAATTTGATTGGTAGAAACAACCAAATCGAACCAAGTAGTGCGGATTTGATTGAGAAAATCCTGCCCTTTGGCAGTGATGGAGTAGTATTTTCGGGGAGGTCCTGCAATGGACTCTACCCACCGATAGTCTAACAATTCGGCTTTGCGGAGTCGGGTCAGCAGAGGGTACAAAGTACCTTCCGCAGCCATAATCCTTGCCCCTGTGAGTTCTGTAAGCATATCCGTAGCATAAACTTCGCCGCGTGAAATGATGCTCAGGATACAAAACTCTAAAATGCCTTTTCGCATTTGTATTTGCGTGTTTTCCAAGTCCATATTGAAATCATGAATTTGCGTGTGATGTTGATTAAAAAATTGGCGTGTCATTGGTTTTGCTTTACAGCCTCCGTCTGCGAAATTTTACCTCCCTTTACTTTAGAGGTATTGGTGGCAACTTCCAATCCTGTAATTGCCACCTGTCCTACATTATTTTTCATAGTAGTTTTACTTTTTTGTTTTGTTTTGTTTTGTTTTTGTTTTTGTTTTGTTTTTATTTTACCTACTTTTTGCTTTATTACTCAATTTTCTTTGCATTAAAATTTTCGCCATTCCCCTTCACATTAAAGCCTATAATTTTTCCAGTTTTATCTTGTAAAAATGTATTGGTCATCATAAAGCCGTAGTCGTAAAAAAAGAAAGTTGTATCGTTATTAAAACGCATCAAACTACGCTGAGGACTGTAACTGTCCTTAAAAAACAGTTTCCCATTTTGTTTGGTAATAGTTACTTTTTGGTCTGTTACATCATTCCATTTGTAAGTTCCTGTGTATTTGTCTAATATTTTTTCGTTAACTTTTGCCTCCTTAAAGTTGTATCTTTTACCTGATGCAATATGCGTTAAGATTGTCCCTAAACTTAAAAAATCAGTCATACTTTGATTATTCAAGATAAGAACTAAGACATCTTCTTTTGGATTATAAATTTCACAAGCATTATAGCCAAAATTTCTACCACCGTGATGAATAATTGGAATGCCAAAAGCATCATGTATTTCAAAGCCAAAACCATAATTTACTGGTTCGCCATTTTTGAGTAGGTAGGGCATAGTGGCTTTATCTAACAATTCTTTTGAAACAATTTTATAATTAAAAACGGCTGTATGCCACTTATAGTAATCATCAACGGTTGTAGCTATTCCGCCTGCACCATTATTATTAATGTAGTCGGGTCTGCATTTCAGTATTTTTCCTGTACTATCTCTTTCATAACCCTCCGCTTTATTGGGAATAATTGCAAATGAATTTTCTATAAAAGTATTTTTCATTTGTAGTGGCTCAAAAAAATTAGTTCGCAGATAATTACAAAATGATTGATTGGATACTTGTTCTATAATAGATTCCAAAAGCAAATAAGAAGGATTGCTGTAACTAAACTGAGTACCTGGTTCAAATTTTAGTGAAATGTTCTTAAATAGGCTAATTAATTGATTTTTTGAGTAATTTTTAAGTTGGCTTATATTATCGTCAAATTCTTTTACATCGTCTGTGATGCCAGAAGTATGACTTAATAAATGCTCGATAGTAATCGAATAATTTCCTGTATTGAAATTTGGAAAGTACTTCTTTAAATCATCTTTTAAGTTGATTTTACCCTCCTGAACCAATTTGAGAATGGCTAATGCAGTAAATTGTTTTGTAATAGACCCTATTTCAAAGACTGTTTGGGAGGAAACAAGTGTATTTAATTCTATGTTAGATTTGCCAAAGGCTTTTTTATAAAAAATAGTACCTTTTTTAGCAATTAAAATAGATATTCCAATGCTATCGTTTGAACAATGGTCTTTAATAACCTTGTCAATCGTATTTTCGACACCCCAAAATTTTTCTTTGGTTGTTTTTTGAGCAAATACAAATATTGGCAAAAAACTATTTGCAAACAACATCAATAGGAGTATCATGTTTTTCATTTTGTATAATAATAGTATGATGAGTAAAGAAGTTATACTTTGTTTTTTCATTAACGTAACAAAGGTATAAAAAGTTACTATGTAATGCAAGGTACTGAACATATTTTTTTACTATTTATTAGCAGCTACCAATTATAGAAACTATTGCAGGGAATATTAGATAGAAAATATGAGATTAAATAACTGATAATCAATTATTTAACTTTAAAACAGGTAAAAATACCAAGCATAAAAGATAGTTTCTTTTTTGTATGCTTGGTATTTTTTCTAAGCATTATTTTATGACACGACCAAATTATTTGTTCAGTTCACTCACTTCCCTGTTTTTATCAACTTCCAAAGCTCTTGTGTTTGTTCAATCCAATCCTTTTCGTTAGCAGCCCGAATTTTGGGCGGAATACCTAATCTCTCGTACTGAAATCTTTGTAAAGTTCGTTGCGTGGCTGTTTGCAAAACAAACTTTGAAGGAGTGTCGACAGTCATCACATTGCCAAAAGCAATGTAGCCACCCGAATTTTCGCCAAAGGTAAGCACCTTGCTACTATGCAAACCGTCGAGTATCAACCCTTCGGCTGCACTTGCACTGTTGCGGTTATACATCAGGATAACTTTTCTTGGCAAATCGTAAACTTTGTTTTGTTTATACCTTTTCATATTGATAAACAGCCGTCCAATGGTGGGAATGGAGGAATTGGTAGCTGAAATAAAACTACCCACAGGTGCTTTTTTCATTGCCTTGATTCTTTTTTTGAGAAAAGCAGCCTTTTGCCAACCATAAGCCTTGCGGTCTTTTTGCACCCTTGCCAAATATTCTTCGTATCTTTTGATAGTTTCAGGCGTGCAATAGACATCGGTTGTGTCGTAGGCAAAAGGTTTGGTATAAAAATATTTTGCCAATTTTTTCCAGCAATTATCACTTCCACCGCCATTATCTCTGATGTCAATCAATAAATTTGGTTTGGTAGCAATGATGGGCAATATTTTTTTGTAAGCCGAATCAAATTTGCTTTGCAAAGCACCATTAAAAGTTTTGATATGCAAATAAGTTGTGCTGTCGTTTAAGACCTTAAATTGCAGCCAATCTCCTGCGGGGGCAGTCCTGAAACTGACTTTTTGCGTAGCCTTGTCAAATTTGGGATAGATTTTGGTAAGTCCCGAAAATATATCAAAAACAGGGTTTTCAGCCTCCACTTTTTTGATATTAATGCTGTGGTTTCGCAAATACAGCGTAGTTTGGAAGTTATTGGGAGCTAAGTTTTTTATCTCCAATTTTACTTGTCCTTTTTCCCACAAAGAAGTTGTACTTTTGATTATCACACCATAATAATCTCGCCAGGCTTTGGGGTTTCGCAAAACAGCCACTTGGTAGGTTTCGTTTTCATACACTCCCTCGATGGCATCTTGGCTTTGGGCTAAGGTATTCCAGATGGCAGCCGAATCAAAAACTATCCGTTCTCTGTTCGCAAAAACAGGACTTGCCTTAAATTTTTTGACAGCCTCTGTGGATTTTTCATCTACATTTTCGCCTCCACCTGTCCAAATCATGAGGTGATTGTCCCTAAAAAATTGTAAATATTCTTGCAACAGCAGCAAACAACTTACCTGATTTTGGGCTTCTTTGACTATTTTTTCGGCTACCAAAACCTTGTGTGCCTCATACTGCTGGCGGTTTTCATTGGTAACATTGTAGCTAAACCCAGAATAGTGATTTTCTACATAGTTGCTCACAAAGGCAAAATCTTTTTTGCAATCACAGGTTTCTTGCGTTTGGTCTTGCGTTGGGACTTGTGCATAAATAGCTAAAAAACAGCAATTTACAAGCAATAAAACATTAAAAATGGTTTTCATATTCTCTCTTTTGTTTTTTAGAAAGATGTAGTTAAAAACCAATAGTTGCACGCAAAGCAATATTTTTAAAACCAGATAATTATCTCCGACCTATTTTTTCAATGGAAACCTCATGCGATACTGCAAATCAGACACAATCCCTTTGCTAATATTGGTTAGTTTGCCTTTTAGCAACCTCTTTTTTAAGGGACTTAAATGGTCTGTAAACAATATACCCTGAATATGGTCGTATTCATGCTGTATTATTCGGGCTTTCATACCAGAATAGGTTTCCTCATGTTCTACCCAGTTTTCATCTATATATTTGATTTTCAGGGTATTGTGACGGTTTACATTTTCTCTCACATTCGGTATGCTCAAACAGCCTTCCTCAAAACTCCATTTTTCCCCCTCCTCTTGCAAAATTTGCGGATTAATAAACACTTTCTTAAAATCAGTCATTACTTCACCGCCCGTTTCTTCGTTGCCAATATCTGACCCATCTACAATAAAAAGCCTAATATCCAAGCCTATTTGGGGTGCTGCCAAGCCAATGCCGTTTGCATTGTACATAGTTTCATACATATCTGCAATCAAAGTGCTAAGATTTGGCGTATTTTCTTTGGTTATATTGCGAGCTAGTTTTCGTAAAACAGGGTCGCCGTAGGCTAAAATAGGGTAAATCATGATTATTGTTTCAATTTTCTTTAACAAATGTACAAAAAATAGGGTATTTCCAAATAGTTCTGCCTGATTTTAGTTACTTGATAATTTTTTTTGGTACTATTGCGGTATAATATTTTCTTACTATTCTATGTTACATCTACGTTATCAAGCCTATACTTTGCTTTTTCGTTTTGAGGCTGGCACCTCACGCGGGGTACTAAGAGAAAGGCTTACTTATTTTTTATACCTAACAGACGAGCAAGGCATCGTGGGCATAGGCGAAGTTGCTCCTTTAGCTCAACTGAGCATAGAGGCAACACCAAAATTTGAGGGCATATTGTTAGCTTTTTGCCAAAAATTTAACCGTCAACATTATAAAGATGCCACGCAACTGCCTGTTTCTTTTTGGAATGAATTGCAACAAAGTGAATTTGCAAACTGCCCAAGTCTAATTTTTGGAATAGAAACTGCCGTAGCTGACTATCAATTCGGCGGACAACGCACCCTTTTTGACAATGCTTTTAGTCGTGGCGAAAAACCTCTGCCTATCAATGGTTTGATTTGGATGGGCAAACAGGAATTTATGCTCAAACAAATTGCAGATAAATTAGCACAAGGCTACACTTGCCTGAAAATGAAAATTGGGGCTATTCATTTTCAAGACGAATTGGCAATCTTAAAAAGTATTCGCCAACAATTTTCGCCAACGGAAATTACTTTGCGGGTAGACGCCAATGGTGCTTTTTCTCCAACTGATGCCCTTGATAAACTGCAACAACTAGCCGAATTATCCATTCACTCCATAGAGCAACCCATAAAGTCGGGGCAAACAGAGGAAATGGCTGCACTTTGCGAAAAATCTCCTGTCCCCATAGCCTTAGACGAGGAACTGATAGGCATACACAGCAAAGAAGCAAAGCAAAAGCTACTTGCCACTACCAAACCTGCTTATATTGTGCTGAAACCTACCTTAATTGGTGGTTTTGAGGCTACCAATGAATGGATAGAAATTGCCAAACAGTTGCAAATAAGTTGGTGGCTGACCTCTGCCTTAGAGTCTAATATAGGGCTAAACGCAATTTGCCAATATACTGCCGACAAAATTTTGGCTACGCCTTTTGCCTCTTTCCCACAGGGCTTAGGCACAGGACAACTCTACCACAACAATATTGCTATTGATTTGGAAGTGAATAGAGGAAAAATTTGGAAAAAATAAGCATGCATTTGTTTTATCACAGTTGCAAACAAAACTTTGAAGAGATATTTTTACACAAAAAAAATTCAAACAATAGAGTTTATGAATAAATTTTTGTTATGAGGGTTGAAAAAAGATGTCATTTTTTTGAAAAATGACATCTTTCGAAAGTTATTCATAAACTCTAATAGAGGTTATTACGATTTGTACCGTACCCTTTGGCGGGGGTTGTTTCCAACTGCAAGGGCAATTAATTGAAAATCAACAAGTTAATTTTCTGTACAAAAATTATCGTAATAACCTCTAATTTGGTTGTCCAATAATTTTTTACTCATTTTCAACTTCTCTATTTTCTGTATAAACAAAAACAACCACCTCATGAGTTGCCTAAACTGATAAGGTAGTAAATATTTTTTGGGTGGACAGAGAAAAACTAAACAGGATAACTAATCAAGTTGATTTCCAGACCTGTTTCGTCCACGTAGTCCTCTGCCTCCATTCGCATTTCGTCATTGTCGGGGTCAGGATAATACCAATTTACAGTAACCTCTTTGCCCGCATCTTGGTGTTCTTTCAAGGTAGTCAATAAGTCGAGAATAGCCCTCGACGAGGAGGTATTAAAGTAAGTCAATCGAAAAGAAAGTTGAAGATTTTTGTTGCCCTCTTCAAAATAATTTTCAATCCATTTAATCAAGTTATCGTAAAACTCAAAGGACTCTTCTAAATAGGACTCTCCTGCAATTTCGCAAACTCCATTGGAGGCAAAACTGATAGTAGGAGTAAAAAAAGTGCCATGACTTCCTCTGATAGTTAGTGGTTCCATATTCGGATACAGGTAATATGAGTATGAATAAAGTTTTATTTTGCAAACTAAATCAACAATAACAAACGATGGTTTGCTACAAATGTAAGTTAATTTGCTTAAAAGTTAAATATTGTTTCTCTTTTAATTGGGAAAGTCCAATTAAAAAAATAGTTGGCTTACAAATCTTTTTTGTCTATCGTGGTCGAGATAGTCAAAAAAGCATGAACCTCATCAAAGGCTTTGGTTTCTACGTCCAACGGGTTTTCAGATTTGATAGCCATTTGGATAAGCCCAATGTTTCCGCCTTTGTGGTCATCTCTGCGTGGCAAACTTCGCATTTCTTTTTTCATGTTGCGGAGTCCTTCGGTGTCTAAGGTATTGATAGCCCTACATTTTTCTATAATTTCTTGGGCTATATCGTGTGTAACCATGTTGCCCGAAATTAGTTTGTAAGAGTCAGCCAATTCATTGACCACAATCGTACCAATGCCATAAGTTTTAACCGAGTCATCAAACAAATCAGTTTCGGCAGAGTAGTAGCTTATATTTTGTGCCATCTCAATAAAAATAGCAAAAATCTTACTTCCAGCTTTGGGTGTTTGCGAAAACTTAGTCCGCAAATAGTTGCCTATCTTGGTAAGTATCAACTCGTCGAAAGGACCTTTGTAGTAGAGCAAAATTTTGTAGCCCTCCTCCATTCGGGTTTGATAGTCAAGCAAGTTAAAATCCATCTTTGATTTATAGTTAGTGAAATACATATCTTTTAAAAACATATTCGCAAGGAAAATTTAATTGTTGTTTCCAATTCAATGAAATGTTGCCCGTTTTGATAGGTTTTTTTCATTTGTTTTTTACAATTTTACTGCCAACACCGTAATATCATCTCTCTGTTCGGCTCCACCTTGGTGGTCTTGCAACGCCTGAGCCACTGCTTGGTGTTGCTTGTCCATTGGTAACTCGGCTATTTCCGTTATCAAAGTTCTGAACTTCACAGGACCAAAACTCATACGACTGTCGTTAGCTTGGTCTATGTAACCATCGGTTGTCAAATAGATAATATCATTTTTATTGAGCATTACCTCCACTTGAGAAAAATCTTGGGTTTCGTCATTTTGCGTACCGCCAATCATTTTTCTATCACTTTTGTACTCTTGCAAGTCTTTGGCTTTGGCTACCCACACAAACAATTTGTGTTTTGACCCGCCGTAAGTCATTTTAATTTCGTTGTTTGGTGCATTTTCAAACACGCAAATCCCCAAATCCATACCATCGTTGTTTGCCCCTTCGTTTTGTTTCAGCCTTTTGCGTATTTCTTTGTTCAGTGCCTTCAAAATAACGGCAGGCGAAGTATTTTTGTTGTTGTTAATGGTGTCATTCAAAATGGTGTAGCCAATCATAGACATAAATGCACCAGGTACGCCATGCCCCGTACAATCTATAACGGCAGCTACCCGTTTGTTGTTTTCCTCCTCACTAATCCAGTAAAAATCACCAGAGACAATATCTTTGGGCTTATACAACAAGAAACTTTCAGGAAACACTGCTTTTTGTTCGGTAGGCATAGGCAAAATGGCTGCTTGTATTCTCTCTGCATAACGAATACTTTGCGTAATGCGGTGGTTTTGCACTTCCATTTGATTTTTTTGCGTAGCAATGACCTCATAAGTAGCTTGCAATTCCTCCATATTTTGCCTCAATTCCTCCTCACTTGCTTGCAACTCCTCATTTTTCTGCTTAATTTCCTCCTCACTTTCCTTGATAACGGTATAGGCTGTTTGCAACTCACCCAAATTTTTCTTAATCAACTGTTCACTTTCTTGGAGTGCAGTGTTTTTCTTTTCAATCAATTCTTTTTGCAAAGCCAATTTTTTGTTTGCTTTTTGTTTTTGGTAAAAAGCAAAAGCAATAATGGCAATAATGGCAACAAACAACAAAATAATACCAATCGTGGCTTTGCGGACAATGGAGTTAATGGCTGCTTCCTCCTCCATTTGTTGTTGTTGAAGTTTTTTCTCTGCCTCAACCAACTGGCGGGCTTTAATCTCCTCTTGTTTTGCCAACGCCTCTATTTCTTTTTCCTTTTCTAAGGTTGCAATCTGTTGTTTTTGCTTTTGGTCTTCGAGTTGTTGTTGGGCAAGAGCCAATTGCTTTTCAGCTATTTCCTTGTCTTTTTGGGCTTTTTCTCTTTCCAATTTTTGCCTTTCTAACGTAGCCGTTTTCAATTCGGTTTCTTTTCTAAGCAAAGTAACTTGTTTTTCTTGCAATTCGAGTTCTTGTTGTTTTTTTTCTGTTTCCAATTTAAGTTGGTTTACAGTCAATTCTTGCTTTTGTTTGTCGGCAATGAGGAGTTTAAACTCACTTTCTTTTTTCTCCGTATCCAACTGCGTTTGCTGCATTTCCTCATCTTGTTTGCGTTTTTCTACGGCAAAAGCATCTTTCAATTCTTGGTGTTTTTTAAAAGCCTCTTGCGACCTTTTGAAATCATTGTCTTTGGCATAAATTTCAGAAAGAATTTGGTAACTTTCAATCAACTGTTCGGTGCATTTATTTGCCTCGCCTATTTCTATTGCTTTTTGCACATTAAACAAAGCTTGGTCGTTATTGGCACTGATGTAGTCGTTAGCTGCCAAATAATTGTAAGAAGAAGTCATATCGGGATACGATTTTTTCTCCTCATTCATTCGCAACACTTCGTTGTAATAGTTGGCTGCTTTTCTGTAATCTCCTAAGTTGGTGTAGGTTACACCTATGTTATTGAGAATTACGCCACTTCTATCTTTTCTTTGGGCATTAGCCTGTTTAAAAAGGTCTAAGGCTTGGTTAAAATACTCTACGGATTTGGAAACATCACCTTTTTGTCTGTGAATAAAACCAATGTTGTTGGCAGCAAAGGCAGCTTCTAAATTTTCACCTTTTGCTTTGTGGAGGTTATATTTTTCGTCTGAAAATTTTAAAGACTCCTCGTATTTGTTGTTTACTTTATTTAGTGTAGCCAATTTGCCCAAGGCATTGGTCGTGCCTTTGTGGTCGTTGTTTTTTTTGCTTACTTCCAACACCTTATTGTATTGAGCAGATGCTTTTGCATAATCTCCTTGTGCCAAATAAGAATTGCCTAAGGCATTGAGAGTTTTTTCTTCGCCTTCTATGTCTTTTACAGTTTGGTAATATTTGAGGGCTTTTTCTAAGTTTTCGGCTGCTTTTTGGTGTACGTTTCGCTGCGTGTAAAGCTGGGCTATGTCGTAGTGGTCGTCTGCCAACTGTTTGGCGTCATTGACTGCCTCAAACAAAATAACTGATTGCAAGTAATAGTTTAAAGCCGATGAAAAATCATTTTTACCCTGATAGGCTCTGCCAATAGTCCGCAAACTTGTACCTTTCAACCTGCTGTCTGCCGATTTGTTAGCTAATTCTAAACCTTGCTCACCATATAATATAGCCTTTTCAAAATTGCGTGTGGCTATTTCTGCTTGTGCCAATTCGTTAAGTAACAAAACTTTTTCATTTTCGGTTTTTGCTTGGTTGAGTTTTGCCAATAGCTGTTCAGTTTGTGCCATGGTTTGCAAAGGCAAGCACAAACTAAAAAGAAAAGTAAAAATGACAAGGCAGCTAATTTTTTTCATAAATAATTACTTTAAAACCAAATAGATACCACGAGTATAGACAAAAGTATGCCAATTATCAGCACGAGGTACATAATCAAATCAACAGAAAAATAATCCTTATATTTGTTGAAAAAATCTTTCATAGCGTAATCTTATAAAATAGAAAACACTTTTTCAAATATTTAAGCAAATTTGTTTTATTAAATTTATATCTTTGCCCAATTACATCATGAAAACTACTTATCGGACACTTTTGAAGTGTCCGATAAATATTAAAACCGACTTATCGGACACTTTTGAAGTGTCCGATAAGTAGTCCAAAACATATAAACAAACGACCAACGTGGCAAAAATCATCTTAGCACCGCAAAAAGCCCGACGAGTGGAGTCGGGGCATCCTTGGGTTTATGACAATGAAGTTGCCCAAACCGAAGGCACTTACCTTGCTGGCGACATTGTGGAGGTGTATAATCACAAAAGGCAATTTATTGGCAAGGGTTATATCAATCCGCAATCTCATATTTTAGTTCGTTTGCTCACACGCAACGCAAAGGAGGAAATAAACAAAGATTTTTTCAAACGGAGGTTGCAAGAGGCTTTGGCTTTCAGGCACTTGCAAGGCTACGAACATACATTTCGCTGGGTATTTGGTGAGGCAGATTTTTTGCCTGCTTTGGTCTTAGACAAATTTGGAGATTGTGTGGTGTTGCAAACTTTGTCGTTGGGTATGGACAAATTTAAGTCGTTGTTAGTAGAGGTCATTGTGGAGTTGGTGCAACCTTTGGCAATTTATGAACGAAATGACGTGCCTGTACGTGAACTCGAAGGGCTACCGCAACAGACAGGTTTTCTCTGGACTAAGGACTTGGCTGCTGCTCAAACGGCTGTAAAACAAGGCATTACGATAAAAGAAAACGGTTTTCAGTTCAAAATAGACGTGGCGGAGGGGCAAAAAACAGGCTATTTTCTCGACCAAACCGAAAACAGGGCAGCCATTGCACCTTATGTAAAGGGCAAGACCGTATTAGATTGTTTTTCGCACACAGGTTCTTTTGCCATTCACGCCGCAGGTTACGGAGCAAAACAAGTTACAGCCTTAGATATTTCCGAACAAGCTATGCAGAGTGCCAAACAAAATGCAGCCCTGAACCAGTTGGAGAACATAGAGTTTATCACTGCCAATGCTTTTGATTTGCTCAAAGAATGGACAAAAAACAACCGCCAATTTGATGTAGTCATTCTCGACCCACCTGCTTTCACAAAATCTCGGCAAAATATTCACAATGCTTTGCGGGGTTACAAAGAAATTAACCTAAGAGGGCTGAAATTGGTAAAATCAGGCGGATTTCTTATCACTTGCACTTGTTCGCACTTTATTACACCCGAACTTTTCAAAAAAGTGTTGCAAGAAGCAGCCACCGATGCCCAAAAAACTATACGTGAAGTTACTTTTAAAGTGCAGGGCAAAGACCACCCTATTTTGTGGAATGTGGACGAAACTTTGTACCTTAAATTTTATATTTTGCAGGTTTGGTAAAAAGCTAAAAAAACGACCTAAAAATTCTATTGCGTCTTCTCAACATAAACAATACTACCAACACCACCAAAACCAAGCTCAAACCGCCAAGAAAAAGATTTTGGAGTGAAAAAAATGCAATATTTTCTATGTTGGCTTCCAAGTTGTGGGTTTGGCTGCCTATCATTTTGATATGGTCTGGATAAACTATTTCCAAACTATCGGGGATTTGCACACTCACAATGGGCTGCTGCGTAGGTAGGTGGCGATGTTCACCACCAAAACGCAACAAATAAGGTTGGTTTGCCTCCAAATTTGCAATTAAATAATATTTCAGTTGGTAAGGTTGTATGTTCGCAACACGCAAACGAGGTTGTTTGTAATTGTGAATTTTAAATCTGAAATACTGCCCATACAATTTTGGCAACACCAAATAGTTGGCTTGTTCGGGGGTGTATTGAAAGGTTTGAGAATGTTCAAAAAATCCCAAAGAGTCTTTTTTTGTTTGCAATTCTATGTTATAAGCATAGTTGGTTGTTTTTGTAACAAACTGAAAATCAAGCCAATTAATGTATTGTCTTTCCTCGAAACTAAAATCAACGTAAGTTATAGAATCTGCCTGCTGAATAAAAGTAGTTTGGGTTATGGTAGGTTGAGGCAACAAATTGTAACTTTCCTTCACAAACAGCGAAGTTTCCATACCAATCTGTTGAATGGCAAGCGGAGGAGTATCAAAGTCGTCTATTCTGACCCTGATGTATTTGTAGTCGTTTCTTTTTAATCCCGTCAATTTAAAATGAGTTTGTTTTCCGCCTGCTATCTTAAAAGTGTCCTTCAATACAAACCATTGTTGGTGGTCTTGACTTCCGCTAATGTCTATGGTTTTTTGCCCCTCAAAAGGATTTACTTCCAAGAGCAAATTGTCTATGGTCAGTTCTTTGGCATTTACCATTATCCACTCTGTACAGCAACCTGTTTTTTGGTTTTTTTGGTAAATTTCCAATGCTATTTTTTGAATAGAAGGACTTATAGGGTTGCTGGACTGCACCACATATTGGATTTCTTGCTCTTTGGGGTCGTAAATCCGAATGTTAGCCAGCGAAGCATTTAGTCTATTGACAATCTGCGAATTAAGTTCTATTTTGTGATAGCCACTTCGAGCCACCGAAAATTTATCACTTTCATACAAAAAGTGTTGAGCCTTTGCTTGTTGCCAAATCAATAGAGAAAAGAAAAAAAGTACTATATAAACGAAACGTAGCGGTGTTGCATACATGAGAAAAATCTAGTTAGAAAATTGTTTGTTGGGCGTGTTTTTGTAAAAAAATCAATACCCAATAGTTGATGACAAAAAAGGAAAGAAGTAAATAAAAATAAAAAACTATTTTTTATGTGAAAGAACAATTTTTTTTCTCAAAAAATTTAAAAATTTTGTTACTTTTTGTATTTTTTTCATTGTAACCTTAAAGTAGTTAGTCCACTATTTTTCTATCTACTATTTATTTATGGTATGGCTTACATAGAGGAAATTTTCGAACACCGCAACCAGCAATATGGTGCTTACGTTTTACGCAAGTCATACCCACGCCATTTGACTGTTGCCTTTGGTTATACTGTGGTCATTTGTTTGGCTGCTATTTTGGGTTATGTTTTTTATGACTACCAACAAAGCAAAAACTTACCTGTTCCGTTCAAAATAAAGCCAGAAATAGTGGCAGCACCTTGGAACTCTGCCCACCAATTGGTCTATCTAAAAGTGCAGTATGACCCTACAGGCAGGCAGAAAGAGGAGGACGGCGACAATCATTTGCAACTAACCAAATCAAACTGTTCAGGTTTTGTACCAGCACAAGGCAAGCAAGACGAAACAGTGAGCAAATTGAATATTTCTTTTAACCCCAACAAGGTAAAAGCCTACCGTTTTTTAGGTTATGAAAGCCAATCTTTGTTAGTTAAACCTTTAACTGCACAGTTTTACCAACTACAAGATACTGTTAAAAACCTCCCTATTGGTCATTTAGTAGCTGTTTTGTACGAAATAGTGCCTATGACTACTCCTACATCTGCTGACACTAAAACGACTTTGGAAGATTCGACTTACCAAAGTGTATTGCCAGCTACTCACGACTATTGGCAGCAAAATCCTTCTGGACTCTTTCAACTGAGTTTCAGGTATTCTCGGCTCAACGAGCAAAAGACTCGGCTAATTTATTGCAACATTCATGAAGAAAAGCCTTTCCCTTTGGCTTACACTTCGTCTGCTTGTCAGTTTGCGGTGGCAGTGTGTCAAAATAACCTACCTTTATTAGGGTTGATAAAGTAGTACACAAAAATTGATGCAATGTATTGCCTTTATTCCTTTTTCAAATCTATTGTAAATTTCAAATCTGCATCTATTGTAACAGTCCCCAGCGTAGGAATATTTTGCAGCCTTAGCCCTTGAATAGTTTGTTTTGACTCTATTTGCAAGGTATTGCTGTAATTTGGATTGAGTATTTTTACCAAAAAAGTGCTGGGCAGGGCAGCAGTTCCTCCCAACATAGGTGCATTATTTATCCCAGCAAACTCTATGCTTTGGTTGTTATCTATAAATTTCCAAGTACCCTTAGTCGTTTGTTGTTGCCCTCCTTGTTGCAAAGTAACCTCTACGTCTTTTTCATTTAAAAAATTAAAAACTCGGATGGGTCTAATGGTATCAGTAGAAAAACCCGAATTACCAAGCAATACTAAAGCAATCGCAGGGGTAGCTTTTGTAATATTTACGTTGGTAATAGTTTTGGTTTCTGTCCACTTACCTTTAATACGAGCCAAAGGTGTAGGAACAGGGTCTGAACCACCGCAAGCTTGCGATAAAGCAGCCAAGCCAATGAAAGCAAAAATGATACGTTTTTTCATATTTTTAGAAAATTTTAAGTTTTATAACACTACTTAGAGTTTTACAACTACTTATAGCCCAAAAGTATTCAAAAAACTTGACAACATAATCATTTATACTGTTCAAAAATTATGTCTAAATAAATAAAATTTATGACTAATTTGTATGGCGGACTTTAGTTCAATGCTATTAAACTAAGAAAGCAAAACAAGTAAATTTATAATTAATTGATTATCAATAGATTAAATCATTTTTAAGTCCGTAGGGCTGAAATATTTATAGCAAAAGTAAGCACCGACTCCCCAAAGTGCTGTAGGCACGATATATTTTGCTCGCAGTGGAACTGCTACGGCACTTTGGGAGGCAGGAATATGCTCCTATTATAAATATTTCGTGCCTACGGCACTTTTTAAAATTTCCTTAGCTTAACAGTATTGGACTAAAGTCTGTGGTACAAACCTATACATTTTAAGCTGTTTCATTAGTTAAGTTGAAAAATAAGACTAACTTAACACAATTAATTATAAAATTGCCTACTTTTGCACTTCACATTTAGATATTAATGTTCATATCTAATTGGTAAATTTACCATTCATTTAGTTTTTTCATGTCAAAAAAAATAACTGCGCCGCCACCTGTTACCACGCCGACTGCTACGGCAGAAACTGCCTTTTTGGTTTCTAAACCTATTTTGTGGGGTCTGACCTTTGCCGTTGCATTGGTTTATGGTTTGTTGTCTTTTCAGTCCGATGGTTTTTACCAGCAAGACGAAGCTGCCCATTATGTTTCGATGCTCAATTTTTGGAACAACCCACACACTGTTATTGGCAACTGGGCAAAACCGGGCTATAAATTTATTTATGCTGTGCCTGCCTTGTTCGGAAAGTCGGCTGTGTTGTGGCTAAATTGTGTGTTTGCAGCTTTTTCCTGCTATTTGGCTTACAGAACAGCCGAAAAATTGGGGTCAAAATATCCTTTGTTGGCTTTTGTTTTCTTAGCTTTTCAGCCTTTGTGGTTGGGCTTGGCTTTTCGCAATTATTCGGAGTTACCCGCAGCTTTTTTGCTGTTGTTGGTTGTGTATTTGTATTTGCACCAAAAATATATTTTTTCGGCTTTGGTAGCCTCTTATTTGTGCTTGATTAGGCAAGAATTGTACCCTTTTGTGGCTCTGTATTTTCTGTATTTGGGCTACCGCAAACAGTGGATTGCAGCTCTGTTGTTGGGAGTTTTCCCTTTACTACATAATATTTGGGGTTTTAGTTTGACAGGCGATGCTTTGTATTTGCTACACCAAATCACAGGCACAAGCACCAAAATAGGCGATGCCTACCCACGTGCAGGTTTCGACCATTATTGGCGTTTTTCGGGTGTGGTCTATGGGGCTGTTACCATTACCTTACTCACTGCTTATACGGCTGCCAAAGCTACTCAACGGCAGTTGCCACCTCTTGTGGCATTTTTGCCTATGGCTTTGTACTTTTTGATGTATTGTTTGTTCAATTTTCAGGCTTTCCCCATGGGTCCGTCAAGTGCGGGCAATTTGCGTTATTTGCTGATAATTTCTCCACTTACCGCCATTTTTGCAGCCTTAGCCATAGAGGAAGTAAAGCAAACGACCAATAAAAACCTGATAATCATAGCTTTAGCTGTCTTGTTTGTCTTTGCAGCCACGAGTATGACCTACCAACACAACTTTGTCCGTTTTGACGAAGACCAACGTGATTGGAAAGTATTAATTGGTTTATTGGCAACGGCTGTTTTGTTGTTTTTCCCCTTGTCTTTGCCCCAAAAAACCTATTCTTTTCTTGCTGTTACGCTGTTTATGGCTTTGATTACCCTCAAACCTATTAAAATGGGCGAGGAAGACAAAACTTGCAAACAACTTGCCGAGTGGTATGCTGCCAATTTTGGCAACCAAAAACAGTTGCAAGTGCTGTATCAACACGACATGATTAGTTATTTTCTGAACAAGCCCAAAGGTAGTTTTCAACCCGCAGCCTTAGACATGAACGAGGAAAACATACAAAAAGCCCCCAAAGGCAGTCTGATTATTTGGGATTCGCATTATAGTTACAGACCCGAACTCCGCAAAGGTTGTGTGCAGTACGACTATTTTACCAAAAAACCACAGGAATACGAATTGTTGCAACAGTTTGTAACCCAAGACCAAACTTTTGGTGCTTTGGTGTTTAGGAAACTGTAACAATTTTTGTATCTTTGTTCCAACAAAACAATTAGGAAAAACTATGCAAACCGCAACATTTAAAGGTTGGATATTGACCC
This sequence comes from Cytophagales bacterium, assembly GCA_013299115.1. Lineage (GTDB taxonomy): Bacteria > Bacteroidota > Bacteroidia > Cytophagales > Thermoflexibacteraceae > JAAFKA01. The sequence goes on from JAAFKA010000005.1 coordinate 138,986, forward strand.
AATTAGACCATGCTTTTGGTATCAAACAAGTTTTGGTTACAGATAGCAAGGCACTGCAAAAATGGCAGCTACTTTCAAAGGATATGGAAATATCTGACTATGAAAAACAGCAACTTTTAGACCTGCAACAGCCCTTGATTTGGGGAGGCAAAGGCTGGAATGAATACGAGTTGGAAAATAAATTTATCAGTCCTGTATTTATGGTTACAAAATTTGACGACCGAATTATAGGTTATTTTGTAGAACGAAAATTAGAGGGACAAGTGGGCAATTATTTTCTTTCGGGTACTGTTGATGGTATGATAGCCACTGGTTTCCGCGACCCTGAAAAACCCCTATTTTGCCTTCACGAATACAAACGCAGTGTGGACAACGAAGGCAGTCCCGATGCCCAAGCCTTAGCTGCTATGTTGGTGGTGCAGGCAGACGAAGGAGGTACAAAACCTATTTACGGCTTGTATATTGTAGGCTTGATTTGGAATTTTATGGTTTTGGAAGGCAAGCAATATGCCATTAGCAAAAGCTACAATGCAGAAAATGAGGATATTTTTGAGTTGTTTAAAATGCTAAAAGCCTTGAAACAAATTATTAAAACAGAGTTGTTGTAAAATAAAACCAAAAAACTATGCAAACCGCAGCTTTTAAAGGTTGGATTTTGACCCAATTAGACCATGCCTTTGGTATTAAGCAAACTTATGATGACGATTTTGCTCCCCTTAAAAAATGGCAAGACTTGTCTAAGATTCAAACTATTTCCGACTTTGAAAAACAAACTTTATTAAATTTGCAAAAACCATTGAGAAGAGGAGGCAAGGGCTGGAATGAAGTGGAGTTAGAAAACAAATTTATTAGTCCTGTTTTTATGACTGTTGAGTTTGACGACCTCGATATTGGTTATTTTTTGGAGAGAAAATTAGAGGGGCAAGTAGGCAATTATTTTTTGTCGGGCACTGTCGATGGTATGATTGCAACAGGCATAAGAGACCCCGATAAACCTTTTTTCTGTTTGCACGAATATAAACGAAGTGTGGACAACGAAGGCAGTCCCGATGCCCAAGCCTTAGCTGCTATGTTGGTGGTGCAGGCAGACGAAGGAGGTACAAAACCTATTTACGGACTGTATATTGTAGGCTTGATTTGGAATTTTATGGTTTTGGAAGGTAAGCAATATGCTATTTCGGCAAACTATGATGCTTCCAATGATGGACTTTTTGAGTTGTTTAAAATGCTCAAAGCCTTAAAACAAATTATTAAAACAGAATTGTTGTAAAATAAAAACCAAAAAACTATGCAAACCGCAGCTTTTAAAGGTTGGATTTTGACCCAATTAGACCATGCCTTTGGTATTAAACAAGTTTATGACCGAAAATTTGCTCCCCTCAAAAAATGGCAAGACTTGGCACAAGGTCAAATCATTTCTGATTTGGAAAGGCAAAAATTATTGGATTTACAAGAGCCTTTGGAATGGGGAGGCAAAGGTTGGAATGAAGTAGAATTAGAAAACAAGTTTATTAGCCCTGTGTTTATGGCTGTTCGGTTTGACGACCAAGTAATTGGCTATTTTTTAGAAAGAAAATTAGAAGGGCAAGTAGGCAATTATTTTTTGTCAGGTATTGTCGATGGTATGATTGCAACAGGCGTAAGAGACCCTGATAAACCTTTTTTCTGTTTGCACGAATATAAACGAAGTGTGGACAACGAAGGTAGCCCCGATGCCCAAGCCTTAGCTGCTATGTTGGTGGTGCAGGCAGACGAAGGAGGTACAAAACCTATTTACGGCTTGTATATTGTGGGGCTGATTTGGAATTTTATGGTCTTAGAAGGCAATCAATATGCTATTTCGGCAAACTATGATGCTTCCAATGATGGACTTTTTGAGTTGTTTAAAATGCTAAAAGCCTTGAAACATATTATCAAAACAGAGTTGTTGTAAAATTAAAAACCAAAAAAACTATGCAAACCGCAGCTTTTAAAGATTGGACACTTACCACGTTAGATGATGCTTTTGGAATATCTCAAGTATTAGAACAAGAAAGCCAAAGTATGCAGGCTTGGTTGGCACTTTCTAAAACTATGGAAATAGATAGCTTTGAAGAAAAAAGCCTGTTAAGATTACAAAAGCCCTTGCAATGGGGAGGCAAAGGTTGGAATGAAGTCGAGTTAGAAAATAAATTTATCAGCCCTGTTATCTTACTCACTGATTTTGACGATAGAAAAATTGGCTATTTTTTAGAAAGAAAATTAGAAGGGCAAGTAGGCAATTATTTTTTATCGGGAATAGTAGATGGTATGATTGCCAGAGGTTTTCGAGACCCACACAAACCTTTTTTCTGTTTACACGAATACAAACGCAGCGTGGACAACGACGGACAACCCGATGCCCAAGCCTTAGCTGCTATGTTGGTGGTGCAGGCAGACGAAGGAGGTACAAAACCTATTTATGGCTTGTATATTGTAGGTTTGATTTGGAATTTTATGGTTTTGGAGGGCAATCAATATGCTATTTCGGCAAACTATGATGCTTCCAATGATGGACTTTTTGAGTTGTTCAAAATGCTAAAAGCCTTAAAACAGATTATCAAAACAGAATTGTTGTAAAATAAAACCAAAAAAACTATGCAAACCGCAACATTTAAAGGCTGGATATTGACTACTCTCGATGATACTTTTGGGATTAGTCAAAACTATGATAAAAACTTTGCTCCGCTTAAAAAATGGCAAGACCTTGCTAAAACTCAACCTATTTCTGATTTTGAAGAACAAACCTTGCTAAACTTACAAGAACCACTCAGCAGAGGAGGCAAAGGTTGGAATGAAGTAGAGTTAGAGAACAAGTTTATTAGCCCCATTTTTATGACTGTACGATTTGATGACCTCGAAATTGGTTATTTTTTGGAGAGAAAATTAGAGGGCAAGGTTGGCGACCATGAATTATCGGGTATTGTCGATGGTATGATTGCAACAGGCGTAAGAGACCCTAAAAAGCCTTTTTTCTGCCTACACGAATACAAACGCAGCGTGGACAACGACGGACAACCCGACGCCCAAGCCTTAGCTGCTATGTTGGTGGTGCAGGCAGACGAAGGAGGTACAAAACCTATTTACGGCTTGTATATTGTGGGCTTAATTTGGAATTTTATAGTTTTGGAAGGCAACCAATATGCTATTAGCAAAAGTTACAATGCAGAAGACGAAAATATTTTTGAGTTGTTTAAAATGCTAAAAGCCTTAAAACAGATTATTAAAACGGAGTTGTTGTAAAATTATTTTAAAAATATTTATCAGACACCTTAAAGGTGTTTGATAAATGAGTTTGTACCAATAAATGACTAATCTTATTATGAAAGACCTTTTTGTTTCCTACGGAAGACGTGAAAGCCTTGTTTTTGTAGGCAAACTGCACCAACAACTAAAATTGGCAGGTTATGATGCGTGGTTCGACAAGGTAAACATTCCCGATGGCGATGACTATGCTCAACGGATTTCGCATGGCATAGAGTCGGCTCATAACTTTGCTTATATCATGGCGCCGCGTTGTATGACTTCGCCTTATTGTTTGGTGGAATTGGAATATGCACGCATTTTGGGCAAACGGATAATTCCTGTGGCTCAAATTCCAATTTTTGATACACCCGCCAAAGAATTGTCGGAGGCAGACCAGCAAGTAATGGTTGATTTTTATAAAACGTATGCAATAACAGGGGTTGAAATCAAAACAGAGGCAGATGTCTTAAAAAGGAGTCATAGTTTGTTGGGCAAAACAGATTGGATTTATGCAAGAGAGGAATATACACCAGAAAATATCAAACAACTTTTTGATTGGCAGAGCAACTACGAAAACTTTTGGTACAAACACGACGACAAAACTTATTTGCAAACTTACACTTTTCCTTCCTTTGGCAAAAGCATAGACGACTTCAATGGTGTTTGCGAAAGTTTGGCAAGAGTTATAGAAAAACATAAAAGCTATACAGTTGAGCATACCGAAATTTTATTGGCTGCTTTGCAGTGGCGTAGCAAAAATCAAGTTACAGAAGCCTTGTTGGTGGGGGCAGAGAGAAAAGAGGCAGAAGATTGGCTATTAAAAGAGTTTGTTGCACCCGAACAACCTCCTTGCGTGCCTTCGGATTTGCACGCCGAATTTATTTGCGAAAGTCGCAAAAATGCAGAAAACTTACATACCGATGCCTTTGTGTGTTATGATGTAGCCAACAAAGAATTGCGGGAAAAAGTTTATAAATCTTTGTCCAAATTGGGTATTACAACTTGGATACACCACAAAGACATAGCCAAATCTGAAAACTATGAGGAGGCTATTCAACGCGGAATAGAACAAGCAGATAACTTGTTGTTTTTCATTTCCAATGATTCTATAGAGTCTGAATATTGTTTAAAAGAGTTGAATTATGCTTTGCTACTCAATAAAAGAGTCATTCCTTTGTTGATAGAGGTGCTTACGCCTGAAAAATTAGCAGTTTTCAATCGTATTGCCAAATTGCCCCAAATTCAATACATAGACTTTTCGAACAACCGCAACGAGGACAATTACCAACAAGACATCAAGGAACTATTGCGTGAGGTGCAACGAGATAGACGTTATTATGAACAGCACAAAGTTTTTTTGGTGCAAGCCTTAAAGTGGGAAAGACAAGGGAAAAATCCAAGTATTTTGTTGCGTGGTTACAACTTGCAAAATGCTATCACGTGGCTCAAAACAGCAGGCAAACGAACAGCACAAAAGCCTACTTCAATTCAAGAGGAGTTTATCAATGAAAGTGCAGCCCACGCAGGCGATGAAAACATAGACGTTTTTATTTCCTACTCACGCAATGACGGAGATTTTGCTCGCCGCCTCAACGAACAGTTGCAAGTCAATGGACGTAGCACGTGGTTTGACCAAGACAGCATTGCGATTGGGGCAGATTTTCAAAAAGAAATTTACAAGGGCATTGCCAATTCCAACAACTTCATTTTCTTAATCTCGCACAAGTCTGTAACCTCACCTTATTGTGCAGACGAAGTGGTTTATGCAGAAGAACAAGGCAAAAGGATTATTACCATTCGGTTGGAGGCAGTAGAGGCAGGGCTGTTGCCAGCAGCTTTGTCGTCTATTCAGTGGATAGATAGCAGCAAAGACAAAGATTTTAACGGAGTTTTTTCTCAACTTATCCGTACTTTGGATTTGGACAGAACTCACATCGAGTCGCATAGCAAATGGCAGGGCAAGGCGTTGGAGTGGAAAAAGAAAAGCAAAGATTCGGCTTTGTTGTTGCGTGGCAGTGAGTTTTCGGTGGCAGAACTTTGGTTGAAAGAAAGTTTGGAGCAAAACAAACAACCCAAACCTACAGCAGTTCAACAAGAATTTATAGAGGAAAGTCGCAAAGCAATAGAAGCTACGGCAGCACGTGAAGGTAAAATTGCAACTGTTTTGGCTAAACGACTAAAAGTCATGCGGTTGGCTTTGGGGGCATCGGCTTTCTTGTTGTTTGCAGCTTTGGTGGCTATGATTATGGCATACATAGCAAAAAGAGCAAGTGATAATTCGGCAGCAGTGGCAGCTTTAGCCACCGAAAACGCCAAAGGCGAAGCACGCCGAGCAGATTCTTTAAACAGAATTTCACTCACCACCGCCACCCGTTTAAGTGCTTTTCAGGGCGAAACTTTTAGCTTGATTCACCTCATGAAGTTGCAAAACGAAGGCTATAATGTGCGAGATTCTATTCGCCAATTAGTCAAAGCCATAGACCCTATCAACAAAGTTTTGCTGCGGTTTAGAGATGGCATGAACAAATACGGTTTCAACGATACATTAGGCAACGTCATTATTCCTGCATTTTTTGATGAGGCGGAGGAGTTTGTGAACAAAAAAGCCAAAGTAAGGGTAGGTGAAGGACGTTATATTTTGTCGCCAGATGGCACACGCCAAATAGCTCAAGAAACCAACAAGATGTGGGAATGGCAAACAGTGCGAATGGGGGCAAAACCCAGCAAACGCAGTGGTTTGAGCAATTTGGTGAGTGGTATTTTTGGTGGTAACAAACGAAAAACTACTACCACACAACGGACTGTAACTGAAAATAAACCGCAAGAAACTGCACCCAAAGAAACAGCACAGCAAACTGAACAAAAAACCGAACAACCACAATCAAAATCTAAGTTTGGGAAGTTTTGGCGTGGCATTGTAGGCAAAAAAGAGGAAAGTACACCGCCTGCCAATACAACAGCAAAAAATGACACAGAAGAAAAACCCAAAACAGAGCCTGCAAAAGAGGAAAAAACAGAGCAAAAATCGTCAAATGCTTTGTCGAAAATTGTCAAAGGTATGACTTCTTCCTCCGATTCTGAACCTGAAACGGATATAGTGGAGGAGATAGAGGAAACTATCACAGGAAGTGGAAAATTCAGAATCCCTCGCAATGCGGCTTCGGCTACCTTAAATCCTGATGATTTTTATGACAAGTATGTCATGCGAATACGCCACAAAGACCTTACCCAAAAAATGTGGGGCATAGAGGCGGGGTTGCAAGTCGGTTATATGACTTCTGAAGAGGCTGTTTGCAGCTATGACGGTGCAACTATGGAAACCAACACAGCCGAAGTATTGGTACTGAAAGCCCCTTTGGAAAATTTTATGTGGGCGGACTTCAATCGTATCAAAGAATACGAGGAAAAAGGTTGGGCAAAATTGCAAGGAGGTTGGGAAGAGTCGGGACAACCTATTTTTATTACCAAAGTGCAAATCAAAAACGGAGAATATGCGTTGGGCAAAGGCATAAAAGGTTGTGCTTTGTATGCAGATGGCAAACAAGAGGTGATAAATTGCGACAAATATCAAGTGTTGCTTTATAAAATGCCACCCAACGAATTGTTGGAAAGAGAACAAAACAAGGCTATTGTCAAAGTTTCCAAATACAATATAGAATATTTGCAAAACGGAGTAGGCAAAATCACAGGTTTAGCTGCCGAGCCTTTTGCAGATTGGAAATGGGTGAAAACAGAAAAACCCGCCAATTTCAAGTTTAAAATTCCTCTCAATGCTTTCGAATTGGCAGAGCAGCAAACAGATACTTTGCAATATCTTATGCGGGTGCATAGAGAAGATGGCAGTATGTATTTGGGCTACCTAACTGAAAATCAGGGAAATTATGCCTATGAAAAAATATTGGTGGATGCACGCAGTGCAGAAATTTTGGTCATTGCAGACGAAGACAAATTTGAGTGGGTAGAGGCATCAAAAAAAGACGAATATTTGGTAGAAGGTTACAAAACTATGCAAGGAGGTTGGGACGCCGATGGCAAACCTTTTACCATAGTCAGAGCCAAATATGATGGAAAATATCACGTGGGGCAACTCAACGGCACAACTTGTACGATTGTGGTCAAACAAAGACTAATAACAATGACTACTTATGAATTGTTGCTATACAAGCAATAATTTTGTATCTTTGTGAAAACAAGCCAGATTTTATGGTGGCACGTGGCAAACAAGATGTAAAAAAGTCCTTTTTTCTTTATTCACGAGTACAAAAAAGAATTGGACAATGACAGTCCCGACCCCGCAGGGCAGTTATTGGCTGCTATGTTGGTGGCTTATGAGCATAATTTGACTACAGACAAACTCAAAGAAAAGCCTGTTTATGGGGCGTATGTCATAGTGAATGATAGGAATTATTGGGGCTGGTATTTCAGGCGTATTAGCAGGTTACTTTTTGAAAAAAGAGAGAAAACCTTATTTCATTTTAGAAGCTACCAACCCACCTTTTGACAAATAATTTTTTTAGTTGGAAAACCAAAATAGCTATTTTCAAAGAATTGAGAAATAAAAGTCAAGTAATTGACAATGAAACAATTAGCCAATTTTTTGAACGTCATTTCAACAAAGAAATCGTTGACTATGCGGTTACGCCTTTTGTAACAGGTATTTACGCAGGCAATCCTGCCGAATTGTTGGTTGCCAAAACTTTTCCCCAATTAGTCGAGTATGAAAAACAATATGGTTCTATCCTCAAAGGTTTTATCAAAAATAATAAGGTAAGCAGAAAAGAGTCTATCAATTTTAGAGATGGTTTGGGAACTTTGCCAAGAAAATTAGCAGAAAAATTGGGAATTTTTTATAATCAAAAAGTAGAAAATATTACATACAAAAAAAAGTTTAGTATCCAGACTCAAACCCAAACTTTTGATTGCGAAAAACTGATAATTACCTCGCCAAGTTTTTGTGCAACAGAGTTTTGGCGGTTTGCACCCTGCGGTAGAAGGCAAATTTTCGGCAGGTGCTTTGTGGACAAGCAGCGTATTTAAGCACCGTTGTCCCGAAGACGAGGTATTGCTCACGAGTTTTGTGGGTGGACAATTGGCAACAGTTCATACACCAATAGACGAATGAGTTTGGAAAGTTGTCATCTTCTTATTCAAAAGATGACAACTTTGTTGCTTTTTTTATTTTTGCACTATTACTTTTTTGGTAGCAAAACCTTTTTGCGTTTGCACTTTGATAAGGTACATACCTGCTGCCAATTTAGACAAATCTATTTGTTGGCGGTGTTGGTGGTTGTTTTCAACTTGACTTGTGGCAACCACTTTGCCCAACAAATCTGTAACAGTTATTTTGAGTTCAGAACTGTAAGGCAGGTTAAGTTGCAACTGCACCATGCCGTTGGTAGGATTTGGGCTAATTTGCAAATTGCTTTGCAAAATTTCGTTTTCTATTCCCGTCACCTCAGCTATGGTAACTTCATTGGAAGTAGGACTAAAACCTGTTTCGCCTGCTCTGTTGCCAGCTTTTATGCGGTAAGTGTATTTTTTGCCTGCTACCAAATTATTGTTATCTGTAAAAGAAGTGCTGTTGGCAGCCGTTTTGGTTAAGGCTACAAAAGCCCCGCCCTCACTTCTTTCTATGCTAAATTCTTTTTCGTTGGTTGCATTGTCTTTCCATTTTAGTTCCACCTCTCCGTTGGAGTTTAAAGCTGCTACCAAATTGCTGGGGGCAGCATGAGGACGAATAGCCTCTGAAAAAGGTAAATCTTTGCGAGTTTTGGAGTTTTTCATTACAGCCAAAAACCTTTTCTTTTGGTCGTTGGTAAACAGATTCAAACATTCGTCATCTGTATAATCCATATAGTTTTGACGCATTTCTTGTATGCCTGTTTCGCAACTTTGCACCACTTTATCACACTCCCTCGACCCTTGATTAGATTTGGCTTGACGCGGCGTGTCATCGCAGTTGTCGTCGGCTGCACATTCGTTTTCATCTCCCCAGATATGAAACAAGGCAAAATAATGACCCAATTCGTGAGTAGTAGTCCTCCCTCTGTCGGCACTGTTGTCCATATTGGAAAAATTGCCATCTTTTATAGAGCCAAACGCATTATAGACTGTAACCGAAAGAGGCACATCTGATGGCGTATCATCTCCTTTCGCACCCGAATCACCGGGAAAAGTTGCATAACCATACAAGGGCGTAGGGTCGCCGCCCGGTGACTCAGGAGGGAAAGCCGCCGAAGGCACTACAAATTGGTTGATAGCAAAATTAGGCGGAAACACACGCGAAGGGGCAATTTTTTTGTCTATGTCTTCTGAAAACAGTTTTTTTACATCGAGTCCTAAACCACTGATGTTATGTCGAACTACGCCAGCCTCAGCCAAACGGTTGCCTTGGGGGTCTATCTCCGCCAGCCTAAATTCGATGCCAAAATTGGCTGCTCTACTCCTAAAAACCTGCGGCGTATTGACCGAATCTGCATTGAGTCGGTTAAAATCCTCGTTGATAACCTTGTTTTGTGAAACCACTTGGCTGTACGGAAGATTGTAGCCTGTGCCTATGGCTTCTCCTGTGTGGATAATGTGATAGACAATAGGCACAATGTAACGGTCTGTGCCGTCTTCTGTTCGTGCTACTTCCAATTTGGAAATGTTTTTAGCTATCCATTGTTCGAAAACTTCGCGTTGGGGTAGGTGTCCTGCCTTGCGGCGAGCTTCGTTTACTTCGGTAGTTCCGCAACTGTGGTGGTGCTGGGCTTGGGTAGTTGTACCCAAAAAGGCACTACCCGTTAAGCTAGCAAAGAATAAAAAGTGTTTGAACATAAAAGTAAACAATAAATTTTTTTGATTCTAAAGTAGATAAATCAAAGACCTACGTTTCTACAAAAATTATCGGACAACCAAATTATTTTACGTAGAAAACCTCACAAAGTTCTCAAAACCTTGTAAGGTGCTAATATCTTTCAGGAAGTAAGCTATACCAAGCCTACTAGCTTAGGAGTAGGGTAGCAAGTTGAATTTTAGCCCTGTGTCTTCGGCATATTCTTCGCCACTTTCGAGCATATCCAAGTCGTTTTCTTTGTAATACCAATTAATCACAATCGTACCACTGTGGTTATTTTGGTAGTCTTCCAATAAATCGAAAATTTCGAGAAAACGGCGAGAAGAACTTGTATTGTAATAATACATTCTAAAATTGAACGTAACTACTCTGTTTGGCGTTGCCAAATACCCACGCAACCACTCAAATACGGGTTGGTAGAACTCCTGCGTATATTCGTGATAAGATTCACCCGAAATAGACAATTCGCCACTATCGGCATTGAAGTTAATTTCAGGAATAAAATTCGCTGCTTTTATATAGAAATTTTCCATTAGGTTGTCTCTTTCTTAATTTTGATGGACAATGTAAAGAAGGAGTGTTGCTCACTCACTTGCGTAATTGTATATTTCAACGGATTGTTTGACCTGCGAGCCAGGTCTATAAATCCCAAATTTGCACCTTTACTTTCTTCTGGTTTTGGCAAACGGCGTTGCTCCTTGTAGTAGGTTTTCAACTGCTCCTCGTCGAGTTTGTTGATATACTCTATCCGTTCTTTGATGCCTGCTGCCTTGCGATTTTCTATCATATTGCCCGAACTTACCATATAGCTGTCGGCAGCTTCGCCTACGGTAATGATGCCTACACCTACTTCGCACTTGTCTTTTTCTGAATAGGCTTTCTCGGCAGAGTAGTGATAAATATTTTGAGCAAGCTCAACCACCACACCGAACAGCCTACGAGCCACAAACTCATTGTCGACTGCTTTGCGTTTTAGGCTAAGTGCAATCAAGTTCAACAGGTCTTGCGACACCATACCCTGACAAGCCAAGTTGATTTTGTGCTTCTTGAGTTTTGAGTAGAAACCGTGATGGCTAAAAGTCCTATTCATGATTTTTTGGGTTGTTTTGAGTACAGAAACGTCTTCAAACTGTTTTGCGTATAAAAAAATGCAATTTTCGGTTAATTTAAAAATTTAATGCAACTTTTTTTCTTAAATAGTCCAAAACTTTTTTATTTCTTACGCCTCACTGCAAATTTGTTTGTAGCATAGACTTTAGTCTGTGCTACTTCGACTGTTTTCTACCTCTCTTTTTGCAATGATATTAAATTTTATTATCTGTTGCAAAATATTTACCAAAAATTTCAACAACTGAATTATCTTCGCAAGAATCTAATAAATTTTTTATAGACCGTTGCCAAACAGGGTGCAGCATATCGGGTGCAATTTCTGTTAAAGGTTGCAAAACAAATTTCCTTTCTAAAATTCTGCTGTGCGGAATAGTCAGTTCTTGCGTGCTGATGATGAGTTGGTCGTAAAACAAAATATCGATGTCTATGGTACGTGCAGCCCATCGAAAACTCCTTATTCTACCTAATTGTTTTTCAATTTCTTGGGTCTTTTCCAACAATTCAAACGGCGGCAAGGCTGTTTCTACTACCAACACTTGGTTGAGGTAAGCTGGCTGTGCAGCTACTCCCCACGCCGCCGTTTCATAAACAGACGAGCCTTGCAAAATGTTGCCTATTGCCTGCCTTAAGAACTGCTGGGCTTGTTGCAAGTGCTGTGTTCTGTTGCCCAGATTGCTGCCTACTAAAAGATAAGCTGTTGCCATGTTGTTTGAAAATATTTCTACTGTATTTGTCCGACACCTTTGAGGTGGCGGACAAATAGGTAATCTTTATTTACTCCTCTCAATGGTGTAAACTACCAATTCTTTCAATGATTTTTTGTAAGCCGACTCTGCAAAACTTTCTACTACTTGCATGGCTTCTTGATAATATTTTTGCATCATTGCCTCTGCATACGCTATGCCTCCGTTTTGTTTTACTATGGCAATCACTTCATTTACCTTGCGAGGGTTTTCACTTTCGTTTTTTACTATGTTTATCAGCTTGCGTTTGAGGTCTTTGTCCACTGTGTTTAGCGTATAAATCAGTGGCAAGGTCATTTTTTTTTCTTTTATGTCTATGCCCAAAGGTTTTCCTATTTCGGCTGTGCCGTAATCAAACAAATCATCTTTGATTTGGAAAGCAATACCAATTTTTTCGCCAAAAACTTGCATCTGTTGCACCACCTCTGCCGATGCCCCTGCCGAACTTGCCCCTATTCCGCAGCACGCAGCTATTAAAGTGGCTGTTTTTTGGCGAATAATCTCAAAATAAACACTTTCGGTAATATCTAACGACCTTGCTTTTTCTATCTGCAACAATTCGCCTTCACTCATTTCTCTCACCGCCTTCGACACCAAACGCAGCAACTCAAAATCTCCGTTGTCTATTGCCAACAGCAACCCTCTGGACAACAAATAATCTCCTACCAAAACTGCAATTTTATTTTTCCACAAGGCGTTGATAGAAAAAAAGCCTCGCCTATAATCCGAGTCGTCCACCACATCATCATGCACTAAGGTAGCCGTATGCAGGAGTTCTATCAAAGCAGCCCCGCGAAAGGTAGCCTCTGAAATAGTGCCACAAGTGCCTGCCGTTAAGAAAACAAACATAGGTCGCATTTGTTTGCCCTTGCTTTTGACTATGTAACTCATAATCTTGTCTAAGAGCATCACCTTTGTCCGCATAGAAGCCTTAAACTTCTTCTCAAAGTCCTCCATTTCAGCAGCAATAGGGGCTTGTATCTCCTGAATTGTGGGTTTCATTAGCTTTTTTTGGTTGGAAAAATAGTTCCAAATTTGGTGTTGCTCAATACTTTGCTCAACAGAAAACCTGTGGCAAAATAAGCAACAGCTACCAATACGCTGGCTATGGTGTTGGTGTCTGTAAATTTGGCTTGCAAAGCAGGATTGACAATAGTTTCTTTCACATACAAATAATTGTAGAGAAAAAAGCTAACAAAACAAGCCACGCCCAGCCCAATAAACCAAGTTCGGCGTTTGGCGGGGTCTTGCGGATTTTTTCCTCCTTCGTAGGCTATGCTTTGGGCTGCCAACAACGCAGCTGCCAAAAATAAGACGACAAAAATAGCAACTAACAGATAAGTTTCGGATTGCAGGGCTTCCAATTCTCTAATATTGCGAATTTTCTCCTCTGCCCATATCAATAAAAGTGTGTGTAACATAAATGTGTGTTGCCTTTAGGCGAATGGTTTAGTTGCAAATGGAGTACAAAATAAAAAAATAAGTTGCGTAAGTGATTTACGCAACTTACAAAGGTTAGGAAACTAAATTAATTTTACTTTTCCAACCTACTTGCGTCAAAGTCGGCATCGCCAAAAGCAAGCATCGGATAGAGAATAAAGCTAAAAAAGATAAGCCCAACCGTATAACCAATACCTTTGCCAAAAGCCTTACTCAAATCATTGACCATGATGAACAGAATAATCAAGTTGATAAATGGCACAAAAAGCAGCAACAACCACCACCAAGGACGGCGAAGCATATCTAAGTGGACAATGGTGCCATAGATAGGAATGAGGCAAGCCCACCCTGGTTTACCCCCTTTTTCTAAGATTTTCCATTCAGAGGCAATCATTAAAGCAAGGAAACCAAAATAAAATAGCATCATTCCTACGCCAAGCCCTGCACTCATTTGTGAATCTGCATAACTTTCTTCCATAAATTGTAAAGTTTAAAAGTTGTAGAGTTTAAAATTACTGGTTGTCCGACAATTTTTGTGGAATGGAAACAATGTAGCATTTGATTTATCAAATGCTTTGCCTGAAACAGTCTTTGATAAATCAAAGACCTCCGTTTCCACAAAAATTTTTGGACAACCAAAATAATTAACTCTTGCAAGTTGCTAAAAAATGTTAAATAAATACAATCTTTGGTGGATAATTTTTTTGGACATTGTTATACAGTTGCAAAAAAAGCTAAAAACTTTGATGTGAAAAACCTAATTTACAGACCTCTTATTCCTTTTTTGGGATAAAAAATATATTGAAACAAGAGCAATAAAGACAAAGTAAACAAAGAACTTGACATTATTTTGATTAAGGTATAGCCAATAAGATGCAAAGAGCCCATTTCGACAAGAAATAATGCGGTGTGGTGTATTAAAATCAAGAGTCCTGCATAGGTTACAAACCATTGAATACCCATGATATTAACTTGGGGTTGCATCCACGTTTCATAGCCACCACTTGGTGCAGTCCAGTTCAGTACATAGGGACGAAAATAGGCAAATAGTACACAAGCCGCGGCATGAACTCCTATCGTTTTATAGAAAAAATCTATAAACAAACCAAAAAAGAACCCAATAAAAAGCAAGGAAATGACAGGTGTATCTCTTTCGATAAGCAATAAAAAGGCTATGTAGGCAAAACAAAAAGCCACATCAAACAACACTACATCTCGCAAGAAAAAAACTTGTAAAAACAAGTAAGTTATACCTGTTGCTAATTGAGAAAATAAAGAATTATTCATTGAAGATATTTTTTATACTGTCATCACACTTACCATAGTGGCTGTTTGTTTCATTACCAAAAAGTTTTTTGTCTGTACAATTTGGGAAATGGCAGTTTCTACGGCAGTTTGCGAAGCAAATTGCGTGAGTTGTATTTTGCAGGTTTCTCTTATTTTTTTGGCTATGGCAGCATCTGTTTTCAAGGTGCGTATGTTTTCTGTGATATTGGTGTCTGCATTAAGCAAAAACAAATTGAGAACCGTATCACTTCCATTAATCCAAGTTTGCCTGTCGTTAGCAGCAGCCGAAAAAGCATTAAGAGGGGTAAGAAAAGACCATTTTTCTTTTGGAAATTCGAGCAAGAAAAAAGGAATATTATTTTCCACATACACTCCATAAGCTAGAGGCGAGGTTTTCCATGCAGCTTTTTGGGCAGGCGAAGGAGTTTTCAAATAATACAATCCATCGAAAAAAGTGGCGTGAAATTGTGCCATATAATTTTGCATACCTTTCATTTTATTCAAAACAGGGTGTGCATTGCCTATTAAAATTGCCATAAAACAGAAGTTTTGGTTTCCGAAAGACGAAGGTAAATTAAAAAATTTGAAGTTCCAAAAAACTCAGTATTGTTGTTTTCGCGTGAGTCCATCAAGAGATTCTGGTTGCCACGCATTTAAATATACCAATTCACATACCTATCTCTGCCATCGGGATTCAGGCAAGGGTCTAACAAAACGACAGTGTTCTCCAAATATTTTGCATTTTGGGGTTGCAATAGTTCATAGGCAGTTTTCATAGCAGCTTCGGTAGATGAAGTTTCGTTGCCATGCACACCATGACTCAACCACACAATAACGGGTATATCTGTATTGGCTGTTCCTTCTTGTAAACCTGTGATTTTCAGGTTGTTTTGTCTTATTTCGTCTAATTTGTCTATATTGTTTTGCGAAGAAATAAAAGCCAACAACAAAGGTCTTCTTTCAGCCGTTGTGCCGTATGGATAGGCAAAACCTTAAACTATAAATTCAATTTCGGCAAAAAGTCCTGCTTCTTTGGCTAACCTATGCTCAATCAAAGGACGGTAGCCTGTATTCAATTCATAGCCATAACAACTCCTTTTGGCTTGGACAGCAGCCAGCAAAGTAGTACCAGAGCCAAGAAATGGGTCTAAAATCGGCAGGCTTGCTTGTTAGCAAAATGGCACGCAACGCCAATTCGTCTGGAAACATGGCGGGGTGTTCGAATTGTTTGCCTATACTACCAGCTTTTTTGACTAATCTCCACATATCATAAATAGCTGTGGGCAAGTCATTTTTGTAGTCATTGAAACCAAAATCCGAATTATAAAAATAAGTTGTTTGTTTAGAGAAATGCAAAACATATTCGTACCTGTCTGCCAAACGCAACCCAGCCGTAGGAATACCACTTGGCTTGTGCCACAAAATTTTGTGTTGAAACGTAAAACCTATTTTGACTAATTGGCGAATAAAATCGTCTTGAATACGCAGTAGTTTATTGTCATTTCTGCGGTAATTGATGTTGATAAATAGACTGCCTTCGGGTTTTAGCCCCTTGTAACATTCCTGCCAAACTTTATTCATTCGGTCTAAATACAGTTCATAACTTTCATTAAATCCAATTTGGTTTTGGTGATTGTCATAATTTTTTAAATCCCAATAAGGTGGAGAAGTTATTACTGTTTGTATGGTGTTGGCAGCAATATGGTGCTGTTTCTCACTGCTTGCAAAAATTATTTTGTGAAAAAGCATACCAATTAAATTTTTTCGTGTTGAAGGTCAATCGTTAAGCCTGTTTTGACTTTAACATAGTCTATAATGGTTTGTATAGCAACAGGTTTGGTGCTGTAAACTAAAAATTTTTCATTCATCGTTGTAACCTGACTGCATAACAAAGTGCTAATAATTTCAGCAAAAGGTATAAAATTTTGTGCTGTAATCACTGCCTTTTCTGCTTTTTCTACCAACCATACATTACCAGGGTCTTTGCCCAGTGGGTGATAATTTTTTTCTCTTTTTCCCCATTCCATATCTTTCCAGATGTATTCTACTCGCAAAAGGTCTTTATTAAAAACATAGTTGTTGTTCTTGCCTACCCACAAAATACTTTTGTAAAGTTGAGTATAAGGTGTAGTTTTTTCTTGATAAGTAAGCCATATCCATTCGTCTATCAACCACAAGCCTTGTTTTTCTATGTAATCAGCCACGTGCATAGTGATTGGAAATTGATTAACTATTTGATTATCAAGCAAAATAAACAAATGATTGTCAAAAGCATCAACCACTTTGCTTAGTAAATTTTGTAAATCCACCAAAGTATCAGCTGTAAAATGAGGATAATAACTATAATCCAGAATGGTGGCTTTGTAACGGCTCATCTCTTTCAAAGAGGGTTAAATGTTCGGTAGTTTCTTCTAAGTTCGTAAAGTAAATTTTGTTGTTTTTCACTACTTTTTGCAAATTATTTTCTATTTTCAGCTTTGCCACCTTGCAATATTTTTCTTCTTTGTCTATTCCAATCCAATTTCTTTGCAAGTCATTGGCTACTTTGCAAGTAGTGCCACTGCCATTGAAAATATCTAACACCACATCTCCTTGATTGGTGGCAGACTTAATTACTCTTTCTACCAATTTTTCGGGAAATTGGCAAGGGTGATTGGTTTTTTCCTTTTTGTTGTTGTTTGCAATTCTATGAATTTCGTAAATAGAGTTTTCTGTATCCAAAAAAGCCAATTCTTTTTCCGTTTCGTCTTCAAAAACCCAAAAATCCGTAGGGTTTTTACCCAAAGGATTGCATCTTTTATCTCCCAACTGTTGCCATTTAGAGGGTATTCGAATTTCGTCTAAGTTGAAAGTATAATTTTCTTTGTTTTTGACAAACCACAACAAATTTTCATACCTGCCCGATAGTCTATTTTTACAGTTGATGCCTCCCTCAAAGTGCCAAATAATCCAATTTTTCATATAAAAATTACCAACAGCCCCCACGTTTTTAAAAATACTATAAAACATTGCACCCAAAGGCAAAATTTCATTTTCTTGTACCGTTTGTGCCACATTCCAATAAATGCTACCCGTAGGTTTCAACACTCGGTTACATTCTTTGATGATTTGGGTTTGTTTGGATAGATAACCCATAAAAGTCTTGTCGTCTTCATATTCTTTGTCGAGAAAATAAGGCGGACTTGTCAATATCAAATCTATGCTATTGGCAGGCATCTGTTGCAATGTAGCCAAAGTTTCATTGCTAATAATACTTTGATAAAAGTTTTCTATTGGTAGCAACTTATCAAAAGCAGGATAGATAGGTATGGTTTGTGGTTGTGTCATTTCAATTTGCATAACTGTTGGTCATAAATTTTTCGTATTCGGCTGCGGTTATCATACCTTCTTTTTTCAAAAATTCGATATGAATAGGCTCTAAAAATCGTTGCCTTAATAAATCCTTCATTCTATCTATTGTATTGATTTTCAGGTGATTATTTACTGAAATATTTTGATAGAGAACTTTACGTTCTGACAAACGAGCAAAATGAAGTTGGCGGTGGCAATTTGCACACAAACCTACCAAATTAAGATAATGGTCGGGACCCGAATTAGTGGAGAATGGAATTAAGTGGTGAAACTCTAAATAAGCAAAGTCTTTTTCTGTTAAAAAAGTTTCATTTTGGCAACAATCACAACGCAACAACAAGTTTGAATTGCGAAAATTTTGGTGGTAAAAAGTCCGCAAAGCCTCTATTAACTCACCTTTTCGTTTTCGTTCAACAGTAAAAACTTGGCTATCTTTTTTTGAAATCTCCGCTAATTTTTCAAGATTAACAGCAACAGCCAACGATTTGAGTGTGTGCGAAGTGTAGTAATTTTGTTGGGGCAAAGTGCTTACCCAATGCGTATGGTTGCTAATTTCTTTTTGCACTTGGCTTATTGTATTTGCCAATTCAGCCAATCTATCAAACCCTAAAATCTTACCTGTACTTGTTTGTTCTCCAACCAACTCAACGCACACAAAGGATTGGTTCTAAAATCTTTTGGCATCTCGCAAAGTCCCAGAATAAATTTTTTGAGTTCCTTCGTAAAATCTTCGGTTTCTGTTTCTGCCCTTCTATTCAAACTATGTGCTTTTTGTTTACATTCGGCTATCATTTGCGGGTTAAGTTCGTTACACAAAGCAAGTAAATTTGTTTCATTGCTTGTTTTGGCTATCACATATTGGTAAGTATCCAAATCAATGGTTTTTCTATTTTCCAAAACAGTAAGCAAGGCAAAATAAGGGTGCGAATGAATAGCAAATTTTTCGTAAGGTAGTGGAAAGCTATTTTTATCGGGCAGGTTTTGCATATCAGCCAAAGGACTTTGCGAAATCATTTTGAGTTTTTGGTGTTCCCAAATAGCCAACAAAACATAAAAGTTAGCTCCTACTACTGCCTTGCCTATGTTTGTAAGGTTATAAAAACCAGACAAATCGGCAGTTTCTCTACCTTGAAAGAAGCCATAGTAGAAAAATAGTTGTCTTTCGTTGCGAATAGCTGCGGGAAAATCACTTAACTGTTCTTTTAGTTTTCTCTCAGGATTTGCTTCTTTATTGGCTATCATCGTTGCTTTTATTTCAGCAACTATTTTTTCATAGTTCACTCCTGCTGCCATTAAGTTTTTCATTTGCTCTTTGTAGCCACTTTGTCCACCCAGATTCATCACATACATAAAATAGAACTTCTTGGCGTTGTTTTCATAGGCTTTTTTGTCGTTTGGCGTAGCAAAAGTTTGTTCTGTTGCCATAAAAGTAGCCAATTTCAGAAAATTAGCTTGGCGGAGGTCTATCTCAAAAAAGTAGTTTCGAGCCTCATCTCTTGTGTCTGCTGGCAAACTCTCAATAAATTGATTGAATAACTTGATTATGGCTACATAATCTTTCTCAAAAAGTTCTTCTTTCAAAAAAATAAAATTGTAAAAAACAAACCATTTTTTCAAATACCACAACGTACCGCAAGAATTTCTTTTGGTAAATTCCATAGATTTAGATAACCAATAATTGGCAGGCAAAATAGAGGCAACGAAATTTTGTAGCATAAGATTAACTAAATAGTCAATAAAAAATGGATTAAATAGTTGTTTTTTACAAATATATATATATTTCGTAAAGACAATTATTTTTTCTTGTAAAAAACTACTTAATTGAAGGTGTTTTAAAAATTTGCCCTCATCATTCTTTCAATTCCACCTCCCCCGAATAAGTAACTTTTCCGCTGGGTTCTAAGTATTTTATCCTGAATTTTAGGGGAGGTTTGGTGTCGGCAAGGGTTTGTTCGTAGCTGTTGTCTATGGCTTTTCCTTTGCAATTAATCACTTTCTCTACTGTCCATGCCTTTTCTTTGAAAACTTCTATAAAAAACTGCCCAAATTTTTTCTCCCCTCGCGTGAGCCACGAAATTTTACCTGCTGTGAGGTCTATGTCCTCAAACTGAAAGACCTCCTTTGCCTTGATAGCATGAATGTTTTTGATAGTTGGCGAACAATCATCTCGATGAATAATTTTGATAGTTACGGCATCTTTCACTTTGAGGTGAGCAAGGTTAATTTCCATGTAGCCCGATGGTGTAAAATCTATTTTATGATTGTTCACATAAATTTCTGTAATGCAAGGATTGTTTGCCTCGTGTTTGTCTATGACTACAAACAAATTTGTGCCATGATAGACTCCTGTGAGCAGCATCTCGGCTGCTTGGGTGGCTGTTGGTAGCAAACCCAAAAAGGCTACAAACAATAAAAGGTATTGTGTTTTTTTCATCATTGCGATACGATTTCTTATCTATTTTATAGACAAAGATAAAAAAAATTGCAATAAAATTAAATTTTTGTAATATTGCTTTTGTGTATTTTAAACAGACACTTGATACACCTTGAATGAATAACATCACCAAAAATAAATAAAACCAATGAAAAGTAACCCAATCCTTCCTCTTTCAGCTTGTGAGTTGATAGAAAGTATCCGTAAAAAAGAATACAAAGTTTCAGAAGTTGTTGAGGCTTTCATCGCAAGATTGCAAGCTGTACAGCCTTCCCTCAATGGTTTAGCCTTTCCTCTGTTCGACTCTGCAAGGGAGCAAGCCCTGCAAGCCGACAAAAAAGCTAAAAAACTCCCTCTGTTTGGTTTGCCCATTACCCTAAAAGACCACGTTTGCGTTACAGGCGGTGTTACAACTTTTGGGTTGAAGGGTTTGCAAAACAACAAAATGCCAATCAGTTCTACTGTTGCACAAAGGCTGCAAAGTGCAGGGGCTATTGTCTTGGGAATGAGCAACATGGCAGAATTTGGTGCAGCCTTCGAAACCACCAATCTAATCTATGGTAGAACCAACAATCCCTATGACCTTACTCGCACACCGGGCGGAAGTAGCGGAGGAGAATCAGCCTTGATAGCAGCCTTAGCCTCGCCACTCGGCATAGGTACAGACGCTGGTGGTAGCATCAGAGTCCCCTCGCATTATTGCGGGCTGGCAGGTTTGAAACCCTCACGTGGGCGTGTGCCACACACCAACATCATTCCGCCCACAGACGGATTGATTGGCGACTTGGCTTACATCAGCCCTATGGCAAAAACAGTGCAAGACGTGGCACTTGCTTTTGACCTAATCAAAGGAGCAGACGGTTTCGACCCTCGCACTTTTGAAATTGGATTGCCAAACTACCAAAAAGTAAAATTGAAAGACCTCAAAGTTGCTTACTATACCAATGCCCCACAAAATTTGCAAGTGGAGGCAAGTACCGAAAAAGCAATAAAAGAAGTGGTGGCTTGTTTGCAAAAAAAATGCAGTGCAACCGAAGAAATTTCATCAGAATTTCTATTAGGAGTTTATCCTATTTGGTTGGCGTTTTTCAGTGGTGGCGGTGGTAGTATGCCCACCAAATTTGCTTTGCAAAACTTCTTTAACACGACAGAATATGGCGAAATCTTACAGGCTTTGTTTGTAGAGTTCGACAAACCTGAAAACATTGTTTCGTTAGGAGATTTCCAATTATTGCTGATGAAATGGACACAACTCGGCAAACATTTTCAAGATATTTTCAGAAAAGCAGACGTGATTATTTCACCTGTAAGCACTACGGCAGCACCCAAACATGGCGAAACTTTGGGCAGGTGGAAAGATTTTGCCTATACCTTTGTGCATAACCTTAGTGGCTTGCCTTCTTTGACTGTTCGTTGTGGCACTACGCCTGCGGGTTTGCCTATTGGTGTACAAATTACAGCCAACTTTTACAGAGAGGATATTTGCTTTGCCGTAGGTGAGTTTTTGGAAAAAAACTTACAGGTAAATACTGTGCCTACTAATTTTCAGTAGTGCCACACAAGTAATGCTGTAATCTCATTAGAACTAACATTTCTCAAAGGAATGTTAGTTATAATGTGGCTGCGAAATTACCTGTGTGATGCTATCAGAAATATTTTATAATTCCTCCACAATCTTCATTGTTTCCACACTCAACCAAACTATTTTTTGCAACAACTCAATCACTTCCTCCTTATAGTCTGCAAAATCGTAGTTGTTAAATTGTGCTTGTATCGTTTTGTCATCAGATTTATAGGGTTTGTACTGGTCTAAAACCCACTCAATAGCACTACGATTGCCCAATTTATATGCCAAAGCCTGTGCAGGAACACCCGATAAAGTGGTGAGTTCGTCTATCTCTATCATATTTTCTTTGAGTTTGAGGATAGGTAAAATTTTGAAATTGTCTGTTTCAGTTTCCTCAAATAATTTAGTTTCCTTTGCAAATAAATCTTTGCCCAATATTTTTTTTCCTTGCTTTTGTGCTTTAAAAACTTCCAAATTAATGTCTTTACGTTGCAAAAGTGGCTTAAACCTTACAAGGTTTTCAAAACCTTGTAAGGTTTGTGGATTTTCATAATTCAAATGCAATTCCATTAAAGCCTTGCCCTTTGCTACCCAAAAACCAAAATTATCATACAAAGGAATACGAGGAAAATCTTGTTTCAAATTCTGTTCATACTGCTGCCTATAGCTTGGCGAATGTAAAACCGCATAAACATAATGGAAAATATCTTCTTTTTCTATCTTAAACCTTACAAGGTTTTCAAAACCTTGTAAGGTTTTTTCGGTTAATATTTTTTCATAGTTTCTCGTAATATGTGCAGAAACCACCGAAAAACCTAAGTCTTTTGCCAAAATTCCTAAGCTGCGTTGCTCATAATAATAACGAAAATAAGCCAATGCCCAATCTGTAATATTCTCTTGCTTTTCGCCATTTTCTGTATAAATATGCAAAGGTACAGACTGAAAACTATCAATAGTTGCCCCAAAATGCAAGTCAAAAACCTTATCAACTGCAAGAGCAGTAAAAGACGACCTTGCTGCCAAATCATTAAAAACAATTACTATATTTTTTGATTTGCCATTTTTGCCAAATAATTGTTTTTGTAAAGCCTGCATCTCGTTTAGCATTTTATCAAAATACAAGTATTTTTTAACGAAAGGTCTGTAAAAAACTTCGACAATTTTAGTTTTCGTGATTTTGTTTATTTTCTTATTTTTTACAAACTTTTTCTTTAAATCTCTTGTCCATTTTATTTGGTTTGTCCAAATGCTTGGCTTGTCTATTGCCGATACAGGTTGAAATTCGGTACTGTTGGGATTGTAAGGTTTTTCGTGTTCAAACCATATAGCTTTCCCTTCGGGTGAGTGAAATTTTGCTTGGTATTCGTGGTAAGTTTTTTGGAAAAAATCTATTTTTTTCAACAGATTTTCTTTGTCAAAATCATACACCCATTCATCTCTTGCTGTATTCATTCCCAATGAAAACACTTTAAAAATAGCCTTTTCAAATGCTGCGCCTTCCTTGTTGTTTTTCACTTTTTTGTCCACAAGAGGCAACAATTCATAAAAGTCATTATCAGTTTTGTTTAGCCAACTTCCTTTTGCATCTGGTCTAATCACCTCAAAACTAAGCTGTTGCAATTCTTTTTCTCGCAACAAATCCAATTTTTCTTGGGCTGTTTCACCCTCTATTTTGGTGTAAAAAATTTTGCACTTGCGTTTCTGGTCTTTGTTTGGAAGTTCTTTTTTCACAAACAAACTAATGGCAACACCTGTCATAATGCCAAACACATTTGCCTTAGAATTTTCTTGCGTATCCCGAATATCACCACCCAAATCAATCAAATACAGTTCGTCAAACTCCTCACTCACACATTTGCGAAAGCCGTCATCTTGCCTTTTGTCTATAAAACTGCGGTTGGTAATATAAGCTATAATCCCTTTCTGGTCTATACGGTCAGATGCCCAACGGATAAACCTTTTATACATATCGTATTGTTTGGTTTTTTGTGCCTCACTTTTTTCTATGTAAGTTTCTTTTATTCTGCCGTCAATTCCGCCTGTTTTTTTTGCATAATCCTCAAAGTATTCACGATTTTTATTGTTATCATTTTCGTTTTGTTGGTTGGCGTTATAAGGCGGATTGCCAATGACTACCGAAATTTGCTGAGAGTTTTGTACTTTTATTCTTTCCGTATTCACTGCCGTTAGCCCATGTTTGATAGTTTGCTGCCCTTTTGACCAAAATCCGTAAGTTTCTAAGGTATCCACCCAACAAATATTTTTAAACTCCTCGTAGTTTTTGGTTCTATTTTTATACACATATTCAATATTCAGGTTGGCAATGTAATAGGGCAGAATAGCAATTTCGTTGGCGTGAATTTCATTCTTATATTTGTGTTCCAAATCTTGCAAAGGTATGTAATTGAGCAAATCTGTAACAAAAGTGCCTGTGCCTGTGGCGGGGTCAATGATATGCACATTTTTGTCGGCAAGAGTTTTGTTAAAATGTTTCTCTAATAATACATCTGTACTTTGCAACATAAATTGTATAATTTCTTTGGGCGTATAGACAATTCCCAATTTATCAGCAGCTTTGGGATTGTATGCTTTATAAAAATTTTCGTAAATATATTTTAAGAAATCTTGCTTTTGGTTGTGGTCTTGCATTTCAGCTGCCCTTGCCCGAATTTGTGTGTAATAAGGCTGCAAAGCTGACAAAGTTTTGCGTTTGGTATCACTCACAAAAAACGTGGTTTCAATAGCATTTAGAGATTTAGAAATATTATTTTCGGAATGAAACAACTCATCATCAAAAATAGATTTGAAAATTTGCTCCGTTAAAATATGTTGGATAAGCATCTCATCGATATCCAAAATTTTGATAGCAGGGTTAATTACCTCACGACAGAGATATAAAAAATCTGTTCTCCTCTCCTTAAAAGCTGGATTAGTTCCCTCTTGTTTGCCTATCATTCCTCGCAAAACTTCAATAATTTCGGGCAAGTCCTCCTGAAATTTTTTGATAGTTTGCTTAAATAACTTGTTTTCTATGGTTTCAAAATTGACAAAATCTAATAACAACAGGTGCAAAGCCTCCTTGTCTGACATTTTAATTTTTGTCCGTTTATCTCCCTGAATTAAAACAGCATAAATAGTGTTCTCTATCAAAAAATTAAACATAGGGTAGCCAGCTCGTTGTTTTTTGATAATTTCGACTTCAATATCGTCTTTTTCGTCTTTTGCTTCCCAATAACCATAGATAAAACCCGCAGCATCTTTCAATACGCCATCAGGTGCTTTTCGGCTTGTTAGTAAGGTTTGTTCTTCTATGATTTCAAGGTCTTTTGGGCGACAATAAAAACTTATTAAACTTTTAAAAGCAGTTTTGATAGACAATTCATTTTTATTGCCTCTTTGTTTCAGCCTTTCAAGTTCGGTGTAATATTGGTTGATGCGAGAGATGGACATAAAGGAATTTTTTGTGGGTTTAACAATGCTACTATTTCTTCTCTATTTCACAGACAAAGATAAAAAAATTTGTAATAAAATTAAATTTTTGTAATATTGCTTTGTGTGAAGGTAGTACGATTGTCAAGGTGAGAAAAGCACCATTGCCAATGTACTTAAATGGTTCTGATTCTTTAAGCAAACAAAACAATGATAGTTTTTTTGTAAATGCAAGAGAGGAATTGTATTTTTGATAAACAGAAAAATTATGTCCTACGCCGACCAAATTTATAATCAAGCACAAATACTGCCCGAAGATTTGCAACTTCAATTGCTTGATTTTGTCCGTTTCTTAACGTGGAAAATGCAAGACGAAATGCAGGAAAAAGACAAGGTAACAACAGAAGATTTAGGTTTAATTACTCACTATACTGAAGCAGTTTTGGAAAGTGAGCAAGCTATTGCACAAGGAAATGTAATTTCGCACCAAGACCTCAAAACAGAAATGCAGCAATGGCGAAACCAATAGAAATTATCTGGACTATTCAATCAAAAAATGATTTGAAACAAATCTATACGCAGTTATGCACCCAAATTCCCGAGCAAAAGGCTTTTGAGGTGGTGCAACGCATCATGGAAAAAGTAGATAAACTTGCAGAAATGCCTGAAATGGGACAACGTGAACCTTTATTAACTAAATTCAAAAAAGTTTACAGACGTTTGATAGAAGGACATTACAAAATTATCTACAACTTTGCTAATGATGTGGTTTACATCAATCGTATTTTTGATAGTCGTCAAAATCCTAAGCAATTAAAAATAAAATAGAGTTGGTTATGCAAAAACTTACAAAAGAAGACGGTGAAAGATTGATTAAATTAGTTGATGAATTAGCATATGCTACGGTATTTTATCGTTTAGTAGAGCATGGTTTCAATAATAGTGAGTTTAACAAATTACGAGATGAGTTTATTGCTGGTAACCTAAGTCCTGATTATCCCGAAAGATTAAAAGTATATGTGCAAAAGTATATTGTGAATGAAAAATTACCGCAGCCTCAAAAAAAAATTACTAACGAAGTCATTGGAAACAAACCAACTGAAAATACGAAAGTTGGAAACGAAGTTGTTGTAGCTAAAGTAGCAGAAAATAAGTTTCAATCACTCAAGAAATGGCTATTTTCGTTCAGATGGTTATTAGTGATGTTTTTGCTATTACTAACTATTATAGTTTTTTTGTTTTGCAGAAAGGTTTCCTTTTTCCTAAAATAAAATTAATACCAATTGATACTATTGTTACAGTACCAACACAACCTGATAAAAAATGGGTTTCACTAAAAGATAGTTTAAAAGAAATAAATCTTGGGAGTTACCAAAGAGGTTTTTTACACTCAAGAACTTTAGATACGCTTGTTAAACCTGTTTATGACTTTACTCACTATATCAATGATGATAGTGTAATTGTAGCAATGAAAAAAGTTCTTGACAAACCAACTTATTGCATTGTAAATATTTATAACGGCGAGGAGATTTTATTGCCAAAATATAACTTAATGCAAAATTTTAGCGAAGGATTGGCTGCTGTAAGATATAATGGAGAGTGGGGATTTATTAATCAACATGGGGAAGTTGCCGTTGATTTTCAATATGTAGGTATTGAAGGACTTTTTGAAACTGGGCGTATTAAAGTAAATAAGGGAGGAAAATGGGTATGGCAAGGGAAGAAAAAAAGAAGTAAAAAACTTGTGTTGCAAGGAGGAGAATGGTTTTATATCAATAGAGATGGAAATCGTATCAATTAAGGTAATTTTCATAAGTTTGTGGATAAAAAAATGCTATTGATTTTTGCAAAATATCTTGTGAGGACACAAGCAATGGCGTAGGTTTTGAAATCGTACAAATTTGATTTATTTGGGTTTAAACAGACAACATGAACTTACTCCGAATTACACTAACAACTTTGCTTTTGCTGCTGGGTTTGGGTCTTGCGTTGCCTGCCACAGCCCAGCAAGATTTGGGCAAGTTGAAAGAAAAATATTTGCAGGCTCTCAATGCCAATAAAGCCGAAGAAGCCAGCCGCATGGCGTTGGATATGGCAGACCGTTATCGCAAAGTAGGAGATAATGGCAATGCTGCATTTTATTATACCGAAGCCATAGAAAGATTTTCGAATTATCATGACGATGCCACCATAGCCAAATGCAATGCAGCTTTAGCAGAGATTTTTGAGCAGGGCGTAGAGTACGAGTCGGCTTTGCTAAACTACCAACGTGCAGCCAAACACTTTCGCATAGCCCAAAACAAAGAAGGCTATTTGAAAGCCCAATTAGGTGGTATCAACATTTTGGTTAAGCAAAAAGCAGGCAAAAAAGCCCTTACTTTGTTGAAAGATGCCACCAATTTGTCTGCCTCCATTGATTCGCCACCACTCACCGCCCAATGTTACAGCTTGTACGCACAGGCGTATGAGCAGGTGGGCAACAAGGAAAAAGCCTTAGAATATCGCAAAATGTTTGAGGAAATTAACGACAAGTTGAAAGAGGCAAGTTTCAAAGCCTTAGAAAATAAAATGAATGAGGAAAAACAGAAACAATCTGTTGTGCTTTCTAAAAAAGAAAAAGAATTGCAAGAAAAAGAAAAAGCAATAGCCGACATAGCCGAACAACAGCAAGCTATGGAAGACCGACTGACCGAAGACCAAAAGCAAATAGAAACTCTGAACAAAGAAAAGAGGTTGCAAGAGTTGGAAATGCAGCAAAAACAAAATGAGGAGAATCTAATTTTGTTGGTTTTAGCTGTGGTGGCTGTGGTTTTGTTGGCAATTATAGTGGCAAGTATTTTTGTTTATCGAGCATATAAGGTCAAACAAAAAGCCAATAGCTTGCTCGAAATTCAAAATGCAGCTATTTTAGAGCAAAAACACGAAATAGAAAAACAAAAATTGGAAATAGAGCATATCAACCAAAACCTGAAAGACAGTATCCGCTATGCCGAAAAAATCCAAATGGCAAATCTCCCTGCCAAAGAGGAAGTAAAAAAATATATTCCCAATCATTTTATTTTGTACTTGCCAAAAGATGTGGTATCGGGAGATTTTTATTGGTTTGCTGCTGAAACAGTAGAGCAACCTCCCCAACTATTTTTTGCCGTAGGCGACTGCACAGGACATGGCGTACCTGGGGCTTTTATGGCTATGATTGGTATTACGCTGCTCAAAGAAGTGGTAAACCAAAAACACCTGCACGAGCCAGCCAAAATTTTAGCTTATATGCACACAGGTATTCGCAAGGCACTCCAACAAGAAGGACAGGCAAATGATGATGGCATAGACATAGGGCTTTGTTTGTTGCAATCCTTAGACCATGTGCATACCAAAGTGGTTTTTGCAGGGGCAAAAAGACCTTTGTATGTGGTGCAACAGGGCAAATTGCAAGTGATAAAAGGTGATGCCAAATCGGTAGGAGGCAGACAAAAAGAAGCCGAAAGAGTATTTACCAACCAAGAATTAATTGTAGAAAAAGGTACGATGCTTTACCTCACTTCTGACGGCTATGCAGACCAAAACAATGCAGCCAACGAAAAATACAGCACCGCAAAACTCATAGCAGACCTTGCGGAAGTTGCCAGCCTTTCAGCAGAAACGCAGAAAGAACTTTTGGCAAGCAACCTCCGAAAACACCAACTTGCCCAGCACCAAAGAGATGATATTACGGTGGCGGGTTTGCGAATAGATTGATATTTAGAACTTATCCAAAATGCGTAGCACTTGCTATTTTGTTTTTTGCTATGTGTTTTATGTGGCTATGTGGTTAAAATATTGTTTTACTACATAGCAACACAGCACACATAGGTTTGGGCTTAAATGCCATGTATTTACTTTTTATTAACTACCAACTGCACTTCGCTGCATGAATTTTTGTAATAGTGTGTGGTCAAAATCAAACTTACAGCTTGTTGCCTGTCGTTCAGGTCTGTTACCTTGCCAATGGTGGTTTCTCTAATGGCAGCTTCGGCTTCGGTGGGTTCTTCCATATAGTTGATTTCTCCACTTGCCAACCATTTGTAATATTTTTCGCCTATCACTATCATTTTTGCATCTTGTGGATACATAAAACCTACGGGACTTAATTCGGTTTGGTAACTTCTGCCACTTGGAATGGTGGTTTTCATCACAAAATCTTGCCCGCCGTTTTCGGCTGTCAATTCACAGGCACAAGATACTTTGGTTTTTTCGTCCTCAATTTGCGTTACCACATATTGGCAAATTTTCCATTCACCCGCCACTTTTTTATACGTCAAAGATACAGTTTCGTGTCCTTTTGACCAAATTTGTCCGCCTTTTTTATTTTCATAATTCACGCCATACACCACCATTGCAATATTGCCATTGACATAAATTTTGTCTATTTTTTCCAAAATATAGTGAATAGTAAGTCCTTCAGTGGTAGTTAGTTTGTCTAAATAACCCGCAAAGCCTTTGTAATCACTGTATAAAATGTTCATTTTCCCTGCCAAATTGAAACTGACTAAGGTAGAAATGACCTCTGGCGACATATAACTCAATACTTTGTCTTTTGCTTTTGTCTTTTCTATTTGGGCATAGCTGTCTATAAATTCCTCAAATTTGCTTTTAACTGCTAAGGCTTCTGGCGACAAAACCTGTTGGGTTTGCGGAGTTCTGCCTGCTGTGGGTGGCGGAGTTTTGGGGTTTTGGGGTTTCTTTTGGGCAAAAAGGGGCAAATTTGTCAGCAAAAGCAAGACAAAGCCCCAATAAAAAATTGGTTTCATGGCTGTTTGGTAAGATTTATTAGATACTTAGTTTGTTAAGGCATTTTTTCAGGCAACCTAACAAATTAATGTTTTTTGAATTTACTTTATCAGCATTGATTCTTTTTTCATCAATGCTTTTTCATACACCTTCTCATACAGAGGTCTTATGTGGCTGAGTTCAAACTCTTTTGCTCTTAGGAGTGCATTCGCCTTGAAAGTAGGCAAATTTTTTGGGTCTAATACAATCAAGGCGTTGCTTGCCATGCTTTCCACATCACCCACATTGCTCAAAAAGCCTGTTACGCCTTGCACGTTGAGTTCAGGCAAACCACCTGTGTTAGACGAAATAACAGGCACTTCGCAAGCCATAGCTTCTAAGGCAGCCAAGCCAAAACTTTCGGTTTCGGAAGGCATCAAAAACAAATCTGCCACCGACAACACTTCTTCTATAGCCTCTAATTTGCCCAAAAAACGGACATCTTCGGTTAATTTTAGCTCTTGGCAAAGTTCCTCAATATAAGTTCTTTCGGGTCCATCGCCTACTAAAAGCAACTTGGCGGGAATTTCACGACGCACTTTGCAAAATATTTTTACTACGTCATCTATTCTTTTGACCTTCCTAAAATTGGAAGTATGCACCAATAATTTTTCGTCATTGGGGCAAATTGCTTTTTTGAAATGGTCTTTTTTCTGTTTTTTGAATCTTTCCAAATCTATAAAATTTGGAATGACCACAATATCGTTTGTAATGTCGAAGTGGGCGTAAGTATCTTTCCGTAAACTATCAGACACCGTCGTTACGCCATCAGATTGGTTAATGCTAAAAGTAACTACAGGAGCAAAACTTTCATCTTTGCCTACCAGCGTAATGTCTGTGCCATGCAAGGTAGTAACAACAGGAATATAAATGCCTTGGGTACGCAAAATTTGCTTTGCCATATAAGCAGCGGAAGCATGCGGAATAGCGTAGTGTACGTGTAGGAGGTCGAGGTTTTCTGTTTTCACTACATTTACCATTTTGCTTGCCAACGCCAATTCATAAGGTGCATAGTCAAACAAAGGATAATTGCGAATGTTTACTTTATGATAAAACAAATTGCCGTCTAAGAGGTCTAACCGAGCAGGTTGTTCGTAGGTAATAAAGTGAATTTGATGCCCTACTTTGGCTAAGGCTTTGCCCAACTCTGTTGCGACTACACCACTGCCTCCATAGGTTGGATAGCAAACGACTCCTATTTTCATATTGGTTGAGATTTTTGAGTATTGTGTGTTTGTTTGTATAACTACAAAATATACCCAAAAAGTTTAAAGTTTTAGAAAAAATATGAAATTTTGCCCCTTAGTTCTATTACCTATTCCCTTTCCCTTTGCTTGGTTTTTTGTTGTTTTCGGCAGGAGGTGGTGTACCTTTGCTGTCCTCTGTGCCTATGGTGTTGTCTTCGTTTGAATTATTACCTCCGCTTTTTTCACCATCTTTAAGTTCAGGAGTTTTTACATTGGCATTGCCCAAACCTAATTCAGCCAACACATCATCAGTAAAATTATAGGTAGGGTCGGTATAAATCATAGACAAATCACTTGCTTTGTCGAAAATGAAATGAATTTTGCGTTTGCGAGCTACTTTGCGTGCTGCTTCAAATATCTTTTCTTGCAAATTTTTTAATAACTCATCTCTTTTTTTGAACAACAAACCATCGAAACCAAAATATTTGCTTTGTAGTTTGCGAACTTCATCTTCTTTGTCCAATAGGGCAGTTGTTCGTTTTTGCTGCATATCTTCTGTCAATAGCACTTTTTCTGCCTCAAAATCTCTACGCATACGCCCTAATTCTTGTTGGAGAGTATCTATTTCTTTTTGCCACACCAAGACCACTTTATCGAGTTCTTGTTGAGCTTCTTTATATTGGGGCATTTTGTCTGTTATCATTTGTGAGTTGATATAGCCAAATCGTTGGGCAAAAACCTCTACACCAAGCAAAAGACAAAAGGCAAAGTAAAAAATGAGTGTTTTTTTCATTAGTTGGACTACTTTTTTTAAGCACCAAAACTATAAAATATGCGTAGCAAGAGCTACATACTACAAAACGAAGTTACTTACCAAATATTTTCTAAATCTGCTGCTGTGTATTTGTGATTTCGGTCTGCAAACACACTTTTTGCATTTGTTTTTTTCAAAGTCAACGGATTTTTGGTTGCCAACCTGAAGATAAAAGCTATTGGCGAAAGAAACAGGAAAAAGATAATAGATAAAATGATACGAGAATTTATCCAGCCTAAAATTTCTGCCAATTTGAACCACAATTTTACCACCAAATCTCCAATAACAGGCAAGACTACAAAAACAAGCCCCAAACCTGTGGCTACATAGATAAGGTATTGTTGGTACTTAGAAAAAATAAAACTCAACACCAAAAAGCCTGTAACCATCACTATTTGGGCTTTGAGTTTATCTTCGGGGGTTTGTTTTAAAGTCATTTACTTAATTTTGAATTGTGATTTTTTTATGCGTTGGCAATGACTTTTATACGTTGGCAATGGTCGCAGACCTTGACAATCGTAAAAGTGTTTTGTGGTACGATTGTCAAGGTCTGCGACCATTGCCAACGTATAAAAGTATTTTTGCTAACAATATTCGGTTGCTACTGGAAAATTATTAGAACAAGGTATAAATGAATGGTGCAACGGCACTACCTCCGCCAATGACTAATAAAACACCAATGAAAAGTAAAACCAAAATAATAGGTGCTAACCAAAATTTTTTGCGTTCTTTTAAGAACTTCCAAAGGTCTGTTAAGAAATCCATTTGCTTAATGTGAAGATAAATCAATTTGATTGACAAAGGTACAACTTTTATTTACTACAAGGCAAATATACAACCAACTATTTTTTCAATACTTTGATTTGTGAGGTGGTGCAACGCCCACTATTGAGTAAAAAAGAGCCTATTAGCTGGCGAGTGGCAGTATCTATTTGTAGGTTTTCTTCTGTATCAAAATTGATTATAATTGTTTGTATATCATCTTGCAAGTGTGCAGACAGTCCAAGAAAAGAGGGCAAATTATGCTCCATCGAAAACCTAAGAAAACGAACTTCTATATTTTGCGGAGAGTTTTGCACTGCGGTAGAAAATAATTTTTGGGCTTGTTTGACATACATAACCTTTTTGTAGGGATTAAACACATATTTTGCTTGCAAACCCTCACAAGCTGCTCGATATGCCATAAAAATTGGGGCTTGTTGGGTCAAGTTATCTAATTCTTTAAGCAGGGCATCATTAGCTTTTTCGCTGTTGGTGGCTTGCACATAAGCTTTTCGTACCCATTCCATTTGAGATTGAGCAAAAGTTTTCATATTAATAACAGATAAAAAGACAACTAATAAGATACGCACTTTTGAAATTGTTTTTGGGTAAAACTATTTTTGTTTCTTTACAGTTCCACTGTAGGAATTATATTGATAGAAAATAGGAACTTCAGATGAGCAACCCTGTGTGAAGTTACTTCGTCTTGTGTAGTCCCCCAAAAAATAAAGTCTATAAACTACCCCATCAACTCCCACGCAGTTCTATAAGCCTGTATTTGCTCTGCATAGTTAAGTAGTTGCTCGTAAAATGAATGTTGGCTTAGGGTGGCACTGTCGCCAATCATCACCAATTTTTGCTTTGCCCTTGTCATGGCTACATTCATTCGTCTGGTGTCTTTCAAAAAACCTATTTCGCCATTTTCGTTGCTCCGTACCAAACTGATGCAAATAATATTTCGTTCTTGCCCTTGAAATCCATCGACTGTATTTGCTTCGGTAAGTTGGGCAAAAGCTGTGTCGAGCAGCAATTCATTGAGCAACCTGACCTGTGCCTTGTAAGGAGAAATGATACCAATAGTTAATTTTGCAACCTGTTCGGGTGGCAACTGTTGTTGTAAGTTTTCGTACAAATTAGTCAAATATTTTAGCAACAGTTGGGCTTCTTCGGGGTTATACAAACTTGCACTTTCTTGGTCTTGCTGTTCTGCAAAACCACAACCTGCCGTATCTATCCACTCAAAAGGTTGGTGCAAAATAGGCAAGGTTTGGTCGGTGTGCAGCCTGTGGTTTGCCACTTCGGGTGCAGCCTGCAACCTACCTTTGTAAAACTGTTGGTTTGAAAACTCCATAATTTGCGTGTGCATACGATACTGCACTTCGAGCATTGTGGCTACTTCGCTGCCCTTATGCTCTTGTTTGGCTATGCTCTGCTCGAACAAAGTTTTGCTCAACCCTTGCTTGCCAGCCTCCATCGACTTCACTGTTGGTGGTAATTGGCAATGGTCGCCAGCCATTACCACGCGTTGGGCTTTGGCTATGGCTATCCAACAGGCAGGTTCGAGGGCTTGGGCTGCTTCGTCTATAAAAACGGTGCTAAATTGTTTGTTTGCCAACAAAGAGGTGGCTGTGCCTGTCAAAGTAGCTGTAATCACTTGGGTTTGTTGCAACAACGCATCGAGAATATAGTTCTCTGTTTTTTCGGCATCTTTCAATAAATTCTTTGCCTCTTGCAACAATAATTTGCGTTGCTCTCTTTCGGCAGCACCAAAATTTCTTTTGTATTTAGAGGCAAGTTGCTTGTAAGTTTCGGCTTCTTTTCGCAACTTTTTGAGGTCTTTAAATTGGGGGTGTTTGGCAATTTGCTCATCGAGGCTGTATGCCAACAGGCTGTCGTCTATGCGTGCAGGATTGCCCAAACGCAAGACCTTTAAGCCTTTTGCTATCAATTTTTCGGTCAATAAATCTACGGCTGTGTTGCTGGCTGCTGTTACCAATACCTGTTTTTCAGTCTTCAGGCACTGGGCTATGGCTGCGGTCAAGGTGGTGGTTTTGCCTGTGCCAGGAGGTCCGTGAATAAAAGCTATGTCTTTTGCAGCCAATACTTTTTGTACGGCTTCGTTTTGTTTGGCGTTGAGGTTAGGTAGTTGCAAAAAGTTGGGAACTTCGCCAAAAGATGCTGTTTTTTCTCCAATCAAGACGTTGCGGAGGGCAGCCAACCTGTTATTGTCGGCATTTTGCACTGTTTTGATAGCATTTTCCTGTTCTCTGTACGTTTTATCGTCAAATAAAATCTCTACGCCCAACTTGCCATCGTCTATCCAATCGGGCAGTTCTTCGCTGTTTAGCACCAATTTCATTTGGTTTTGCCTGACCCACGCCACCACACCTGCCTCCATTGGGCGTTGTTTTTCGCCTTCTATGTTGGCAAACAAACCAACAGGGCTACCATTTTGGAAAACGTGATTTTCATTAGCCTTGCTGTTTCTTTCTATCGTCATATACAATTTGCCCCCTGTGCTTATCTCCCAATGACTCAGGCGAATAGGATACCAAACAAAACCCTCTTTGCGTCTGTCGGCTAAGTTGGCTTGTTGCACTTTTTGTTGGTATAATTTCAGGTCTTCGTCCCATTCCAATTTGAGAAGGGCAAGCAAATGTTGAAAGTGTTGCATGAGGAAAAAGTACAAGTTTTTTGGTAAATTTTATTTGATAAAGGCTACACCTTCTATTGGTTCTTTTTGTTTCAACTCATAACTTATCTCTACCTCACCTCATCATCAGGCACAATTATTCGTTTATCGTCTTTTTTCTGCCTTCGGGCTTTGCGAAAACGAGGAATTAAATCCTTGAAACTGTTGAAACTGTGGGTGTAGGACAAACCTGCACCCGAAGCCCCTACGTTGTTGAAACTTGCTTGTACGGTATTGGCTACACTTTTGTAGTAGGCTTTTGCCCTGAATTTGGAGTCTTGCGTGATGAGGTATTCCACTGTCCAATCGCCAATGACTGCCGTTGCACTGGCTCGGTTATTGACCGAAGTGAAACCGCCACTGCGGGTGATGCGGACTCTACCACCAAACAAGGCATAAGAAACTCGCATCTGAAACGTATTGAGGGCATCGGCAGTCAAGCCGTTGAGATTCATATCTATTTGCAGGTTTTCATCGACTTGCGATGCCCAATGACTTAGTTGATTGGTAAGCAATTCACTCACACTGCTGGTGATAGATTGCCCACCTATGCCCGAAAAAGCATCTTGCGGCGACAACCTGTTGAGTACCATCAAACTAAATACTTGGCGGTTGAGTTCTTGCTCATTGCTATTGATACGAGCCTTAAAAGCCTGTACATAGGTTTCCATTGGAATTACGGTACTGCCTGTGCTAATCATGGCGGGGTATTCGGCAACTTCGATGTCAAACTTGATTTCAGGACTCAACAAAGCTCCTCTTACGCCCAAATCTACCTTGACGGGGTAAGGTCTGCGAATTTCGGCTGCTTGCTGGGCTGCACTGTCGGCTAAGGTAACAATCGGGGCTAAGGAAGTTCGAGTTTTGTAAACGGCTTTTACGTCCATTTGCCCACTGTAAGGGTCGCCAGACCAACTCACTCGACTACCTTTGGCTATATCAAATTCTTTGTTTACCACATTCAAAAACGTAAACGTATAGTTGCCCCGCACAAACTCCACATCGCCAAACATGGCAAAATCTCCTTTGGTGTCTATGTTCATGTTTAGTTTGCCTTGCGTGTTGCCCCTGATGATGTCGCCAGATGCCTTGTCAAAAATAATTTCTCCGTAGGCTTCGGGGGTAAGTTCCAAGTTGAAATTCATTTTGATACCCGACAAATCTATTTTGTTTTGTACTTTGGTGCTTAACGTATCTTTTTGAAAATCAACAAATTTGATAAATTCTTTTTCCTCTACACCTGCATAGCCGTCGAGTGCAAAATAAATTTTTGTGCCACTTTCGGTTTTGCCGTTAATGTCTATTTGTAGGTTGGAAGGAACTCCCAAAATATCTAATGTGCCTGTGCCGTAAGCCGTACCAAAATACAAAGATTTGTCCGATAATTGGGTATCTAATACCTTAAACCTGTGGTAGTCGAAGTGCAGTTTGAGGTCAAAATCTCTAAAACTGTTGTGGTAAATTCCTCCATTCACAATTGCCCTGTTGCCTTGGTCATCGAGGAGTTTGAGAGATTGCAGTTCTATTTTTTTGGTTTCAAAATATATGAAGTCGTTAAATCGGTAGTAAGTATTGAGGTAGTTTACCTTAAATTTGCCATCACTCACAAAAACAGACCCATGCAGTTTGGGGTAAGCCAACGTGCCTGTGATGTCTATATCTCCTGTGGCAACTCCCTGAAAATCGGAGGCTACGGCAGACAAAAAAGGTTCTACCAAATCCAGAGGTGTGGCTTTAAAACTTGCAACCAAAGACAGCGGACTTTTGGCTTTTTCCTCGCCTGTGTAATAGTAACCCTCGATAGCCAACAACGGAATGGTATCTACATCGGGGTGTAGCCATTTGTGATTTTTTCTATGTTGGCGGGCTATGTCGGGGTGCTGTTTCAATTTGGCGTTAATTGCCAACCTTTCCTCGCTACTCTGCCACGCCGAAATTGCGTGCAAATCACCGACATAAACACTATCCATAAAAATTTTGGAAGCCGAAAACTCCCCCTCCACCGCAGGCGTATGAAACATATTTCGCAAAATTGCCTCGCCACTAATTGCCCCTTTCATAGCTTTGCCCACAAAAGGACTAAATAATTTCATATCAAAATCAACCAACTGCACTTGCATTGTTTTGGTAGGGTCTTCTGCCAATTCGCCAATGATATACACTTTTTGGTGTTCATTGAGCAACCGCACCGACCCAAAATTAATGGCTTGGTCGTCTATTTTAATTCGCACCGTATCAGGCATTTGCCACTTTTGGTCGAGAAAATAAATATCCGAAGGACGAACAGACAACTCATATTGGCGGTTGCCCAAAAAATCAAAATTGCCGTTAAAGTTGATATGGTCTTTGGATTTTTGCTTTTGCAAGTAGCTATTAAACCCAATTTGGTGGTTTTGCCATTCGGCATCGAGTTGCAACAATTCGGTGTCGAAAATACTCATTTTTTGTTTTTCACTGATAATGGCTGTACTCAAATGCACATCGCGGCTGTCCTCTTGTTTGTTTGTGGTGAGGTCTATGTGGGTCTGGAAAAAATGCAAGTCCTTGAAAGTCAAGGTATCTATGCTGCCCGAAATGTGAAAAGATTTTTTGTAGTCATTCCAAAATTTGCCTGTAAACTTCGCTTGAGGCGAAATATACAAATCTGCCACAAACAACTTGGTTACAGGTGTAATATTTTTCAGATTGAGTTGATAATCAACCTTGTACGCCAAGTTGCTGTATTCTGCCAAAGTTTTTTGCGGTTTTTTGATATAATACTCCTCCAATCTGTCGGCATCGTTTTCAAAATGTAGTTTGTATTCTTTTACCAATTCGGCAATGTCGTTGTAGGTCTGGCGGAGGTCGAAGTTTCCATCTGCAAAAAAATCTATGTAATCCGATTCGAAGTCAAAATCACGTTGCTTGTTGGGGTAAATTTTAGACTGAATATACAAATTTTTGATGGGCAACTGCTCTTTTTTATACTGCACAAAGGCATCTTTTACCAAAATTTCGCCTATCATTTTGTCCCAATCCAAGCCCTTAAAATCCAATTTGCTTTTGCCTTTCAGAAACAAATAATGTTCAGATAGTTTGAGTTTGTGGAAAAATGCAGTGTCCAATTGGGCTGTTACATTAATGGTGCTGTCGTTCAAATTGATAGTTCCTTTGCCATTAAACACAAAATTGCTGTCTTGCACCGACAAGTCGCCACTAAAAAATTTGTGTTCTAAGTGGGCATTGACCCCAATTTTTTTGTAGTCATATTTTTTGAAACCAAAACGACTAACCGCAGCTTTGATATTAAAATTGGCATCATTAGTCGTGTAGTTATTGCCCTCTATGCTGCCATTCATATCTATTTTTTGCACCAATTCCTCCTCGTTCAAAAACACACCCAAATCAAAATCTTTGGTTTTCAACTCTCCTTTGTAGTAGTTGGTAGCTGTTTTTATGTTTAAGTCCGTATCCAAATAGCCCAACGCCGTTTGGAACTGCCCATGTGCCACAAAGTCGTATAAAAAGCCTACAAATTCACTTTTGAAATGCACAATTCCAAACTTGTTTACTCGTCTAAAAGTCTCATAATCACGTATGTAGATACGCAAGTCATTGGTATTGACTTTGGAATTTTTGAGGTTAAAATCCATAAAAGTTTCGTCTAAATCGGGAAAGCCTTCCATAGAAATTTTGCCTATCAGGTGGCTGTTTTTGCCAAAACGAGCATCGAGGCTGTCTATTTTGAAGTTGGTAACTTTGCCTTTTATCTTTGCCGAAATTCGCAACACTTCGGGATATTGGAGCAAAGAAGGGGCAAAAATACCAATGTCTTTGAAGTGCAAATAGGAATTGCGGAGGTTGGCATAAATTTTTACTTTGTTGTTAAAATCACTCAAATCTTTTGCCCTTTTGTAATTAAACAAAATCGTATCTCTCAACACACTATTGCCGAGTCGGGCTGTCAAGCCACGAAACTCCATACTCTTGCGACAATACCGAAAAAAAGTGGTAATTTCTTTGATAGGAAACTGAATATTAGATTCTAAGCCTTGTAAGTTTTTGATGTCTAATTGAATGGTATCTCTGACGACTGTAAAGTTTTTTACGGAGGCTTGCAAGTGGTTGAAACTAAAATTTTTGTGGTTAAACTGTTGTGGCAAATTGGATTTGGCTGTGCTGTCGGGTCTTGCGTCTTGGTAGCTAAAAAACGACCTTTGAAGGTCTATCTCCTTGACAATAAACCGACTACCTGCCGTAGTTTTCTTGGTTGTATCGGCGGGGCTGTCGTCAATAGCCGTAATAAAAGCATCTATGTTCATACCTCCCAAACTATCGGGGTAGGCTATCATGTTCACATTGGCACTGTCCACAACGGCGTGTTCGACCATAATATGCCCGTCTTGGAGGAGTTTGCTAAGGTCATAATTCAATGTAAGGTTTTGGACAAAAATCATATTATGGTTTTGCCTGTCTTTTATCTGCACTGTTTTCAGTTTAATCTGGTCGAGCCACTGAATTTCGAGCAACTGCACAGTGATAGGGAAACGGAGGATTTTCGAGAGTTCAACAGTGGCAATGTGAGCCAAATAGGTTTGCACATAAATAGACTGCAAGGCAAGCACAAAAAGTAGGAGCAAGACAATAATGACCCGCAAGACCACACTTTTATACCACAAGAAACGGCGAATGAAAGCCCATGTTTTGAGTAAAACGGACTTTGTTGCAGCTAATTTGCTTGGTGGTGGCGGTGTTATGGGACTTTGCTCTGTCAATACAATTTTTTGTAGTTAGTTTACTTGTTACAAAAACCTCGCAAAGTTATATAAAAAATTAGAAAAAATATAGTCAAAGGTAGGCTATTTAGGTTTTCCGCACCAAATCTTTGATTTTTTTTTCTTACCACTAAAATACTAAGCAACCTTAAGTTTCATTTAGGCTTTCTTAGCATCTAATGAGTAAAGATTTATTGCTGTTTCTGTCTTATAAAGCACAAAATCATTTACCCCACTACCTGCTGCCAACTGCAATCTACCTGCATGTAAAAGGTCGAGGATTGCTAAAAAATTAAAAATAGCCTCAATTTTATTGCCTTTACTTTGTTCTATAAGCCACCCAAAATTAATGGTATGGTGCTGTTCTACTAATGCGAGGATAGCCAACTTTTGATTTTCAATCGTATAGGGATATGGTACTACTTTATGCACTGGCTTATTTTGGTTGTCCTCAAATTTTTGCATCACTTTTATATAGGTCTTCAATAGTTTGTATAAATCGAGGGCTTGCAGGGCTGCCTCTTCGTCTGCATAAGATGTGAATAAGCTACTCTCCTCTGCTACATTGCCACGCAGTTCTTGGTCTTGTCTGTTGGTTTCAAGAATAGCCAATTGTTCAGCTACTGTTTTATACTTTTTATAATCTAATAAATGACTAACTAATTCAGCTCTTGGGTCTATTTCTTGCCCTGTTTCATCTAATACAGGTCTGGGTAATAACATTTTGGCTTTAATTCGCATCAAGGTAGCTGCCACCAAAATAAATTCACTGGCAAGTTCTATATTCAACTGCTCTAATTGACGAAGATAGTCTAAAAAATCATTGGTAACTTTTGCTATCGGAATATCGTGAATATTCAATTCATCTCTTTCTATAAAAAAAAGCAAGAGGTCAAAAGGTCCCTCAAAAAGAGACAATTTAATAGTAAAAGTCATATAATTGTTAGTTAGTTTCTAAATTGTTTCTTTATTTTTTCATAATTTGCAGGAACAAAAATAGCAATTTATTATCAATAAGTTTAACTAAAAATACAACATCCAATGACAAACCTCTTTTTGTCTATACAATTTGCCCAACCTATCATTCATTTACAGTTGATAGGTTCTATTTTGGTATTATTAGCAATGGTACATCTTATTTTTCCTTCTTATTTTGATTGGAAAAAAGACTTAGCCTCGTTGCAACTTGTTAACCGCCAACTGATGTATGTTCACACCTTTTTCATTGCTTTGGTTGTCTTGTTGGTTGGTTTACTTTGCTTGGTGGCTGCCGAAGAACTTTGTACTACAACACTCGGCAAAAAAATAGCTTGGGGTTTAGCACTATTTTGGGGACTTCGGTTGTTCTTCCAATTTTTTGTCTATTCTCCCAAACTTTGGCAAGGCAAAGCATTTGAAACTGCTATACACATTGTTTTTTCTTTTTTTTGGGCGTATTTGACTGCTGTTTTTGTTTGGACAGCAGTCAAATAATTGCTGCAAATGCAGAAATTTACCAACTGCAATAATTTTGGGTAGTCCCACATAAAATTCCTAAAACCAAACCTTCAACCTCATTCCAACATCAGCCTCCCTGTATAGACCGCAGTTCTTGGTATTTTTTCTTGGGTTGTTATCGTTATTCTGTAAATATACAAACCAACGGCTAACCTTTCGCCTGTGCCGTTGAGTAGTCCATTCCACGTTTTTTCATAAATACCACCAATGGCGTAACCTTCGGGATAGGGACTATAAACCACCTGCCCTAAGAGATTGTAAATTTCGTAATTGACAATGATGGGTAAATTGCCTTTGTTGTGCGAAAAACGAATAGTAACCTTGTCTGCAAAGGGATTGGGAAAAGCTGTGGCTGTGATAGCAAAAGGCTGTTCGGCAATGAAAAACGTCAAAGTGCCTTCTGCGGGGTTGTTGTGCGTATCCCAAATTCGGAGTTTCAAGGTATAAGTGCCTGCGGGCAAATTTTTGAAAGTAAAAGCCAATTTTCCTTTGGTGAAGTCGTCTTTTTCGGTCAAAAAATAGTCGTTGAGTTCATAAACTAAGGTATCGTTGAGGATAGCCGTAACCTGTTGCCCTATGCCTGCTGACGACAAATTGAAACCATTAGCGTCTGAAAATGAGGCAAATAGCGTGGTGGTAGGCTGCACTTCGCTGCCCGACACAAAGGTTTCTTTGTCCATATACAAGCTCATTTGGAGCGGAGTTCTGTCGGGCTGTACGGCTGTGCTGCTGCCTGTGAGGTTAAAATCTGTGTAAACTCCTGCTGCATCTTGCGTCCTTGCGGCGTTGAAAGCATACAAACTAATTTTGCCCGCACCTTCTCTGTAATCTATGTTTTTGGGGACTATGAAACTAAACGTAAACTTACCGTTGCTCACTGTGGCACTGCCTTTAAACAGTACATTGTCTTGCAAAGAAAAATCCATTTTGCGGTCTAACCTGCCCAAAGTAGAAGTTTTGTATTTTTTGTCGAGGACAATAATTTGCAACGTGCCACTAAAATCTGCACTCA
This sequence comes from Cytophagales bacterium, assembly GCA_013299115.1. Classification (GTDB taxonomy): domain Bacteria; phylum Bacteroidota; class Bacteroidia; order Cytophagales; family Thermoflexibacteraceae; genus JAAFKA01. The sequence continues at coordinate 181,973 of JAAFKA010000005.1, forward strand.
AATTGTTGGCGTTGCGAATTTCTCCTGAAACTGTAACTTTGCTAAGGGCTGTCCATTGCTTGCTTTCTCTGCCATCGACTTCCACTTTTGTTACGACTGTTTCCTGTTTGGGGTAAGCCAACTGCATAGAAGGGTCGCCGAGCAAAGTAAAATTGCGGTTATAAAAACCTGCAATGCTTGCGTTTTTGGTCAATTTTACCACATCTCCCAAACGAGGCATACTGCCGTCTGCCAAAGGTTGGAGAACTGTGTTGAGAAAAGCCTCATTGATTTCAGAATTGTAGATATTGTAAACAGGTCGGGTGGTGGTGAGCAAAGCTATGGCGCCGCCTTTGCTGTTGTGCAGGGCATCTTCACCCGCAGTTTGCGTGCTGCCGTCATACCTCCCAAATTCGCAGGTGGCAGTCATCAGCAGGGGCATATTGTTGATTCCTTGCCAAGATGCAGTGCTTAGTTGGTCTAAAACTCTTTTGGTAGTCCAGCCCGACGTGCTGCCATGCCCTATAAAATTGATAAACAAAGAGCCACGCTGCACTGCATTGTCTAAGCCGTTGCGAACTTTGCGAGAAAAATTTCCGTTGGCGGTGAGTTCCGTAGGAAAAGCATCGACATAGAGTTTGTCCACCAATAAACGTGGATATTTTCTTTGTAAATTGTCTGCAAACTTGTCTGATTCCTCCTGAAAAATGCCCGAAAAATTGCCTTTTTCTCCATCATCTGTATCGCCAACAAAAGCTACATTGTTTCGCCAGTTGCCCATACTTGCCCCCTTGCTATACGCCATGAGTTTGTCTATCATTTGGTCAGCCACCAATTTTGCTTTGTTCACATCTGCCCCTATGCGTACAGGCAACCTACCCACGCCTATATACATTTGGTCTTTGTTGCCAAAATTTTCTTCCCACGCCCCTTCGTCATCTGCCAACAACGCAAAATAATCGTCAGAGCAAAAACTGTTGATAGGGTGATTAGATTCGTAGGCTTGGTAAGTTGGCACTAAATCCCTTTCGCCTTGTTTTATCCCTTTAAAATCGTAAGAAGCATTGCCAAAAAGCAACAAATACTTAAATTTTGGGCTTTTTTTGTAGAGCAACCTCGCAAAATCACGAATGGCGGTAACGTCTTTTCTGCCCGAAGAAAACTCATTATAAACCTCCGTAGTTGTTGCAACGGCTACTTGCAATTTGTCGTTTTCTGTCCTAAATTTTGCCAATTTTTGGGCTGCTTCCAAAAAAGTTGGGTGCGTAACAATCAATAAATCAGGCACTTGGAAGTTGTGCAAATTTTGGTTGGGAATTTTACCAATTACCTTTGGCGAGTCGAAATTGCCGTTGGTTTGCAAAACTACATATTCTCTTAGGTTGAGAGAGGCAACGGTAAAAGTAGCCGAATTATTGGCTGCTTGCGTAAGAGTCTGGGCAAAGGCAGCTGTTGGGTTGCTAATATCCCAAACTTGCACCTCAGCAAGGCTGTTGAGATTGCCAATTCGATACGTAGTGGCGGGCTGTTGCAAGCTGCTAATAGCCCGAAAACGAGTTTGTGAGCCGTAAAGTTGCAAACGGCGGGCTACGTTGAGGGTAACAAAGTCTAAACGAGCCACCACATTGCTACTATTTTTGCTATCTAAATTAAATTGAAATTCTACTTTGCCCGAATTGTCGATGAAGTTGGTAGCCGAAAAAGTTTTGACTTCGTTAAAAACAGGAATTATCAAACCTTTGGGGTCGTAAGTGCCTGCGGTAACAGCAAAAAAGTCTAACTTGTTTATTTCCTTGCCGTTAAGCAAAGCCTGTACACTTCCACCTTGCGGGGATTCGGCTAATTTTGCCCCGCCCCAAATTCGCATAGCCACTTTTAGTGAGGCATTGTCGGCAAGATTGGTAATGTTTTTTAAAGAAACAGTTTGCTTATTGGCAAAGGAGGTGAACAAAGCCCCAAACCAATACCTGCCCGATTCGCCCAAATTGTCGAGGTCTTGTTCGTCATAATCTACCTCGTCGAAGGTATCTATGGTTTGCAGTGAAGTAGCAAAATTAGGAACAGTTGCAATTCTTTTTCCTGCCGAATTGCCAACTGTAAGAAAATAATAGTTGTTGTTGTCGTACAAGTTTTTTTCGTGGGCAATGAATTGGTTGTTTTTGTCATAGACCAATTTGTCGCAACCTTCGGCATAGAACAAGATAAAATCCTCGTTGTCGAACTTGCCATCACTTTCGCCTCGCACAAAAATTGCGTTTTCCACCAAATCATCAGCCCGACTTACATTGTTGGCTTGGGGCAGCATACCGCCACCATTGCCGTAGATTTTGATATTTTGCGGATTAATGGTTTGGGTGTTAATACCCAATTGAGCCAAAAAATTGCGGTCAATTTTATAGACTCCGCCTTTGGCATTGGTAATTGCCAATTTGTAGAAATCTCCTGTGGCAAGCACCGAATTGGCAGCAGGAGTTTGGGCTTGGGCTTGCAAAGCAAAGCCCAAAAGAGCCAAGCAAAACAACAGGATTCGCATGGGGTTAGGTTGGTTTTGGGCAAAGATACGAAATTTCTCCAAATACAAAACCACAAATCACTTTTGGGTAGAAATAAGTAGATTTTTGGGGCATGGTGTAGCCACTTTGACACACTTTTTTCACGTCTTCTATGGCTACTTCGTTGGTAATAATGGCTACTTGCGTTTCTTGCTTTTCCACTTTGTTCAGGCACTCCGTAAAATTTCGTTCAAACCGCAAATAAGGCGTACTTCTTTGGTCTTTGCCCTTGATACCCAACAGTTTATAGATAATAAAATAGTGCATCACTGTCAAATCTATTTCTTTGACCACTTGGGGAAAATCCCAATGTAAGTCGCTGATTTTCTGGGCTTTGAGTTTTATTTTGAAAGCCTTTTCTTTGAGTACAATACCAAAAGTCCATTTTTTACCTGCAATCACTTCTGCCAAATCCGCAGCATTTTCTATTTCTTTTACCTCGAAATAGTCGTACATTTTGGCTATAAATTCCTCCGCCTTAAAAGTTGGCAACCCAACCACCAACCGATGCGTTGGCAAAATACGCAAATCGTCAGAGGCAGCATTAGTAAGGTACATCAAGTGATAATTGTACGGCTCGTTGCCTGTATGTTGTGGATTTTGAGCTTGCAACCTATGTTTGAGAGCCAACGAACTTTCGTAACGGTGATGCCCATCTGCCAATATAATTTGTTGTGGGGCAATTTTGTCGATAAATTTTTGCACTCGTGTTTCGTCTTCTATCATTGCCAACACATCACGCACTCCTTGATAGTCTTCGGTTTCGTAAATTGGATTTTGCATTGCTTTGTCCATCAGCACCTCCAACTCGTGGGCTTCGTCTGTGTATAACCCATGCGTAGCACTGGCGTGAAACAAGGTTTTTGCCAACAATTCTATTCTATCATTTACAGCATGAGGTATGGTATTTTCGTGCCTTAACACCACTTTTTCCTCCCAATCTGTTGCTTTTACCAAACAAACAAAGCCCTTGCGACAATATTCCTTTTTGCTGTCGGGCAAAAAAAAGTATTGGTAATACACATAAATTGCAGGTTTTTCATCTTGCCTAATGATTTGTTCGGTTTTCCATTCATTGAGTTTTTTCAACGCACATTCGCCTATGCCCTCGCCTGCTTGCTGGCATTGTGGCACAGACAAATGAATACTGTTGAGAGGATTTTGGTAAAGTTTCTGCCTTTGCTTGTCCGACACGACATCAAACAAGGGAGAAGTCAAATTGCCAATTTCGGCAGTAAATTGCGGAGCATAACGCCAGCCTTTAAATGGTTGTATGGTTGCCATAATAAAAAAATTATGTTGCAAAGTTGCAATTTTTTGAGAAATTAGCTATATTTTTAAATGCTTTTCAAAAAAAATTACCAAATAATCAAGCCATTTATAAACACAAATTCCACACACGCATACAGTTTAAGCCTTCTAAGGTTCTTCGAATCTTAGAAGGCTATTTAATTTTCATGCTTAGACAATGCGTGCAATCAATTACCTAAAAAGGCAAATCATCAGCCTCGCCCACACTGTCTATGGGTACATCAGGCGTGGTGCTGGTGTTAGTATTGTAAGACTTATTGCTTACAGGTGGCTCGGTAGGCGGTGGCACATTTTGGTAGCCACCTGAACTTTCACGTTTCTCTAACAACCTAACCGTATCACCAACCACTTCAGTAATATATTTTGTTACGCCGTCTTGCTCGTAACTTCTGGTGGTTAGTTTGCCCTCGATATAAACCAAAGAACCTTTTTTAAACCTTTTTTCGGCAGACTCAGCAGCCCCACGCCACAACACGATGTTGTGCCATTCGGTTTTGTCTTGCCAATTTCCTTCTTTGTCTTTGTAGCTTTCGCTGGTTGCCATAGAAAAAGTAGCAACAGGTATGCCTGCCTCTGTGCGTCTGATGATAGGGTCTTTGCCTAAATAACCTACCAAAACAACTTTATTTATCATTTGAATTGCGTTTTGATTTGTGTTTTTTCTCTTGCTAACAAAGTTAAGAAACCACACCATAAAAGAAGTAAGTTGTGATAATTTTTTTTTATAAAAAAATTTTAAATTACTATGCTTGCATATTAATTTTTTTCATATATTTGCAAAGTAATTCCTATGCAAGCATAGTAATTGCCAAATCGAATGTAGCATAGGCTTTAGCCTGTGCCTTGACAAAAAAATCACTCATCATTTTCATCATACTATTATGGTAGCCGTATCAAATCAAAATGCAATTAAAGGAGGAGAGTTTCTTATCAGAGAAACCGAAGCACACGAAATCTTTATTCCTGAAGATTTTACAGCCGAGCAACGCATGATGGCACAAGCCTGCGAAGACTTTTTGAACACCGAAATCCACCCCAAAGTGGAGGAGATGGACAACATGAAAAATACAGAGTTCATGCACAAAGCTATGCAAAAAGCTGGCGAGTTGGGTTTGTTGGGCATTACTGTACCCGAAGAGTACAGTGGATTGAATATGAGTTTCAATACCTCGATGTTAATAGCTGATGTATTAGGCTCTGGTGGCTCATTTTCAACGGCTTATGGTGCGCATACAGGCATAGGCACACAACCTATTGTGTTGTATGGAAATGAGGAGCAAAAGAAAAAATATGTGCCTAAATTGGCAACTGGCGAATGGTTGGCTTGTTACTGCTTGACCGAGCCTGATGCTGGTTCTGATGCCAATTCGGGCAAAACCAAAGCTGTCTTGTCGGCAGATGGCAAATATTACACCATTACAGGACAAAAAATGTGGATTTCCAATGCAGGTTTTGCAGAATTGTTTATTGTATTTGCCAAAATAGAGGACGACAAAAATTTGACAGCCTTCATTGTAGAAAAATCTTTTGGTGGCATCACCATGAACGAGGAGGAGAAAAAATTAGGTATCAAAGGTTCTTCTACCCGCCAAGTATTCTTTAACGACTGCAAAGTGCCTGTCGAAAATATGCTTTCTACCAGAGGCAACGGCTTTAAAATTGCGGTAAACGTATTGAATATTGGTCGTATCAAATTAGGTGCAGGCGTCATTGGTGGTTGCAAAATGGTTACTTCGCAAGCCTTGACTTACTCCAAAGAACGCAAACAATTTAAAACTCCTATCGCAAATTTTGGTGCTATCAAACGCAAATTGGCAGAAATGGCTACCAAAATCTATGCTACCGAGTCGTTGTGTTACAGAGCAGGACAAAACATAGAGGACAACATCAACAGTTTGGCAGCTAACGGAATGTCTGATGCTGAGTCTAAATTGAAAGGTGTAGAACAATTTGCTGTGGAGTGTGCCATAGCCAAAGTACATGGCTCTGAAACCTTAGACTTTACAGTGGACGAAGGTGTGCAAATCTACGGAGGCATGGGCTTTTCGGAAGAAGCACCTATGGCAAGGGCTTACCGCGATGCTCGTATTTCACGTATTTATGAAGGTACAAACGAAATCAACCGTATGTTGTTAGTTGGTACTATTATCAAACGTGCATTGAAAGGCGAATTGGACATTATCACCCCAGCTATGGCGGTGGCAAAAGAATTGACTTCTGTGCCTTCGTTTGAAAGTATAGATGCCTCTTTGCTTTTTGCAGAAGAAAAATCTGTCATCAAAAATATGAAAAAAGCAATTTTGATGGTGGCGGGCAAAGCCGTACAAAATTTGGGCGAAAAAATCAATGACGAGCAAGAAATTATGATGAACATTGCCGACATGATTATAGAAACCTACGCTGCCGAATCAGTATTGTTGCGTACAGAAAAAATGGTGGGCGTAAAAGGCGAAAAGGCTTGCGAACAGCAAATCAACATGAGCAAATTGTACGTTTCTGAAGCCTTAGAAAAATTAGGAACAGCAGGCAAAGAAGCCGTTGCTTCGTTTACCCAAGGTGATGAGCAGAAAGTAATGCTCATGGGCTTGAAAAGATATACTAAACTAACTCCTGTGAATACCAAAGAGTTGCGTCGTGCTGTGGCAGATGCAATGATTGAAGAAGGTAAATACTGTTTTTAATTGTCTTTGTGGTTAAAGATAATTTATTGCATTGCGCATACAAAAATAAAAACTGCAATCTCAGTGAGGTTGCAGTTTTTTGTTGGAAAATATTTATACTAATTATTGGATTATCAAATTTTTGCATTACCAATTTTTTTGTACTTTTGATAAATATACTTTGCAAAAGTTCTTTTTTTGCCTAATTACCTCATTTGCAACGCAATAAACACGTCATTCTTACTTTATGAAAAAGTTACTAACTTATCAACTCATTTGCTTTTGCTTACTTTTTGTAAGTTTGGTAGCAAAAGCACAAAATCAACCTACTCACGAAAAGGGTTTTTATGTGGACAGTCTCAACAGATATTACCAACAGGCTGCACTGCCATTGTATATCTACGTTTCGCACACACCCGACCAAACTCCTACGCAGTTGGGCAGAGAGGAAAACGAAAACGACAGCAAAAAAATAGAGCAAAAACCTATTTACCTCGATGGGCATGGCAAGCATTACCTCCGCCACATAGACGGTTTGCACCACGTTTCCGAAAATTTTGTGGTCTATGCCGATGGCATTGCACCTGAAACCAACAGCTCTTTTTTGGCTGCTCCTCGTTACAACCGCAATGGCACGCAATATTATGGCAAAGGTTTAACTGTAACTTTGCAAACCAAAGACGAAATGTCGGGCATCAAAACTTTGTTCCAATCCTCGAACAAAACAGACTTTGCAGCCTATCAAGGACAAATTCAATTTGAAACCGAAGGAGAACAAGCCGTACAATATTATGCGTTGGACAATGTGGGCAATGCCGAAAAAGTGCATACACGCAATTTTGTGGTGGACTTGTCGGCTCCTGATACCTATCACAATGTAGTGGGTGTGGCAAAAGAAAAAATCATTTCGTTGAGTACCAAAATCTACTTGACTTTTGCCGACAAATTATCAGGCGTTGCCAAAACCTACTACCGAATAGACGATGGCAAATGGCGTGAATATGGGGCAGGTATGATTATTCCTCTCGATGCCTTGACTGATGGCGACCATACGCTGTACTATTATTCTGCTGACAACGTGGAAAACAAAGAGGAAGAAAAATCTTTTGCTTTTTATCTCGACAGAACAGCCCCAATTATGTCGGCAGATGTCTTGGGAGATAGGTTTATTGTAGGCGACCAAGTATATTTTTCGGGCAGAACCAAACTGAAATTGACAGCCGTAGATAACAAAGCTGGTATCAAAGAAACCTTGTATTCTATTGATGGGTCTGAATACAAAAAATATGATGAGCCTTTCTACTTACCCAGCAAGTCGGGCATGCACATTGTGCGTTACTATGCCTTAGACAATATGGAAAATGAAGGGGCAGGCAATCGCAATGTCCGTTATGACGAATACAAGCACAATGTAAGTGCGGTGTATGTGGATTTGACGGGTCCCACCTTGAGTTTCCAATACCTCGAACCGAAGTTTCAGAAAGGAGATACCATTTTTATTACGCCGCAAACTCGTATTAAATTGAGTGCCTTCGACCCTGAGTCAGGCTTGCAAAAAATCACCTACACCATAGACGGAAAAGCCGATGAAACGCCGTACCAACAGCCTTTTACCATACCGCAAGCTGGTACGCACAAGGTAGATTATTTTGGCTACGACAATGTGAACAACCGCAATGTGTCCAGCTTTGTCTTTGTAACAGACGACAAAGCCCCCGACATCTTTGTCAATTTTAGTATTTCGCCTAATTCTTGGGAAAATGCACCGCCTTCTGCCGATGGCAAAACCAACAACGAGGAAAAAATACCTGTCTATCCTTCTTACGCCACTCTCTTTTTGGCTGCTACCGACCTCCAAACAGGTTTTGACCAAATTCAATATGCTATCAACGGAGAAAAATTGAAAAATTACGAAGGGTTGATTAGAGGGTTTGAAAAAAATAAGGTTTATACGCTGACCATTGTGGCGGAGGACAAATTGGGCAACAAAACCGAAAAACAAATTAGGTTTAAAACGGACAAGTATTAAGAAGCAATACTTTATAACTTTGGAGTCATTAGAACTAACATTTCTCAAAGAAATGTTAGTTTTTTTGTTTCCAAACAAAAACCTACCAAAAATTTTAAAATCCTATTATTTTTTAGCAATTTTAAGGCTGTTTTCATTTCCTCTTGCAATAGTCATTTTAACTTAAATCAAAACATGAAAAAACACATTTTTATTACTTTTTGTGCCTTACTTTCGTTGCTGAATTACCAGTCTGCGATGGCACAAAAATTAGAATCGACAGACAGGTCGAAGTTCAGGCAATTAGGCACAGAACTTCCCACACCCAATACCTACCGCACAGCTTCGGGGGCACCAGGACACCAATATTGGCAGCAAAAAGCAGATTACGATATGCAGGTGGAAATAGATGACGAAAAACAAACCTTGACAGGCAAAGAAACCATTACCTACTACAACCAATCTCCCGATGCTTTGCAATATGTTTGGTTGCAAGTGGACCAAAATCTTTTTAGCAAAGAGTCGGACACTTACAAGACGCAAAATGCAAATTTGAAAGACAAATTGACTTTTGAGCAGTTGCAATACATGACTTCTGAATACGATTTTGAAGGAGGTTACAAAATTTCGGCAGTCAAAGATGCAGCCACAGGCACAGCCTTGCGTTACAGCATCAACAAAACCATGATGCGAATAGAATTGCCCCGCACTTTGCCCTCCAGAGGTAGTTACAGTTTCAGCATAGATTGGAGTTTTAACATTGGTGACCAACTCAAAGTAGGTGGCAGGTCGGGCTACGAATATTTTGAAAAAGACAAAAATTATTTGTACGAAATAGCCCAATTTTTCCCTCGTATGGCAGTGTATGATGATGTAAATGGTTGGCAACACAAACAATTTTTGGGTCGTGGTGAGTTTGCCTTGACTTTTGGAGATTACAAAGTGGCTATTACCGTACCTGCCGACCATATTGTAGCTGGCGGCGGCGAATTGGTTAATGCAAACGAAGTATTGACCAAAGTACAACAAGAAAGATGGGCTAAAGCTCAAAAATCAGACAAACCTGTTGTGATTGTAACACAAGAGGAAGCTACTGAAGCCGAAAAAAACAGAGCAAAAACCAAAAAAACTTGGAAATATGTAGCCAAAAATGTGCGTGATTTTGCCTTTGCCTCCTCTCGAAAATTCGTTTGGGACGCCATGAACACCAAAATTGGCGGTAAAAACATCATGGCTATGTCTTACTATCCAAAAGAAGGCAATCCTTTGTGGGGACAGTACTCTACGGAGGTCGTAGCCCACACGTTGAAAGTCTATTCTAAACATACGATTGACTACCCCTATCCTGTTGCAATTTCAGTTCATGGACCCGTTTGGGGAATGGAATATCCTATGATTTGCTTTAACGGAGGCAGACCCGAAGAAGATGGCACGTATTCAGACCGAATAAAATACGCCATGATTTCGGTTATTATGCACGAAGTTGGACATAATTTCTTCCCTATGATTATCAATTCAGACGAAAGACAATGGTCGTGGATGGACGAAGGTTTGAATACTTTTTGCCAATTTTTAACCGAACAAGAATGGGACAGAAACTATCCTTGTCGCAGAGGTCCCGCAAGACTTATCACAGACTATATGAAAAGCTCACCCGACAACCTCGAGCCTATTATGACCAACTCCGAGTCTATCAAACAATTTGGGAACAATGCTTACGCAAAACCTGCAACAGCCCTCAACATCTTGCGTGAAACGGTGATGGGTAGAGAATTATTTGACTATGCTTTTAAGGAATATGCACGCCGTTGGGCTTTCAAACACCCTTCGCCTGCCGACTTTTTCCGCACCATGGAAGATGCTTCAGGTGTGGACTTAGATTGGTTTTGGAGAGGTTGGTTTTACACGACTGAACCCGTAGATGTGGCAATAGAAAACATGACGGAGGCAAACGCCAATACGTTAAATCCCGAAGAACAAACTGACGAGGCTGCACCCGCAGACATCACGAAAGAAAGAAACAAAACGGCTATTCCGCAAACAGCAGTGGAGGCAAATCCTGCATTGAAAGATTTTTACAACAACGCAGAACCAGAAAAAGGCGTAAGTAATACCGAAAAAGCTATGTACCAGCAATACCTCAAAACCCTCAGCGAAGACGAGCAAAAAGTGGTGAAAGCTAAAAAATATTACTACCAAATTGATTTTGTGAACAAAGGTGGCTTGGTTACACCTGTCATTTTGGAGTTTGAGTATGAAGATGGTAGCAAAGAAGTGGTGCGAATACCTGCTGAACTTTGGCGAATGAACAACGAAAAAATTAGCAAGATTTTCCCCACAACCAAAAAGGTAAAATCCGTTAGTTTAGACCCTTATTTGGAAACAGCAGACATAGACCTAAGCAACAACAGTTTCCCTAAAAAAGCTGCCCCAACTAAGTTTGAGTTGTTTAGACAAAGGCAACAACCCCAAGAAAACCAGATGCAACGCAAAAAAAGGGAGGAAACCAGTAAGCAAGGCATGAACTAATAATTTTGAATGTTTAATTTTGAATGTTTAATTTTGCCATTTTGAATATAGCAAAAAATCTGGTAGTGCAGAAACAATACTTAAAACTAACATTTCTTAAAGAAATGTTAGTTTTAAGTATTGTTTCTGCACTACTAAAAATCAAACATTCAAAATTAAACATCAGAAATTATTTTGCCCCAAATTATCATTCCTCCAACACCACAAACCGCCAATCAAAAGGATTGAGTTGTTGGCTTACCGACTTCAAAAAGTTGGGATTGTTTAGCGAAAAACTTAAATAATTGTCTGTTCTTTCTTGCAGTCCTCCGTTGGGGCAAAGCCTTTGGTGCAAGGTTTCCAACTGCCTTAAATCAGCCTCAAAACGCAGTTCTTGGGCTTTTTGCAACTTTTTTTGCAATTTTTCGGCTATTTTTTTCATTGCAACTTGCTGTGCCTTGCCGTATTTTTCAAGCGTGGCATCAGTTTTTTTCAACTTTTCGGTAATTTGTTCTCCTATCTGTTCCCACGCAGCCAATTCAGTTTCGATAGTCGTAGGATTTTGCAACACTTTTGCCAAATACATTTTCTTTAACTCCGCTGCCGATTGAAAAATGGCTGTGAATGGCAAGTGATTGGCTGTTAGTTTTGCCTGCAAATTGGCTTGGTCTTGTTTGGTAAGGTACAAAACGTGGTTGCGAGGCAACAACAAAGGAAATGGCACTTCGGCTTGGGTAAAAACTTCTTTGAGTTGCAACCAATAAGCCAATTCGCCAGGTCCACCTGTATAAGAAACATTGGGCAACAGGTGTTCTTGGTACAGAGGTCGCAAAACCACATTGGGGCTAAATTTTTGCGGTGCTGTTTCCAATAAAGCCAAAAAGTCGGCACTTGTCCATTGGAGGTCTGTATGCAAAACTTTGTAAACAACTTGTTCATTTTCAACCTCTTGTACTATTCTTTCTCTTACTTGGTGGTCTAAATAAAACAAATTAATTTCACGTGGATTGACTTGTATTTTGTATTGCAAAGCTGCCAACTGTTCAGAAGTTTGGGTCATGGCTTTGTAAGAAAACTGCGTAGTCAATTCTTTTTTGAGCAAAGGCGTAAAACTTTTTTTGAGCAAAGCATCATCTCCATCGATGATTACCAATCCTTCCGCCCCATAGAGTTCATTGACTATCCATCGTGTGGCTTCGGCTAAGGTGTTGGCTTTTTGGTAGGCTTTGGTTAGCAAACTATCCATTTCGGGGGCTTTTCGAGCCACTTCCAATAAACTTTGCGGAGCAAAACGACCTACTGCCCCTTGCTGTTCGGCTTGCCACGTATATTTTTTGCCCCACAAACGAAAAAAACTAATTTCTTCGGCATCATGGTCTTCGCTTGCCATCCAATAAACAGGCACAAAATTATAGTGCGGATATTTTTTTCGCAACTCGGCAGCAGCTTGTATAACGGTCATTATTTTGTAATGAAAATACAAAGGACCTGTAAAAATATTGAGTTGATGCCCCGTAGTCAGCGTAAACGTATTGGGTTGGAGCAAAAGGTCTAAGGCTATTTTGGGAGGGTGGGCAGTAGTGCTATACTGCTCGGTCAGGGCTTGGTGCAACAGTTGGCGTTGGGCTGCGGTGTAGTGGTTGGCTTTTTGCTGTGCCTGTTTCTCAAAATTTTCTATCGTGGGACTACAAGCATAAAAAGGCAATAGTTGGGGTTTTTGTTGGATATAATCCAAAAAAATAGGCTCGAATTTTTGAGTAGCCTCAAAATCTATATAAAATTTGTTCATTGGTCAGTAAGCAAAGTTTTCAGTTGCTTGTGTTCTGTCATTACAAAGATGACATCTTTGTAATGGCAGAACACAAGCAATATTTTTGTTTCAAAACTACTTTTTATTTGCTATAAGTTCGCAACAAATCAATTTTTTTTATAAAGGTAAAAAAAACTTGTCAAGTTTTTTTTAAACTTGACAAGTTTGCATCAAAACACTTATCAGACAATTTGCAAGTGTTGGCTAAGTGGGTGCTTATTTGAACATTAAGCCCTTGCTTTGGAGAATTTGGCAATAGCAAAAATGATTATTGCCATAAAAGCTAAAATCACAGCCACGCCTGCTGCCCCCATCAAGCCTCTTTCATGAGTGCCTTGAGAAATATCAATAATTTTGCCCTTCAAAAACAAAGTGATGAGCAAACCTGATGTCATGCTCACGAACAGCATAAGAATCATGTTTTTTGTTTCTACTTTTTTTACTTGCTTTTCCATGCTTGTGTCAGTTATAGTTTGCAGACAACAATAGGCTGCCTGCATATTTTGTAAGAATTTTAAATTGCAATAACCATAAAGATTGTGCATTGCAAAACAAAGATACGCAAAAAGTAGGGATTTTGTTTGTCAAATCCTGCTAATTTTTTAACTTGGGTAGATAGAAATTCTACTTTGGCTATCTATTTTTTTGGCTGAATATGTCTAATTCTTGTCCTTTTGTTGTGGCTATTTGTATCTAATTTTGTCACCAATAGTAAACTCAACAAAAAAATGAAAAAAATATTTTTGCTCATTCTTCTATTTTGCTTGCCTTTTTTGCTTGCAGCACAACAAATAGACGTAAAACACCTAACCCTCAATCTTTCTTTCGATTGGCAGAAAAAACAGGCAAAAGGCACAGCAGAACTGACGATTGCTATGTTGCAAGCAAGTAACAAAATAGCCTTAGATGCAGCTTTTTTGGGCATACAAAGCATTTCGGCAAATAAGCAAAACCTACAATTTCAGTACAAAGGCGACAATACAGCCAAAAATTTGGAAATTGCCTTAGACAAAACCTACAAGGCAAATGAAGTGGTAAAACTAACCATTGTTTACCACACCAAACACGAAAACCGAGCAGACCCCAACGCCATTTGGGGGAGCTTTGGCAAAGGGCTGCGGTTTCAACAGCCTACCTCCACCACACCTACCAAACGCAAGCAAATTTGGAGTAGTGGGCAACCCGATGGCAACAGCTATTGGTTTCCTTGCAATTTGGACATTGCAGACCTACACACAACTGAAATCATAACAACCGTAGAAAAACCTTTGCAAGTAATTAGCAATGGAAATCTTAGTAAAACTATTGATAATCAAGACAATACAAGAACTTTTTATTACCAAACAGACCAACCTTTTCCGAGTTATTTGGTGTCTATTGTAGTTGGAGAATATACCAATGTGATGCAAAAAAGTGGTTCGACAATTATCAACAACTTCGGTTATCCTCACGAAAAAGAGGCTGTTGCAGCCACCGTTGAGTTGCTGCCCGATATGATGAAGTTTTTGGAAACTAAAACAGGCTATGCTTATCCGTTCAAAACATACAGCCAAGTGGTGGTGCAAGATTATCCTTTCCCCGGTTTGGTGGGGCAACATTCGGCTACTTTGCTCTCCGACAATTACATAGACGACTATGGTGTACATAAAGATTTCAAATATTTGTGGGACGGCGTGGCAATGCAAGCCCTTGCTAATCAATGGTTTGGCAATTTGATTATGCCCAAATCGTGGAATGACGTTTGGCTGAACAATGCTTTTGCCCAATATTTTGCAGGTTTATACACTGCCAAATCCAATGGCAATGCCGAATATTTGCTTTGGTATTATCCTTTCGAAAAAGGAGCTGTGATGGGAGATTGGAACGGGGGCAACATTCACCCCATAGTGCCAAAAGAAGTGCCGAATGACAAAATTGGTGGTTTTGCTACGGATACCTATTCTAAATTTCGGGGAGCATTGGTGCTGCGAATGTTGGCAGACGAAATGGGCGAAGAAAATTGGTGGAAAACAGTGCAGCATTTCGTCAAAAACAATGCGTACAAACAGGTTAGCACCAAAGATTTTCAAAATTCGGTGGAAAAAGTGAGTGGAAAATCTTATCAATGGTTTTTCGACCAATGGTTTTACAAAATTGGCTTGCCAAAATTTGAAGTAACCACTACGTACAACGCCGCCGCCAAGCAACTTGCTTTGGTAGTGAAACAAGTACAAAGCCAAGAAAATAAGACTATTTATGAACAAGTTGCTTACTTTGAGGGCAAAATCAATGTGGAAATAGATGGCAAAATTGAAACTATTGTGTTGAAACCTCAACAAGAAAATACCTTTCAATTTGGCTGCCCAACAGCCCCAGCTTTTGTAAACTTTAATGTAGAGCAAACCTTTTTTTGCGAAACTACTTTTAAAAAATCACAAGCAGAATATTTAGCCCAATTACCAACAAGCAAGGATGCTTTTGCCAAAAGAGATGCTCTCAATAATTTGGTTACAATAGCCAATGACAGCACCACCACATTGGCAGACAAAACCAAAATCATGGAGGTTTTGAGCAACGAAGTAAAATCAAAATTGTATTGGCGACAAAAAATGGTTGCATTGGGGGCTTTGTCCAGAATTTCTGCTGCACAAAATAACGAAAAAGTTGTTGCCTTGCTCAAAGAGGTTATCCAAAACGAAACAGGTTGGTTGAAAAGCACCGCAGTCAGTATTTTGGGAAATTCGGCAGATGCAGCCCATACAGACTTGTATATCAGCTTGTTAAAAGACGAAAGTGATAGAGTCATCAACTCCGCAGCCAACGCCTTGGGCAAAACCAAAAGCCCCAAAGCCTTTGCGGTGCTGATGAATTTGGAAAAGCACCCTTCGTGGAAAAACCAAAGCCGAATCAGTGCCTTAAATGGTTTGCAAAATTTGGGAGATGCCAACGCAACGGACTATGCCCTGAAATGTTTGGCAGACAAAGAGGCAGCCCGTTGGTATTTGGCTACGCCTGTGTGGGATTATCCTTTTGCAGCCGTCAATACCTTAGTGGCGTTGGGTAAAGCAGAGTTAGGCTATACAATGCTATTGGAAAGACTAAAAAAATCTTTGCCCGACAATGATTTGAACGACATTTTCCAAAATGTGCAGTTGATTAATTTGCTCAAAGATGCAAGGGCAAAAGAAATTTATCCTTTGCTGAAAGACAAATTTAAAGAGGAGGCAACGGTGTTGGAAGCCATAACGAATTACGAAAACCAATTTTTGGAAAGCCTGAAATAAGAATTAATAAGTTGTTTAATAGTGTAGTGTGGGCTTCAGCCCACATATTTTAACTCTGTAAATAAAATTTATTAGATTTTGATTATGCCGTGTGTGGGCTGAAGCCCACACTACACTCTAAATTTCAGTTTTTGGAAACCGAAATCACGCAACTAAAAAGCCTAAAACAATGAAAATCAAAAACAAATACCAACCTCGCCCCATTCGTTTTGTGGAGTTGTTTGAAGTTGAAAATTGGACTATCAAAATTTATAGCATCTCCATTGTTAATGAATTGGTAAGTGCAGAAAATCTCCACCACGCCAAAGCAAATTTGCAGGCGTGGTTAGAAAAAAGCAAAGCCTATGATTTGGAAACCTACAACATTGCCACGCTGATACTCCACGAGGGCAAAGAAGGCTGTTTTGCTATCATTAATTGGTGGATAGATGACAATATGTTGCAAAACTTTGTCTATCTGAAACCAAACGGAGAAAATGAATACAGACTCTATTCGCAAGACGGCATGGCAACCTGCGTGTGGGAAATGGAAATCTGGTGGCACGAAAGAAATGCGTGGGTCAAGCACGTGCTGATGAAAAACGAAAAACCCGATTTTGAAAGTTATTTGAAGGAACAACTATAATTATTTAGGTACGATTGTCAAGGTCTTCGACCATTGCCAACGTACCAACACTTAGACCAAAACACATAACACCATGAACATTATCATCAGAGAAGCCACGCTTGGCGACTTAGAATCTATGACAGCCTTGTTTGATGCGTACAGGGTTTTCTACAAAAAAGAAAGTGATTTGCCCGCAGCCAAACAGTTTATTGCAGACCGAATGAAGAACAAAGAATCGGTGATTTTCATTGCCGAAACAGAGGGCATTGCTTGTGGCTACATACAACTTTTCCCCATTTTTTCATCGACCAAAATGCAACGCTATTGGTTGCTCAACGACCTTTTTGTGAGCAAAGACTATCGAAAAGGTGGCGTGGCAAGGCTGTTGCTCGAAAAAGGGAAGGAGTTTGCAAAAGAAACCAACTCGGCGGGCTATTATTTGGAAACGGCAACAGATAATTATGCAGCCAATCAGTTGTATGTGGCAGCAGGGCTGAAATTAGACGATACGCACAATTATTATTTGTTTGAAACCAAGTAAGTCATTTATGTTGGCAATGGTCGAAGACCTTGACAATCGTACTAAGTACCCACACCATTTTTATACGATTGTCAAGGTGCGAAAAGCACCATTGCCAACGTGGCTAAAACAACTTAAAAATCAAATACTTATGAAAAACTCTTTGCTCAAAACCAACCTTTTTTTATTGCTGTTGCTGTTCACAATAGTAACTTTTAGTTGCAAAAATTCGGATTTTCTGCCCGATAACTCGATAGTTGGAAGTTACAAGGTGATTGACAATCCTGTTTTATGTGTAGCCCCTACGATGCTCGATGTCAAAATTAAAGCAGTCGGTACAACTTATAACTTGATATTTACAAATAGGTTTACCTCTGCAACAGAAGAATTATCTGGTATTAGGGTTGAAAAAAACGGCAATACAAGCAAACTGTTCTACGAGGATATAGAAATGGGGGAGTTCACTTTCCTAAAATATGATGAATGGTTGGGTGGTATTCCCAAAGGGGTAGAGGGCATGGTGCTACTATTGAAATTCAGCAGTAATAACAAACACTATGAGTTTATGGGTAGGAGATAATTAATCAGTTGTTGCTTACAGAATTTTTTTTCTAAAACATAAGGTACTTCAGATTTCTCAAAGCCCAAAATATTGCAGTTTTGAGAAACCACAAACGCAAATTATTTAAAATTTAAACAACATGAAAAAATCCGAAATACAAAAAATGCCTGAATATTTTGATAGATATATTCACTTGGCAGATGACGTGCCTGTGGTTGAGGCACTCAAAATCAGTTTGCAAGAATTGCAAAATGCACCTATAAATAAGTGGCTTGCTTTGGGCGAAAGAGTCTATGCTCCCAATAAGTGGACAATCAAAGACCTTTTGCAGCACTACATTGATACGGAAAGGGTGTTTGCTTACCGAATTACAGCCATAGCACGAGGCGACAAGCAGAAAATGCTGCCTTATGACGAAGATATTTTTGCAATGAATGCCCAAGCCAACCGCAGGACAGTGGAAAATTTAGTAGAAGAACTTATTTTAATTAGAAAAGCTACTATTTTGTTGTTCCAATCTTTTACCCCTGAAATGTTGCAACAGCAAGGCAATGGTTTTAATGAGATGCAATACTGCCCTTTGTCGTTAGGTTTTATGCTGGCGGGGCATCAGCGTTGGCATTTTAAAGTGTTTGAAGAAAGATACTATCCACTACTGAACCAAAACTAAGATGTTAGCCCTCAAACCAAATTGCGAAAAATGTGGCAAGGCACTGCCCAATGAAAGTGGCGAAGCCCTGATATGCAGTTTCGAGTGTACCTATTGCGAACATTGTGCAGCAGTGGTGCTGAAACACATCTGCCCAAATTGTGGCGGTAATCTTGTGAAAAGACCCATACGACCCGAAAAATATATGGGACAAAGTTGTCCTGTGAGTTAAAAACCATCTATCGGACACCTTTGAGGTGTCCGATAAATCTGTCCAACTACTTATGAAAAAACTTGCTTTTGTTCTTGCCTTTTTATTGTATAATTCGGTTTTCTTGTATGCACAAAACAAGGTGCTTGCCCCCAAGATAGATGAAAGATTAGAATTGCTGAACATCATCTATTATTTGGCAACACCCAATTCGGCTGTTTCGCAAACCAATCCTTATTATTTTGATAAGGTGGCAACTTATTTTGCCAAACACAAGCACCATGCCTGCGTTGCCTATCTACGTGAACTAATTGGAAAATATGCCAAAGACAGCATAGACCTCAAAGATTGGGAGTTGCCTTCGCTTGCTTTTCACTTAAAACAAGAAAAAAAGTTTGAACCATTTGCAAATATGAGCAGCAGTCCTGATTCGTGGGACGACAAAACTCTACTCATTCAGGAGTTTATTCGCCTTGTCAATGACTTTTACCTTGATACCAAAGCTGCTGTTTTCTTTCAATCGCAAGGCAAGTATTTTAAGAGCATAGAGCAAGGTTTTATAGCTACCCAAGTTACTATTCAGGCAAAATGGGTGGAAAACTTTTTTGGAATTGCCCCAACAGAACAATATTTTCCTGTTCAGGGCTTGTTAGCTACGAATGGTGCTTATTTACGAACTAATTTTGCTAATAACCAAAGACATACGCATACATTATTCACTTGCAAGCAATTTGATAAGCAAGGAATACCGCAAGATGTGCAAGTTGGTTATTATAAGTGGGCAATGCTACACGAGTACATTCATTGTTACAGCAACCAAATCATAGAAAACGACACCTTGCATTGGAAACCTATTGGCGAAAAGTTGCTTGCCCTGCCTGCGGTCAATGAAAAAGTTAAAAATACGTTTTATGGTAATTGGCGGTATCTGCTCTACGAATCTTTGGTAAGAGCCACTGCCATTCGCTATGCCATAGCCCAAAAAGAGTCGACTGAAAAAATTAACGAGGACATTGCAAGGCAACAGCAAGCAGGGTTTTTATGGATGAGTGATTTAGTTAATAGCTTAGGGCTGTATGAGCAAAACAGAGGTAAATACAAAGACGTTGGCAGTTATCAAAATAGTTTGTTGCAACTATTTCAGACGTGGCAGCAAGATTGAAATAGAGGCTGTCTGAAAACCTATAAGGTTTTTAAAACCTTATAGGTTTAGTTCTTGATAATGAGGTAGTTGTAAAAAAAATTTCATAGAAAATGGCTTTTCGAACATCCTCTCATCAGGTTGCAGCACTACCAAAAGTTAATTAAAAGTTAAAGAAAGTTAATTACTTGCAATTTAATTGACATATCAATTAAATTTGTATCAATTAAATTATGTGCTTTTGGTTTCTCAAAACCAAAATACAAATTATTTCTATTCTTTACTTTTAATTTTTTAAAAAACATGAAAAAACACACTGCAATCTATTTCATTATGATACTTTGCTTTACGACTTTTCAAATAGTTGGGCAAAATATTAGCTCTATTACAGGGAGGGTGGTGGACAAAACCAATGAACCCTTGTTAGGCAATGTACTTGTTTTGTCGGTTAGTGATTCTTCATTTATACAAGGCGTAACCTTTTTAGACAGCATTTTTGTAGTAAGCAATATCAACAGACCCGAAGTTTTGCTTAAAATTACTTCTTTGTCTTTTGCAGACACCATCATCAAAGTTGTTTACAACGGGCAACCTAATATCAATTTGGGTAATATCGTCGTAACATTGAAAGCAGGTGAGTTAGCGGCTGTTACAGTGGTGGGCAAATTGCCTTTGATAAAACACAACGACAACGGCACAATGGAGGTAAATGTTGCCAATACAGTATTAGCTACCAGCAGTTCGGTTACAGAAATTTTGTCTAAATCTCCAAATGTAATGGAAAACAATGGGCAGTTGTCTGTTTTGGGTAAAGGAGAAGCCCTACTTTTTTTGAATGGCAGACAGATAACCAATGAAAGGTTGGCTTCGATACCTGTTTCGCAAATTCTAAAAATTGAAGTGATTGCAAATCCCTCCTCAAAATATGATGCAGAGGGCAAAGCAGTTATCAATATCATAACGAAAACCAAAGTAGATGAAGGCATTATGGGAACAGCAAGCCAGCAAGTTACCTATTCGGATTTTGCGGGGACTAATGCCCAATCTTTTCTTGATTTGAATTATGCAAAAAATAAATTATCGGTAATAGGCAATTATTCCTTGCTTTTAGGTGAAAACAGAATGTTTTTGCACACTACCAGAACCAGACCTGCAACAGATGAGTACCTAAAATCGGATTTGCGAACAGATTGGCGAAGTAAAATGAACAATTATTCAAACTATGGGTTGGGTTTGCAATATAATTTTGATAGCAAAAACAATATTTCTATGTCATACAACGGGTTTTCAGAAAATTTAGGTGGTTACATTGGCAATAAAAATGCAATAACTACCAAAACTGATAGTAGTTTTTATAACAGTAAAATTGATAAAGACGAATTAAGAACCAATAATTCACTGACCCTGAACTACAATAAAACAGTTGATACATTGGGTTCTGTACTGTTTGTTGGCACACAATATTCGCACTTTAACTCTGCTATTGACGATTTCATAACAGAAAATAGGACTGTGAATGGCATAGACGGCGTGAGGCAACTAAAAAATAAAGTGGGGCATAGCATAGCTGTTTCAAGCACGCAGGGAGATTTTACCAAAGTGCTTAAAGGAGGCAAAAAGTTAGAAATGGGTGCAAAATTTAGCTATGTCAATACCGAATCTGCTACCGACTTTTTTATAGCCGAAAGTGGTAGTGTATTTAATTTAGACAATACTTTGTCAAACAAGTTTCAATACAATGAAAAAATACCAGCTGCCTATTTCACGTATAGCGGAGGCATCAGCAAATTCAATTACAGTGCAGGCGTAAGAGGAGAATTGACTAATTATCAACTGAATACGAGTGTAGGAGGTGGACAACTTATTGCTGACAACTATTTTAATGTCTTTCCAAATTTGCAACTCAGTACCAATGTTTCCCAAAATCTTAAATTAAGGGCATCATATACTTCCAGAATAACAAGACCACGTTATCAGGCATTGAATCCTTTTGTTGTTTATCAAGACCCATTTACGACCATAGAAGGCAATGCCAATCTGATACCAGAGAAAACTCATGCTTTTGAAATTGGGGCAATTTATCAAAGTGCTGATTTTAGAATAGGCTATAATTACACCTTAGACCCTCTTACTAATGCTGCTTTGAGAGGAACAAAGCCCAATAGTTACGTTTTAAAAGGTATCAATATAGAAAAAAGCCACAGTTTTTTTGCATCAATTACTAAAACCATTACTTTCAACTGGTGGACTTCTACCAATACCGTAAACCTTAGCTACACCAAAGAGGTAGATAATCAATATGATTTCATTTTTATAGAACCTACCCCAAAACTATACCTCTACTCAAATAACAGTTTTAATGTTGGTAAGCTGTTTAAGGTACAACTGCTTGCTTGGTATTTTGGTCATAATCAATATGGTTTGAGAGAGGAGTATGCCCGATACTTAATAACATTAGGTATTGAAAAAGATTTTCTGCAAAATAAACTCAAACTTAGAATGTTGGCTAATGATATTTTTACAAGAACCAATGCTTCTGGGTTTTATGGTGTAGGGAGAACAGATATTTTTTATAACAGGACCTTCAACAATACCTATTTCAGATTGATTGCCACTTGGAACTTTGGGCAATTAAAGAAAACTAATTTTAATATCAAATCAACAGGGCAAAATGAAAATAACAGAGTTGGTTGATTTTGCGGTATTATCCACTGCTAAACTAAAACTAAGATGTTAGACCTCAAACCGAATTGCGAATATTTTCACTTAGAATTTTCTTAGTAAAACTTGGTGCTTCTCTGTTCCTAAGTGGTAAAAAAAGCTAAAAATTTTGAAACAGAAAACTTAAATTTTTTTACCTAAATTTTGCTAACTACCCAAAAAAAACTACATTTGTTCCAAAACCTAAACAGACAATTTGGAATTATGAGCAAAACACAAAGCACTTTATTTGCCTTAGTAGCAGGATTTGCTGCAGGTGCAGTCATTGGCATTTTGTTAGCACCCGACAAAGGGGACAAAACAAGAGAGAAAATAGCTAAAAAAACGGCTGATTTGAAAAAAGAATTGGAAGACCAAGTAGAAATAGGCAAAGCCAAAATCTATGAATTTGCAGATTCGGTAATTACCAAACAAGGGGCAGAAAAATTAAGTGCTTAAATCTTGCCTTAACTATTTAGGTACGTTGGCAATGGTGCTTTTGCACCTTGACAATCGTACCTTTGTTTTTAAAATTGCAACATGACCTACGCCGAAACCATAGCCTATTTATATGCCCTGTTGCCTGTCTTTCATCGCATAGGGGCAGCAGCCTACAAAGCCAATTTGGACAATACCCTTGCCCTTTGCAAGTATTTGGGCAATCCTGAAACCAAATTTCCTACTGTACACATAGCAGGGACAAACGGCAAAGGTAGTTCTTCGCACCTCACTGCCTCTGTTTTGCAGGCTGCGGGCTACAAAACAGGGCTTTATACTTCGCCTCACCTCAAAGATTTTAGGGAAAGAATCCGAATCAACGGCATAGAAGTTCCTGAGCAGTTTGTCGTAGATTTTGTGGCAAAACACCGCACTTTCATTGAGCAGTTGCAACCTTCGTTTTTTGAACTCACTGTGGGCATGGCGTTTTGCTACTTTGCCGAGCAAAAAGTAGATATTGCAGTAATAGAAGTAGGTTTAGGTGGCAGATTAGACTCTACCAACGTCATAGAGCCGTTGGCTTGCCTGATAACCAGCATTAGTTACGACCACCAAAACCTTTTGGGAGATACCCTGCCCCAAATTGCAACTGAAAAAGCAGGAATTATCAAACCCCATACGCCTGTGGTTGTCAGCCAAACGCAGGAAGAAGTCAAAGCAGTTTTTGAGAGCAAAGCCCAAGAAATGGCAGCACCTATTTCTTTTGCAGACAAAATTTATTGGCTTGATTTTCAACACAATAGGAGAGAAAACTTAGATAGTTTTGATATTTACAAAGACAACAAAGCCCATATCAGACGCGTAACTTGCGAACTCAAAGGAGATTACCAACCAAACAACATAAAAGGTGTGTTGGCACTCTTAGACATACTTCCGCAATTTCCTGTTACGCAAAACCATATTCGCATGGGCTTATCAACAGTGTGCAGGGCGACGGGGCTAAAAGGTCGTTGGCAACAGATAGGCACAGCACCTTTAATGATTTGTGATGTGGGGCATAACGAAGATGGAATCAGGCAAGTAGTTAAGCAAATCAAAAAGCAAAAATTTGAGCAACTTCACTTTGTTTTGGGTGCTGTCAATGACAAAGCCATAGACAAAATGTTGGTGCAACTACCCAAACAAGCCATTTATTATTTTTGTAAACCCAACATTCCCAGAGGGTTAGCTGCTGATTTGCTGCAAGAGCAAGCAAAAAGCTATGACTTGCAAGGCAGATGCTATGAGTCGGTGCAAGCTGCTATTATGGCAGCCCGACAACAAGCCAAAGCCCAAGATTTTATTTTTATTGGAGGCAGTAATTTTGTGGTGGCAGAGGTGGAAGGTTTATAGAAAAGGCAAAAATTTTGGCAGAGATATACACATCAGAAAGTAGTTTTGGGATTTTAATTTCAAAAATACAGCACAGAAGTAACAGTTCTTTAAGAACTGTTACTTCTCAAATCCCAAAACCACTTTCCGATGTGTATAGGAA
Source organism: Cytophagales bacterium (assembly GCA_013299115.1). Classification (GTDB taxonomy): domain Bacteria; phylum Bacteroidota; class Bacteroidia; order Cytophagales; family Thermoflexibacteraceae; genus JAAFKA01. The sequence continues at coordinate 206,426 of JAAFKA010000005.1, forward strand.
ACCTCTACCAATAGTTTTAAAAATATCTTTCCGCATAAGGAGCTTTTGTTATTTAACAAATGCCCATGTCAAAAAATCGGGCAAGCAGGTAGCCCATGTTTTTTGATTATGCTCACCGCCTTCTATGCAAAGATATCGCATATCTGCATCTTTTTTGTAGCCTTTTTTCTCCAATTCGGTCATTAAGTCCAGCGTATCGTCTATGGCATCTATGATGCCGTTGTTGTTTCGGTCATCTTTTTCATCTGCCGTACCGACTTCGAACCACATTTTTAGTCCTTTTTTGTAACTACTTTGCCTAATCAAATTGTGCATAATTCGGTCGTTTTCGTCGTCATAGCCGTCTTCGTATGCTTTTTTTCGCCACCAAAACGACCCCGAAAATACACCTACTTTGGTAAATGCGTAAGGGTGATGCCAAGTAATATCAAAAGCAGACAACCCTCCTAACGAAAACCCCATAAAAGCTGTATGGGTAGCTTCTTTTTTCACTCGGTAACTTTGGTGGATATAAGGCATGAGTTCGTCCATCACAAATTTGGTATATTTGTCAGCTTTACTCCCTCTGCCTTTGTAGTCGGGCATGGCAGCAGTGCCATATTCTTGCAATCTTTCGCTGCAAGTATGCACCGCCACTACGATTATTTTGGGTAATTTATTGTCTTGGTACAGCCCTGTTAGGGTGTTTTCCATTTTGACACCTTCCATATCTTGTCCGTCATTGGCATAGAGAACAGGATATGCCTCTGTTTCTTGGTGATAGTGGGGTGGCAAAAAAACGTCAAGCACTACATGACGTTTTAGATATTTGGAGTAAAATTTGTCTATACGCACAACCATTGTGTTTTGAGAATTTGATACAAAAAAAGTGCTGTAAACAGCTGCTCGGTCTATCGGGAGAAAAAGCTAAGAAAGTTATAAAAAATAAATCAATTTTTGCAAAAAGAGTAATAATTTTAATAACTTATTTTAATTATGTTTTGTTTTGTCAGGTTTTCAAATAAATAAGTCAATAGATTAAACCTTTGGGCTGTTGCACAATCTACCAAATAGTAGCATACGCTTTAGCGTGTGATTTTCCATGTAACATACGCTTTAGCGTGTGATTTTCCTTAAAAATTTATAAAACAATGAAAATCAATCACTTCTATTGGGCTTTTTTGCTCATTTGCTCTCTGCCCCAATGGGCTTGTAAAAAAGACGACACCCCAGCACAGCCTGCTGCTGTGTCTTTGTATTTTCCTGCTGCTAATCCTTCGGCTACGTGGGACACCTCAACGCCTGAACAATTAGGTTGGACTACTGCCAAATTGCCTGATTTATATGCTTATTTGGAACAGACCAATACCAGAGGTTTTTTGGTGTTGAAAGATGGCAAAATAGTGATAGAAAAATATTTTGGCAAAGACCTTTTAGGCAATAATTTTACAACATCGAGTGTGTGGTACTGGGCTTCGGCGGGCAAAACCCTCACCTCTTTTTTGGTGGGCAAAGCCTTAGAGGAAAAAAAATTGACTCTAAATCAAAAATCCTCCGATTTTTTGGGAACAGGCTGGTCGTCTTTGACTCCTCAACAAGAAGGTCTTATTAATGTTCGCCACCACCTGACCATGACCACAGGACTTGACGACAAAGTGTCGAATCTTAATTGCACTAAACCAGAATGTCTGAAATTTTTGACTGCCCCCAACACCCGTTGGTCTTATCACAATGCACCTTATACAATTTTGGAAAAAGTAATTACAGGAGCTACCAAAGAAGATTTTAACACGTATTTCAACAGTCGTTTGCGAGATAAAATAGGTATGGAAGGTTTTTGGCGTTATGAAACCGACAATAATATCTATTACAGCACGCCGCGCAGTATGGCAAGATTTGGGTTACTTGTGCTGGCAAAAGGAAAATGGGACAAGCAAGTGATTTTGGGAGAGGAAAATTATTACAACGAAATGATAAATACTTCGCAAAATATTAATCTTTCTTATGGCTATTTGTGGTGGCTCAACGGCAAAGCCTCTTGTATGGTGCCAGGTTCGCAAACTGTTTTCCCTCGCAGTTTAGCCCCCAATGCCCCTGCTGATTTGGTGGCGGCGATGGGTAGAGATGGACAGATTATAGATGTGATACCCAGTCAAAATCTAATTGTGGTCAGAATGGGCAACAACCCCGATAATTCCCTTGTGCCTATTAACTATCATGACGAATTGTGGGCAAAATTGAAGGAGATTATTGATAAAAAATAAAAAAATCGTGGTAACACTTACAGTTACCACCACCAACAGACTAAATAGTACACTAACGAATTGGAAATATGTCTATCAAAGTTGTTTTTGCCTCTGTTCTCAAAAGTATTTATGATGTAAGGATGTATCATAAATTAGCAAAAGCTATGCCTTCGGTGGCAGAGGTACACTTGATAGGAAGTCCGTCAAAATCAGCAAATAACTCAGAAGAAAATCCAAATTACTTTTTTCACCCCATAGCAAATTTTCATCGACTAAGTTGGTATAGGCTTTTTTTTGGATTTCGTTTTTTATTTTTACTTTTTAACATACAACCTAATGTATTGATAATCAATACATTTGAGTTATTGCCTTTTGCTATTTTTTATAAGTATATCAGAAAACTATTTCATTTTTTCCTTGCCTTTTTTGCCCCCCTCTCCTACCCTATTCCTTGTTCTTGTTTAGTGTATGATGTCAGCGAAAATTACTATCAAAACATAGCTTACCAAACCACCTATCCTGTAGGGCTGCGGAGTGTATTAGCTATTGGAGTAAGATTTTTTGAAAATGTAAGCAAATTTTTTATAGATGGTTTTTTATTAGCAGAGCAGTGTTATGCAAAAGAGTTGGATTTTGTACAAAAAAATTATTTGCTATTGCCTAATTTATTTAAACCTTTGGCTGTAAAAAATGAAATTGACTACGGAATAAAGTCAGTAATTACAAATAATTACCTGAAATTGGTACATACAGGCACTTTATCTGTTAGTTATGGTACATTAGAGGGAATTGAATTTGCAAAGAAATTACATCAAGCTGGCGTACCTGTACACCTGACGATTGCTGGTTTTTGTTCTGACACAACGTATTATCAACAGTTACAGCAAGCTATACAGGGATTTGAATTTTTGTTTACTTGCTATATTTCTACTCAATCACCTTTGCCTTATTCGAAAATTGTGGCTTGTTTTAAAGGAGCTACGGCTGCTTTGTTGCCTTATCAAGTAAATAAGAGTAACCAAAACCGCATACCAACCAAGTTTTACGAATATTTGTATTACAATTTACCTTTGCTCATTCCGCCCAATATTGCGTGGCAACAATTTTGTAAAGTTTATCAAGGTGCTTTGGTTGTAGATTTTACAGCTCTAACAATAGATAATATTGTACAGCAGTTTTATGAGCCTTATTGCCAAAGGAAGTTTTACACTATTGCTTTTGATAAAAACGAATTATTGTGGGGCGAAACAGAGGAAACAAAATTATGGGAGTTTTTGTTAAAATTAACCCCACAAGAGTTTTAAACTCTTGTGGGGGATGTGCCTAATTTGCAAAAAACTTACACCGCAAAACACCAACCTCTGGTATCAGGTTTGTTTCCTCTGCGTATGTCTTCGAGTTCTTTCAATACTTTTGGCGAAAAGACCCTGTTTTCTATGGCAGGCAAGGTATAAACTTGGTCTTGGTAGCCAATTTCAGAAATATTGGCAATGGTGGCAGCAGTTCCTGTGCCAAAAGCCTCTTGCAATTTTCCTTTTTCAGAAGCCCCAATCAATTCCTCTACGCTGATTCGTCTTTCCTCTACTTTCATTCCCCAATCTCTGGCGATGTCTAACACACTTTTGCGAGTTACACCATCGAGAATAGTGCCACTAACAGGAGCCGTAACCAATGTGCCATCAATGACAAACATCACATTCATTGTACCAGATTCCTCTATGTATTTGTGTTCTTTGGCATCTGTCCAAAGCAACTGTTGAAAACCTTGTTTTTGGGCTAACTGGGCAGGGTAAAGAGAGGCTGCATAGTTGCCTGCACATTTGGCAGTGCCTGTGCCTCCGTTGGCTGCTCTGGTGTAGTGGTCTTCTATTTTCACACGCACAGGTACATTATAATATGCACCTACGGGGCAGCTAAAAATGATGAATCTATACGTATCAGAAGGACGCACACCAATAAACTCATCAGTTGCAAACATAAAAGGGCGGATATAGAGAGAACTTTTTTCCTCTTTTGGCACCCAATTTCTATCTAAATTTACTAACTCTGCCATTCCACCCACAAAAAACTCTTCGGGAACTTGGGGCATATTCATTCGCAAGGCAGAGGCGTTGAACCGTTTGAAGTTTTCGTGAGGTCTGAAAATAAAGACATCACCTGTATTGCTTTTGTAGGCTTTCAATCCTTCAAAAATAGATTGTCCGTAGTGCAACGCTGCATTGGCAGGGGTCATGCGGATATAATCGTAGGGGCGAATTTGGGCTTGTTGCCACTGCCCATCTACAAAATCAGCCACAAACATATGGTCTGAAAAGAACTTGCCAAAGGGCAAATGAGCAAAATCTACTTCCGAAATTCTTGATTGAGCCACTTTGCGTACCTCAAAATCAACGGTTGCTACCATAAATCAAATGTTGAATGATATAAAGTTAAATGACAGTGGTAAATTGAGCTAAGTTGATAGTTAGCTGTTTTTCGAGTGCAAAGGTAGTGTTTTTTTGCTTGCGAACTACAAAGAGGGTTGTTATTTTTTTTAGGATAAAAAAAGTAATTACAAAACTGTAGTGCCAAGATTTGCAAAAAGCAGCGTATCAACTTACTTTTGCGAATAATTTTAGGTTATTATGTTATTTCACACTTCACATACAGCTTTGTATGCAGCCTTCGATATTTTTCCTTCCTACAAGGGGGCTGCTACACACATTGCCCATTTTTCGGCTGCTTTGTTTGAGTTTGCTCAAAATGGCTGGTTGCATGTCTTAGGTGACGGAGAAATGCCTACCTATCAGGCAGAAGAAAACATAGAAATTACAAGGTATCAAGAAAATATTGCCAATTACTTGGAAAGAGCAAATAGCTATGGCAAAGATTTATATACGCTGTTGCCCTACCAAGCCAAAAGTTTACAAATTTGTCATTTCAGAGATATTTGGTCAGCCTTGCCCATTTTGGCGTATCAAGAAACACAACCAACCAACTACCAAACCTTATTTGAAGTCAATAGTTTACCTTCCATCGAATTGCCTTATCGGTATGCTTTGCCACCTGCTACTATTCGCAAACTACAAAGTTTAGAAAAATATTGCTTAACAACAAGTAAACAAGTAATAGTTCCTTCAAAAAACATAGCCCAATTTCTCGTTAATCAGGGAGTTAACAAGCAAAAGATAAAGGTTATTTACAACGGAGCCACTTTATACAATCCTGCTGAATTGGTAGTTAATACCAATGAAGAAACAACAGACAACCTACTGCTCGACAAAACTCTTTGGGAATTGCCTACTTTGCCTTATTGCATTTATGTTGGCACTTTGCAATCGTGGCAAGGTGTAGAAGTCTTGCTGCGTGCTTGGGCTTTATTGCCACTCACTACACAAATACAGTTAGTTATTTGCTGTTCTCTCAAAGAAAAAATGTGTCGCCCTTTACAACGATTAGCTGCAAAATTAGGTATTGCCGACCGAATTATTTGGAAATATAGACTATCAAAACCTGTTTTGCAGCACTATGTAGCCCATGCTTTGTTTTCCGTAGCTCCTTTGACGGCTTGTACTCGCAACTTGCAACAAGGTTGCTGTCCCCTCAAAATTTTGGAGTCTATGGCTTGTGGTGTGCCTGTATTAGCCTCGAACTTGCCCGTTGCTGAGGAGTTAATAAGCAACCGCCAAAGTGGTTGGCTCATACAACCTGACAGACCTTCGGAGTGGGCAAGGGCTATACAAATTGCAATAGAGAGCAAACCCCAACTTGCCGAAATGGGCAAAAAAGCCTACCAAACCATAGCCGAAAACTTTACATGGGAACAGAAAAAGGAAGAACTGCAAAAAGTATATGAGCAGTTCTAACCACAGCATCTTTGCAATCCAAAGCTGATAACATAGAAAAATAACTTCTTGATTTTCAACTAATTGACCCTGCAGTTGGAGGCAACTCCCGCCAAAAGGGTACGGTACAAATCGTAATAACCTCTAATAGAGTTTATGAATAATTTTTTGTTATAGGGCTTGAAAAAAGATGTCATTTTTCAAAAAAATGACATCTTTGGGTAGTTATTCATAAACTCTAATACATATAAAATTTTTCGGCAGTTTTGACGCAGTCTGCAAAAATAAAATCTAAAATACCTAACAATTTATTTGGATTATCTAAATCTACGATGGCTAAATACTTTTATTTTCGGATTTCGTTTCCAAACTTCTTTCAAAATAGGGAAAATAAGGGCTTCGCAAGCATAAAACTCCATAGCTGTATTGCCACGATTTGCCAAAACAAAAGCAAAATCTCCCTCTAAATATGGCGACAAAGGTAGTTGTACTATGGTTTGTAAATCTATAAAGGGTTCATTTTTGACACTTAGACCAAAATATATTAATAAGGTGGCGTTATTCTTAAATTCGCTAAATTTCATAGTATTTTTTGTTTAGACAAAGATACAAAAAAATTATAATAAAACAAAACAAACCATCAGCAGGGTTTGCAACCCCTTTGAAGTTAAAAACTTAGATTCGGTTGAAGTAAATAAATCACTAAAACTATTTAAATTATTTAAAGTATATATCTACGTAATCAGTAACACCACCACAATTATTATAATTTTCTTTCATCCGCCAGTATTTTCGTTGTCCAGATACTCTAAAAGTAAATTTACCTTTACGAATACACTGATTACCTCCCTGAATATGATGAACAGAGTAGACAATTAAACCTTCAAATATAAAGTTTCTTGCATCTATAATTTTTAATACTTCTCCTTCTACTTTCAAAAAATCATTATTTACTGGACTTTTTTGAAACCCTTTTACCAAAATTTTATTATCTTGTTCCCAAAACGAAATCTTACCTGGCGTTTCTTCACTAATCCACTGTAAAGTCATATTATGTTCTCCTAAAAGGTTTTGTTTTGACGTTTTAGCAATATTATCCTGACTTTCTTTTTCGACTTGTGCTAACAGCTTTGTTTGTTCCTCTTTTTCTTTTTGGGCTTGCGTAGCCAAAATAGCTGCGGTATCCACATTTACAGGAGTTTCGGTTGTTGTACTTGCTTGTTCATTCGTTTCCGTTTTTTTCGCCCAAGGTTGCCACAGCACCAAACCCAACACTAACAAAACCGCCACACCTACGCCTATATACACAGGAGTACGGTTAGATTTTTGTTCTGTTGGTTGCTGCTTATATTTTTCTACAAAAGGATTTTTTGGAGTTTCTACCGTTGCTTCTATAATGGTTTCGTGTATATCCGTTGCATCTGTTACTTTTGCGGTGCTGTGCAGGTTTTGCAGGGCAGCCATCATTTCTTCGCAAGTCTGAAAACGTCCTGCGGAGGGTTTGGTAAGTGCCTTGTCTATGAGTGTGTTCATAGCTACCGATATGGCAGGGTTGATACTTTTTGCCGAAACATAGCCGTCCATCGATATTTCGTCTGTCGTTTGCGGTCTTTGGTGAGTGAGGCAATAGTACAAAACAGCCCCTACACTATACAAATCGGTATAAGCCCCACGTTTTGCTTTCAGTAGTTTCTGTTCGGGTGGTGCAAAACCTACGGTCATCATCGCCGTTTGTGTTTTGGTTTCGTCTTCTGCATACTCTCTTGCTATACCAAAATCTATCAACATCATTTGCTTATCGGCAGTCCGCAAAATCAGGTTATCAGGTTTCAAATCTCGGTGCAAAATATTTTCTTTATGCACTTCGCTAAGGGCATTCAGAATTTGCAAAGCATATTCCGTTGTCTGTTTTTCGGACAATGTCCCCTGCTCTTCCAAAATGGTTTTCAAAGATTTGCCATCGATGTAATCCATCACAAAATAAGAAGTATTGTTTTCCTCAAACGTATCAGAAATTTGCACAATGCCTTTTTTGCCTGTAAACTTTGCCAAAGTTCTTGCTTCGTCCAAAAACTTGGTTTTAAAGGTTTCAAAGCCCGAAAAATGTGGCATTACGCTGCGTGTATCTGCTTCGTTTCGGGTGCAGTACATCGTTTGGGTGGACATAAAGAGTTCTTTGATAGCCACTTTTTTGTGTAAACTATCGTGCATTGCCAAGTAGGTTATCCCAAAACCTCCCTTACCCAACACGCCAATAATGGTATATCTGCCTTGCAATTTGGTTTGATTTTGCAAGGTTTGTATTGGTGTTTCCATATTTTTGTAATTTTTAATACTTATCCAACATTTTGATTGTATCTTCTGGCACTGTTGTAAAATTCATCACAATAAACCCATCGAGGGCATCATTGAATTTGGGGTCTATGTTAAAACCAATGATTCGGGCATTTTGGCTGAGGTATTTTTTGAGCAACACAGGCACTTTGTTGTGGGTAAACTCAATTTCGGCAATCAACGAATCTAAGCCTTTCAGGTCTTTGATATGGTGCAACAGTTCGGATTCCTCCACCTTAATTTTTGCTTTGAATTTCTTGCGTGGCGTAATAAATTGTGCCATTTCCTCATTCCAAAAATGATTTTTAATGAAGGCAGTCAGCAATTCTTTGGACAAAGAGGAAAAATTATTGCTGATACTTACAGGACCTATCAAATATTGGTAATCAGGATTATTTCGCAAATAGAGCAAAACTGCTTTCCAAAGCAAGAGCAACGAAACAGGTTTGCGTTGGTACTCCTCCAAAATAAAAGACCTGCCCATCTCCAACGATTTTTCTAAGATAGGTATAAAACCATCGTCCATCTTAAACAATTCGTTGAGATAAAAGCCTTTTTTGCCAAAACGGTTCAAAATTTCCTTGCCTCTGCCTATTCTGTATGCCCCTGCTATCTGTTGGGCTTCGGTGTCCCACATAAAAAGGTGGAGGTAGTGCAAATCATATTCGTCGAGGTCTATGCTGCGGTTTGTGCCTTCGCCTGCCTGTCTAAATGTGATTTCTCGCAACCTACCAATTTCTCTCAGCACATTGGGTATGGTTTCAGAGTCGGTAATAAAAATTTCGTACTGCTTGTGTGTATCTACGGCTTTTTTGAGTTTTCGCAAATTTTCTATATCTCGCAGCAAAGCATCTTTGGGCGTAGGCGGTATGATGTCTTTGGGTGTGGACTTAAATTTCAGCACCTTGTGCAAAAAAGATTTTTCCTCTAAGGGAGAACTCAACGCATAGGTCTTAGTTCGCAAATGTTTCAGCACCTTGTCCGAGTCGCCAATCAAAGCAAGGTCTTCGGGTTTCATGGGCTTGCCAATCCGTATTTGAATAGGCTCATCTGCTTTATTGAGCATTTCGGAGGGGAGTTTCACAGTCCGCAGGGCGGGGTGAATCAAGCCCAAGAGGTTAAACAAGGTGCCGTTTCTGCCCGAAAAATAAACAGGAATCACAGGGCATTTTGCTTTTTTGATAATTTTGCCCACCACAGGCTCCCATTGTTTGTCTGTAACTCTGCCCTCGCCACTATGAAAAGCCGACACTTCACCTGCGGGAAAAATACCAACGCCATTGCCTTGTTGCAACTCTCCCAACACAGTTTTTACGCCTGCAATATTCATTTGCTTATTTTCCGAATTTTCAAACGGATTGACTGAAATAAAACAATCTTTGATAGTTTCTATGTATTGCAACAAGTAATTTGCCATGACCTTAAAGTCGGGACGGACTTTGCGAATCAAGCTAATCAAAATCAAACCATCTATGCCGCCGTAAGGGTGATTGGCTATGACGACAAAACTTCCTGTTTTGGGTATATTTTCAATTTCACCTGCCAATACTTCATATTTTACACGAAACTCCTCCAAAACGGCATCGATAAAGGCTACATCTTGCAAGCCTACCAATTTTTCATAGACTCCGTTGAGGTCTTGAATTTTGAGAAACTTCATAATAGGCTTTGCCAAAGGCTCTAATTGTAGTTTATCTAAACCCAAAGAAGAAGCAAATTCTTCAGGTGTAATAATTTGTTTCTTTTTATTGTTGTTGTTTTGGCTCATACAAGATTTTTTTTCAATCTATAAAGCTAATTGTTTTTTTGCAAAAAATAACATTAAATATTAGAGTTTATGAATAATTTTTTGTTGAGAGGCTCGGCAAAAGATGTCATTTTTCAAAAAAATGACATCTTTGGGTAATTATTCATAAACTCTATTATTTTTATCAAACAAAGTACGTAATGATGACTGCCATTTGGGGTGTTTTATCCACGTTTGGTTTTGGTAGCCTTGCCAAATGAGTAACATCAGTCCTGTGCCAATTAAAGAGCCAAAATAAGTATCCATAAAAAAATGTTGAACCAAATAAAGCCTTGTCAAACTAACTAAAATAGCCAATAAGACGAAAACCACACTCCAAATAGCGTTACGAAGTAGTAAGCTAAACAAACAAGCCAGAAAAAAAACTGTAGTGGAATGTCCCGAAGGAAAACTAAAATATTTATGTACTTCTACACCTTCTACTAAATGTAAAGCAGAGTTTTCTTGTAAATATGCCCAAGGGCGAAGTTGGTCAGCAAATACCAATTTCTTTAGGCTTTGAGTAAAAAGGCTACTTACCACAAAACCTACCGATGCCACCATTGCATAGTCATAACGCCAAAAAAGCAAGGCAATGACCAAAAAAGTTGCAAAAAGCCCATCGCCTATGTGTGTGAGGTACTTCATAAAAGTATCCAAAATAGGTGTATGCAAAGCATTGAACCACCAAATTTCCTGTCCTTTTTCTATCCAAAGCAACAGCCCTGCACCCAACAAGAGATAACAGCCATATGTAAATAAAAAGTAGAGTTGATAAGACTTCATAGACTTATATTTGAGTAGCTAATTGTAGAAAGTAAAATTAATTCTTAGCTTTGTTTCGTGATTTTTTATTTTGTGATAAAAGGCACAAATATAAATAAAAATGTTAAAAATTCCACTTAAAATCAAATCAATTTAATTTTATACACTACGCAAATGACTTTACAATTCGATAACTTAAAACAATTTCCGCACCTTTCGCATTTTGTTTCTACAAGGCAAGGCGGTGTGAGCCAACCGCCGTTTGACCAACTCAATTTGAGTTATGCAGTGAAAGACTCCGCAGAGGCTGTTCGCCAAAACAGGGAAATATTGGCTCAGGCTGTTGGTTTTGCTGTTCAGCAGTTGTGCGTACCCCAACAGACACATAGCAGTCATGTGCAGGTGGTAACACGAATGCAGGCGGGGCAAGGAGCAACGAACTACGAGTCGGGTTTGGCAGCTACTGATGGTTTGCTTACAGTTTCCACCGATTTGTGTCTGTTGGTTTTTTCGGCAGATTGTGTCTTAACCTTGCTCTATGACCGCAAAAATCACGTGGCAGGGGCAGTGCATGGCGGTTGGCGAGGCACAGTGAAAAAAATAGCAGCCCAAGCCTCGTGGCTTATGCAAAGTCAATTTGGGTCTGCACCCGAAGATATTTGGGTGGGGATAGCCCCCGCTATTGGTGTTTGTTGCTATGAAGTGGGCAACGAAGTAGCAGATACTTTTGCTACTTCATTTGCCTATAAAGACGACTACATGAAGAAAAACACGCAAACAGACAAATATCATTTAGATTTGCAAGGTGTTACCAAAAGACAACTTGTAGAGGAAACAGGGTTGCTTGCCAACCAAATAGAAATTATGCCCATCTGCACTGCTTGCCACGCTGACAAGTTTTTTTCCAGCCGAAAAGGGCAAGGCGTCACAGGCAGGTTTGCTGCGGGAATTTTGCTAAAACAGCCTACATCACACTAAGGTTTTTAGAATAGTTGCCTCCATGTTAACAACTTGCTCTTTTTTCACCTTATCACCAAATCTTTCTCCTCCAAATACTCCACCAAACTTTTATACACTTTGTCTGTTTTTAGCAAAGCAGGATTGCCGAGCAAAATCATTTGTTCTCTTGCTCTGGTAAGGGCTACGTTGAGTTTTCTGTCCACTTTACCATCGTCTGTCATGGCAACCAAGTTTTTCATTTGGTACAAACTGTTGATACAGCACGAAATAATGATGATGTCCCTCTGGCTGCCTTGATACCTTTCTACGGTGTCAATCGTAATTTTTTCGTAATTTTTTATGCCTTTTGCCTGCAAACAGTTGCGAATATGGGCTATTTGGTTGCGGTAAGGCGTAATGATACCAATGGTTTTGTCGGGCAAAAACTCTTGCTTTGCTTGCTCATAATTACTCATTATTTGCTGCACCAATTCGGCAGTGAGCAGGGCTTCATGGCTGTTTATCTTGTCCGATTGGTCGTCTGCGGAGGTGTGTGTAGGCACAAAAAACAGCCTGTTGTGGAGCAAAAAAGGCAAAATTTTGGTCTTAAAAAAGTCATTGGCAGTGCAAGTTTGCAAGGCTTTTTCTATGCTAATTTGAGATTTCCATTCGGCAGTCTGAGCAGGTCGGGCAGGTTTCAGCACGCCATCATAAAACAGCCTATTGGTAAAATCAGCCAACTCCACGTGCATACGCCCCTGATAGGTCAGCGTATCGTAAGCCCAGTCCCATTGGTTTTGTTGGCAACGAATAAATATTCTTTCAAAAAAAGAATTGCTGCGGTTGTGCAAGCCAATAGCTTGTAAATCAGGGCTTTGTACTTGCGATTTTAACTTATTTTGCAGCACAATGGCGGGCAGTTGTTTGTGGTCGCCAATGAGAATAAACTTCTCCACCAAAGGCAGAATACCAATCAACTGCGGTTCGAGGATTTGCGATGCCTCGTCTATAATGGCAACATCAAACTGTTTGAGGACAAAAATATCGGCTTTGTTGGCAATTCCTGCCACCGTAGCCACAAAAATTCGGTTGTCTTGCATCAGTTGCCTTACGTCCTGCCTTGTTTTCAGTTGCTCTATTTTTTTGTCTAACAACTTGTCTTTTACCTTTTCAGAAGCCGTATTTTCCGACCCTATTCGCAAAAAAGGAAGTACATGAATAGCCTCGCAAATTTCATCTACGGCTCGGTTGGTGTAAGCCAACAGTAAAATATTAGTCTTAGGATTTTTGTATAATTCATGTACCAAATTTCTCAAAATAATAGAAGTTTTACCCGTACCAGGAGGTCCTACCAACAAAAAATAATCTTTTGCAGCTAAGGCTTTGTTCAGTATTTTCAACTGTTCGTGGTTGAGTTGCTTTTTTTGTTCCTCGTCTGCATAGGTTTCTTCTCCTGTGGTTTCAGGCGTGGCTATGCCCAACAACAAATCTTTTTTGCGTTGATTTTTGACCTTCAAAAATGAAAAAAGACCTTTTAGTTGCGTTTGAAAGCCACTATCCAATAAGTCGGGTTCTATTGCCCAATAGATAGACTGTTCAAAATAGGCTTTGTTTTTTTGTTGAAACCGAATTTTTATGGTAACACTTTCTTGATTGATATGCGAAATACTACCTTTAAACAGTTGGTTTTGCAGCACATTGCTGTCCTCGTTTGCCCAAGGATAAAGTACAATCATGTCGCCTTCTCTGAAATTGACAAAATCATTGGCGGGATTAGTTCGGTTAAATATTAGGTAAGGTTTTTTGCTATTTGCTTCGTTTTCTTTTATGGTCAAATCGTAGAGCAGAGCAAAATTTTCTTTCTTGTCCTGAAAATCTGTGAGCCAAAGCCCTGCGTGTGAGTTGGCAGCGTCATATTCTATGTCGCCTATTTTTGCCAATAATTGTTCTTTGGTAGTAAAATTGACAAAAGCATAAAAATACTGTTTTTCTAAGGAGTTTGCACCTTGCAAAGTTTTTATGAAATGGTCTATCTCTGTGGCGAGGTAGGCAGGAATTTGGGGCAGTTGCAACATTTTTTCTACCCTGAACAGCATTTTTTCGAGCAAATCAAAGTTTTGTGTCGTGGCTAAGGCATATTCTAAGGCTATCATTCGGTTGCGGAGGTTCAGCAGCCCTTGCTCTTTGCTGCGAGTGGCAGGGGCAAACCGCAGTGGATTTTCGTCTGCATTGGAGTACAAAATGGCGGGGCGTATTTCTTTGACAGCCTCACCAAAAACCGACTGCATCAGCAAATAATACAGCGTGGTTTGTGCCAAATGATTTTCCCACAATCCCGATTGGTTGGGGACTTTGGAGGCACTTTTCAACTCCACAATATCCAATTTTTCGGGTGCTGTGGTGCTGCGGTGCAAAAAGTCCAGCCGACCTTGCAAGCCGTATTTTTCAGAATAAAAAGAAGGTTCTAAATAGCAATCATCTAAATTAATTTTGTCATTTTCAAATAATTTCTTGTCGTGCAACACTTGTTTTATTGTGTAAAAATGCTTTTTTGCTTTGCTCATAAATTGCTTAAACTGTTCATTGTCAAGCAGTTCTTTGAGCATGGTGTAATCAAAGGGATAAAGTTGAAAAGTTTTTTGAAAAGTAGTATCAAAGTCCGTAGGATTTTCAGGATTGTCGTTTAGCAGTTGGTCTAAAAAAAAGTTTGCCAAATTACCTGTAAGCATAGCCAAAGTTTTAGGACTTTGCACAAATTTATGCAAAAGATGCAACTCTACATAGTAATTTTGCTGTTGGTTGCACTCCGCAATAGCAGACGCATCTATCAGATAATCAGGCTCTAATACAAAAAATTTGGGCAACAAATAACCATTTTTTTCTTGCCTCACCTCCAATAAATTTAGTTGCGACCCTACCCAAACTTTCTCCAAACTTTCGTTAAATATATCGTTAAACCCCGCCACACCATACCGCACAGTTAGGTTTTCTACTGTTTCGTTGCCTTCGGTCTTGCAAATCAACAACTTGTTAGTTCTTTGATTTTCAACTACTTGCACTTTTATTTTCTCGACAGTTTCACCTACAAAACTCAATAACTGTTGGTTAGAAGGTAGCAAATTGTCGTGGTGCGGTAGCAATTTCAGCAAGTCATCAGGTATGGGCGTGGAGGTAAAAAAAGCTATGGTTTCTGCCAAAATTTTAAGACTTGCCCAATACGCTTGCTCCGTTGGCTGCATTTTTTCGGCAGCAACGGCTTGGGCAGTCTTGCGAAAATGTTGGAGTTGCCACTGTTTTTTCTTGTCATAGCCCAGTTTATTAGACAAAAAGACCACACGAGCAAACAAGGTAGAAAATTGCAAACTTTCGGCTTGGGTCAGTTCCACACACAGGCGTTGCAGCAGTTGTTTGAGCTTGCGAAACTTGTCTTTTAACGACAGTTTGGGGTGCAAGTGCAGGGCAGTCAGTTCGGCAAAATACATAAAAAAACAGTTGAAAATTTGGCAAAGATACAAAAAAACTCCACAAAGTTTTTAGGTTTTGCGGAGTTTTTAGTAGCAATTAAAATTTACAAACCCTTAGCTTTTTTTAGCTTTAGTAGTTGTTTTTTTCTCTTCGGCTGTTGCACCTTCTTCAGCATCATCTGTTTTAGTTTTAGGCAGGGTTGGTATTTTACCTTCGCAGCCCAACGAAACAAATTCACCCCAAGTGATGTTGCTTTGACCTGGTTTTTGCTGTTTAGCACGTTTGATAGCCATATTTGCAGCATTTTCCACAATCCACTCAAAGTTTGCTTGACCTACTGAGTTAATGTCAGCATCTGGAGCAGGGTTGCAGAAGTCAATAGCATAAGGAATACCATCTCTTACAGCAAATTCTACTGTATTGAAATCATAGCCCAATGCTTTGTTCAGACGGAATACATAATCTTTTACAGTTGCCAATAATTTTTTAGCTGCTGCACCCGTTGCTTTCACTTGTGAATCATAACGCAAGTGGTGAGGGTTGCGAGGCTCATACGGCATGATGTGGACAGATTCGCGGTTTAGGCAGTAGCAACGGAAATAGTCCGTAAAGTCTATAGACTCTTGGAATAACATCACCAACTGACCTGTTTCTGGGTGTTTTGCGTGGAAAGTGCGCATATCGTCTAATTTATAGACACTTTTCCAGCCGCCGCCTGCGTGTGGTTTCATATAAGCGGGGAAACCAACACCATTCAAAGAATCTTCCCATTTGTAATGCCCAAACAAGTTGCGGAATGAATTTTCATTCGTGTCATCGGGCATCATGTGCGAAGGCAACAAGATAGTTTTTGGCACAGGTACGCCTACTTTTGTTGCTAAGGCGTTGTTAAAAAACTTCTCATCTGCACTCCACCAAAAGGGATTATTGAGAACAGCCGTACCGCCGAGTGCCGCATTTTTAAGATAGGCACGATAAAACGGCACATCTTGTGAAATACGGTCAATAATTACAGCGTAGTCTGTTGCAATGCCTTGCTCTACCTTATCTACTGCAACAAATTCTGCTACAATACCAGACTCTTTTTTCTCATTTACTCTGTCCACAAATGCCTGTGGAAAAGTATTTTCTTGTCCGAATAAGATACCTATTTTTTTTACTGCCATTTGGATTGGAGTGGTTAAAGGTTATAAAAACTGTTTTGTTGAATGAATATTTTTTTTCAGTGCAATATATAGTAGTTTTTTTATAAAGAGCAACTTTTTTGTTTTTTTTTTATCAAAATTGCAAAACTACTATGTTCAGAATGACAAAGACCGTACTCAGCATGATAAAATTCACAGAAATTTTAAGAATCTCTTGCTTTTTTAGCAACAATTTGCCTACTTATACCAACTAAAATATAGTTTATTCACTAAACTTAAAAAACAATACTTTTATGGTACAATTCATTAAATCAGCACTCTTTGGAATAATAATCTTTTCATTTGTGGGTGCAACGACTCCTAAAAAAGAGCAAAAACAATTCATTGGTGCCAGCCATCCCACACCTTACGAAACAGCAAAAATACCTTTTTTGAAAACAATTCTAAGTTTTCCAAAAAGGTATTTTTTTACTTCACACACTCAATATTACAAAAATGAAACTCACTTTATTCTCTTTGCTATTCTTTTTGCAAGGTAATTTTTTGCTCCTTGCCCAAAGCCCTCTTTTTAGACTACGGACAGACTTTGTATTGCCAAGTGCTAAACAAGGCTTTGTTCTGTGGGTAGATTATGACAAGGACAAAGATTTAGATTTGGTTGTATCTGGTATTTTTCAATTTGGTGCTTCTCTAACGAGAGCCTACCAAAATAATGGTGGCAAATTTAAAGAAATTAACAACTTTTTATCTACGTCTTGTTTTGATAGTGAATTAAGATTTGGAGATTTAAACGGTGATGGTTATCTGGATTGCGTGATTGGCAGCACTGGTTCTGAAAAAATTGTAGTATATAAAAACAATCAAGGCAATAATTTTACTGAAATTCCTGCTATTACCGTAGAAAATTTTAAAGCAACAGATGTAGCCCTTGTAGATTATGACAATGACGGAGATTTAGACATTGCTTTGCAAGGTATTTTAAGAAATGTTACTTGTGGCACTACCATTTTCAAATTATATATCAACAGAGGCAATTTTGTATTCCAAGAATTACCTTTCCCAACAGTCAAGGGGTTTGCTACAGGTGTACTTTCGTGGGCAGATTTTGACAATGACAAAGATTTAGACTTTATCAATGCAGGTTTTGTAGATTGTAGTTTTTCTAAAAAAACAATGTTAAACGAAAATATAGGGCAAAATAAATTCGTTGCAAGAGAAGATGCTATATTAGAGGACAAAGCTGGTGGTGAACTTCACTGGGCAGACTATAATAAAGATGGTTGGTTAGATATTTTGCATACAGGAAGTGGCAATACTTACCAATCTTTGTTTACTAAAATCTATGAAAATCAACAAGGTAAGTCTTTTAAAGCCTTAGATATAGAGTTACAAGTATGTGCTACCGCAAAATGGGCAGATTTCAACAACGACAATCAATTAGACTTTTTATTGGGCAGTGGACGAATCAATAACGTAGAAAAAGAGTTTGCAAGTATTTATTTTGGCAATAATGGTACTTTTGTCAAAGGACTTGCTTTTGATTTATCAACTATTGGTACAGAGTTTACAGATGTCGGCGATTATGACAACGATGGGGATATAGATTTTTTTCTCTCTGGGCGTGGCATAGCCAATCCAGAACAGTTAAGCACCTTTATTTATGAAAATCAACTGATTCCCATAGTCCCCCGCCCTTTGCAAGTAGCTGAGGTTACACCTGAACACATCAGGCTGGTGTGGGATAGTGTGCCTGCGGTAGCCGTAGCTCCTTCGGTGCAGTTTTTTTTAGAAAGAAGTATCAATGGAACTACCTTTGAAACCCTTGCTACTTTCAAAAATTTGGAATTACTGACCTACAAAGACTCGCAAGTAAAGGAAAACATCAGCTATACCTACCGACTGAAAGCCACCAATGACTTCGGTAAAGTGGGCTATTCCAACACCGTAGTAGCTTCGCTTGTGCCTATGGCTGCGGACAATGCTTTGCTTGCCCAGCAATTCATAGCAGCACCCAACCCCACCGCAGCTAACTTGCTACTGACCGAAACCACACAAACTGCCCAAGCCTATACGCTGTTGCTTTACGATTGTATGGGTAGAATAGTAAAAATGCAAACCTATAATGGACAACTTCAAAACTATTCCTTAGATTTGGTGAATTTACCTGTTGGGGTTTATCAACTTTGTATCTGTTGGGAAAACCAAAAGGTGTATAAAAAGATAATGAAGTGGTAAAAGTAGTTTGGAAAGACATAAAATATTGCTACGCAACTTAGATGAAGTAAATAGTCAGCATGACAAAATTGAAATTTATTTTGTCATCTCTGTTATTTTTGTCTTTCTTTACTTCTCAAACAAATAAGTACATGACCCGCAAAATAGATTTGAAAGGCATTTTGTTTTGTATTGCCATGGCTACGGTCATCTGGTTTTTTCATGCCTTGAACAAAACGTACAACACTCGAATTAAATACCCAATAGAGTTGGCTACTAAGCAAACCAATATTGTGCCTGTGTTGCCACCACCAAAATTTATAGAACTCAATGTAAGTGGCGAAGGTTGGTTTTTGCTCCGTTTCAATCTGGGCATTGGCGTAGAGCCTATTCATTTGGAAGTGCAAAATCCGACCAATATCAGGCATTTGGCTTTGGAGTCTTTTGTGCCTTTGTTGCAAAAAAACTTATTGAAAGTCAAGCTATTGAGTTTTGTCAAAGACTCCTTAGATTTTCACTACGACCCACTGGCAAGCAAAGAAGTCTATATCAAACTCCACAAACCCGATATTCCTTTGCGTGAGGGCTACCGTGTAACATCACCTATCCACATCGAACCGCAAATTGTGAGGTTTAAAGGGGCTGCTTCGCTGGTCGACAAATTGTCCGATACTTTGTTTATCAATCTCAATGACGAAGATATTGCAAGAGATTTTACCAAAGAAGTCAAAATCATTGCCCCCGAACATTTGCATTTGGAGGCAACACAAGAAAGAGTTGCAATTAGTTTTACTGTGGCGCCGTTTGTTCGCAATAGCAAATTGCTACCTTTGACTTTGCTGCATTTTCCCAAAGACTCGGCTGCTTTTATTGACGAAACGCAAGGAATTGTGCAGTACGACTTGCCCGAAAATTTGCCCGATAGACTCATGCCCGACACCATGCACATTGTTTTGGATTATTACAAAATAAATTGGCAAGACTCCACTATTGTCCCCCAACTCACCAAACTCCCCGATTACATAGCTGAACCATTGGTATCACCTTCAAAATTTAAAGTCAAATATGCTAAAAATAGGAATAACAGGGGGAATTGGAGTAGGTAAAAGTGTGGTCTGCAAAATTTTTGCTGCGTTGGGTATTCCCGTTTATGATGCAGACTCGGCAGCCAAAAGATTGACCAACCAAGACCCCGACCTCCGCCAAGCTATTGTCCAGCAATTTGGCGAAGGAGTTTACCAAGCAAATGGAGAGTTTGATAGACAGGCTTTTACGCAACTTATCTTATCTCATCCGCAGACAGCCAAGCAATTAGAAGCCTTAGTACACCCTGCGGTGGGCAGAGATTTTGCTGCTTTTGTGGCACATTGGCAGGGGCAAACACCAGCCAGACCTTATTTGCTCAAAGAGGCTGCTTTGCTCTACGAGGCGGGGTCGTACAAGGAATTAGACAAAATGATAGTAGTAACGGCAGACCTCCCCACACGCATAGACAGGATACGCCAACGGGATACGCACCGCACCCAATCCCAAATAGAGGGCATCATTGCCAAACAAATGCCTGATGCCGAAAAAATAAAACGTGCAGATTTTTTGATAGACAACGGCAGCAATGCTTTGCTTATTCCGCAGGTGTTGGCTATACACAAAAAGTTAATTGTTAATTTTAAATTGTAAATTGTTGGTTGCAAAGTCTATCCATTTTTTGATTTAGGCTTTTGACAGCCTATCTTACTCATCTTTCAACGCCACCACAGGATTAACGGCTGCAGCTTTGGTGGCAGGAATTAGCCCTGCGATTGCCCCAAAAATAACTAAAAGTGTTAAACAAGTGAAGGCAACAGGCAAATTGATTTCAGGATTAGCAAAAAATTCGCCTTCTGCCTCAAACTTTTTGAGGGCAAAATCCAAACCTGCTATAAATCCAACACCCGCCAACAGTCCTGTATAACCTGCAATGGCTGTGATGACAATAGACTCCTGCAAAATCAAACTAATAATAGACCAAGGCGTGGCTCCTAATGCTTTGCGAATACCTATTTCTTTGGTTCTTTCTCTGACTACAATCAACATAATATTGCTCACGCCAATAATTCCCGCCAAAATAGTACCAATGCTGACCAACCAACTGAAACTGCGGATACCCAAAAACAAACCATTAATCTTGTCAAACTCTTTTTCTACATTGGCAGAGCCAAAAGCTTTGAGGTCGTCTGGGGCTACTTTGTGCCTTTCTGCTAAGAGTTTTTTTACTTTTTCCTCTATCAACTCAGCTCTTACGCCTTCTTTGGGAACAAACGCAAAATAATTGATTTGATTAATTTGGTTGTAAGCGTATTGCAAAGTGGTATTCGGAATGTAAATGGTTTGGGCGTCTTGCCTTGCCTCCTCATTGCCTCCTTTGGGCTGAAAAACACCAACAACCTTGAAAAAAATACCTTTGATTTTGATGTATTGACCTATTGGATTTTCGTTTTCTTCAAACAACACTTTTTGTACCTCTTTACCAATGACAGCTATTTTTCGCCTTTCTACCAAGTCTTTTTCGTTTACAAATCTCCCTTCTTTAATTTTAATAGGTTTTACTTTCAAAAATTCGGGATATTCTCCTCGCACCTCGTAAGACGCACTTTTGGAGTTTCTATTTACCGAAAAACTACCTCCTAATTGGTTGCTGGGGGCTATAGTGGCTATTTCGGGGATTTGCTGGCGAATAGCAGCCACATCTTCGTTGTTAAACTTGACTATTCTACCCACTTTCAGCCCCATATATTCTTTGCTGGTGCGTTGCGACCAAACGAAAACAGCATTTTTGGCTACGTCTATGCTCTGCACCACGCCATTCTCAAAGCCATTGCCAAAACCAAGCAAAACGACCAGCATAAAAATTCCCCAAAAAACGCCAAAAGCAGTGAGGAAAGTCCGCAATTTGTTTTTGCTGACCGTTGCATAAATTTCACTCCATTTGTCTAAATCGAACATAAAATAGCAGCTAAATTGGAAATTAAGGAACAAAGATTAAGTAAGTAAAATTTTTAGGTGTTGCAAAAATGTGATAGTCAATCACTATTTTATATGTTGGTAGTGCCATACAAGTCATTTGCAATTACGTTAGAACTAACATTTCTCAAAGAAATGTTAGTTCTGAGCATTATAGCTGTGGCACGCCCATATTTCCTACATAATATTTCATACTGATATAACAGTTGCAAATTTTATTCCTTTTATTAAGTTGTTGTTTTTCAGCTGGTTACAATTAAAAAAATAAAAAAGATGTTCAGAAACGAACAAGTGTAGTGCTAAAAAACGAACAATTAATTGCAGTACATGAGTATGGGCATCACATTTTACCCTCCTCTGCTTGGTCAGATTTTTTCTTGTTGCCTTGCGAAATTAATACCTTGTCCACTTTGTTGCCGTCCATGTCCATAATTTCAAAACGATATTCGGCAAATTCTACTACGTCTGCCTCTTTGGGTAGTCTTTCTAATTGATACATCATAAATCCACCCAAAGTAGAATATTCGTTACTAAAACGGTGGAAGTTCAAAATTTCTTTCAACTCATCGAGTTGAATGTCGCCTTCTACCAACCAAGAACCATCTTCTCTCTTAATGGCTTTTACCTCATCTGTTTCGTGGAAAGCAGGCATTTCGCCAAAAATAGACTCTATAATATTGTGCAACGTAGCCAAACCTTGAATTTCGCCATATTCGTTGAGAATCATAGCGACATAATTGCGGTTTTTGCGGAAATTTTCCAATAGTTGCAAGGCGGGCATATTCATGTGTACGTAAAGAGGTTGCTTAACCAACTCTTCGAGGATAATCTCCTCCAATTCAATGAATTGTTTTAAAATATCTCTTATATAGACCACGCCCAGCACTTTGTCCAAAGACCTATCGCAAACAGGAAACATATAGTAGCCCGAATTGAAAATGACGTGCCGAACTTCCATTTCCGAACTGTTGATGTCTAACCAAGTAATGTCGCTGCGGTTAGTCATCAGCGTATTTGCTTTTCGGTCGCCAAAACGAAACACACCTTTTACCAAATCCGATTCCTTTTTCTCTATAATGCCATGTTGCGAGCCTTGCTCTATCATTAATTTTAGTTCCTCCTCTGTCATTACTGGTTCTTCGGTTGGCTCTATTGCCAATATTTTCAGAATGAGTTTGGTCGAAATACTCAAAAACATAACCAAAGGCAAGGTAAGTTTCGACAAGACTCGCATAAAAGGAGCAAACTGTACGGCTATGCCTTCAGGATTATTCAAACCTATGGCTTTGGGGACTAATTCGCCCAAAATCAAAGACAAGTAAGTCGTTGCACTAACCACCACCACAAAACTCAAGGTTTCGGCTTGGGCAGCTATCAAAGGTATGGACGACTGCGACCATTCGAGGGCTAAGGCTTTGGTAATGGTACTACCACCATAAGCACTTGCCAAGGTACTCACTAAGGTAATTCCTATCTGAACAGTAGAGAGGAAACGGTCAGGTTCTTTCGCTAATTCTAAGGCAATGACAGCATTTTTGTTGCCATACTTTGCTTTTTGCTGGAGTCTTGCCTTGCGTGAGGAAATCAGGGCTATTTCAGACATGGAGAACACCCCATTTATCAGAATCAGCACAATAATAACAATAGCTTCAAACATTTAAGTTGTAAAATTTATTTCGATGTGGAATGAATAGTATCAATTTGTTGTTGAATAGATTGGCAATATAATAAAGTTTTAAAAAGAATGAGAGAAATAGAGATTATTTTTATAAAAAACTTGCTTCGATGAACTGTTTGGTAGTCCTATGAGATGTAATGGTCAAAGCTAACATTTCTCAAAGAAATGTTAGCTCTAACGAAGTTACAGCATTACTTGTGTGGCACGACCAAGTGTCTTAATATAAAAGCTCCTCAAAGTTTTTTGTGAATAAATTTACAATTAATTTTATATTAGATAGTAATTTGTTTTTTTTGTATAATAAGTAATTTTTACCTTCGAAAATAACGTTTCTCAGCAAAAAGTTTATATTTTATCACCAAAAAATATTGCAATTATGTTTCAAAAAACAACTTTATTTACTTTGCTGTTGCTGGTAGCCATAGCTTGTACCTCTGTACCCATTACAGGTCGCAAACAGTTGACCATTTTTCCAAACTCTACCATGCAATCTCAAAGTTTTTCGGCATACAAAGAGTTTCTGAACACTAACAAATTGACTACCAACCAACAACAGATAGACTTGGTAAAAAAGGTTGGCAAAAGAATACAAGCAGCCGTAGAACAATATATGGCAGAAAAAAACTTGTCCAGCCGTTTGTCAGGTTTTCAGTGGGAGTTTAATGTGGTAGAGAGCAAAGATGTCAATGCGTGGTGTATG
Source organism: Cytophagales bacterium (assembly GCA_013299115.1). GTDB lineage: Bacteria > Bacteroidota > Bacteroidia > Cytophagales > Thermoflexibacteraceae > JAAFKA01. The sequence continues at coordinate 230,501 of JAAFKA010000005.1, forward strand.
CCCGGTGGCAAAGTAGTGGTTTATACAGGCATTATCCCTGTTTGCAAAGACGAGGCAGGACTTGCTGTTGTGATGGGACACGAAATAGCACACGCCATAGCCGAGCATGGAAACGAAAGAGCAAGCCAACAAGCTACTGCCCAAATAGCAATGACGGCTGGCTCGGTAGCTGTAAGCCAAAAACCTACGCTAACCAATCAACTCATTTTGCAAGCAGCAGGTGCTGTTACACAGTTGGGCTTGCTCAAATATTCACGTACTCACGAGTCGGAGGCAGACCGTATGGGCTTAGTTTTTGCTGCACTTGCAGGCTACAATCCTGCCGAAGCACCCAAATTTTGGGAGAGAATGGCAGCAGCCACAGGCGGAGGCAATGTACCCGAATATTTATCTACGCACCCCTCACACGAAACCAGAATTGCAGACCTCAAAAAATGGCAACCCGAAGCTATGGAATATTACAACAGAGCAAAGGTGGCTAATTAGATGCTGCTACTACTTTTTTGGAAACCAAAGCCGATGAACATTATGCAGTGGTAATGAAAATAAGTAGTTGAACCTAATTATCCGACACCTTTGAGGTGTCGGATAATTCTGATAATCAGATACTTAGTACTTGAAATATTATCAATTATTTAAGTCTAACTACTTAGACAAAATACTAAAACAAGGAGAACACTTGGTTTTGAAAAAATACAAGACAAACCTCAAAAAAAATTGTTTGACACTTTATGCTAATAATTTATCAAACTTTGATAGTATCCAAATCGTAGCCACCAGATTGTGTAGCACCAATGATTGCATAGGCAGTTATGCTGCTTACCATAAAGAGAGCATAAAAATAAAAAAAGGGAAAAACAAGATAAGAATTTTGTACTTCGGGTTGCCTCGTGTTTATACAATTTACCTGAATGGGCAAAAGGAAATTGAGATTTTTGAGTGAAAAGTGTTTTGACTTATAACATACGTTGGCAAGGGTCGAAGACCTTGACAATCGTAAAGCAATAATTTTATACGTTTGTCAAGAGGGTGTCCAAAAAGTAAAAATTATGGAATTTTTAAAAATATAACTACCTAATAATCAGATAGTTATATTTTTTGTTTTTTCATTTTTTTGACTTTTTGGACACCCTCATTGCCAACGTATAAAAAAATCTCTGTTAAATTTCCTTAAAAACCTCCCAAAACCACTAAAATCTCCCCTAAAAAACATAGCTTGTAACTTTAAAAATCTACTCAAAAATTCACGTACCTATCGGGTGGCTTTTTAGCCACCCAATAGGTATTAAATTCTAATTTATGAAAAAACTTGCAATTCTATTTTTGCTTTACAATTTGGCTATTTTGCCGATTTTTGCACAAAAAAAATCTCAACAACCTGTTGCCAATCAAGCATTGACACAGTACGACACGACCCAGCTCAATTATTTGCAGTTCCGCAATGTCGGGGCTTTTCGTGGGGGGCGAAGTGCTGCCGTTTGTGGCATAGACAGCAAGCCCAATGTCTATTTAATGGGTAGCGTAGGCGGCGGCGTGTGGAAAACCACAGACGCAGGCAACTCTTGGACAAACATTTCAGACGGCTATTTTGGTGGCTCTGTTGGTGCGGTGGCAGTTGCTCCCTCAGACGAAAACATTATCTATGTAGGTGGTGGTGAAAAGACTGTAAGAGGCAACGTATCTCACGGTTACGGCGTGTGGAAAAGCTATGACGGGGGCAAAACGTGGGAAAGTATCGGCTTGCAAACCACCCAACGCATTGCACGTTTGCGTATTCACCCAAAAAATCCTGATATTGTGTATGCTGCCGTTATGGGGCATTTGTTCGGGGCAAACGAAGAACGTGGGGTTTACCGCACCACAGATGGCGGTAAAACTTGGCAGAAAATTCTCTATTTCAACAACTTAACAGGTTGTGTGGACTTGGCATTGGACAGCAGCAACCCTCGTGTGTTGTTCGCAAGTATGTGGCGTGTGCAACGGACTCCGCACAGTTTTGAGAGTGGTGGCGAAGGTTCCTCTTTGTGGAAAAGTACCGATGGCGGCGTAAGTTGGAAAAATATTTCAGAAAACAAAGGCTTGCCCCAAGGCACTTGGGGAATTTCTGGTGTTACCATTTCGCCTGTAAACCCGAACAGAGTTTGGGCTATCATAGAAAATGCCGAAGGTGGCGTTTTCCGTTCTGATGATGGAGGCGAAAATTGGCAGAAAACCAACGATGAACGTAAACTTCGCCAACGGGCTTGGTACTATTCACGATTGTATGCCGACACGAAAGACGAGGACAAACTCTATGTATTAAACGTAGATTTTCACGTAAGCAAAGATGGAGGAAAAACTTTTGAAAACATCAACACGCCACACGGCGACCACCACGATTTGTGGATTTCGAGCCAAAACAACAATTTTATGATTATTGGCGATGACGGTGGCGGACAAGTGAGTTTAGACGGAGGTAAAAACTTTTCGACCTACCACAACCAACCCACCGCCCAATATTATCGTGTTACAACAGATAACCAATTTCCTTACCGCATTTACGTTGCCCAACAAGACAACACGACTTTGCGAATAGCCCACCGCACCAACGGCGGCGGCATTACAGAAAGGGACTGGGACATTACCGCAGGGGGCGAAAGTGGCTGGTTGGCACCGCACCCCAAAGACCCAAATATTGTGTACGGAGGTAGTTATGGCGGTTTTTTGGAAAGACTTGACCACAGCACAGGGCAAAGCCGAGTGGTGGACATTTACCCCAACAACCCGATAGGAGATGGTGCAAAGGCAATGAAATACCGTTTCCAGTGGAACTACCCTATTTTCTTTTCGCCACACGACAGCAATGTGTTGTATGCAGGCGGAAATTGCTTGTTCCGCACCACCAATGAAGGGCAAACTTGGGAGAAAATTAGCCCCGATTTGACTACTAACGACAGCACCAAACAAGTTTCCACAGGGGGCAGCATTACCAAAGACAACACAGGTGTAGAATATTATTGCACCATTTTCACCGCAGCCGAAAGTCCGTTGGAAAAAGGCGTAATTTATACAGGTTCTGATGACGGATTGGTTTACGTTACGACTGATAATGGCAAAAATTGGCAAAATATTACGCCACCCAAAAATTTATTGCCCGAATTTGCCCAAATCAATAGTTTGGAAATTCACCCTACGCAAAAAGGTATAACGTATTTGGCAGCCACTCGTTACAAACTCAATGATTTTCAGCCTTATTTGCTCAAAACTACGGACTACGGCAAAACGTGGACAAAAATCACAAATGGTATTGACAATCAACATTTTACAAGGGTCATTCGTGCAGACAAAGAAAAGGCAGGTTTGTTGTTTGCAGGCACAGAAACAGGCTTGTACATTTCTTTTGATGAGGGAGCAAATTGGCAAAAATTCCAACTTAATTTGCCGATTGTACCTATCACAGATTTGGCAATCAAAGACAATGATTTAATCGTGGCAACGCAAGGGCGTAGTTTGTGGTTGATAGACGATTTTAGTCCGTTAAGACAGTTGCAACCTACTATCAAAACGGCTAATTATCAACTATTTACGCCAAGAAAAACCTACCGTTTTGGCGGTGGCAATTACGAAAATCCTAAATTGAACGGAAAGAATTTGCAAGGAGGTGTATTGGTGCAATATTACCTCAAAAACAAGTCAGATAGTACGCAAGTGGTTAGTTTAGAATTTTTGACAAAAGAAGGCAAAACCATTCGCAAATTTGCGTCTAATGCCAAAGAAAAAGCCGACCAAATAGACACAAAGGCAGGAGGCAACCGTTTTGTGTGGAATATGCGTTATCCTGATGCCGAAAAAGTGGAAAAAATGTTGTTCTGGGGTGGCGGTTTGCAAGGGGCAATGGTTGTGCCTGATACTTATAAAGTAAAGTTAAAAGTGGGCAAAGATTCGACTGAAACCAATTTCGAAATTGTAAAAGACCCTCGTTTGACCACTACGCAAGCAGAATACCAAAAACAATTTGACTTTTTGATGGAAATTAACCAAAAATTGACTGAAACTCACCAAGTTATCAAACAGTTGCGAAGTGTGAAAGAACAGTTGGCAGCTTATCAAAAGAATTTGGATAGCCAACAGCACAAAGACCTATTGGAAAGTATCAAGGCGTTGGACAAAAAACTAACGACCATAGAAGAAACTTTGTACCAAACAAAGCTACGCAGTTCGCAAGATATGTTGAATTTCCCTATCAAACTGAACAATAAACTGTCGTGGTTAGTAAACGTGGCTGGTGCGGGAGATTACCAACCGACAGACGCAGCCGTAGCTGTAAAAAATGAGGTTACGATGCTGATAAACAATGCCTTAGCTCAATACAAAGAAATCATTGCATCAGCCATACCTGCACTGAACCAACAGATTAAGGCGAAGGGGATTGAGGCGGTGGTGGTGAAGTAATTGATAATGTGGACTGTAGTGCGGACTTTAGTCCGCACATGATGCAATAACGTAAATGTGTGGACTAAAGTCCACACTACAGTTTTTTTACCAAATCCTTTTTCATTTTGTAAATAGTCATCAAAAATAACATCTGCACTAAGCAAAGGCAGTTTATTTCATGGCATATATTCTTTAAAATCATCGAGAGGAGCATCAAAATCAGCTTTCATTTGATAAAAACCTTTTGCACTTCCTGCCTTGCGAACAGGTGGCGAAGTAAGTGGTGTGCTTGGTTGCTGTTGCCAACTATTCAGGAGGTTTTGCAGTTGTAGCAAAACTTCTTCGGGTAGATTGTCTATTTGGCGAAATAAATTGAGTTTTAAGTCTGCGGTGTTCATGGCTTTCTTTTTTAGCTAAGATAGGCATTTTACTTGGGAAAAGCAAGGCAAAAATCTTTTTATAGGTTTTGAAGTTGGTTTTCTATACATCGAAGATTGTGCTTGAAGTTAGGATATTGAGGAAAATCTTTTACTAATTCTTGATACAATTTTAATCCTCTCAAATAATAGTTTTTGGCTCTATTAATATCCTTTAATAATTTTTCTTGTGTTTCCCCTAAATAAAGATAGGAGAGAGCTAAACCATCTTTAAATTTTAAATTACTTGGGAAGGTTTCGTAAAGTTCTATAAACAAGTTATTCATTTTTTCAAAAAATAGCAAAATCTTTCTTAAATTCCCTAAATTACTATGTGTTAAACCTAAGAATTGATAAGACCAAGCTAAACCTTCTTTGAAATTTATGTTATCTGGGTAAGTCTTATAAAGTTCTTCTCCTAATTGACTTCGTTTTTCAAAAAACGCAAGTGCTTGTTTGATATTGCCCAAATTAGTATAGATTTCACCTAATTTTTCGTAAGAAATTGCCAGCAAATTTTTAAACTCTACATTACTTGGGAAATCTATATGAAGTTCTCTTTCTAGTGTTACATCTCATAAATAACCGTTTACTTTATACCTTGCAAGGCTTTCCCCCATATGTCCATTTAAAAGGCTTTGCCATAGTTTGATTGAAGTAGTCAATAAATTTGTTTAGCTTTTCTTTGAGGTCTTCTTTGGAGCTAAAATGTCCTCTTTTGATTAGTTTTTTGT
>JAAFKA010000050.1 GCA_013299115.1 Cytophagales bacterium
TGCACAAAGTTTGCAAATAGAAATCATACTGTACTGCACCTTCTACCTGCCCAATGGTAAAAGTAGTGGCGTTGTTGGCAATGAATCTTGCAGTCCAGAAATTAGTAGTGGCTGGTTTGAAAAGCATCAAAATTCGTTTGGTAGCATCAAAAGCAGTTTCGCCATTTGTCCATTCTAATTTGATACCTGCAAAGCCGTTGGGTTGTGTTACGTTGGTTACTATCAAAGCACTTAACGAATTTGTGCAAGCTGTTCGGGTGTAGTTCGGTGTTCCCAAAGCTATGGAGGTGGCAGTTCCTCCATTGGTAACTTCTACTAAACCTGTGCTAAACCCATCATTGGTAAAAGCCCTGATTTCGGTATCACTGATGACAGTGTAGCTGCGTGCATTTACGCCACCAATTTTGACCGAAGCTGCACCTGTCGTGCCTGTAAAGTTTGTACCTATAATGGTTACGAGTTGGTCGACTCCTCCACTTGTGGGGGTGAAGTTTGTGATAGTCGATGGTGTGCCTAATAAAGAACTTGTACTACTGATTTCAAACTGACTAAAAGAAGTTTGAGAAGTAAAACCTGTAAAATTGATTACTTTTGTACCATTATTGGCAGTTGTTGCATTGGCAAAGGAAGCAGGAAATGCAGCCGTTGCATTATCAGCTCGTTTATAGAGTTTGAGGTTGCTTGGTGTAGTTACATCAGTTGCAGAAATGACGTTGCTATTGGGCAAAGTAAAATTCATACCGTCATAAGCCACGCCACCCGAACCAAATTGTCTAATTATCCAATAACAAGAAGGTGTATTGGTGCCTGCATTGAGGATACTAACGCCATTAAAAGGATTGCCACTCAGTTGATAAGCAACAAATTCATCGGCAGGAGCAGTAGTAAAGTTCACTGCCACATTAGCATTGGCAAAATTAACCAATGAAGCCGTTACGTTTCTTCTGTCTGATGCTCCACTTGCCACCGCAACGTCAGATGTAGCACGTGCAGCACCACCTTGTAAAGTTCCATTGTTTCCATTGGCAGCATCAATAATATTACTTCCCGATGTCTCATTGAATTGATAATACGCCACCAAACCACCTCCTGCTCCACTCAAAGTAAGGTGCATATTTTCGCGAATTTGGGCTTGGGTGCGGGCTGTGTTCCAAATTTGTACTTCATCTATATTGCCATCAAAGTTATTGCAATCACAAAAGCCTACAGCTTGCACGCCCAATGCCAAAGCACCTGCATTGTTATTGATAGCAGTGTGATTGGGTGAAGCTATGCTTGTGCTTGTGCCTACATTCACGCCATTGATATAGAGGGTAGTAGAAACACCTGCATTGACTACCACAGCCACGTGTGTCCACACATTAGCAGGAATAGTATTGCTTCCTGAATTAAAGCAGTTTGAGTAATTGAATTCACTCCAATAACCTAACCTATCATTGTCATCAATAATAAACCCATAGCCATAAGCTCCTTTCATAAGAATATTATCAAACGTGCCTGTAGAGCTTCTACGCACCCATGCGGAAATAGTAAGTTGCCCTGTACCAATGTTTAGACTTGCATTATGAGGAATAGCAATATGTTTATTGGTAACTTCATCAAAACTTACCATGTTGCCCCGCACACCGTTTGCAAAAGTTCCGCCTACCCAGTTGGAGGTAGCACCATTGCGGGCAAAATTGGTCAGTGTGCCATTGTTTGCTCCGCCAACAGCGGTAGCCAGGTCATCGAGTGTAAGCGTAAGGGCAGTGTTATCTGCACCTCCCACGCCTTTATTGAAGTTACAATACACGACAAGACCACTTTCTATGCCAATAAGCTCACTTGTCATACTACTTTGGATTTGGGCTTGGGTGCGGGCTACATTCCAAAAACGGAATTCGTCCATCTGTCCATTAAAATATGAAACCGTACCATTTTCGGAACCTAAAATGAGTGGATTAGTGCCTGCCGTACCAATAACTCCTGTAACATTTTCTGTGCCTATTGCTACGCCATTTCTGTAAATAATTTTCTGCGTACCATTATAGACTGCGGCTATGTGTACCCAACGATTTAGGTAATCACTTGGAGTAATGGTTACGTCTAATTCTGAGTAAACGCCACCTACAACCAAGCCAAAGGATAAAGAAGTGATACCAGCCACTCTTTGAAAAGAGAATAAACAACGACCAGTGCCTCCATCTTCTTTCCTAATAATCTCGGCGTAGGTGCCGTTAACGGTTGGAATATTGGTAGCATAAATCCACGTTTCTAACGTGATGTTAGTAGCAGGTTTGAGTGCGGCATTGTGTGGTATGGTTACAAAATCGTTTGTACCATCAAAACTTAGGGCATTGTTTTGTGCATTTGTATTATTCAAAAAGAATAATAAAGAAAATATTGCACCTAAAAGATTTTTAAAAAAGTGTTTCATTTTTTTGCGAGTTAAAGATATTATTTTTAAGATTTAGAAAATGGTGCTTGTCTAACAATAAAGCCCTACTATCAGCCAAGTATAACCAAATTTACCTAAAAAAGCCCCTCTATCCAAAAAACATACCCCTACAAATGCCCTCATATTGAAAAATTTATATTTTTAATAGCTTTTTTACCCATTTATCTAATTTTTGGTATCTTTGTGAGAGAAAGTCTGTTCCTTATTGTGTAGAAATTTTGGTAGCTAAACAAATCATAAAAAAATAACAACACCGTGCAAAATTCTAAAATTCGTTTTCCTTATGGACTTTCTAATCTGGAATCTGTGGCTACTGAAAACTATGTTTTTATAGACAAAACTCCTTTTGTAGAAATCCTCGAAAATAATGTAAAATTTGCAGTTTTTCTTCGCCCTCGCCGCATTGGAAAAAGCCTTTTTGTGTCTGCTTTGGAATATTACTATGATGTATTACGCAAAGCTAAATTTGAGAAAATTTTTGGCAATTATTATATTGGTAAAAACCCTACGCCCTTAGCCAGTGCCTATCGGGTGCTAAAATTTGATTTTAGTGGCATAGATACTACCACCAATCAAAGTAGTTTTTCGGGTTTTTTGCTCAACCTTAAAAACTCATTAGCTACTTTTTTATCACACAATGGTTTTGATAACCCCGCATTTAGACAAGAATTATTTGCTCAGCAAAATACTGCTGAGTTAATGAATACCTTTTTTTCCATTTACAAAGGGCAGAGCAATGATAAAATTTACCTCATCATAGACGAATACGACCATTTTACTAACGAAATTCTTATCCGAGATTTAGACGAATTCAAGTCAAGTGTGTCGCAAAACGGCTATGTCCGCAAGTTTTATGAGGCTGTCAAAATAGCAACGCAAGCAGGCATTGTAGATAGATTTTTTATTACAGGAGTTTCGCCAATTACCTTAGACTCAGTTACCAGTGGCTTTAATATTGTTACACACCTGACCAACGAATATGATTTTCACGACATGATGGGCTTTACAGAAGGCGAAGTGCAAAGTTTGGTGGAAATGATTTTGGAAGACAAAAGCCGTCTGCCCCAAATTATGAATGATTTGCGATTGCACTATAATGGGTATAAATTTAATCCTGCAAAAAATTATACGATTTATAATTCGGATATGGTGCTGTTTTTCTTAGAGAAATTTAAAAATACGCAACAATACCCACGTCTGATGCTCGACCCGAATATTATGCCCGACTATGGCAAACTCAAAAAGATGTTTGAGATGGCAAATTGGCAGGATAATTTGGAAGTATTGGAAACTATCTTAAAAGAAAACCGCATAGAAAGTAGTTTGATTTACCAATTTAACTTTGAAAAAGGTTTTAGGAGAACAGAGTTTATCAACTTTTTATATTATTTGGGCAATTTGACCATAGAGGGAGTAAATGAGTTTGACAGTCCTGTGTTCAAAATTCCTAATTTAGTAATTGGCGAATTGTACTGGGAATACTATGCCAATGTGTTGCAAGAAAGGGCGGAGTTATATTACGAAGAAGACAAAGTACGTCCTGCAATTTTTAGTTTGGCAAGGGGGAATGAAAAGCCATTTTTTGAGTTGGTAGAAAGAAATTTAGAAATCTTATCCAATCGTGATTTTCAACGATTTGACGAAAAATATGTAAAATTGCTTATCATTTCTTATGCCATGCAAGGCAATGTATTTTTTATTCGGTCGGAAAGAGAAGTGGCGGGCAATTTGGGCTATGTGGACATAGAGTTTTTGATAAAACCAAACAATCAAAAAACACATACGCAATATGTGTTGGAGGTCAAATATTTAAAAAAAGAGGAAGAACATTTATTGGAAACTACACAAGCTGCTGCCGAAAAACAGCTAAGAAATTATTTGGAAAATGACAACATCTTACAAAATCTGACGACATTAAAAGCATTTACAATAGTGGTCGTAAAAGCAAAGGTATATATGAAAGGAATTTTTTAATAGCTTTCTTGAAAAAGTCCGAAAATACTTATCCGACACCTTTAAGGTCTATCGATTACCCACAAGTTTTACTATATCTTTGTTTGCATAAAAAGTAGCATTTAAAATTTCTGAAATTTTAGGGTAATTAGGGTGTCTATTTTTTTTGCATATTCCGTGTTTGTTTTATAGAGAGTTTGTGTAATAGCTTGTTGAAATAAGTCAAAATTTTGATAAAACTTCCCATAGAGTGCCTTTTTCTTTACAAATTTCCATAATCTCTCTATATTGTTGAGGTTTGGCGAATAGGGAGGCAAAAACAACAAGGTAATTTCTAAAGTTACTGCCAGCTCTTTGACTAGGTTGCAATGCTGATAGCGTGCATTGTCCAATACAATGACAATGGCTTTGTCAAGCATTTGACTTCGCAAATACAACAAAAATTCCATAAACGACTGTGCATTGACTGTCGTGGTGTTGGTTTGGAAATAGAGTTTTTTGGTGATTGCGTCTATGGCACCTGTAACATTTAAACGGCTTCTACCTGCTGAAGAAGGAATAAAAACCCGACAAATAGCCCACAGATGACTAAGAAATACGCATTGAAATTTGAGAACTATCAGATTTTACTGTGAGCATAGTTTGAAAGCCTAAGGAACTTACAAAGATGCTTACTTTTTTTCAAAAAAATGCTACTTTTTATACGAACAAAGGTATACTACAAATAAGGACAACTTACTTTCTTTTATTTTACACCTTCTTCATTGCCTTTTTCAATAACCAACTCACGCCAAATAGACTGAATAAAATCAGTAAAAGCTGCACCATTTGCTGCCAACTCTGCCAAGAAAAACCTTGTTGGAACAATAACAAATCCGCTGCTTGACTGCCCAACCAAATCATCAGCACCAAACGAGGCAACACACCGACTAAACTTGCCAAGACAAAAACCCGAAAAGAGATGCCTGTGCTATACAAAATTTGATTGACGATGCCAAAAGGCAAAACAGGCGACAACCTTGCCAAGATGACTAAACCCCATTGGCTGTGGCGAAGATTAGCCAATAGGCTGCGAGTTTGGGGTAATTGGGCTATGCTGGCAGCAAAATTGCCTCCATCTATTTGTTTTGCTACCCAAAAACCGATGCTTACCGCCAACGCATAACTCAACAACATAAAAGGCAAGGCTGCAAAATGAAGGAAAAAACCACCCAAAAAAGCTACAAAGGAGTTGGGCAAAATAGAAAAACAGAGCAAGAGGGCAAAGGCAGCGTAAATTGCCAACCATTCTAACCACGTGAAAAGTTGCAAAGTAGGTGCTTGAAAAATGACCCAACCCACAAGATAAGACGTACACAAAACTTGTAAGACTGCTATGCTTACAAGATACAAAAAAGTTCGCCTGTTTTGGTAAAATAATTGGCGATAGAGGGCAAAAGAAGGCATGAGTTAGTTACTTTTTTTATGCCTTCCCTCCAAGACTTTCACCACCTCTTGCAAAGAAAAGCCTTTGGCTGTCAATAAAACCAAATAATGATAGAGTAAGTCGGCGGCTTCGCCCAAAAACAAGTCGGGGTTGTTGTCCTTTGCTTCTATCACCACTTCTACGGCTTCTTCGCCCACTTTTTGGGCTACTTTGTTGATACCTTTTGCAAACAAACTGCTGGTGTAAGACCCTTCTTTGGGATTTTGTTTGTAGCCTTGTATCGTATTTTCTAAGGTTGCCAAAAACTGCAAGGTGTGCGTAGTTGCAGAGGTACTTTGTTGTAAATTCTGTTCTTGAAAACAAGTAGATGCTCCTGTGTGGCACACTGCCCCCAAAGGTTTTGCCTTAATGAGCAACGTATCTTCATCGCAATCTATCAAAATATCGACTACCTCCAAAAAATTGCCCGAAGTTTCGCCTTTTGTCCACAATCTTTGTTTGGTGCGACTGTAAAAAGTAACTTGGCGGGTTTGCAAAGTTTGTTGGTAGGCTGCTTCGTTCATAAAGCCGACCATAAGCACCACTTGGGTTTGGCTGTCTTGCACCACCACAGGCACTAAACCATCAGACAATTTGGTAAAATTAAGCATATTTTTGAATTTTGAATGTTTAGGAGTTAATACGAAATATGATATAAAATAACCAACTGAAAATTAAAGATTTAATTCAATATTTTATATCTAAGTCTTAGTTGTTACTTCAAATTCCCTGCCACCCAATAAGCTAAAGCCTGAATAGAAAGCATAGGATTTACGCCAGAACAACGTGGAAACAGGCTACCATCGGCTACATAGAGGTTTTGCACCTCGTAGGTTTCGCCTGTGGGCTTGGTGGCGTGTGTGCGTGAGTTGCCACCCATACGGCAAGTTCCCATTTGGTGAGCCGAAAACAAAGCATAACGGTTGGGTTGCCAACTTAGTTTTTGTATAGTGGCAGCCAAAGTAGCCAAAGAGTCGCCTTGTTTGTAAGAAATCAGTTGGTTGTGGGCAACAAAAGCCTCCGCAGCCCCAGCAGCCAAGTGAATTTTGATACTTTCTTCCATACCTTTTAAGACGTGCTTTTTGTCAAAATCGTGGAGTTGGTAGCTGATTTGTGGTCTACCGTATTTGTTAAGGGTAACTTTCCCCCCAAATTTATCTCTGGTCAAGATAATAAAATGTCCTGCGTATCGTGCTTTCAGCACCAATTCTTTGTGTTGTTTTGCCGAAACCCAAGGCATACCCAACCCAAAAAGTCCTGCATGAACAGGCGGCGTTTCTATTTTAAACCCAAAATTGCCTGTTAGTCGAGCAAATTGGTCGTTAATGGCAGACATCATGACGCCTTTCCACGATTCGATGACCGAAGGATAAACAGCCGACACCACAGCCGTAGGGTGCAGGTAAAGGTTTCTGCCAATAGCCGAATGTTGCAAACCACTTCGCAGCAACAAAGCTGGCGTGTGAATTGCCCCTGCTGCCACTATCACTTTTTTGGCTTTAATTTGCACTTTTTTGGGTTCTCCCACGCCCTCATACACACCCGTAGCCCCTGTTGCCCTGCCTTGTGTAATTGTAATTTTGTCTATCGTAAGTTGCGTTATCAATTTTGCCCCATGTTCATAAGCACGTTGGAGGTAGGTTTTGGTCATGCTCATTTTTGAGCCTTGTCTGCAACCCAATGAACAGTAACCGCAGTTTTGCGTGTTGTGTGCCAAACAACCCTTCACATTGCGAGGCATGAGTTTGAGCAAATGACCTAATTTTTCTGACCCGTCCCATAGGGCTTGGTTTTGGGCGTTGTGTAGGGTTTCGGCTGTATTGACGTTGGTAGCTTGCCTGATAATGTCAAAACCTTTTTTATAGTCTTCGGTAAGCAAAAACGGCAAATCTGCTTCCTTTGCCCACTCTTCCAAAATATAATCGGGAGTTTGCAAAGAACCTGTCCAATTAATGGTAGTGCCGCCGCCCAAACTGCTGCCCGCAAAAATGGTCATGCTGCTGTCTTTGGTAGCCAATAATCCTTTGGCATCATACAAAGCTGCTACGGATTCTGCCTCACGATTGCTAAATTGGTGGTCTTGCAAATGAATACCTTTTTCGGCTACAATTACTTCCAGCCCTGCTGCTGCCAATTCGCCCGCCACCACGCCGCCACCTGCACCCGAACCTATGATGAGTACATCACAAGAAAGCACAGTATCTTTGAAAAGTTGCAAAGGCTCAATAGTTTTTTCAGGCATAGCAACTGACGAAGTTGGCGAAGAAGTTGAGTTTGCTGAAACTATGGGCAAAGTTGGGGGCAATTCATAGCCCATTGCTTTCCAATTTGGGTTGTCTTTGTCGTCAAACGAAGTGCCGTAATAAATAAAAGCCGTTAATCTTTTCAAAACGGCAAAGATTTGGCGGAGAGGAGGCAACCAATGATTAGCAAAACTTTGCAACACTTTTTCCTTTTGCACTTTATCTAAATGCACAAAAGAATGAAAATTGCCTGTTGTAAAACCAATAAACAACGCACTATCCAACAATTCTATGACTTGCTCAAACTCTTGCTGCACCTCCACAGGCATACTTTGCATGACCGACAAAATGGTTTCGGCAACAGGCAAGTCGGAGGCTTTGCGTTTCCAAAACAGAGCTATTTCGTGGTCGTGGCTCTGCACCTCGAAGGCAGGAATTAGCGTATCGCAAACTGTTTGGAGTATGTCGCGGTGCTGGTCTGTAAAGGTCATTGCGGTTAATTTTTCAGTAGTTTTCGTAGATTCAACTTTGAAATACAATTTTATTTTTGAGTAAGTCTTGTGCTTGTCCTTTTGTAAGTTTTTGCATAGGCGAATCGTATTTGTTTGCAAAATATCTATTTTTTTGAGATTCCCAAAATTTCTAATCTCAGCAGTAGGTTTTTTGTATCAAAATTTATGTCAATAACTTTTTGATATCAGGACTTACACAAAAAACCATGTTTCTATGTGCTATGTGTTTAAAACATTTTTTACCGCATAGCAACATAAAAACATAGCCCAAAAAATGCAAACAACCATATAAGTATCCGATTTTTCAACCAAAATTTCAATTTCTTTCATAGCCTTATGCCTTCTTTTTTTATATTGAGGTACAAAGGGCTATTTTTTTGAGCAAATAATTCATTAGTCGTCAAAATAGGCATCAACAAATAATCGTCTGCGAGCATTAGTCGTCAAAGTAGGCATCAACAAATAATCGTCTGCGAGCATAAATTCGTAGGCAATTTCCATCACTTGTTTTGTTTCTTTGTTGATAGCTATATTGGTTGGAAACAACAATAACAAATCCACATCAGAGTCGGGCTGAAAATCACCTCTTGCATAAGAGCCAAAAATACATAAAAAGTATGCTACTTTTCGCAAAAAAGTAGCATACTTCCTACAACTCCCTCCTCAAAAACTCCGCCGTATAACTTCCCTTGACCTTTGCCACCTTTTCTGGCGTACCTTCGGCTATGATTTTTCCGCCTCCGTTGCGTGTTGCCCCAGCGTAATATAGCCTAAACCCACGTCATACAAGGCTTTTATTCGGGCAGCCATGCGAGGTTGGGCAGCAAAAAACTCTATGCTTTGCTCTACGGTCATATCCAAAATATCGGCAATGGATTTGCCCTTAAACCGAAATTGCTGAGGTTTCTCTGTTATATCTTTTGCCTTTGCACGTTTTAACTAATCATCTATCACATTAAAAGCAAACTCCGAAATTTTATAATCCACATCTTCCACAGGCAAGTTTGCATTGATAAAAGCAAACCGAACTTGCAAGGCTTCTTGAGCAGCTTCTATGCTTTCAAAAACTCCTGCAGGTTGGGCTTCGCCATTGGCAGAAAGCCAAGATAGGAGAAAAACAGGTTTTAGTGTGTCCATATTCGTTAAGTATTTATATTTTTACAAAGTTAATACTTTTTTAATGTAATCAAATGTTCTTGCTTACCTTTTTGAGCAAAAGAGGGATTAAAAAGTCGAGAATGTTTTGCCAAATCAGACGAAACAATGTCGAGAATATCAAAACCAATTTCTTTTGAAAAACCTCTAATTACTTCGTCTATTTTAATCAAGTTTTTTTTAATCACACTATCACCAATCACAATAAAAGCCAAGCCATTAGGTTTTAAAACCCTATTCATTTCTAAAAAGCAAAGAATTAAATCTTTATTCCATTTTTCAGGTGCTTTTTTGAGGCTCGAAAACTCTCTACGTGAACCTATTTCATTATATTGTGCAAATTTTACATCTAAATCTAACCATCTTTTCCTAAATTTATGATACAAATAATAATCATACGTATTGGCATAAGGTGGCGAAGTAATAATTAAATCTATGCTTGACGGCTTAATAAAATCTAATTTTCTACTATCTGCATTAAATATTTCGGTGGTGGTTCGGGCAGTTATTTTTTCTGAAAACTCCATCAGACGAGTTAAATATTCTTTTGTTTTGTTTACAAACAAGTTTAAAGTAAAACTATTTGCTATTTTTTTGTCTATGGCTGCAAATCTGGTATCACTTTCTTGGTTAGAAACCCTAACAATGATAGACGAAAGTACAATTTTTAAAAAATCTTTGACAGTTTGATTTTCTAATTTATCTATTTCGTTTAAAATGGTGGTAATTTCTTGGGCTACATTATGTTGAAACCAATGATTTAAACTTTCTATTTCCTTTGGTTTTATTGTTAATATATTGCCTAATTCAATATCAAGGATTATATTTTTTATTTTCTCAATAAAAAATATAACTTCTTGATAATCAATATTTTGAAAAGCTGTTGCTTTGACTTTTGAAAGTAAGCAAGCCAAACCATTTACATCAACACCAACAGCATTTATGCCTTGTAATTTGGCTTCAATTAAAGTTGTACCCGAACCGCAAAAAGGGTCTAAAACTATTTGCCCTTGTTTTGCATATAAAGTAAGCAATTTTTGAGGTAGTTGCGGCGGAAATTTTGCGGGGTATGGGTGCAAAGAATGAGTTAAATAACTTCTATCATCTCCATTAAAATCAAAATTTGTTTTTTCTGCTAAAATCATTTTACTTTTCTAAAAATTACAATAAAAGAACAATTTTGATTAGTGTAAAACACAGAAGGATAGCCTAATAATACTAACCTTCTTTGTCCTGTTTGGTCCCATACAATTAAGTCGTGATATTTCCAGCCTACTTCTTCGCCAGCTCTTGCCAAATCTGAGTGAAAAGGAACATAAGGAATTTTATTTTTCGTATCTCTGTAATCTTTCACAACCCAACAAGAATAACCACCAAATTTTGTAACTTCCCAATTTGCTTTTAAAACTTCTTTTATCTGTTCCAAAAACAAAGAATAGGGCAAATTCCCAAAATCTTTTTCACTTTCACTATATTGTTTTACTGTACTATTGTTTTCTTTTGCAATAATTGATGTTTTATGTGTTGTTGCCCTGTCTTTTACAGATTTTTGGATAAAATCAGCATAAGGTGGCGAGGTTACAGTTAATTGTATTTTTTCTGGTCTTATGTGATTTTGTAAATTCCTGCAATCGTCATTAACTAATTTGTAATGAAAATTATTTGCAAATAAACCACCATTCTCAATAATCCATTTTTCAGCCATTTCATAAAAACGAGGATTTAATTCTGTTCCTATTGCGTGCCTTTTCAAATTTTGTGCTGCCACTAAGGTTGTGCCAATACCTGCAAAAGGGTCAAAAACAGCATCGCCTTCATTTGAATACATCTTTATCAACCTATCGGCTAATTTTAAAGGAAAAACAGCCCCATGTTCAAGTTGATATTCATTTCTTGGCGAACTTAAATCATTCCAAACATTTTTTGATAGAGATGCCCATTCTGTAGGAGTTAAACCATTAAATCCTTTTTTTTCTTTGACAGCATCTATTTCAGACTGGGGCAGATAATTTATCTCACTTTCGTTTAATAAAAAATAGCTTTCCTCTGGAAGTACATACTGCTTTATTTCTATGTTTTCTAAATTCATTTGCTTTTTTTAGTTTTCTTAGGAGTTTTAATTTTAGCTATTTTAGGACTTTTACTAATTTGATAAACAGTAGGAAAATTTGTTTGTCCTTCGATAACAGGAATTAAATCTCTTAAAGTTTGATTAAAAATGCCTATTGCCCACTTTTCTCTGTCCACAACACGAAAAATAAAATCTATTTCACAAGGTTGCCAAGTGGTGGCACTAGCTTGACTACTAACGCCAAAAGCAACACCAATTAAGATATGATGAATTTCATTAGACTTGTCTATTACTTCCATACCTATTAAAGTTGTTTTTAAGGCTTTTTGATAGATTGGATTATTTGCATAGTCTAATAATTTAGTAGTATCTTTTTCAACATCAGCTTTTTGAAATATACCTTTGCTTTCACTCAGCAATACATCATTTTGGCTGTTAGGTAACATAGAAATAACATCTATGTAGTCCCTTTTTTGTGATTTTCCCTTCTCTGGTTCAGGTAAAATAGGCACGCCGCCCTGCGCACCAGGATAACTTACCGCCACAATTTTAAATCCATTTGTAATTAGCACCCGATGCACAATAGCGTATGTTATTTCGTCTTCGTTTACTTCTGTCGTTATTTTTTGCAATTGAAATGGCTTTGTAATGGTGGAGTAGTGATAAAAATTGCCCAACAGTTTAGTAAAATCTTGCATAGAATTACCAAGTAGTTTTCGTTTATCCCAAATTACTTTTATTCCATTGTTATTTAGATAAATACCATCAAGAAAATAAGCCAGTGTTTGCAACACCACATCATTGGCTATTTTAGCTTGGTGGGCAAGCCAAAAATCAGTAATATCTACTTCGTCTTTCAAATCTTTTGCTTGGGCTGCAACTTCAATTAACTTATTGGCAAAAAGAGTTTTTAAGGCTATTTCTTGTCTGTTGGTAGGATTTTCGGCAATACAATCATCTAATAACAAGGCTACTTTTAATTGTTGGCATAGTGTTTCTAGTGTTTCTATCTTTACTCTGATTGTTCGTTCTCTATACAAAGCATAGATGCCAAAGACTTTTTTGTCATTGGAAGCCAGCGAAGAAAGAAATATTAAAATTCCTCTATCTGGATCCATGGCGTGTCCAAAACGGTTTATTTTTGCTCCTATCCACGTATCCTCCACAAAATAACGCAGTTTGTTGCGGTCTTCGGGGTTTGCATCTCTTTTTAACCACCTTTGTATCAGTTGTTCAAAATTGTCTGCTTGCTGCACTTTTACAATATATTCAACAAAATGTGGATTGTTTTTCAACTGCCCTACTGCCAATCTAAACCAATTTTGCCTATCAGCAACAAAACTTTTCACCACAATTTGCAGCGTTGTTTTCAATAAAGGAAGTTCGGGAGGACAAGCAGGAAGTTCTATATTTCGTTGTAAATTATTCTCTTTTTGTGTTGTTTTCCAATCTGCAATCACAAAACCTTCGTAGCCAAGTTTGTCAATCAAAATCTTTGGCGTATTGTAGGGATTGTATTCTCCTTTTCCAAAATCTGCTTTGGGCTTTTTGTCACCTGCCACTTTTACATAAAACATACCTGCCAAATGTGAAGCCACTGCCCCGTAAGTCCGTTGCAGTTCGTGGTCTTCTGTGCTAACTGCTTCTGTAAATTCTATTTGCAGCAAAGGATATTCTTTTTCGTTTTCAATAGCTGTGAGCAATATATCAGGCGTACATATTGTATAAATTGCTTTCACACAAGATTTTTCTAAATTCTTAAAATAAGCACTTCTTTTGTCAGGGCTCCTAACCATTGTCCACGAGTATGGCAACTGCAATTCGGCAAGCATAGGCAAAATATAGTCGTGTGCTTGCTCCAAACACTCATAATACAAACGAAATGATAGCATAGTTTTTCTAATAATTACAAATTTACATAAAAATTGTAACTTTGCGTAGTTAGCAATAAAAAAAAATTGTATTTTCCCCTACAACTCCCTCCTCAAAAACTCCGCCGTATAACTTCCTTTCACCTTCGCCACCTTTTCGAGAGTACCTTCGGCTATGATTTTATGACCTCAAAAATCTTTTTTCTACCAAATATGCTTTCAATCCTGCATTAAAAATATGTGCAGTCATTAGCAAATCTTCGGCTGTTTCTTGGTCTATTCGGTTATAAATTTCATAATCTCCCGTTGACCGTCTTTGTGCTGCATAACTCAAATATTTTCCAAATTCCTTCGGAAAAATCTCTGTCTTGATAAACAAAAGGCTAAACTTATTATTTACGCCCAAATGCGTAGAAACTTGCACGTTTTCTGTAAGTAGTAAGGCTTGCGTAAGATAAAACATAGCATAATAAATCCTTGAAACAGCCGATTCGTAATCTTTGAGATTTATTAAAGCAGCAGCCGATACCATATAAGTATCTGATTTTTCAACCAAAATTTCAATTTCTTTCATAGTTGTATGCCTTCTTTTTTTATATTGAGGTACAAAGGGCTATTTTTTTGAGCAAATAATTCATTAGTCGTCAAAATAGGCATCAACAAATAACCGTCTGCGAGCATAAATTCGTAGGCAATTTCCATCACTTGTTTTGTTTCTTTGTTGATAGCTATATTGGTTGGAAACAACAATAACAAATCCACATCAGAGTCGGGCTGAAAATCACCTCTTGCATACGAACCAAACAAAATCATAGCCTCCAACTTGCTGCCGTAATACTTGCGCAGTTCGGTTTCAAATCTTCTTAAAATAGGTTCTATGATTTTTGATTTTTTAGGAAATTTTGTTTTCATTATCTTGACTATTCATTATTGCTGTTTTTTACTTTGTGAAGTTAATATAAAAATTGTGTTTAAGCAATAAATACATAAAAGTTATGCTACCTTTTTGCAAAAAAGTAGCATACTTCCTACAACTCCCTCCTCAAAAACTCCGCCGTATAACTTCCTTTCACCTTCGCCACCTTTTCTGGCGTACCTTCGGCTATGATTTTTCCGCCACCGTTGCGTGTTGCCCCAACGTAGTGTAGCCCAGCCCCACGTCATACGAGGCTTTTATTCGGGCAGCCATGCGAGGTTGGGCAGCAAAAAAGGCTATGCCTTGCTCTACTTTCTCATCAAATCCTGCCTTGTCAAACTATGTTTATCCTTACCATAGCAAACCAATGCTTCTCTCGCAGTAACCAAAAGACCTTTGGTAAATGTATCTTTAAAAGTCTCTAATTTGTCTATTTGTTGATTATAATATTGTAAAGCCTGCTCGTATGCTTCGATAACAGTAATATCTTGCGAAAAAAACAATTTGATTATTGCATTATCACATTTTACGAATAAGTCGTAATGCAATTTTGAAAATTTAACTTCTTCCGAAAAACCAACAAAAGCCAAACACTCTATTTCCTTACCTAATTTACTTCCTGTTAAACAAGCATTGGCATAGAAAAAAGACGTTTTTAGTTTTTCTGTATTCTGGTTAAGTTGAATATAAGCCTCGCCTCCACACCTCAAAGAATTGGGAGTTCCGTGAGAATAAGCCACAAAAAAATAATTACTACCAATTTTAGAAAGTTCTATATCTATGTAAGCCATATTGCACAAACGACTATCAATAAGATAAATATCTTGATAGCCTATTGTAAATAACTCACTAAATCTTCTTTACAGAATTTGCAGTATTCTCCAATTTCTGCATCTTTTTCGTCAAAGGCTATTAGAAATTTAATCATTGAGTTTTTCTTTATCTCTTGTCAAGAGGTCAATAGTGAGGTTTATCATATTTTTTTCCAACTCCACACCTACTGGGGTTTGGTTGCGAATTTCAACAAGCAGGTCATTAAGAGAGTAAGATTTACCACTTTTTGTTGTGATGTAGGGAATTTTTCTTTCCATCTCTGTCCGCCTCAAAATCCACTGTTCTAAAATAGTATCAATCTGTTTTTCCAAAAATGCTACTGCTTTAGTTACTATTTCCACTCTTTTTAAGGTATTATCCATTTTATCGGATAGAGAAAAAATATGATTGTTGATAAAGTCTTTTAAATCACTTTCTGAAATTTCATTTAATGGTTTTGTAGTGCAAACAATAACAGTCAGCAAAGACGTTTTTTTTACGTATTTTTTTCAACACATCTAAGCCTGTTTCTTTTTCGTTATTATGATTGAGAGATAAATCATAATCTAAAACCACAATCTGTTTTTGTGTAATATGAGCAAAAATATATTCCAAACCGTCTGCTGAATTATCAAAAATGATGACACTATGCTGCCCATAAATTTCTTCTAATTCAATCTTAAAAACATCTAAGTCTTTGGGTTGTCTGCCAATAATGACGATTTTTATAGGTATATTCATTGTTTATTATTTTTGTTAGACAAAAAAGTAATTAAGTATTTGCAATATTTTGCTTCGTTTGCTAAAATCAGTTAAAGAAATAATTAACTCTTTTTAATAAATCTTCTTGCTCTCCATTAAAAAATAGACGGAACTCATTATGTATTGTTGTTACCAATAAATTATATAAATTTTGTCTTTCATTTATTGACAACTCTGCTACTTTGTATAGCAAATTTTTTAACACAAGATTTGCTATTTGAAGATTGTTTTTATTCAGATATAGTTGTTTTATAAATCTGATGGCTATATAAACAGACCTCTGCTTATTGATATATCCTAAATACCTTACTCTATTACAAAAAGGAGGTTTATTTACATCAAAATTAGATTTTTCAAAACATTCCCAAAGAATTTCGTATGTAAGTTCGTCTGCTCTTGGAGTAACGGAAAGAGTAAATACTCTTGTATCATTATCCTCTAAAAAGTAAATACTTTCAATATTAGCTTTTGCATATACTTCATTAAATTGTGTTTTGTTATAACATTCGTTGCATATTAGGCAATATTCAAAATGAGCATTATTTATAGTTATATATAAGTTACGAGTTGTGTAAGCTATTTCCAAACCTTTATCTATGTTTCCAATGAAAATATAGATAGAAGCTAATTCAAACAGGACAGGCATTTCTAAGTTACAGTTTTCTTTCCATTCTTGTTCCAGTAATGGAAGTAAGTTATTTAACTTATCTATTTCTGATTTAACTAAATATTTGTATCCTAAACGAATTATAATAGGTAGTTTTTTGGGTGTATCTATTTGGCTACGAATGAAAGTTTCTGCCAATGATGCGGCTTTATCGAATTCTCCAATTTTTTCATAAATATTTACTTCGTAGAGATAAGTTTTTGCATCAACTCCATAATTGTTTCTTACTCTCTCACAAATTAATAGAGCTTCATCATAATTTTTGAGTAGTATATGGCTTTGTACTAACTGGTAATTTAAGTCCGTATTTTGATTTAAAATATTGCAATTTTCTATAACTTGTATTGCCTCTTTATGATAACCATTTACTCGTAAATCATCAAATAACATTATAATATTTCTTACCTCTACTTTTTCATTAAGTAATTGTAAAGTAATTGGAACATACGTAGCATAATTATCTTTGTCCTCTAAAAACGCATATAATTTTAACAAGTCAATACAAATAAGTATATCCGTTAAATGTTTTTGCAATCTACCTATCAAATCTAAAATTAAATTTATATCATTTTTTTCCATTAAGAAAAAGGATAGAAAGTGATATAAACTTGCTAAAAGTTTTTGTTCAGGTTTAAGTGAGATTGCTTTTTCTAAATCAGTAATACATTCTTCTATGTAAGATGATATTGCAATAGAACTACCAATATAAAACTGACATCCTATGATTACTAATTCGTGTTCTTGTGGATTTTCAAGATATAATTGTTTGGCTTTTTGTATGGCTTCTTCTATTTTTCCACTTTCATAGATTAAGAAAAGATATTGTCTTTGCGTAAAGAAATCATCTTTTTCTATTTCAGCTACTTGCTTCAAATCTTGATAAGCATTTTCTATGTTGCCTAAATATTTGTTACAAATACCTCTATTTAAAAGCCACATATTAGTTTCTTTATTAGCAACCTTGGTGCTGAAAGTTTGCCAAGCATTATCAAAAATCATATAATATTCTTGAATTTCTTTGAGTATATCAGTAGAGAATTGATTACTTAATAGAGCATAATTACACTCCTCCATTATCAACCTCATACCTGCAACTGCATAATCTGCTTGTAAAGATATTTTAGTTCTATTCATATCAGGTAAACTATCTAAGGCTATTCGCAACCATTTTTTTGCTTCTTTGTGATGCCCTTTTTTACTTGCAAAAACTGAAATTGCTTGACATATTCCTATATCTGTGTGTACAGTAGTAGGTATTTTTTGTACCAATATTTCCAATTGCGTTGTTAAATCTTCTATTGCAATCATAGCAGTATATGCTGATATACATTGATTATCTTGTGCTATTGCCAAATTTATATGAGTGTTTGCCTCAATAGGTTTTAGTAACAAAGCATAACCCAAGGCAGCCATACCAAATTCTTTTGAGGTTTGATTGTCTGCTTTTTCTAAAACCTTTATAAAATATCTACCTGCTTCTTGCTCATTATACAAATGATTATAGCAAAAACCAATATTAGTTAAGATACGATACTTATTGTTGGAGTTAAGGCTTTCAAAGTGATATTTTTCTAAAAGCAAAAGATGCTCTAAGCCTTTTTCATAATCAAAATCCTCTATGAATGTATTGATTTCATCAATTTGTAATGAAAATTTTTTATTAACATCTTCTTTGTCTAATTTTAGAAATTGTATAGATTGAAGAAGATTATTCGTAGTAGCAAATTCTTGCTTCATAGAATTAAATCCTTCAATCTGATTACTGCTAATGATATCTAACTTATTATCTATTCTATCTAACTTTTCGTTGATTTTTTCATAGTACCTACGTAAAATATTAGATAGCCTAATATCTTTATCTAAGGTTTTTGCTTCATAGTTTTTGCTTAAAATCTCTAAATCCTCTGAACATAGCTGTTTTTTATCTTTTTGTGAAAGTTTTTTGAAAACATATATTATTAACTGATGTAAAAAAATTTCTGCGTCTTCTTTGTTGTAACTAAACACTTTTTTTATGGTGTTTAATAACTCTATTTCTATGTTATCAAAACTTGTAGTTGCATCAGCTATTTCTACTTTTTTGATAACATTTTTTACAAAGTCTTCAATAGACATAGTTTCAATATAACTAAACCAATTGTTATATTTTTTTGCAGTTTCATTGTCTAATAATAGTTTTCTGATGTTTTCAACAACACTTATGAAATCTATACTTATTTCTGATAAAGTACCAGCATAAATTTGTTTCCAAACTTCTAAACCTTTTTCTTTTAAATAACTACCTTTTTTTTCGTCTTTGTCAATTATTTCCTTCCCAATGAATGTATTGGTTGTAAAACGTAAGAATATATTTTTATCGGGGTTATTATCTTGATGCGTTTTAAAATTTACAAGACTTTCTATAAATTCACCTCTACGCAAAGTAATATTGACATCTTCAAGATGCTTAATTTGTTCCAAAATACGACTTTCTTCTTCCTCTGTTTCTATTCCTTTTGTAATATAATCCATATCTTCTCCATTTTCTAATACCAAAAGTTGATTAGATTTTAAATTTAACCAAGCACGAACAGTTAAGTCTATTTGGTAAAAATAGCCTCTAATCGGAGCATAAGCATCTCTATTTGATATTGCAATAAAAGGTGTCATTGTAACTAAATTAGTTGTTCAAAAATAATGAAATAAACAAGTAAAAATAAGAAATGGACTTTCTTATTTTTACTTGTTTATAGCCCTACAACTCCCTCCTCAAAAACTCCGCAGTATAACTTCCTTTCACCTTCGCCACCTTTTCGGGCGTACCTTCGGCAATGATTTTTCCGCCTCCGTTTTTTTATCATACTGAGCGTAGCGAAGTATCTGATTTTGACATGATAACGTCCGATTCTTAACTTCGTTCAGAATGACAAAAATAAAATATAATTGTCATACTGAGTGTAACGAAGTATCTGGCTTTGATGTTTTGACGTAAAAACGTCAGATTCTTCGCTATGCTCAGAATGACAGAATACAGCTTAGAATGACAAAAAAATAGAAAGTAAACACAAAAATTGCAAAAAAACTGAAATAATTATAACTTTGGAAAAAACAGGAACAATGAATAGCATCAAAGACGAACTCAACAAATTAGCACCCAACAAAGAAAAAATCGTAGATTTATTTCTCAAAATTATCAGCAGAAACCAACATCACGATTCTATAAAAAGTGTAAATGAAGCCCTAAACACTTATTTTCTAGAGGATAAGGCTAAAGAATTTGGAAATGTACGCCAAAAGTTGGCTGTCAATTTTTTGCATTATTGCAATGAAATATTTATAAAAGCACAAATTACTGCTTTTAATGGAGGCAATGCTCTTTCAGATGCTTTAAAAGAAATATTTAAAAAAGACAGTAATAGACGTTACCCAAATGGTTTTTTTAGTTTTTTTGATGATGCAAATAACCCTAACTGTGCATCAATGTCTTATCCTTTTAACTTTTGTAAGTTATTGGTAGATTTAAGAAATGCGTATAGCCACCCAAATTTTACTACTCAACAATTAACAATTATTTACAATGGTGGAATTAATCACGAGATAAATAATGATGATTTTCACAAACAAGATATAAAAGCTTGTTTGCGTGCCTACCTATACGTAACAGAAGTGTATCAAACAGAGTTGCAAGCCTATTTTGACAAAGAAACAGAACCCGACTTTACAAAATATTTGCAAAGAGTACAGCGAAATTTTATACAACGATTTAAAAAATATGTCAAAATCCGCCTTGAAGAAGACCCTAAATTGGTGCGTAATCTCAAAGAAAAAGTAAATTTTTCTGCCAATGCACCCGAAAGGCGACAAGGTACGGTAGAAGAATTACGAAAAGGCAATAAAATTCGTGGAAAACGTATGATTTTGTGGGCAGATGCAGGTATGGGCAAAAGTACAACTTTAGAGTATTTGGCTTATACAGATGCAGGAATAAAACTTAGCACAGCTACCGAAAATTTACCTATATTTTTGCAATTAGGTTTATTGACCGAGAAAGATATGACTTTAAAACAGCATATTTGGCAGGAAGTTTACAAAGATACCAAAGACGTAAATATTACACAAGATTATATTTTGCAAGCCTTGACTAACGGAAAAATCAACCTTTTTATTGATGCGTTGAATGAAATTCCAAAAGATTTGCGAGAAAAACGACTGAAAGAAATTGATGAAGTTTGTAAAGAATATCCCAAAACTTTTGTCATTATTTCTACTCGAAATAGCGACCAACCTTTTGCCGATATTCCTGTTTTTGTGCTACAAAAAATGAATGATGACGAGTTGCAAACATTTTTGCAAAAAAATACTGAAGGAAAACCAGCAGTTGCAGCAATGATAGAGCAAGCAATGAATAATGATGAATTTCTAAAAGATACTTTGCGACAATATTTTATGTTTTCGAGGCTCATAGAAATCATAGAAAGAGGAGGCGAAGTGCCAAATAGTGCAATGAAAATTACAGATACTTATCTCGAGGCTATCTATGAAAGGGAATATACAGAGAAAAAAGACGACAGATTTAGCAAGCAACAACGCAAATATATTAGTCGGTTATTGGCAGAATTGGCAACCAATATTTTTATAGAATATGGCGAAGGAAACCCTATTTTCACAGAAAATGCTGCTCTAAATTATTTCAAAACTTGTATGAAAGAATATGGTTTTCAGGTAGATTTAATTGATATGTTACAAATTATTACACAACTTAATATTTTGGAGGAAACAGAAGGAAAATATCGTTTTTTCCATAGTCGTTACCAAGAATATTTTTGTACATTACATGATTTTATTAATAATGGGGAGTAAAATATTGTATTTTATCACATTAAGCAATTTTTTGTCATATTGAGATTTTTTGTCATACTGAGCATAGCGAAGAATCTGAACATTGTCATACTGTTTTTTGTCATACTGAGCGTAGCGAAGTATCTGATTTTGACGTGGGTAACATCAGATACTTCGCTACGCTCAGAATGACAAAATTGCTCAGAATGACAAAAATAAATAATAACATCAGATTCTTCGCTATGTTCAGAATGACAAAAATAATATTCCAGATGCTACGCTCAGAATGGCAAAACAAAAAATAACAAAACCAAAAAAACACAATGAAAAACCTTGCTGAACAAATAAAGGACACCAAAAAACACAACATAATAAGTGGCTATGCACAGCTATTGGAAGGCAAAAAACGCAAAGATTTTATTGTAGAAATTAGCAACTATAATTTATTAGTGGCTGCACGAGCTACAGTAAATTGTGCCAAAGATGAGGAATTAGTAACATTTTTGGTAGAAAAAGCACAAAAAGCAGGCGAAAATGAAAAAGCACAAAAAAAAGTAAATGTAGAAGCTATTTTGTCTTTATTGGTATTTCGCAAATATGTAATGGCAACAGATTTGATTTTTATAGAGAAAAAAAATAACGAAGACTTTAAAAATGAAAATTTAGCAGAACTTAAAGAGTTAGAAAACGAAAGTGTCAATGCAGATGTAATGAGTTTTTTTATTGGTTTATCGCCAACCTATGAAGTTGCATTACAATTTTATAAAGCCTTAACTATCTTGGGAGTTCAAGCAGATATAGACTGTCTTTCTAACTTAATTAGCAAAAGCCCTAATTATCAAATAGCTCTGCAATGGTATGAACACATACAAAAAGAAAATTTAACACCAAGTATTAATACTTACAACAATCTAATTTATAAAAGTACCAATTATCAGATTGCCTTAAAATGGCATGAAAAAATAATAAAGGAAAACTTAACACCAGTTATACAAATTTATAACAATTTAATAGCTAAATGTCCTACTTATGAAACAGCTTTACAATGGTATAAACAAGCACAAAAAGAAAATTTAAGCCCTAATATTGAAGTTTACCATAATATGATATGTGCAGTAAGTTTTTTAAAACGCAGATTCAACTTTGAAATGCAATTTTATTTTTGGTTAAATTTTGTATTGGACTGTCAAATTCTAATGTTTTTCTTGGTCTATTATTGAGTTTTCTCTGAATTTCTGCAATATTTTCAACAGAATA
>JAAFKA010000051.1 GCA_013299115.1 Cytophagales bacterium
CAAAAAACTAATCAAAAGAGGACATTTTAGCTCCAAAGAAGACCTCAAAGAAAAGCTAAACAAATTTATTGACTACTTCAATCAAACTATGGCAAAGCCTTTTAAATGGACATATGGGGGAAAGCCTTGCAAGGTATAAAGTAAACGGTTATTTATGAGATGTAACACTAGAAAATATGAGTTGGATTTTGAGAGAAATGATATTCCCAAAAAGGATAAATACACACAAGAAGAAGTTGAGCAATTAAGACAAACTAATTGGGAAGCCCATGTAAATTTAAATAACACTGATTTTCATATTGTTTGTACTTCTATACCTGGTTTCCGATGGTCATTCTTAGGAGAAAATGGATATGAGGAGTTTAAGAGAGATAAACGTCTTGCAAGTAACACTAAAATAACAATCAATGGAGTGGAATATTAGTGGTGCTAATTTATAATAAAAATAAGGATAGGAAAAAAGAAAAACCTTGTGCTACTATCGTTAAGATTACACAAAATAAAGACCTTTTGACTTCTCAAAAGGTCTTTTGCAGGGGTATGACGTTCTGATGTTTTTACAAACCTCCAACTCAACGGCTTGCTCCGCTTTCATACTTGCTATGCAAAGTTAATCATTTTCATTGGATTTACAAACCTCTTTTTATATTTTTTCCTTTTCCAAAAAACTTTTGTTAGCTTCAATAGATTACTTTTTGGGGTTATATTTCCTCAAAAAACTCTTTCATTGTAATTATTTTGGTATAACCTTTTTCACGCAAGCCTTTTGCTAAAACCTCGTCTTTCGTGAGCAAAGTCATATCAAATTCAAGAGAAAGAGCCAAATAAGCTACATCATTTTCGTCTATGTCTTTACAAAGTTGAAAAGCCTGTAAATAGCTTTGTGTAGAAATCAAGAAATTAGGCACAACAGTAATGTTGTTGAATAACATTAATGTATATTCTTTTAATTTTTCAGGTGCAAGTTTTGTTTTGCTTAGGATAAGTTCTTGATAATATTGAATTTCGTGAAGGGCAAAATCAGGTAAATAAAACCGATATTCACAAAATAATTTTTGGTAATTTTCTCTGCCACTTATCAAGCAACTAAAAACTACATTGGCATCAGTGATGTACTCTTTCATAACGAAATAGCTGTTAAATATTTCGCCTTATATTCATTCCACGCCAGTTGTCGGGCTTGTTTTGCCAACAAATCCACGTCTAAACCAACTTCAAGAATTTCTTTTTGGATTTCATCAGCCAAAATTTTCATTCTTTCGGTTTCTAATTCCTTTTGTAATCTTGCAGTAATAGCCAAAATTCCAAATTTTCCTATCACTTCTTCGCTAACTTGGAGTTGTATGTTTACCATAGTTTTGGTTTTTACCAAAGATAAGACTTTTCTTATTCCTTCCCAAAAAATCTTTTCCTTTTCCAAAAAACTTTTCCTATCTTTGTGTAAACGAAAAAGCTAATGACAACGGATTTAAACTTGGTACGCAATAATATTCAACAGTTGCTGTTTGCAATAGATGACGAATTGGTATTGCAGCAATTTTACAATGCCTTGCTTTGGTTTAGCAAAGGCGAGGAGGGGCAACTTTGGCAAACTTTGTCGGTTTTTCAACAAGAACAAGTGCTGGAAGCCTACGAAGAAAGTGAAAACCCCGATAAGCTATTTACTCACGAAGACGCAAAAATTAGACACGCAAAATGGCTTAGGACAATATCATAACTGACTAAGCAATTTATCATATTCCGTATGCGTACCAATGAAAAACCAGACTATTTCCCCTTCGTCTATTATCCCAACAGCCCTGTAACTATCTGTAACTCGTGCAGAATAAATGCTACCCCGAATTTTTTTGAATTGCAGACTTGGGTGTTGTGAGTTTTCTTTCCACAAATCATATTTTTCTCTTGCTAATTCTTGGATATGAAAAGGCAATTTTTCAAATAGTATCCAAAATTCGTCTGTTGTATAGGATTGCATTAGCAAGTCAAAGGTTTAGTTTTCCCTGTTCGGTGTGCTTGCAGGGCTTTTTCGGCTAAGGTGTCAAGTTTTTGCAGCTTTGTTTCGTCTGAAAAAAGTTTTTCCCATTGCAAATTATCTATCTGCTCACTGTTTTCTGTATCAATCGTAACAGTTTGCAAACCTAACCGTTGGGCTAAGGCTACCAAAAAAGCTACGTCTTGGTCTGAAATGTGGGTAAAAGCTACGGTTTTCATAAAATTTTGTCCTGTTTTTTAGCTATACGAAAAATTACTTGTTTTGTTGCTCTAACAAAGCATTGATTTTTTCTAAGTCGTTTTCCAAATATACCAATTTTTGCTAATCTTTTTCCAAGAAATTAACTTACCACATCTATTGGTAAGAGGTGGGTTTCCTGTTTCACTAAATCCTATTCCATAACAATTGTCAATCATACCATGAATAAGAAAGAGTACAATTTTATCTTCTTCTATATATTGGTATAGTTTGATAACTTGTATTTGTTCTTTTGTATAATTTTGTCCTTCCTCCAAAGTCCACTTTTTTGAAAGTATATTAGTGGCAATGAAATCTAATTTTATTTGATGATTAGACATAAATGTATTAAACTTAAACTGCTCTATACCCCATATTACAGGTAATATTAAAAATTGGTAAAAGATTGACAATGAAATGATTATCAATTTACGTTCAAATTTATTATCTGCAAATAGATAAATAACTAATCCTAAAAATATAGATAAAATACCACCAAATATTATTGTTACAATTAAAAAAGGATTAGGTCCTTCAATAGTAGTAAAAATGTGAAAACTAAATAGTACAAAACTTGGAAACATTAATAGACAAAAAGATATACAAACAAAGGTTTTTCTTGTATAGGTCAAATTTTCGAACATAGATGTAATAAAGAATTTGAATAGTGGTAAAAGAAATCAAGTATATGCTAATTCCTTTTGTAATCTTGCAGTAATAGCCAAAATTCCAAATTTTCCTATCACTTCTTCGCTAACTTGGAGTTGTATGTTTACCATAGTTTTGGTTTTTACCAAAGATAAGACTTTTGGTATTCCTTCCCAAAAAATCTTTTCCTTTTCCAAAAAACTTTTCCTATCTTTGCTTTTTGGCAATACTCTGTAGCTACGGACTTTAGTCCGTAATATTGTAGCATAGACTTTAGTCTGTGCAAAAATTTGGTAATCAATCACAAAAAGCACAGACTGAAGTCTATGCTACAGTTTTCAATATATGAAATATACAGAATACAAACAGGGCAATTTTAGCCTTGCACAAATCAACAAAGAGGTTTTGCAGTTTTGGCAAGACCATAAGGTTTTCGAGCAGTCGGTAAGCAACCGAGAAGGAAAACCATCTTTTGTGTTCTTTGAGGGACCTCCCTCTGCCAACGGAAAACCGGGCATTCATCACGTGATGGCACGTACCATTAAGGACATTTTTTGTCGCTACAAAACCCTCAAAGGTTTCCAAGTGAAACGAAAAGGGGGTTGGGATACGCATGGACTGCCCATTGAGTTGCAGGTGGAAAAGGAGCTGAACATTACCAAAGAGGACATTGGCAAGACCATTTCCATTGCCGACTACAACCAAAAATGTAGGGAAACCGTGATGAAATATAAGGCGGAGTGGGACAGTATCACAACCCAAATGGGCTATTGGGTGGATTTGGACAACCCTTATATTACTTACGAAAACGACTACATTGCAAGTTGCTGGGCGTTGCTCAAAAAATTGTATGAAAAGGATTTGTTGTATAAGGGCTACACCATTCAGCCTTTTTCGCCTGCTGCGGGTACGGGGTTGAGTTCTCACGAATTGAACTTACCAGGTTGCTACAAAGACGTGAAAGATACCTCCGTTGTGGCACAGTTTCGGGTGAAAGGCACAGAAAACGAATATTTTTTGGCTTGGACTACCACGCCTTGGACTTTGCCCTCCAATTCGGCTTTGGCAGTGGGGGCAAACATTGAGTACATCAAAATCAAAACCCACAACCAATATACCAATCAGCCTATTACAGTCATTTTTGCTAAGGCTTTGTTGGGCAAGGTGTTGGGCGACAAGTATGTAAACCGCAATGAATTTGAGGAGGGCAGGGACAATAAAAAAACTCCTTATGTCATAGAAAGTGAGTGTTTGGGCAAAGATTTGGTGGGCATTGCTTACGAGCAACTGATGCCATACACGCAGCCTTTGACAGATGCAGACAAGGCTTTTCAGGTCATTGCGGGTGATTTTGTTACCACAGAAGACGGCACAGGCATTGTCCACATTGCCCCTACGTTTGGTGCAGACGACTTTCGGGCTGCAAAAGCTGCGGGTGTGCCTGCTATGTTGGTGCTTGACGAACAGAAAAAAGAAGTGCCGTTGGTAAACAGACAAGGAAAATTTGTAGCCCAATGTGCTGCCAATGAGCAAATTAGCTTGGATTTGGCAAATAAATTTGTGAAGGAGGAATATGAAGCCGACGAGGTGCGGACTGCCAAAGATTTTAAATCTGCCGATGTCTTGATTGCTATTTATTTGAAAGAAAGCAACAAGGCTTTTAAGGTGGAAAAATATGAACACAGCTATCCGCATTGCTGGCGAACAGACAAACCTATTTTGTATTATCCGTTGGATAGTTGGTTTGTGCGGACTACTGCCATGAAAAACAGAATGGTGGAGCTAAACAAAACTATCAACTGGAAACCCGAAGCCACAGGGTCGGGCAGGTTTGGCAACTGGCTGGAAAATTTGGTAGATTGGAACTTGTCGAGGTCGAGATATTGGGGTGTGCCACTTCCTATTTGGCGAAACAAAGAGGCAAGCCAAGAGGTGTGCATTGGTTCGGTGGAGGAGTTGATAGAAAAAGGGTGGTTGCATAAAGATTTGGTAAATCAATACTTTCCAAGTTTTAATGATAAAAACTTTCCAAGTCTTAAAGACTTGGAAAGTGTGAAATTGTACCCACAATCTTCTTCTGGTCTTTGGATTTCTTTGCAAGAAATAGCAGCCAAAGTGCCAGATTTTAAAGAAAAATTGGATTTGCACCGCCCTTTTGCAGACGAAATTGTGTTGATAGGCGAAGGTATGCAAATTTTGAAACGAGAAACGGATTTGATAGATGTGTGGTTTGATAGTGGGGCAATGCCTTATGCCCAGTGGGGTTATCCTTTGAAAAATGAGGAGGTTTTTAAGGCAAACTACCCCGCCGATTTCATTTCCGAAGGAGTTGACCAGACCAGAGGTTGGTTTTTTACGCTGCACGCCATTGCTACACTGTTGTTTGATAGTGTGGCTTTCAAAAACGTGGTCTCTACGGGTTTGGTGCTGGACAAAAATGGCAATAAAATGTCAAAATCTAAGGGCAATGTAGTCAATCCGTTTGAAACCATAGACAAATATGGGGCAGATGCGGTGCGGTGGTATTTGGTGGGCAACTCCAATCCTTGGGAAAATTTGAAGTTCAGTTTGGAGGATTTAGAAACTATGCAGCGTGGTTTTTTTGGTACTTTGCAAAATACCTATTCGTTTTTTGCGATGTATGCCAATTTGGACAATTACGAAATAGACGAACAAAATGTGTTGCCTTATGAAAAAAGGCAGCCTTTGGATAGGTGGATTATTTCGGTTTTGCAAAACCTGATACTCACCGTTGATAAAGCCTATGCAGATTTTGACGTTACAAAAGCTGTTCGGGCAATCAATGATTTTGTTGGCGACCACTTGTCTAATTGGTATGTGCGGCTTTCTCGCAAGAGATTTTGGATGGGCGAAATGACAACAGACAAATTGGCTGCTTACCAAACCCTGCACGAATGTTTGTTGGTAACGGCACAACTGATGTCGCCTGTTTCCCCTTTCTTTGCCGAAACTTTGTATAAAAATATGACTGATGGCATTAGGCAAAAGGCAATCAAAGACAATACGCCCCTGCAACACCATTCGGTTCACCTTACGTTGTTTACCGAAGCCAACCAGAACCTGATAGACAAAGATTTGGAATTGTCTATGGAATTGGCACAAAACGTCTGCTCGTTGGTACACTCGTTGCGTAAGAAGTCGTCTATCAAAGTTCGTCAGCCTTTGCAAAAAATCTTAATTCCTGTGCTTGACGACAAAGTTAAAACGCAAATAGAGGCTGTTAAAGACCTGATAACCAGCGAAATAAATGTAAAAACCATAGAATACATTGGTGATGATGCAGGAATTTTGGTAAAGAAAATCAAGCCAAATTTCAAAGAGTTGGGTATCAAATACAAAGCCGACATGAAGCATATTTCGGCAGCTATTCAGGCTTTTGGCAAGGCGGAGATTGCGGAAATAGAGAAAAATGGCAAAATTTCGGCTACTGCAAACGGAAAGTCTTACATTTTGACTTTGGAAGACGTAGAAATCAGTTCGGAAGACGTGGCGGGTTGGCTCACTGCCAAACAGGGCAACCTCACCGTAGCCCTCGACATTACGCTAACAGACGAATTGCGTCAAGAGGGCATTGCAAGGGATTTGGTTAACCGTATTCAGAATATTCGCAAGGATATGAATTTGGAGGTACAAGATAAAATCAAAATCTCGGTAGCACATTCAGCACAAGATATTGTAAACCAAGCTGTTGCAAACTTCAAAGATTATATTGCAGTTGAAGTTCAGGCTACTACTTTTGATGTTTTATCAACGGTAGCTAATGGGCAGGAATTGGAAATTGATGAGTATAGGGTGGTGGTGAGTGTGGAGAAGTAAAAGCCCCCTTGCCCCCAAACTGACGAAGGTATTAAATTTAAAGCATGGTGTACCGAAATTTAATACTTTTCGTAGTTTTTTTGAAACCATAGACACGCAATCGTTGGTCGAGCATTTTATTGCTTGGGTCGAGTCGAGAGAAGAGAAATCAAAGGAAAATGTAGCCCAAACAGCTCCTATAAGTATTTTTGATGAATGTATAGCCCTTGATGACAAGGCTGTGAAGGCAACGGTGGCGGGAGGCAACACGAATTTACAAAACTTTGTTTCTGTGGTCGGTTCTTTTGGACATAAAAGTGGGCTGGTGTATAGCATGGCAAGTTATGAAAATGGGAAATCTGGAGAAACAGAAAGTTTGCGAGGTTTGTTAGAAAAACTGGGTGTTGTTGATAAAATGATTACCGTCGATGCGTTGCATACAAAAAAAAACGATTGACCTGATTTTGTCTTTGGAAGGTTGGAAAACCAATGCAGGTACTTTTGCTAAAATATCAAATAAAATTGACGAATTGATGAAATTATTTACGTAAAAAGAGAAACAATCGACCCTGCCCGAAGGGGGAGCAAAATAAGACTCGTCTTGCATCACCAAACCCCAAGGGTCGTAATGCACTTCTTGCACTATCTCAGACTTAGGGTTTTCGGTGAGAGTAATGTGCCAGTCATCGAAATAAACAGGCTCGAAGCTGCTAACTAATAGCAAAAAAGCTAAGAGAAATCTATGTACGTGTTGGTGCATTTTTTTTAGTACAATAAAAATCAATGCCAATCATTACCACAAAATTTACATTGCTTTGCCTTATTAGTCCTTGCTATTTTACCACATTGAGGACATCGGTTAATAAAAAGGTGCTTAAGTTTATCACTTAATTTTGACAAAATTTTTTGTTCAAATTTGTCTATTCCTTCGGATAGATTTCTCTCTATCACAGCCTTATCAACCTTAGCTAAGATTTGTTCAATGGCTATTCTGGTCAGATAATTATCTGCCTGAGAATAAGTATGAAAACCATGAGTTGCCCTTTCTTCAGAAGTCAATAAATCAGGGTAATAAGCTGTAATATACAGATAGAGTTCTTTTTGCTCGTTATACATGAGTGTTTTGTTTAAGTGAAAAAGTAGAATTTGTAAAAAAATTACAAATTCTACCTAACTTTTTAGATAAACTAAGTTATCAATTACATTTTTTTGTGATAAATTCTTAAATTTCTTGGCTGATAAGAATCAGGAAGTGGCGAACCAGGAGGTCTTACCCTCATAAACCGTAAATTTACTTCTTTAAATCCTTGTGAAGCACCCCATTCACCCAATGTTTTCATATGACTC
Organism: Cytophagales bacterium; assembly: GCA_013299115.1. GTDB lineage: Bacteria > Bacteroidota > Bacteroidia > Cytophagales > Thermoflexibacteraceae > JAAFKA01. Next base: position 8,042 of record JAAFKA010000051.1, read on the forward strand.
CTTATCGAGCTTTTGCCAAGTAAATTTTGAAAAGATAAACCATCTTTTATACCACCTTTTACAGAACTCAAATAAGCATCGTCAAGGGTCAAAGTTTTGCCGTCTTCAAAAATATTTTTAAAGGCTTTAAACTCAAAGTCTTCGCCATTTTCTCTTATCTTGGCACTAATATAAGTCCCATGGTCTGTAATCATTGGAAAACGAGATTTGCCAGTAAAAGGATTAATTCCTTTATCGTATGCGTTGGCAAAAGCATGGGCAGAACCAGAGGCAGCACCAGCCACAGCACCTGTAGCTAATCCACTTAAAAAACCAGCACCTATGTCTCCTCCATCCATAGCAGCCAAACCAGCACCTGCAAAACCTCCTCCCATTCCACCAAGTACAGTACCTTTAATAAGTCCGTTGAGTAATGGAGATTTTACAGCTATTCCATTGATTAAAGTACCACCAATATTGCTACCAATACTTGAAAAAACACCACCAGCAAAACCAGATATTGCACCCTGTCCCATAGCTCTTCCAATATCTGTTCCCTGTATCCAAGCATTGCCTCCTGCATTGATAGAACCTCCAAGAGCAGCTAAACCTAATCCACCCAAAGTACCAACACCAGGTATAGCCGAAACTCCACCAGCAGCAGCACCAACACCAAAATATTTAAAAGCATCCCAAACAGAGCCTATATTTCCTGAATTTGCAACTGTATTCATTATGCCACCGATAGCCATACCAATTAAAATTGGCACAAACCACACCACTCTCCCATCAGGGTCAGTAAGCATCACAGGATTATTGGCACAATAAGCATAACCACTTAGCCCATGAAACTGGTCTGCGGGGTCGGGGCTGTGCCACCTCCCCAGCTGCGGGTCATATCGGCTGGCGTCCCAGTGCCTCCAGTGATAATCATACAAATGCAAATCTGCATAGGTCTGCAATTCTTTGCCGTTGAAAAGGAAAAGACCATCCGACAGCCCCCCAGCCCCCGAAGGGGGAGTTTTTGACGTTATTGCATCAACTCCCCTTTGGGGTTGGGGGCTTTTTACCTCAGGCTTAGGGTTTTCGGTGAGGGTAATGTGCCAGTCGTCAAAAAAGACAGGGTAGCCAATGTTGTCATTAAAGATTTCTACCTCCAATACTCCACTTATATGTGCGGTGAAAGTCTGCATCAGTTTTCCCCATTCCTCTGGCGGCACAGTGCCTATGTCTATCGTTTGGCTGTATTGGGCAGTTCCATTTTCGTCATAGATTGTAAACTTCATACCCGCCGCCATAGCATTAAACCATTCGGGTTGTGGCGTTGGCTCGGTTGGTTTGGTGGCTGCTCCTGCACCTTTGTTGCCTTGCTTGCCACCAAACAGCCTTTTTAGCAACGGCACTGCTGCCAGCACATTTGCCTGCACCTGCGGGGCTTTCTGCTCGCCTATTTGGGTGCTGCCAACAGAAACCGCAGCCCCCAACTCTGCAAGGGCTGTTAGTTTCCCTTGCGGAGTTTTTGGAAGTAGCAAACTCAAACCCAAAATAAGCAAGTAAGTTTAGGTGCAATGTAGTAAATTTTTAGCAATTAAAACTTCAAACACAAGCCTATCCCATTGCTACTGGGCAACAAAACAGGTTTCAAATAAGACGAATTTGGTTTTAAGCCTTTGTTGTATAACTCTACCGAATTTTTATATCTTTTGTTGGCTGCTACCGAAAAAGGAATGCCCAACAAGGCAAAAGCCAAACCACCACCTGCAATGTAATAACCTTGTTCTCTTTTGAACAAAATATCTACCAAACCGTAGCCCAAACCAAAACCACCAATGCCACCCAAAACAGAACTGCCGATGTTGTTGTTTTTGGCTTTTTCCAATTCTTTTGCCGACAAAGGATTAGAACCAAGCACCTCAAAAGCCTCTTTTTTAGACAAAATTTGATTTGCCCGCACAACATTGCCTTTGGAAAACACCAAACTATCGGCATTTTGGGCGTAAACGAATGTAGCACACAGCCACAAAGCACAAGAAAAAACTAAGTTTTTCATAAATTTTAAAATGTAATATTTAAAGTGAATTGTTTATTTATTTTTTTGGAAACCACTTTTATTTTGCTTGCTCAACTCCTCAAAAAGAGGTTTTAGCAACAAATCTAACTGCTGAGGCAACTCTGCATTTAACCCATCTCCGCCTGTATGACGTAGTCTATTGTAATTGTAATATATAATCCTATTATTACTGTCAATCAACAAACACTGCAAATATAAATTATATGCTTGTCCTACTCTTTGTTGCCAACAATATACGTGAGTAAGGTAAAATAATATGGTATTTTGTTTCAAATACAAATTAGGGAATTCTTTTTTTTGTAAATAAACAGTATCCAATTTTTTCTGCATTGCTTTTTGCATAAACCCTTCCAATTCATTTCGGAAATGTATATTTTGATTAAAATAGTTGGTTAAGCCAATACTTTGTTTGGCAAAAACCACAGGCAAGGTTTCCATCAGTTTTTTTCGCAGACTAATAGCACGAGTGGTGTCCTCACGTGGTACATTATTTCCTTCCATAGCACAAGTACGCATATCTATAATAGGTGTAAACAGTAAATAGTTAGTAGCTTTGGATAAAGCTATATTTTTACTAATATATAATTTAGTTCTCTTATTAAAACCGTGGTGTGCACAAGAAAAACAATCTATTGCAAGCAAAATGACTAAGAAATGAGATGCTTTCATAAATTAGAAAAGCAGTAGCTATCGAAATAAAATAGCTACTGCTTGTTTTAGTTTTATTTATTTTTTTGGAAAAAAGATTTTTGACGTGAATAACTTGAGTAAAGGAAATTATGGTCTATAAAATAGCCATAAGTAACGTCTTTGACAGTAGAGGGCAAATCCCAGTTATTACCCACTGTACCATTAAAGAGGTAAGTATTGGTAAAAGAAAGTGCTAATTTTTCAGCAGGGTTCAATACCTCATCACCTTTCTTAGCCAAGTCCATATATCCCTCTTCCAGCACACTTCCCATAAAAGAAGTGGCAAAACCAGTGAACATGGTTTCTGCCCATTTATTAGGGTCATAATCTCCACTTCCCCTTGCCTCTGCTATGGATAGCACAGCATCTTTCAAAGCATTGCCAAAAGGATTATCCAAATTTTTGGCTGTCCATAGTTGCACAAAAACCTTTCTATTCATCATTTCTCCTTCTTTATTTTCTCTAAATTATCAAAAAAAGGTTGCAAAACCAAACTTAGTTGATTAGGTAAGGTGATATCAAGATTATCATAGCCTGAGGTTTCTACCCAATTTATATTGTAAAAAACAATATGATTTTGCTCATTTAATACTAAGACTTGAATATATAGAGTAAAATCTTTGGAATAAATATTTCCTCTATATGTATAATTCAGGTGTGTTAATTGCAAAAGAATTGTTGGTTTGCGGAGGTGCGAAACATCAAATTTTTTCTTATGCAAATAATTAGTATCTAATACTTTGGTGGCTGCATTTTGCATAAACCAATGCAATTCATTTTGAAAATATTGGTTTTGGTTATCATACTCCTCCCATTCTATCTTTCTTTTGGAAAGTTTTGCAAAACCTTCGTTAAAAGTCTTGCGTAAACTTATGGCTCTTAGCGTGTCTTGTCCTGTTTTATATGGAGAATCAAACCATACATTGCGAATGTAAATGTTTGGGGTCAGTAGCAAAAAACTATTAGATTGTATTTTATTGTGTTTGTTTATAAAAATTGGTGTATAGTAAGGCTTACAAGCATTACAGACAAGCAACACAAAGCAAAGTATTTTTATTATTGACATGGATTTAAGGTTATAAAGGCAAGTGGTTTTTAACCACTTACCTTATTTTTATGCGATTATCTTTTACCACCAAACAAAGAAGGTTGTTTACGAGTATAAAAAGATGAATTTTGCGACCAGCCCACATATTGGAAAAGTCCATCAGAGAGGAAATAATCTGTAATTACGCCTTGTGCAGGTGATAAAATATTGAAATTTTGCTCAAATACAACTTGGGCAGTATAAGCACTGAAATAATCTATTGTAAATTTTTGCATTGGATTTAAGAGGTCGGCTTTAACTCTTTTTGGGAAACTACTTTTATATACCTCTTCGTAAAAGCCACTTATCAACGAAGTACCAAAGCCTGTTATCATAGTTTCAAACCATTTATCAGGCTTGTAATCTCCGCTTGCTCTTGCCTCTGCTATCGACAAAATACCATCTTTCACAGCATTACCAAGCGGAGTATCGAGATTTTTTGCAGCCCAAGAATCAGGCGTATAATTTTTATAGCTGTCCTCTTTTCCAAAAAAAGCATCTACCATACCCTTAAATCCTCCTTTAAAGAAACCCATACCTGCCGTAGCCCCTGTCATACCTGCGGTAGCCCCTCTGAAAAACGACTGCCAGCCATCTACATTGTGAGCCCCAAAAGTAGCCACATCAAAGCCATAGTTTAGCACCCCACCAATTACGCCAGCCGAAACTACGCCCGTAGTCGTAGCCCCTATACTCGCAGCCAGAGCAAAACCTATGCCTGTCCCTGCACCTGCGGTGGCTATTCCTATGGCAGTGCCTGCTGCACCTGCTGCTGCCCCCACCGCAAAATAACCTACCCCTGTCCAAAAACCATTCTTTTGTATATTGTCCCAGTTGTTTATCACATTGGCTGTGCCACCCGCCAAAGCACCTACTATAATTGCACCTACCACAAATGGTATTATCCTCCCATCAGGGTCCGTCAGCATCACAGGATTATTCGCACAATAAGCATAACCTGAAAGCCCATGAAACTGGTCTGCGGGGTCGGGGCTGTGCCACCTCCCCAGCTGCGGGTCATATCGGCTGGCGTCCCAGTGCCTCCAGTGGTAATCATACAAATGCAGGTCTGCATAGGTCTGCAATTCTTTGCCATTGAACAAAAGAAGCCCATCCGACAGCCCCCCAGCCCCCGAAGGGGGAGTTTTTGACGTTATTTCATCAACTCCCCTTTGGGGTTGGGGGCTTTTTACCTCAGGCTTAGGGTTTTCGGTGAGGGTAATGTGCCAGTCGTCGAAATAAACAGGGAAGTTTATGTTATAGTTAAAGATTTCGACCTCCAATAAGCCACTCATCGGGGCTGTATAAGTCTGCATCAGTTTTCCCCAATTCTCTGGCGGTACAGTGCCTACGTCCACCGTTTGGCTGTATTGGGCAGTTCCATTCTCGTCATAGATTGTAAACTTCATGCCCGCCGCCATAGCATTAAACCATTCAGGTTGTGGCGTTGGCTCGGTGGGTTTGGTGGCTGCACCTTTGTTGCCCTGCCTGCCACCAAACAGCCTTTTCAGCAACGGCACTGCTGCCAACACATTTGCCTGCACCTGCGGGGCTTTCTGCTCGCCTATTTGGGTGCTGCCAATAGAAAGCAAAGCCCCCAACTTCGCCCAAAATAACTACAAGAATACACCAAAGTAATATTTTTGTGTGTATGTGTATCTCAAAAAATAACAATTTTAAGGATACACCAAAGTATTACCATTTTGCTTGATAATATCAACATCTTTCTTTGTCAAATCATACCGTTTCAAGATTTTATACTCCTTGCGAATGACCTCCCAAGGGTATTTATCCACTGTATCGGCATGAAAAACGAAAATACGAATGGTGTCTTTTAATTGAAATGCAGATTCCCAAGAATCGGGGAAAATATAAATTTTATATTCCCCTTTAGCTCTTACTTCTTCTAAAATACCTCTATGGTTTGTTGTTTTTACTATTATAGTGTCTTTTACTTGTGGTGATGTAGCATCACAATACACGTAAAGCTTATTAGATGTTTTATTCGCAATATTTAGGTAAGTATAATGCTCCCTGCAATCTACTGCAATCAATAAAAACACTAAAGGCAATAAAAATAAATTAAGTTTTTTCTTCATTGTTTTATGAAATTAAAAATGTTAAATAAGAATAGCTACCAACTTCTGTAAAAAAGTTGGTAGCTATTTATTAGTCTATCCAAGAAGGGTTTCTTCTTTCATTCCAGCCTGAACCATAGTATCTTGCAAAGTACCTTCTTCCAAACATTGAGGCTTGTCTTTCATACCATTTATCTTTTAAGGATACACCAAAATATTACCATTCTGTTTCAATATTGGTATATCTTTCCTTGTCAAATCATACCGTTTCAAGATTTTATACTCCTTGCGAATAACTTCCCAAGGATATTTATCCACTGTGTCAGCGTGAAAGACAAAAATACGAATGGTGTCTTTACTAGCAAAAATATCTTCCCAATTAGAGAACTTCATCCATATCCAACCTTCTTGTTGTGGTTTGATTTCAGATAGAAGAATATCTCTATTTTTAGCACCAATTAAGGTATCGGGTTTCTCACGAATATAGCTCTGACCAACCATAATTTTATGGTTACTCCTATTATTCACACGTAAAATGAGTTTACTTGTATTGTCAATACATTGACTTCCTAATAGGAGGCAAGTAAGTAATAAAATGATTATTTTTTTCATGTTTTTTAGATGTTAGAGTTAATGTGAATAAATTAATCTACCCACGAAGGAATTAGCCTTTCATTCCAAACACCCCTACCACCATAGTATTTTGAAAAGTACTGTCTGCCAAACATTGAGGCTTGTCTTTCATACCATTTAATTTCATGTGTGTTATAATCCTCATTTCTTCCAAGATAAGGATTGAATACATTGATAGGCGTAGCATTGGCGGCACTAATAATACTTTGCAAACCCACCACAGGCAAATAAAACAATCCAAACCTGCTGCCTTGTATCGTATGCCCATATTCGTGCATAAAAAGTTGGTTTAGGTTTCCTGTTGCTGGGTCAAAAGGTCGTACATTTCGCCCGTTGATATAATTGCCAATCGTTACACCCCAACCACCCAAAGTAGTGTCATCATGATTTACCACAGTTGCGCCTGCAATCAAGTGTACGTTTTTATTGCCAAACCCATTGTTAAATTGCGAGTAGGTGTAACCAATAGCATTTTGTGGGGCTTCCCACGTGTGTCGGGAAATACCCATCCAGACCTCCTCATGAAAATCTAAGTTGCCATCGGTGTAATAATCCCCAAAATGGATACGAAAAGTATTACCCAAAGGCTGCCAGTTCCCCTCCACAATCCCTCTACCAAGTCCAACAGCAGCATTGGCAGTAAATGAAACAGCTTTGAGGGCTTGCGAAACCGAGATAATTGCACCAATAATAGGCACTTGTGCAAGCAGTGCGGTGGTTGCCCCTACTACTGCACCCACAGCAAAAGCCTTTAAGCCATCACCTATGCTGTTAATTTCACCTGCACTTGCCTTTGCTATCACATTGCCCACACCATAGACAATCGCAGCCCCAATTACCAAACCTAACAACGGCACAATCCTCCCATCAGGGTCAGTGAGCATCACAGGATTATTCGCACAATACGCATACCCACTTAACCCATGAAACTGGTCTGCGGGGTCTATATTGTGCCACCTCCCCAGCTGCGGGTCATATCGGGGTGCCGAACCATGCCTCCAGTGGTAATCATACAAATGCAAATCTGCATAAGTCTGCAATTCTTTGCCATTGAACAAATCTGCACCGTTGGCAGCCCCCCAGCCCCCGAAGGGGGAGTTTTTGACGTTATTTCATCAACTCCCCTTTGGGGTTGGGGGCTTTTTACCTCAGGCTTAGGGTTTTCGGTAAGGGTAATGTGCCAGTCGTCAAAGTAAACAGGTTCGGCATTATAGTTAAATATCTCGACTTCTATACTACCTTTGTTGGGTGCGGTGTAGTCTTGCAGTAGTTGCCCCCACGCTAATTGGCTTACCAGACCCACATGTTTTGTTTCTTGCCACCAAGCTACGCCATTTTCGTCATAAAACGTCAGTTTCATACCCGCCGCCCCTGTGTTAAACCATTCGGGCTGTGGTTTTTCGGCTACCTTCGGCTTTTTATGCACCAGTCCTACCAAACCCTTTGCTGCTTGCTGCACCAAAGCTAACAAATTTAATTGAACCTGCGGGTTTTTTTGTTCTCCTATTTGCATACTGCCAACAGAAACCGCAGCCCCCAACTCCGCAAGGGCTTCAAGCCCTTGCGGAGTTTTTGGAGTTGAGAAAAGCAAACTAAGCAAAAAAGCTAAGAGAAATCTATGTACGTTTTGGTGCATTGTGCAATGTTTCATTTTAAATTTGGCTTGGCTTAGTTTTAAAATAAAGGACAAAACTAATTTAGACTTTCTGCCACAAAATAAGTAATTTTATTTTGTCTTAAAAAGGTAGTTTCATTTAGCCAAAATAAGTTACTTTGTTTTGTCTTTATATTTATATTTTTTATTTTATTTTGAACTATGTAATTTTCAATATCAAATACAAATGTATATTCTTTAGAATAACAATCTGTAATTCCATAATGTATTTCATTCGGTTTTATTAGGTCTGTGCCGTTAAGTATAAATTCGATATTATTTACATCAATAGGAAGTATTTTTTCGCTATTCTTACAATGTATCGACACAACTAAAGTTTGAGAATATTCTTTTTCATGCCTTTTTGTAAAAGACAGGCGAGGAATTATAGGTAAAATGAAACCATAACTTAAAACTTTGCTATAGTTTCTTGTAATACCAGTAGAGATTGCCACCCAAGTTTGTATGCTATCTCCTCCTATTATTTGGGTATGAATAGAAGTAAAGTTTCTTGGGTGTGAATATTTTTTAATATTATCAACAAATTTAAAATTTGTTGAATTATCAGGTACGTAGTAAGTTGATTTATACAAAACCGCACAACTTGACAACATAAAACAGCATAATAATGCTATTGCTATTAACATTTTTTTCATGATATTTTTTGATTTGTGATTTAAAAAGAAAGAAAAAAGCAAACCACCCTAAAAAAATTTAGATGGTTTGCTCTCGTAGATTCAACTTTGGAACTCTACTTTTCCCAAAACCTCCACCACTTATTGTGCAAAGCATTCTTTTTTAGATTATTATTATTAGTCGGATTGTAGTTGCAAAAACTGTCTACTTTCTTCTTTTTATAATCTAAAATTATACATTCTCTTAAAGGGTATTGGGCTATAGAATTTTTACAAAAATTTACAGCCTCCTCTTTACTTTGAAATATTTGAAAAAGTTTACCCCCAGCTAAACTATCGGCGTATTCTAAACCATTTTCATCTAACAGAAGATGATTCACAACATTTGCCTGACAAACCACATATTGAGTAGCATTAATATCAGGGAAGCTGTCCATACAAACACTTATTCTGTTAATGAAGTTAGATGAAATTTGATAAGGTCGCAGACTATGTTTAATGATATGCAGACTGCCACAGCCAATAAAATAGGAGAACTTATCACCATAACGAAAAGCAATATGTTGTTGCTCTTTTGCTATTCTAAACCTCCCATATTTTTGTTCTAATAGCACTTGTTCTTGTTGAGTAGCCAGTTCTATTCTGTCTATTGGCATAGAAAATGGCAATTCAACATAAAAAGTATCACTAAAAAATAAGTCAATACTTGTGCTATCTTTATCTTGATTGAAGTTAGGATAACGCATAATAAACTCATTATGTGTAAGACCTGATGCCCAACATATAAATTCACCTTTTAGGTAAATTGTTTGATTGGTAAATTTGATTTTTTCGTACATATACAAGAGTTATAAATTTATAAAAACAATTCCCTGTTTGTTTTCCAATTACATTTTCCTATCTTTGCTTACATCTTTTCTATTCTTGATTATGCTCGGCAATTTAGACAATGAAGTAATTTTTAAAAAGGCTTTTACCAATAAATTTGTGCTACAATGTTTGGTAAAAGATTTGTTCGGCGTTGATTTTGAGCCTGTAAAAGTGGAAACCGAAAAAAGGTTCAAGCCGAAAATAGCTCATATTGACATGAAGTATGATATCTTCGCTGAAAGCAAAGATGCACGGACTATTGTTGAGATTCAAAAAGTGGAATACGACTATAATTTTGATAGGTTTTTATTGTACCACAACATGGCAATAGCCGAATTGCAACGGACTGCCAAAGCCTATAAGACGGACAAGGTTGTTTATACTATTGTGGTCTTTACTTCTCCGTACGACAAAATTAAAGAACGAAATGGGGACAAAATAGAATATCCTGTATTGGTAAACAAAAGCAATGTATTTAATGAAGATAATGTAGAAATAGACACTTTTGGGCATCAACTCATTTTTTTGAACCACATTTACATAGCTAAAACCAAAAATCAACTCTACCGAGATTGGTTGCAGTTGGTAAAAGAGTCTATTGAAAACCCCGCAGCACCCAAGTTAAACCTCAACAATCAGGGCATTCGCAAAGTATCAGAGTTGATAGAGTACGACAACCTTACCCCAGAGGAAGTAACAGCCAACAAACAACGCAACGCAGCAGAGGAAATTCAGCAATTTAACGAGGAAAAAGCAAGGGCAGAGGAAAAAATAGGCATTGCTCTGAATATGATTGAAGCAAACTCTACTAACGAATTTATTAGCCAAATGACAGGTTTACCCCTCGACCTGATTCAACTCCTGCGAGAAAAAGGAAAAGAGTAAAAAGCATGGGCAATAAACTACAAAAAAGCTATTGGTAAAATTGTATTACCAATAGCTTTTGTATTTACTGTTTGATAATCTCCTCACTAATCGGAATTTTCAAAGGTAAATATTCAATATCACGTTGCCCTTTGAGAACAATGGTATGGTCTTGCACTTCTATTTTTTTGATAAAATCAAAAAATATTTCAAAGTCCACTCTATTGTCATCTACAAACTGCTCGAAAATTAAGTTGCCTTCTTTTTCCAAAATAAAGTAAGAGTACATCTTGGGTGTATCATATCTTATTTGTATGCTGGCTTGTAGTGCTACGCCATGTAGCACTACTTCGGTTGTAAATAACTTAAAATCAGGGTTTAAGCCCATTGCCAACCCCTTGTGATAAGCATACTCACTGGCTACTGCCAAAGCAGGATTTTTGGTTTTGATAGCTGCCTCTTGTAAAATTTCATAGGCACGTCGCCACAAAAATTGCTTTTGGTCGTCAAAAGATAAATCTGAGAAAGTTATTAAATCAAAAAAATTACTGTAAAGCAAGACCCCGTTATACCAGTCTGTATGATTTTTTAAAGCCTTGGGGTAAAGTTGATACACTTCTTCTGTAGCGAAACTTAACTTTATAAGCCTTATTTTTTTGCCATTATATTTTTCACTCAACAGCCTGTTCAATAGATTTGCATAAGGCTTGAAAGTGAATATAAAGTTGTTCACTTGTCCATGTCCGTCGATGAACCAAAATGTGGTATGTCCTACAATGTTTTTCATAAGTTTATGGTTTTTTAAGAGGTCTGCCATTGTAAAAATTTATAGGAAATGGCTTTTGCATTCCCTGCCCTAAATCCCACACCCCTGTAGAATTGTAGTGCAAAGTACGCAAATATTTTTCAAAAATATGGGCTTGGTACTTTGGCATTAGTCCAGTTGCCTTAAATGTAGCACCTGTACCTGCTTCTGTTAGTGATTGTCCAAGTCTGATGTTATCCATTTTGGAAACTCCAAATTTATACAATTGTCCATGTCTATCATAAATTGTATAAACAAATCTATCTACAACAGAAGTATTAGGTGATGAGGTCGTAATTATCATACCGTCATTGTGGACTAACTTCATACCCTTCGTATTGGGTTGAAAAGTGTAGTTGTTGGGGGCAGGTGCTGCACTTCCTCCACTTGCCACAGGGTGCGAAGGCGTTTCTACAACTATGTCAATCTCAGGTCTTTTGACTTGTAAATTTAACCCTGCCTCCTTACCTTTGAGTTCAGTAAGAGTTATTTTTTGTGCCTCTACTGTAGGTACTTTGGCAGTACGCCACATATTATACAAATACCGACCACCGCCACCAATAACCCCACCCCAAAGCATACCACTCAATGCACCCTGACCCACGTCGCCACCAGCAAGCCCAGCCATCATGCCACCACTCAAAAATCCACTCACTGCACCACCCACTAAGCCACTGATTGCCCCGTGGGCTATCATAGTACCCAGCGTAGAAGTACCCACGCCCACTATACCTGTTGCCACCGCACCACCAACCGCAGAACCAATACCACCCGTAGCAGCACCAATGGCAGCACCCATCACCGCATAACCCACCAAACCCCAACCCGAAGCCCCTTGTGCCAAACCAGCCTGATAACCCATAGCAGCCGAAATACCAACCCCAACCGCAAAAATAATCAACGGCACAATCCTCCCATCAGGGTCAGTAAGCATCACAGGATTATTCGCACAATAGGCATAGCCACTTAACCCATGAAACTGGTCTGCGGGGTCGGGGCTGTGCCACCGCCCCAGCTGCGGGTCATACTGCCTCCAGTGATAATCATACAAATGCAAATCTGCATAAGTCTGCAACTCTTTGCCATTGAACAAAAGAAGCCCCCCAGCCCCCGAAGGGGGAGCAAAAAAGGATTCCTCTTGCATCACCAAACCCCATGGGTCGTAGTGGACCTCTTGCACTATTTCAGGCTTAGGGTTTTCGGTAAGGGTAATGTGCCAGTCGTCGAAGTAAACAGGTCTGTTTACCATATAGTTAAAGATTTCGACCTCTATGCTGCCTTTGTTGGGTGCAGTGAAGGTTTGGAGAAGTTCCCCCCACCTCTCTGGGCGTATCATGCCTATGTCTATGGTTTCGGTGTACTGTTGGTTGCCGTTTTCGTCATAGAAGGTAAATTTCATACCCGCCATAAAAGGATTGAACCAGCCTAAGTCTGTTTCTTCCACAGGTTGCTCTTTGGGTTTGGCTGTAAACAGTTTGCTTGCCACTTGCTTTGCCAACGGCATCAAGCCAAACAGATTAAACTCTACTTGTGGACTTTTTTGTTCGCCTATTTGTGTACTGCCAACAGAAACCGCAGCCCCCAGCTCCGCAAGGGCAAGCCCCCCCGCCCCCAAAGGGGGAGTTTTTGACTTACTTGCGTCAATTCCCCCTTTTTGGGTTAGGGGGCTTGACTGGGAAATTCTACTACCATAAGGTGAAAAATAGTGAGCAAAGCTGCTCATTTCTAATTTTGTGCCTGCCTCTACGGGTATTCTTTTGAAAATTCTACTCTCCTGCCCATCTATCATTTCGCTAACCCAAAGCCGAATAGAAAACTCCCCTGTACGGACAGGCTGGGGTGCAATGGCTCTAGTAAATGTCGTATAACCTCCACTTGTTGTGCCATTTTCCCCAAAATCTTCGGTTTCTTTTGGCAATACATTTCTTTCCCCTGTCAATTTATATTCTTTTTTGCTTGCCTTCACCCTAAACGCCAACCGCAAATTGCCTATGTGGTCTCGGTAGTGATATTCATACTCCAGTTTGTAGCTGTTGTCTGCCTGTTTCACGTTCACCACCTGTCCGTTTGGCAAGCCAAAGGATTTGAGCCTGCCGTTTTCATACACAAAACCGTTTACGGAGCTAATGCTTTGACTTTTTGAGAGAAAAGGCAAACCAAAAATAAGCAAATAAACTAAGAGAAACTTATGTAGGTTTTCGTTCATTTTACAATAACTTTAAAATTTTAAACAAAATTACACTTCAAGGCTTATGAAACCTTTTTTGATAAGGCAGTTGCTTAAATAATTGCTCCATACTTCTAAATATAATTTCCTCACCAGAATTATCTCTGTAGCCAAAAAAGTATTTTTGCAATAAAATATTTTGTTTGTCATACAATTCTACAGTCATAGTACCACTGAAAGGATAATTGGTAACAGGTCTACTACGATTGAATAAAATAGATGTTGCTACTTCAATAACAAACTCTGTTGCTGGATTATTAAAGTGCTTATGTATATGCACTTTAGTAACTAAATAAGCATCTACTTGAACATTTTTTAATAAACTGTCTGCTGTTAAGCAAACATAAGAAGTTGTGAGTTGCGAATCGTACTGTACCAAAAAGTACTCAAATGCTTTTTTTCCAAATGGAACATATTGCAGCGTTGTGTCTTGCGTTATTTTTTGGTCTTTATAATCACTTGCAGCGTATTGAATTGGTAGAATAGCTACTTTTTTATGCCGTTTTGCAGTGTCTAAAAGCAGTTGTGGAGGCTTGACAACAACAGTGCACCTAACAAACAAAAATAATAAAAAGAAAAAGAATTGAAATTTCATAAGGAGTTAGCTTTAAGAAAATGGAAAAGCAACCCTTACTATTTTGTGTAAAGGTTGCTTAAAACAACATTGTTTATTCCGATTTTATAACAGAGGGTAATCTTCTATTAATTTGTTCTAAAAAGATGTTAGTCTTTTTATCAACAAAAGGATAAAATTTAGTTCTAATAAAATCTTGCCCTTTAATTCCCAAAGGAACTAACTTTTCTGTAACAAAACTTTGTCCAAGACCTTTAGCTGCACCAGTCCAAAATGCTTTGCTTGCATCGACAAAATAATCTGTAAAACCTTTGTCCAATTTTCCATCCTCATAAATATCTTCAAACAGAGTTGTTGCAGGTTGTGCCAAAAATCCTTTAATAAAACCTTCCTCATTAAATGATTTTTCGAATGTTTTTTCAAACCAAGATAACTTTTTGGCATCTAAGGCTTCATTTATTTTGTCTATGCCGAAAGCATAACCTAAGCCATCTCCTGCTAAACTACCAATAGCAGCTGTTGGTAAGCTACCCCAATCAAAACCATTTTGCATTCCCAAATACATTTTTCCAAGTTGCTTTGCTGCATCAAATCCCATTGCTTTAGTAGCCCCTAATGCCATTTTCCAGCCCACGGTTGATACTGTTTTTCCTGCCAAAGTTG